>DASXIN010000215.1:0-27878 GCA_036497945.1 Streptosporangiaceae bacterium | reverse complement strand
CGCTCACCACGCCATTACTCACTTCGGTACTCATCCGGTCAGTTCCTCCCGTGGTTCGGTGATGTGCAGCGCGATGCAGTCGTCGCTGTCGCCGTGCTCGCATACCTGGACCAGGCGGCGGAGCCGGCACTGCAGCTGGGCTAGCTCCCGCATCCGCGCGGCGTTGGCGGCCAGCTTCAGCTCGGCTGCCTGGACGATCTCCGCGGTGGACCGGGCCTGGGCCGGCCCGAGCAGGTCCCGGATCTCACCCAGGCTGAAGCCGAGCGCGCGGGCCCGACGGATGAAGGCCAGCCGCCACCGGTCGTCCGCGGAGTACTCGCGGAACCCGGAGCGGCCCCGTTCCGGCTGGATCAGCAGGCCACGCCGCTGGTAGAACCGCACCGTCTCCACGCCGACGCCCTCGGCGGCGGCGAACTTGCCGATCGTCAACCCAGCCATGCTGGCGACGCTAACAGCCGTACCGGGGTACGTAGTCAACGCGGCGCCCGGGCCGAGCATGTGGTGCTCAGCGTGGGTTCAGACCACAATGTGCCCATGAATGCCACGGTGAGCCCGGCCAGCCCGGTCGCGGCGGCGCAGCTCGCGGTGTCCGGGCTCGGCGTCCGGTTCGGCCCGCTGACCGCGCTGGACTCGGTCGACCTCACCGTGCGGGCGGGCGAGGTCGTCGCGCTGGCCGGCGAGAACGGCGCGGGCAAGAGCACGCTGGTCCGCTGCATCGCCGGGGACATCGCGCCGACCTCCGGGGTCATCGCGTTGGACGGCCGCCCGGTGCCCGCCGACCCGATCGCGGCCAAGCGCCGCGGCATCTCGGTGGTCTGGCAGGACCTGTCGCTGTGCGAGAACCTCGATGTGGCCTCGAACGTGCTGCTCGGCCGGGAGCGCCGCGGCCGGTTGCTGTCCGACTTCCGGCAGCGCCGGGACGCGGCGGGCATCTTCGAGCGGCTGGGCATCCCGCTGCGCGACCCGGAGCGCTCGGTCCGGTCCCTGTCCGGTGGGCAGCGCCAGATGGTCGCGGTGGCCCGGGCCATGGCGCACCAGCCGCGGCTGCTGCTGCTGGACGAGCCCACCGCCTCGCTCGGCGTACGGGAGTCCGGGCTGGTCGAAGACCTCGTCCTGCGGGTTCGCGAGCAGGGCACCACGGTGCTGCTGGCCTGTCATGACACGGCGCAGATGTTCCGGCTGGCCGACCGCATCGTGGTGCTCCGGCAGGGCCGGGTCATCGCCGAGGTGTCGCCGAGTGAGGTCCATCCGGACGACGTGGTGGCGCTGGTGTCCGGCCAGGAGGTGGACTCCTCGGCCCGTCGGCAGCTGATCCGGCTGCACGGGCTGACCGGCCGGCTGGTGTCGGCCGACCCGTCCAGCAGCCTGTCGCTGATCCTGTCCGCGCTGGGTGCCGCGCTGGGCAGCGAGCGGCTGTGCATCCACCTGCTGCAGGATGCGTCACTGGTCTGCGCCGCGTCGCTCGGGCTGGCGCCGCGGCTGGTGCACGCCTGGTCCCGGCTGCCGTGCGGCCCGGCCGGCGGCCCGGTCGGGCTGGCTGCGGCTGGGCAGGCTCCAGTCGTCGAGGAGAACGTGCCGGCCGGCACCACGTGGGGGCCGTTCAAGGAGCTGGCCAGGTCGGCCAAGGTGGCCAGCTCTTGGTCGGTCCCTGTGCTCGGCCCGGGCGGGCTGCTCGGCGTGATCACCGTGTTCCGTGCGACGGCCGGCCCGCCGCGCCGGGATGACCTCGACCTGGCCTCGCTGTACGCCGGGTACGTGGCCAGCGCGGTGGACCGCGACCGGCTGCTCGAGCAGGTCACCGCGCGGAACCGGGTGCTGGAGACGATCCGGGAGATGCTGCAGATCCTGGGCGGCCCGGTACCGGTGGCCGAGGGGCTGGGCGCGGCGTTGCAGGCGCTGCGCCGTGGGCTGGAGGCCGACGAGGTCGCGCTGCTGGCCCAGCCACCGGACGGGGCGGCGGTGTGCCGCGCCGCGGCCGGCCGCGCGCAGGCGCGCCTGGCAGACGGCGAAGCCGCCGAGTGCTCCGCGGCCGTGCGGCACGCCGCCGAGGCCGCGCTGGCCGCGGCGGGCCACGACGGCGCGGCGGACCTGGGCGAGGCAGCGGTGGAGGCAGTTGGCGCGGGCCGGGCAGTCGGCGCGGGCCGGGCAGTCGGCGCGGGCCGGGCGGTCGGCGCGGGCCGGGCGGTCGGCGCGGCCGGGGCGGTAGCCGAGGACGGGGGCCGGTACCTGCTGTCGGTCGCGTTCCCGGCGCCTGGCGGCCGGTCCGCGCTGGTCGCCCGGTGGGCCGGCCTGCCGCCGCCGGACGCGACCGCGCTGCTGGAGGACGCCGCGCACTCGCTGGGGCTGGCCCTGGAACGGGAAGCGGCCTGGTCGGCCATCCAGGAGACCGCGGCGCTGCGCCGGTCCCGCGAACTGCAGCGCGGCTTCCTGTCCCGGCTCAGCCACGAGCTGCGCACCCCGCTGACCGCGATCAAGGGGTACGCGTCCAGCCTGCTCCAGCCGGACGTGAGCTGGGACGCGGAATCCCAGCAGCGCTTCCTGACCAGGATCGCGGCCGAGTCGTCCCGGCTGGGCCGGCTGGTCGACGACCTGCTCCGGTTCTCCGCCATCGAGTCCGGCATCTTGCAGTTGCAGCGCGACTGGTGCAGCATTCCGCTGGTGCTGGACGCGGCCATCGCCTGCCTGCCGCCGGCGGGCGCACCGCTGGTCGAGGTGGACTGCGCCGACCGGCTGCCACCGATCTGGGCCGACCACGACCGGCTCGAGCAGGTCTTCGTGAACCTGCTGAACAACGCGACCAGCCACAACCCGGCCGGCACCCGGGTCACGGTCAGCGCGGCGCCCGATGGGCCGGGCACGGTGCTGGTGACGGTGGCCGACGACGGTCCCGGCCTGCCGCCCGACGTGGCGCAGGCGCCGTTCGAGCCGATGCGGCGGCGTCGGGCGGCCAGTTCCGGTTCCGGCCTTGGGCTGTCCATCGCCCGCGGGATCGTGACCGCGCACGGCGGCCGGCTGGAGCTGGACCAGCCGGCCCGGGGTACCCGCTTCCGGATCCATCTGCCGGTGGAGAACCCGGCTGGCCCGGACAACGTAGCGCCTTCGGCTGCGGCGGCCCCCCCGGCTGCGGCGGCGCCCCCGGCGGCGCCCCCGCCCCCGGCTCCGGCAGAAGTGGCTGACCATGCCTGAACAGGCCGGCAACACCCGCGCCCTGGTGGTCGAGGACGATCCCAACATCGTCGATCTGATCCGGTCCAACCTGGCCGTGCGCGGCTTCGACACGGTGGTGTCGCTGGACGGGCTGCGCGCGCTCAACCTGCTGGAGACCGAGGACCCGGACATCGTGCTGCTCGATCTGATGCTGCCCGAGGTGGACGGCTTCGAGTTGTGCCAGTTGATTCGCGAGCAGTCGCCGGTGGCCATCATCGTGATCTCGGCCCGCGGTGGGGAGCGGGACAAGGTAACCGCGCTGAACATGGGCGCCAATGACTACCTGACCAAGCCGTTCAGCATCGAGGAACTGCTGGCCCGGATCACCGCCACGCTGCGTCGCACCCGCCCGGCCGAGGCCGCGCCGCGCGCCGTGCCCACGCTGATCACCATTGGCCAGCTGGAGATCGACCTGGCCAGCCAGCAGGTGCGCCACAGCGGCGCCGCGGTGCACCTCACCCCGACCGAATTCGCACTGCTCCGCGAGCTGGCCATCAACCGCGGCAAGCTGCTCACCCATGCGCACCTGTTGCGCCGGGTGTGGGGACGCGGCTACGAGACCGAGACCGAGTACGTCCGGGTCTACATCCGGCGGCTGCGCGCCAAGCTGGAGCCGGACGGCACCGCCCCGGTGATCCTGACCCAGCCCCGGGCCGGGTACCGCATTGCCGGCGACTAATCCCCGCACACCTAAACAGCCCCGCACACCTAAACAGCCCCGCACATCCCGGGCCCGCCCCGGGCCCAGGTCATGCGGTGGGTTGTGTCCAATTACGTGCGTTTTCCCACCACATCGCGACGCATCAACCCGCGGCCCACCGAGCAGGGAGCGAACCGGGCTATACGCACCAGGCTGCGCTTATTAATGCTTTTTTCACGGGGTTACAGAAATGTTTACGGCTCTGTTTATTGCCGTCGTCCTACTGTTTCCCCAGATAGATGGGGGGGCTCGCGACCCACGGCAGTAGACCCTGCCCCCGCAGGACCCCGACATGTTTCCGCCACAGTGAGGTGGGTTCCCTTGCATTCAGTCACCCGTAAAGTCGCGCTGACCGCCTGTGCGGGCAGCGCGGCACTGCTCATCGCCGCCTGCGGCAGCAGCGGCGGCTCGTCAAGCAGCTCGTCCAGCAGCAGCGCAGCGCCAGTACCCCAGCTCTCGCTCAGCCAGCTGAACAACAGCCTGTCCGCCATGGCCACGCTCAAGCCGCTGGCCGCTCGCGGCAAGGGCAACGTGGCCGTGATCCTGCCGGACACCGTGACGTCCACCCGGTATGTCGAGTTTGACGCGCCGTACCTGAAGGAGTCGTTCACCAAGGCCGGGCTCAAGACCTCTCAGTTCACCGTGCAGAACGCACTGGGCAGCGACTCGACCCAGTTCAGTGACGCGCAGACGGCCATCACCAAGGGCGCCAGCGTGCTGGTCGTGGACCCGCTCGACTCCGGCGTCGGCGCGCACATCGAGTCGTACGCCAAGGCGCACGGCGTCACCGTCATCGACTACGACCGGCTGACCCTGGGCGGCACCCGCAAGTACTACGTCAGCTTCAACAACGTCCAGGTCGGCAAGCTGATCGGGCAGGGCCTGGTCAGCTGCGTGTCGTCCTGGGGCGTGAAGAAGCCACAGGTCATCGTCATGAATGGCGCACCAACCGACAACAACGCGACGCTCTTCGCGCAGGGCTACGACGGCGTGCTGGCGCCCAAGTTCAGCAGCGGCTGGAAGGACGTGAGCAACCCGGCCGGTACCTGGGACCCGCCGACCGCGCTGAGTGAGTTCCAGCAGCAGTACACCGCGCACAAGAACATCAACTCCGCGCTGATCCCCAACGACGAGAACGGCGCTCCGATCATCCACTACCTGCAGAACCAGGGCATCAAGGCAAAGACGTTCCCGACCACCGGCCAGGACGCCACGCTGACCGGGCTGCAGAACATCCTGACCGGCTACCAGTGCGGCACCGTGTACAAGCCGATCTACCTGGAGGCCCAGGCGGCCGCCGCGCTGGCCATGTACGTCCGGGCCGGCGTCACGCCACCGGCTAGCCTGCTCAACGGGACCACCACCGACCCGCAGACGAAGACCTCGGTCAAGTCGACGCTGCTCATCCCAGAGTGGGTCACCACGGCCAACATGAACTCGACCGTGATCGCGGACAAGTTCGTGCCCGCGGCCCAGCTGTGCGCTGGCAAGTACGCGAAGGACTGCACTGCGGCCGGGATCTCTGGATGACTGGCTGAGCCGGGTCAAAACCCGGGACAATCCGCGCAGTGACAGACAGCTCGGAAGACGGAGCCCGGCCCGCCGCGGCGGGCCGGGCTCCGACGCGCACCAGCAGCAGCAAAGGAACTGCCACCATGGACGGGCCGCTACTTCAATTGCGCGGCATCGGGAAGAACTTCGGCCCGGTGCAGGCGCTCAACGGGATCGACCTCGACATCCCGGCCGGGCAGGTCACTGCCCTGGTCGGGGACAACGGCGCGGGAAAGTCGACCCTGATCAAGACCATCTCCGGCATCTGGCAGCCGTCGCACGGCGAGATCCTCTGGCAGGGTCAGCGGGTGCACTTCCGCACCCCGAAGGACGCAACCCAGGCCGGCATCGCCACCGTGTACCAGGACCTCGCGCTGTGCGACAACCTGGACATCGTGCAGAATATGCTGCTGGGCCACGAGGTCCTGCGGCACCTGCTGCTGGACGAGGTGACGATGGAGACCACCGCCCAGCGCACGCTCAGCGACCTGCGGGTCACCACGGTCCGCAACATCCGGCAGCCGGTCGGGTCGCTGTCCGGCGGGCAGCGGCAGGCGGTGGCGGTGGCCAAGGCGGTCATGCTGGACGCCCAGCTCGTGATCATGGACGAGCCGACCGCCGCGCTCGGCGTCTCGCAGACCGCCCTGGTGCTCGACCTGATCACCCGGCTGGCCCGGCGCGGCATCGGGGTCATCGTGGTGTCACACAACCTGATCGACGTGTTCCAGGTGGCCGACCGGCTGGCCGTGCTGTACCTGGGCCGGCTGGTGTCGACCGGCCCGGCCGCCGAGTATGACACGGCATCCGCCGTCGACCTGATGACCACGGGCACCTCCCACCGCACCCCCGGCGGGGACAACGGTGCCCGCCTCACGCAGAGCGGCCCAACGAGTGGCGCGGAGGGCTGACCAATGACATCGACGAATCCACCTACACCCCAGCAATCCTCAGAGCAGCAAGAGATCAGCAGCGACAGCGCGGCCGGCAGCACGGATGAGCTCGTGGTGGCCTCCGGGGCGTCCGCCGAGCTGATGGCCGGCTCGGTCACCGAGTACCTGCGCATCTGGGCCAAGCAGATCCGCAGCGGTGAGAGCGGCGCCCTGCCGGTCATCGTCGGCTTGGTCGCGATCGTGCTGTTCTTCCAGCTGAAGAACTCGCTGTTCCTGTCCGCGGGCAACCTGGTCAACCTGATGACCCAGGCCGCGTTCATCGTCACGCTGGGCATGGCCGAGGTGTTCGTCCTGCTGCTCGGCGAGATCGACCTGGCGGCCGGCTACACCGCGGCCTGCGGCGCGGTCGTCGCGCTGTGGCTGGTGGACGAGAACGTGCCGTGGTGGGTGGCGATACTCACCGCGCTCGTCGCGACCGCTTTCTACGGCGGTCTGCAGGGCTTCATCATCACCCGGTTGCGATTGCCCTCGTTCGTGGTCACGCTGGCCGGCTTCCTCGGCCTGTCCGGGTTGCTGCTGTTCCTGATCAACGCGAGCGGCCACTTCGGCCTGGGCGGCGTGATCAACCTGAACAGCAACGTGATCAACGACATCGAGGCGGGCGCGCTCAGCCCGGCGGCCAGCTGGATCGTGATGATCGTGCTGGTCGGCCTCGCCGCCGCGATGATGTTCCTGCGCGACCGGCGGCGCCGGGTCAACGGCCTGGTCGCCCCGCCGGTCAGCATCACGCTGCTGAAGATCGCGGTGATAGCGGTGGCCGGCGTCGTGGTCGTGCTGGTCGGCAACACCAACCGCAGCCACACGTTCATCCCGGTGCGCGGGCTGCCCTGGGTGGTGCTGGTCGTGCTCGGCATCCTGGTCGTCTACACGGTGCTGCTCGGCCGCACCCGGTTCGGCCGCTACGTGTACGCGATCGGCGGTAACGCCGAGGCGGCCCGGCGGGCCGGCGTGAACACCAACCGGATCAAGGTCATCGCGTTCGCGCTGTGTGGCATGACCGCGGGCATCACCGGCATCATCTACGCCTCCTACCTGGGCTCGATATCCAGCAGCGTGCAGGGCGGCCAGAACGTGCTGAACGCGGTGGCGGCCGCGGTCATCGGCGGCACCAGCCTGTTCGGCGGGCGGGGCAAGATGATGGACGCGCTGCTCGGTGGCCTGGTCGTTGGCGTGATCGCGAACGGCCTGCAGTTGCTCGGCCTGACCGCCACGGCCCAGCTGATGTGGACCGCGCTGGTGCTGCTGGCCGCGGTAACCGTGGACGCGCTGACCCGGCGCGGCCGCAGCAGCACCAGTTGACCGGGGCTGGGCACGAGCCCACTAGCCCGCTGGGCAGGGCGCCGCCACAATCGCCCTGCCCAGCGCCCCGGTCTGGGCCAGGCCCCGGCTCGCTTCCCCCTCCACCCGGGCCGGGGCCTGGCCCGCGCCATTCACCAGATAGCCTGCTGGTCACAGGTTGATAACACGGGCAAACCGGGCAGAGTGGTGGGGGCAAGGGCAACCAGCGCGCTACG
Organism: Streptosporangiaceae bacterium; assembly: GCA_036497945.1. GTDB lineage: Bacteria > Actinomycetota > Actinomycetes > Streptosporangiales > Streptosporangiaceae > RYN-230. Next base: position 19,956 of record DASXIN010000215.1, on the reverse strand, counting down.
GGAGGCAGCGTCATGGCTAAGGTCACCGTCGGCTCGGAGAACGGCACCGACATCGAGATCTACTACGAGGATCATGGCAGCGGCCAGCCGGTGGTGCTCATCCACGGCTACCCGCTGAACGGCGCCTCCTGGGAGAGGCAGTCGCGCGTTCTGCTCGACGCCGGGTACCGGGTGATCACCTATGACCGGCGTGGCTTCGGCCAGTCCAGCCAGCCCACCACCGGCTACGACTACGACACGTTCGCCGCCGATCTCAACACATTGCTGGAGCACCTCGACGTGCGCGACATCGCGCTCGGCGGGTTCTCCATGGGCACCGGCGAAGTCACCCGCTACCTGGGCAAATACGGCTCGGGGCGGGTCCGCAAGGCGATCCTGATCGGCGCGATCCCGCCGTTCCTGCTCAAGACCCCGGACAACCCGGACGGCGTGGATGCATCGGTGTTCGACGGCATCAAGGCGGCCGTGATCAAGGACCGGCCCGCCTACTTCAATGACTTCCTGGACAACTTCTACAACGTCGACGTGCTCCGCGCGCAAGGCCGGATCAGCGACCAGGCCTGGCAGAATTCCTTCATTGTCGCGGTCCAAGCCTCCTGGTACGCCGCCTGGGCGTGCGTGGACACCTGGCTCACCGACTTCCGCGCCGACCTGCCCAAGATCGACGTCCCGGTGCTGCTGATCCACGGCGACCAGGACCGCATCCTGCCCTACCCGAACACCGCGGCCCGGCTGCCCGGGCTGATCAAGGACCTGACGTTCGTCACTGTCGAGGGCGGGCCACACAACGTGGGCTGGACCTTCCCGGAGGTGGTCAACCCCGCACTGCTCGACTTCCTGGCCAAGTAAGAACCAACCCCCAACCCCTTATTCGCCCAACGCCCCCAGGTGGCCGGTGCCGTCCGCTGGCCCCGGGCGGCGCCGGGAATAGGGGTCGCCCGCGACTCGTTGCACTCACTGTAATATTCTAAGACGTGCAAGTTTGCACAGCACGCAGAGATGTAGTGAGCGCACAATGACACTGAATACCAGCACTGCCGTCGCGGAGCCGCACGCCTCGCTGCGCGAGCGCAAGAAGCTGGCCACCCGCCGGTCGCTGCGCCGGCACGCCCTCGATCTGGTGGCCAAGCGTGGCTTTGCGCAGGTCACCGTGGAGGACATCGCCGAGGCGGCCGACGTGTCGCCACGCACGTTCTTCAACTACTTCCCGTCCAAGGAAGCGGCGTTGTTCGGCGCCGACCCAGAGCGGGCCGCGTCGATGCGCGAGCGGCTGGTCCGGACGGCACCCGGCCAGCCGGCCCTGGAGGCGCTCCGCATCGTGATCGCCGACGACGCCCAGGCGGTCGCCGACGAACTCGGCGAACTGGGTGGCAACCCGGTGGACTGGCTGTGCCGGATGAAGGAAGCCCGCTCCGACCCGCACCTGCGGGCGGCGGGTTCGGCCCAGATGGCGCAGATCGAGCGGACCGCCACCGAAGGACTGGCCGCCCGGCTCGGCGTCGACCCGGATCACGACCCCTACCCGGCCCTGCTGGCCGCGGTAGGCGTGAGCGTGTTCCGGGCCAGCATCTCGATGTGGGCCGGTTCCCGGGGCGCGGCGCCGCTCACCCGGTTCGTTGACCTGGCGTTCCGCGCGCTCGCGGACGGGCTGCCAGAAGACTGCGCGTTGCGCGACGTCTCGCGAGAAGTCGCGGACAGAAAGGACAACCACTGATGGCATCCGCCTCTCCCGCGCCCGCCGGCGGCCCCCAGCCGCTCGCCGCGGACGGCTCTGAAAACGGCGCCCAGCCCGGGCTCGGCCGCCGCCGCATTCTGCTCATCATCGGCGCGCTCATGCTCGGCATGCTGCTCGCCGCGCTCGACCAGACGATCGTGTCCACCGCGCTGCCGACCATCGTGGGCGACCTCCACGGCGGCGCGCACATCGCCTGGGTGATCACCGCGTACCTGCTGGCCCTCACGGTGTCCACCCCGCTCTGGGGCAAGCTGGGTGACCAGTATGGCCGGAAGATCTTCTTCCAGGCCGCCATCGTCATTTTCGTGGCCGGCTCGATCCTGTCTGGCATCAGCTCGTCCATGATCGAGCTCATCGCGTTCCGCGCGGTGCAGGGCCTGGGCGCCGGAGGCCTGATGGTCGGCGCGCAGGCCATCGTCGGCGACGTCGTCTCGCCCCGGGAACGGGGCCGCTACGTCGGGCTGTTCGGCGCGGTCTTCGGCCTGGCCAGCGTGATCGGACCGCTGCTCGGCGGGGTATTCGTGGACGACCTGTCCTGGCGCTGGATCTTCTACATCAACGTGCCGATCGGCCTAGTCGCGCTGGCCGTAGTGGCCACCCAGGTGCCGGGCCACCTGTCCCGGGTGCACCACGTGATCGACTACCTGGGTTTCGTGGTGCTGTCCCTCGCGGCCACCTCGCTGATCCTGCTGACCAGCCTGGGCGGCACCACCTACGCGTGGCGGTCCGCCCCGATCTACATCCTGGGCCTGGCCGGCGTGCTGCTGATCGGGCTGTTCGTGCTGGTCGAGCGCAGGGCGGCGGAGCCGGTGCTGCCGCTGCACCTGTTCCGGCTGCGCACCTTCTGGGTGACCAGCGTGGTCGGCTTCATCGTCGGCTTCGCGATGTTCGGCGCGATCACCTACCTGCCCGCCTTCTTCCAGGTGGTGCGGGGCATCTCGCCGACCATCTCCGGGGTGTACCTGCTGCCGCTGATGGCCGGGCTGCTGATCACCTCGATCGGCTCCGGCCAGATCATCTCCAGGACCGGCAAGTACCGGTTCTTCCCGATCGCCGGGACAGCGGTGATGACCGTCGGCTTGTTCCTGCTCTCGCTGATGGGCGTGGGCTCGTCAACCCTCGAGGACTCGCTGTACATGCTGGTGCTCGGCATGGGCATCGGCAGCGTCATGCAGGTGCTGGTGATCATCGTGCAGAACGGGGTGCCGCACAGCGAACTGGGCGTGGCCACCTCCGGGGCGACGTTCTTCCGCTCGATCGGCGGCTCGTTCGGCACCGCGATCTTCGGTGCGATCTTCGCCAACGTGCTGGTCGGCAACCTGGCCAAGCACCTGCACGGGGTCAGCCTGCCGGCCGGGTTCAGCGCGTCGGACGCCACCCCGGCGCTGCTCAAGCACCTGCCCGCGGTGGTGCACCAGGGCTTCGTGGCCGGCTACGCGGAGTCGATCCAGACCGTGTTCCTGGTCGCGGTGCCGATCGCCTTCCTGGCCTTCCTGGCCTCCTGGCTGATCCCGCAGGTCGAGCTCAAGCAGTGGCCGGAGGCGGACGCGGGCGTGCCCGAGGGGGACCTCGCGGTGCCCGGCGCGACCGTCGCCCAAGCGATCCTGGACGAGGCGGACGAGGTGCCCGCCATCCCCCAGGAGTCCCTGCACCCGCAGGACGCCACCCGCGCCGATCCCTGACCGACCGCACGACCGCGGCCGGGTCACGAGGAACTTCCTCGTGACCCGGCCGCTGTTAATGCGTCAGCCACGCCCGACGAAGACCCGAGCTGAGGGTTACCCGTTCCCATCCAGCAGGGCGTCCTTGGCCTGCTGGTAGAGGTCGGCCGGCAGCGGTCCTTTCGCCGCGACAGCCACGTTGCCGCGCAGGTGATCGACACTGGACGTGCCGACGATGGTGCTGGACAGCGCGGGGTGGCTGAGCGTGAACCGCAGGACGAACTCCAGCCGCGGCATGCCGTCCAGCAGCCGGTCCACGTCGGCTGACGCCCACCGGCGCTGCCCCTCCCCTTCCGGCAGCCCGAGCGGCCCCTGCTGCCAGTCCTTGTCCGCGGCTGGCCCGCCCCGAGCCGCACCGCCCCGGATCAGCGTGCCGGCGCCCGTCTTGGCCGCCGCGGTGATCAGGTCCTCATGTTCGCGCTGCACCGCCGAGTACGGGATCTGGAATACGTCGAAGACGTTCATGGCGATGTGGTCGGGCAGGTTCGGCAGGATTCCGGACATGCCGATGAACCGGACCTTCCCCTCGTCCCGGAGGGCCAGCAGAGTCGGCACTGTGTCGTCGGCCTCCAGTTGAGCCCGGCTCGGCGACATGTGCACCTGCACGAGGTCCAGCCGGTCGGTGCCCAGACGGCGGAGGCTCTGCTCCACCCCGGCCCGCACGTTGGCCTTACTCCAGTCGTGCCGGAACGGCGGTCTGGCCCCGGGGGGCGGCGGCCCGAGCAGGGAGCCGCACTTGGATGACAGGAAGTACTCATCGCGGCGGTGGCCCAGATACTGTCCGATGAGTTTCTCGCTGCGACCGTAGTCCGGCGACGTGTCGATCAAGTTGATGCCGGCGTCGAGCACCTCGTTGAGCAGTCGCCCGGCGTCCTCGTCCGAGATGGCCGGCCCATGGGGCTGGCCGCGCAGCTCCATCGCCCCGTAGCCGAGGATGGTCACGTCGGTGCCGGTCCGCCCGAGCGGGCGTGTCTCGATCGTCATACCCAGCACGGTACCGGTCCGCAGCCGCACACCATCAAGGCTGACGGTGTGCGGCACCGAGCACGGGCCACAAGCCAGCGCCGGAGGCCTACCACTCCGTCGCCACCGCGCTCCGGATCGATCCGGGCGACATCTGCCTGATCGCGTGCCACGTCTGGGACACCATCGGCGCCCTCTCGGCCGGCTGGCAGGCCGGGCTTATCCTTCGCGCGGGCAACGCCCCACTCGACGTCGGACCGCAGCCGAACTACATCGGGAAGGACCTCGATGCGCTCGCCGACCAGCTAGTCGAGCGGTACGCCGCAGCGGCGGTGAACAGCTGACCGGTTAGTTGCCGAGATGGTCCGCGGCCACCCGCTTCGGCACCACCATGCGCCACGCGTCGGTGACGAACTCGCGCATCTCGGCCACGCTGAGGGTGGCCATCCGGGCGTCGATCCACTGGTACCTGGTGTCGCTGGCCCGCTCCAGCAGGAACCGGTCCGGCTGGGCCGCGATGAGCGCGGGGCGCTCCTCGCGGGGGAAGCCGAAGCCCAGGATCGTCTCATCCCGGGACAGCGCGGCGTACACGATCCGGCCGACGCGGAACTTGACCCGGTCGTGAATCAGGTGCTCTTCGGTGCGCGGCAGCGCCAGCGCAACCGCCCGCACGTCCGCCACGGTGACCATGGCCCGATTGTCCGGCCCGGGTCGGACAGTTCTGCGCCCGGCCACCATGCCGTGGCCGGGCGCAGTCCCCCTTTGTGCTAGTGGGCGGTGGTTACGGCAGGCTGACCGGGCCGCTGGCGTTGATCACCTGGTGGAACGCGACCGGCGGCTTGCTCTGCGAGCACTTGCCGTGCGACCGCGCCCCGATGGCCAGGATGCTCAGCTGGTAGGTGCCGTGGCCGCTGATCCCGGCGTACTTGCCGGTCCCGTGGGTGATCAGGTAGGTGCCGTGCTGGTTGACGGTGAGCAGGCAGGTCTTCGGGTTGAAGGACTGCGGGCCCTTGCCGTTGCTGTGGTGCACCCGGATCGCACCATTCGGGAACACGAACCGGTCCACGTTGTTCGACAGCACGTGATCGACTGCGGCGCCGGTGAACACGCCATGAGCGATGACGCTGCTCGTCGTGGCCGTGGCCGAGGTGCTCATCAGCTGGAAGTGCTCGATTCCGGTAGCGCCCCCGGAATGAGTACTTGCGGCGGCGATCCCGGCGCCTCCCATGACGACGGTGGCCGCGGCCGCGATGATCGTGGCCGTGATGGTTTTACGCATGGCTAGGTTCCCCCCTAGGTACGTGCGGCCGGCTGGGCGCCGCGGCTGCGGCTGGCCGGCCAGCGAATGTCATGTCCTACCATGCCGAAACGACGCCCGTTGAGCAATGCCTGAGCAATGCCGCAGCTGGCCACGGTAGCCACTGGCACGTCTTTCGCATTCCCGCTTTTATCAATAGTATTTGTGGGGAAATCGCTGAGCGTCGGGCTGGCGTTACATTGCCCACTTTCCTGGCGGGTGGGATAGACATCTGGCCGCCGATGCCTATATTGAGTCGTAGCTTTCTAGGGAATCCCGTGTCCGGCCGTCAGTAAGAGAGCGAAATTTGCCATGACCCTTAACCCCTACATCGTGCTGGGCAGCGCGGTGGTGGGCCTGCTCGTCGGGCTGACCGGAGCCGGCGGCGGCGCGCTGATGACCCCGATGCTGATCCTGGTGTTCGGGGTGAAGCCGTCCGCGGCCATATCCAGCGACCTGGTCGCCGCCGTGCTGATGCGGCCGGTGGGCGCGGCGGTGCACCTGCGCAAGGGCACCGTCAACCTGCGCCTGGTCGGCTGGATGGTGCTCGGCTCGGTACCGGCCGCGTTCCTCGGCGCCTATTTCCTGCACTTGCTGGGCGGCGGTTCCACGCAGCAAAAGCATGTGGAGGTCGCGCTGGGCGCGGCGCTGCTAGTCGGTGCGGCCGCCATGGTGCTCCGCTACATCCTGGACCGCCGGTCCGGTAACCAGCGCACCGGCACCGTGCACAAGATCACGGTGCGCCCGCTGGTGACCGTTCTGATCGGCGTGGTCGGCGGGGTCATCGTGGGGATGACCTCGGTCGGCTCGGGGTCGCTGATGATCGTGCTGCTGCTCTTCCTGTACCCGCTGCTCAGCGCCGGGCAGCTGGTCGGCACCGACTTGACCCAGGCTGTCCCGCTGACCGCGGCGGCCGCGCTAGGCGCACTGATCTTCGGCACCGTCCAGTTCGGGGTGACCGCGTCGCTCGTCATCGGCAGCGTGCCCGCCGTGCTGATCGGCTCGTTCCTGTCGTCCCGCGCGCCGGACCGGTACATCAGGCCGATCATCACGTTCGTCATCTTCGCCTCCGGCCTCAAGTACGTCGGGGTAGGCACGACGACCCTCGGCTGGATCCTGTGCCTGGTCGTCCTCGGTGGGGCGGTCTACTGGCTGGTCCGGGCGCAGCCGTGGCGGAGCGGCTGGCGGCCCGCCTTGGCCACCGGCGGCGCAGCCAACGGCCAGGTCAGCGATAGCGGGCCAGACGGGCCGGGCCGGGGCGGCGGGAACGGATCGGGGTACGGAGCTGGACCCGGGTCGAACGGGCACGCCAGCGCCCCGGACGGGTCGGCCGCGGCGCCGCCAGGCGAGCCGGACAGCCGGCCACGGGCGGGCTGACCAGGCCGGCCAGGGCTAACTGGCGGCTGAGCACCCGGGCCAGGCCCGGCCGCCGGACCGCGACCAGGGCCATGATCAGCGCGAGCAGGACCGCCGCGCCCGCCGTGGTCCAGCCCAGCCCGACCCGGTCGATGACCGGCCCCTGCACCAGCGAGCCGATCGGGTAGGCGACACCCAGCGCGACCAGGAAGAAACTGAGTACTCGGCCCCGGTAGGCCTGCGGCGCGCGCAATTGGACCAGGGTGGACAGCCCTGACAGCACCCCGAGGTAGACCAGGCCGACCACGAACAGGGTGGCCGCGCCCTGCCATGGCGTGCGTGAAGCGCTGTAGCCGATCAGCACCAACGGGAGCAGCACCAGGCTGGCCGCGAGCACCCGGCCGCGGCCCAGCCGCGCGGCCAGCGGGGCTAGGCACAGCGCGCCGAGCACCGCACCGGCGCCTTGCGCGGTGGTGAGCAGCGCGGTGCACTGGGCCACCGCCCGCGCCCCGCCGTGCGCCAGGTGATGGGCCATCACCGGAACCAGCGCGATGAACGGCGACGCCAGGAACGCCACCAGGGCGATCGTGCCGATGGCGGCGCGGCAGGACGGCTCGGCCCGGGCCGCGGCGAGTCCGGACCGGAGCGAGGAGAACAAGCCGGCTGGCTGGCCGCCGGGCGAAGCCAGCCGGACGAAACCGAGCGCCACCACCACGGCCAGGAACGAGGCCGCGTTGGCCACGAAGGCCACCGGATAGCCGAACGCCGCGACCGTCGCGCCGGCCAGCGCGGGCCCAGCGATCCGCCCGAGGTTGAACTCGGCCGAGTTGAGCGAAACGGCCGCCAGGAATTCGGTCCGCGGCACCAGATCGGGCAGGATGGCCTGCTGGAACGGCCCGATCAGCGCACTGGCCGCACCTTGCACGGTGACCAGCGCGACCAGCGCGGCCGGGCTGGACCGGCCGGTGGCCACCAGCGCGGCCAGCACCAGGGCGGTCGCGGCCGCGGCCAGGTTGCCGATGACCAGGACCGGCCGCCGCGGCAGCCGGTCGGCTAGCGCGCCGCCGACCGGCGACAGCAGGCCGATCGGCAGGAAGCCGCCAGCGGCTACCAGAACGGCCCAGGTCGCCTTCCCGGTATCCGAGATGACCAGCGCACCCACGGCGACGGTCTGCATCCAGGAGCCGACCGTGGAGATCAGGCCGGCGGTCCACAGCAGCGCGAACGCGCGGTGCCGGAACGGCTGCAGCGCCGCCAGGCCGCGGGGCTGTCGCTGGGCGGCGGAGCCGGTCGGGTCCGTCCCGCCGTGCTCATCCGGGTGGGCCGGACTCAGCTCATCCGCGGTCCGGCTCATCCCGCCAACCTACCGGGCCGCACCCCCCACCCCGATCCGCCCGCCCGGAGCGCGGCGCACCCCCGCCCGGAGCCCGGTCCGCCCGTGGGCCTCGCGCACGGACCGCCGCGCCCGCACCCCGGCCTCGGCCACCCCCCGTTCGGCACCCGGCCCAGCGGCTGAGCTGGGGCCGCGGATTTTGTCGGACTGCGCCCGTAATATCCCGGACAGGTCATCGGTCGGCCGGCTGCCACGGCCGCTCCGGGTGCCCGGATCCGCCCGCAGTCTGACTGCGGCCTGCCCGCATGCCCCGGTACGGTGCGGCTGGTACCGCATCGTCCCAGCTCAGCGAGGAGGTGACGGCTGACGAGCTATATTCGAACGTGTGTTCTAGGCAAACCGACTTCCCAGTTCCATCGTACTTATGTTCTAATACCTGCATGCCTGAGGTCGCTCGCGCTGCTGGACTAAGGTCCCCCGCCGCCATCGCCGTCGCGGTGCCGGACGTGGGCCTGACCGGCTTCCCCCACACGGGGCCGACGGGCTTCCGGATGACCTGGCCCGAGCCACCCCCGGCCCTTCCCGCTTCGCCCCCAGGGTGCCCGCAACCGCATCAGCTGCTCACCAGACGCCGCGCAGACAGGCTTCATGCCGGTCATCAGGATCAGAATCCGCCTGACACACAGCGCACGGTTGAGGTGAGACAGTGAGCACCTACTTCGAGGACATAATCCGGCTAAAGAGCGAGCACCTCGCTGACCTGAAGAAGACCACCGCAGAGGTCGAACAGGAACTATCCGACGCGCGCGATTCGCTACAGCGCGAATCGCTGCAGCGCGAATACGCGCAAGCGGGCCGCGGCCCGGCCGCCGACTCTGGTTACGCCGACGAAGCCTGCCAGTGCGAACAGTGCCAGCCGGTGCGGGGCCGGGTACCCAGCCCGCGTCCGCCGGCCTATGCCGCGCCCCGGCTGGACTTCGATTTCGCACCCGCCGCGGCCGACCCCGGCGAAACCGACCGCTTCGGCGCCGGCCGGTACGACCCCGACCTGGGCGCGGCCGGCTGGGCGCCGGCCGACGCCGGGCCGGATGAGGAGCGCACCGCGATCCTCATCAACAAAGGCCGGTCCACCGCGCAGCAGCGGAAGATCTCAGTCAGCCGGAAAACTGTCATCGGCGCCATCGCCGCGGCCACTCTGCTCGCTGTGCTGGTGCTGCTAGTGGCATCCGGCGGCGGTTCCTCCTGGCCGGCCAGCGTGGCCCGGGTGCAGGGCTGGATCGAGCAGGCCTGCCAGAACCCGAACGTGATGTCCGAGCCGGGCCAGGTCAACTTCGCCTGCGCCAAGAACAGCCGGCAGATCCTCTGGGTCTTCTCGCTCATCACCAGCGACAACAATCCGACCTTCGCGGATGCCAAGACCGGCCGGCAGGGCCTGGAGCCGATCACCCCCGGGCAGGGTGGCCAGCTGGCCGCGGCCCTCAACCTGCACCATCCGTACGACCCGTCGAACCCGATTGACAGCATTCAGGTCGCGGCTCGCGCCATCAACGACATCATCGGCGGCGTGACGGTGACCGGCACGAACGGGAACCCGATGGTCCAGCCGGGGCTGGAGAGCAGATCCGCGAACTGCCTCCGGTACACCGGGTCGGCGGCGCTGAACGCGCGGCAAGGCTACCCGAACGTGTGCGCCCGGCCGCTCACCGCGCCTGGGCAGACCGCGCTGGTCCGGGACGTCTACCGCAAGTGGGTGGTGGGCGCACCCGCGGCCGCCGCCCAGGCCGCGGCGGTGCTGTTCCAGAACGCGAAGAATCCCGGCGACCCGCAGGTGCAGCTCATCCTGAACCACCGGCCGGCTTCCGCGCTCTCGCCCTGAGCCGAGCGCCCGCCCGGGTTCCGCCTCCTTCCCCGCCGTACCCCGGTATCCCGGGCAGCGTCATCCGCTGTCCACATCTGCATCTGCGCCATCAGTGAGGAGGTGAATCCGGTGCAGCGCGCCAGCAAGCCCTGGTGGCAGCAGGCGACCGCGCTGGTCAGCCTCAGCGCCGGCGGGGCGATCACGGGTTTCTCGTTCGTGCCCCAGGCCAGCGTCGATTTCTCGTCGCCGACCAGCCTGCCGGTCAACTTGCTGGCCCTGCAGCACTCGGTCCGGCAGTCACCGGCCGGCGATGCCACACTGCGCACCGCCATCGTCAACGTGGCCCAGCACTACCTGCAGCTGGCCCAGCACAAGACACCGGCCGAGATGGAGGCGATGATCTGGCAGCAGGACAGCGTCGATCACGCCGACCACGGCCCGTCCTGTGCCGCGTTTGCCAGCCTGACCCTGGAACTGGCGGCCAAGGTGGTCGGCCAGCAGAGCTGGGTAACCGGCGGCAGCTCGTATCCCTGGCCGCTGCATTCCTGGGCCGATGTCCGGGTCGAGACGAACCCGGCCTCGCCCGGCATCATCTCCGTTCAGCAGGACGCGCAGGCGCACGCGCGGTGGCATCCGCTGGGTGACGGTTACCAGCCGCAGGCCGGGGACTGGGTGCTGTTCAACGGGCATGTCGAGGTGGTCACCGAGTTTGCGCACGGGGTGCTGCGCACGATCGGCGGGGACTCGCTGCCCAACTTGTCGGTCAACGCGCACCAGTACGCCGACCCGCTGGCCGGCCAGGGCGTGGTCGGATTCGTCAACAACGGGTCGCTCGGCCCGGACGGCACGCCCGCGGCCAGCACGTCCGGCGCGCAGCATACGGACCATGGCCGGTCGAACGGTTCTTCGCACGGGGCGGTTGCCCAGGCCGGCGCAGGGGCGGCCGCGGGCCAGGCGGCCATCCCGGGCGCCGCTCCGGCCGCCCCGCCCAGCGCGGCAGGCGACCGGACCCAGCACGCGCAGGCCAGCGCGGCTGGGCACCGGCGGCACCAGCACGGCGCCGCCAGCCCGGCACACGCCAACGGGGCCGCCGGTCTCGCGGCGATTCCGGGGTCCGCACCGGCCGCCCCGGCTGGTCCGCCCGCGCACGCTCAGCACCGCACCCATCCATCGGGGAGCGGACCCGCGCTGGCCGATGCGGCCAGCGGGCAGGCCGACATCCCGGGCGCGGGCGTACCGGCTCACGGCCACCACCGGCACCAGCACGGCCCCGGGCATGGCCGTCCCGGCGTGGCCGACCTGGCCACCGTGTCGGGTGATGCGGCCATTCCCGGCCTGCCGGGCCCGGGCCAGCACGACTCCGCCGGAACCGCGCGAGCATCATCCGGAGCCAGCCACCGGCACCAGCCGGCCAGCACCCCGCCGCGGCACGAGGCGGGCACACAGCAGGCGTTCATCGACGCGGTGGCGCCTGGGGCGATGGCCTCGCAGCGCAGCTACGGAGTGCCCGCCGCGGTGACCATCGCGCAAGCCATCGAGGAGTCGGACTGGGGCCACAGCCTGCTGGCCAGCAAGGATCACAACCTGTTCGGCATGAAGGGCACCGGCCCGGCAGGCAGCGACGCATTGCCGACCCAGGAATACGCGAACGGCCAGTGGATCACGACGACGGCACCGTTCCGGGTTTACCACAACTTCGCCGAGAGCATCGATGACCACGGCCGGCTGCTGGCCGATAGCGGCTACTACCAGCAGGCGATGGCGGTGCGGCGGGCGCCCAACGCGTTCGCCTCCGCGCTGACCGGGGTGTACGCCACCGACCCCAGCTACGGCGCCAAGCTGATCAGCCTGATGGGGCAGTACAACCTGTACCAGTACGACGCCGGCGGGGCAGCCGCCGCACCGAGCACCGCTCCCACGCACCGCCCGGTGCCCCGGCCCAGCCACGCCGGGTCACCGACCCCAGCCCGGTCCTCGTCCCCGGCGCCAACGGCTCGGCCGTCACATTCTCCGGCACCCACTCCGTCCTCCCCGGCTCCCACCCCGGCTGGCCCGTCGGCCAGTCAGCCGTCCCCGATGCCCTCGGCCACCCGGACCGGCACCGTAACTCCCACGCCGTCGGCCACATCCAGCAGGCCGGCGCCGACATCGTCGGCCACCCCGGCTGGTACGCCGGCCGCGGCGCAACCGGGCCAGGCCACGATTCCAGGGGTGCCCAACGCAGCGGCCGCGTCACCCGCGCCCAGCGCGACGTCACGGCCGTCGGCGAACGCCGTGACCCGGGCGGACCGGGTGGCCGGCCGGCACCGGCCCGCGGCGCACCCAGTGAAGCAGGCCGCGGTGCTGACCGCGCAGCAGATGCCGGCCCGGGCCAGCCAGCCCACCCGGCCGGCCACCAGCCGCCGGACCTGGACCACGCTTCGCCGGTACCGGTCGGAGATCCCGCCGTCCGTGCACACCGCGTTCCTGGCCACGGCCAAAGTGCCGCTGCGCCGCGAGGAGCCGCTCTACCGGGAGGTGGCGACGCACGCCGACATCCCGTGGAAGGTGCTGGCCGCGGCGGACTGGATGCAGTGCGCGGCCCGCTCCGGGTACTCGCCGGTGCACGGCGAGAAGCTGGGCACCATCAACCCAGGCGGCACCTGCTACACCACCCGGTCGGCCGGGCTCGAGCAGTGCGCTGATGACCTGCGTGACCTGGCCTGGTCGGTGTACCAGATCGACCTGACCGAGCGGCGGCCGCTGTCCGTGGGCGACCTGGCCAGCGTGTTCGCCGCGTTCCGCTGGGGTCAACTGCTCGTCGTGCACCGCACCTCGGCGCTGGAGTTTCCCTACTCGGTCGCTGGCCTGACCGTGCAGCACCTGCACATGCGCTGGCCCAAGATCGCCGAGCCGGAGGCTCCGGACAAGCCCGGCACCCGGTTCCGGCGGCCGTTCGGCGCGGTGCCGATCGTGCTCGGGCTCGGTTATCCGGCGGTGGTCTAGCCCATGTCCCGCTCCCAGCCCAGGAAAAGGTGAAGCTCATGCTCCGCGCGCTGCTCTTCCCGGCGAGCCCGCCGCCCCGGCTGCACCCGCCCAGCCCGGATGAGGTCCGGTACCGGACGGCTGACCCGGCGAGCGGGCCGGCACCGCTCGGCCCGCCCGGGTACCGGGACGACCACCGGGGCGGGCCACGGAGGCCCCGGTTCCGGGTGCCACGCTCGGTCAAGTGGGCCCTGGTGCTGGCCGCGGCCGCGTTCATCTTCCGCCGGGCCATCGCCTCCGTGGTGCTCACCGCGCTGGCCGCGACCCTGCACGTCCTCGGCCTCAACGTGCATCTGCCCAGCGTCCGGTTCGCCTGGCCGTGGCAGATCATCACGGCCGGCAGCACGACCAACACCGAGCTGGGCCCGTGGGTGCTGCAGAAGATCGAGGGCATCTCCCGGCCCGCGCTGGGCCAGGCGAACTTCACGTTCATGTTCACGCACAAGGTGTCCAAGAACATCGGTATCTGGCCGTGCTGGTACGCCAGCACGTTCTACGCCGTGGGTCACGCGTCGGCCACCGTCGACCTCAACCCCGGCCCGGCCTGGTGGACCCCGGCCCAGGGGCACTACCGGCTGCAGGTGCTGAGCAAGCCGCGGGGCGGGCAGCCGGGGCAGGTGACGGTCACGATGGTGCTGCCCGCCCCGCACCTCCCTCAGTCCGCGCACGACGTCACGATCGACAACCTCCCGTCCAAGCCGGTGGCCACGCAGCACAGCTGGACCTACCCCGGCCTCGGCTGCGGCGTCCTGCTGCGGCCGCAGTTCGCCGAGTCGGTGCTGTACGCGCAGGCACAGCAGATCGCGTTCTACAAGGCCACCCGCGCGCCGCAGGTGACCCGGCCGCTCATCCGGAGCGCCGAGACCGAAGCCACCCTGACCATCCGGGACAACTTCATCCAGCCGACGCTGAACGCGCTCGGCTACACGCTGAAGCAGTTCACCCTGCGCTGGGCGGCCGCACCCTGACCGGCGATTCCGCCGGGCAAGATGATGCGGCCCGGCCGCGCGTGATCACGGGGTTGGCGTGGCCGTCCCGCTCGGCGCGGCCGTAGCCGACGCGGTGGCCGATGGAGTGGCGGAGAGGGTCGGGCTCGGCGCCGCGGGCGAAGTCGCGCTGGCCGACGAGGCGCTCGGCGTTGGCTGGGCGGGGCTTGGGCTGCTGGTCCGGGCCGGGGCGCTACTGCGAGCGGGCGCCGGGGCGCTGGAGTGGCTGCCCTGGGCCGGGCCGAGCAGACTGGGTGGCCGCACCAGATGGTGGCTCGGCGCCAGCATCAGGAACACGGCCGCGGCCACCACGCCGAGGACCACGACCACCCCGCCGGTGGCCGCTCCGGCGGCGAACGCGCTGCGGTCGCGGCGGTACTCGGTGCGCCGGCGCTCGCGCAGCCAGGCCGGCAGCGTGGCCCGCTGTGCCGCCCAGCTGTTGAACGGCGCGGCGGCCATGCCGAGCGTAGGGAAGAGCAGCAGCACCGCGAGCAGCGGCCCGCTGAGCTGGCTAGCCTTGGTCAGCGCGCCGATGATGCCGGCCAGGCCGAGCAGGGCCAGCGTCGACTCGGCCCAGTTCGCGCGCAGCGCCTCCCACCACTTGGCCCGCTCGCTGGTCTTCGGCGTGCGCAGGAAAGCGGCCTTCCGGGCGAACAAGCCCAGCACCGAGGCCCGGCTGACCACCAGCGAGGTGGACTGCCAGATGAAGAACGCGCCGAGCGCATCCCGCCAGGACGCCCCGGTGCCCCGGCGGAGCAGCGCAATGGCGCGGATCAGGCCCAGGCCGACCAGCACGGGTACGGTGGCCACCAGGAAGGGGGTCAGCTTGCGGAACAGCTCGCCTCCCCCGGTGGCCAGGTTCAGCGCTCCGGCCAGCAGGAAGACCAGGAAGACCAGGCCGAGCAGGTCGCCGTACCACTGCACGCCACCCGCCAGGTAGGCCCATCGCTGCGCGTTGCTCAGGTGGTTGTCCCGGGACTTCGGCCCGGGCAGCAGCGATCGCCAGTGCATCCGCAGGATCTGGATTCCGCCGAAGCACCACCGGTACCGCTGGCCCTTGAGTCCCTCGAACGTGAGCGGCATGATGCCGCGGCCCCAGGTCTGATCCATGGCCAGCCCGTGCCAGCCGGCCCGCAGCAGGCGCAGCGACAGCTCTGCGTCCTCGGTGATGCACCACTCGTCCCAGCCGCCGAGCTGCTCCAGCGCGACCCGCCGGATCAGCCCCATCGTGCCGGCGAAGATGGCCCCGTCGTGCTCGTTGCGCGCCGGCTGGGAGATCGCGAAGAAGTATTTGTAGGAGTAGTACAGCCGCCGGTAGTAGGGGGCGCTCTGCCAGCCGCGGTAGTCCTGCGGGCACTGGATGAAACCGACCCACGGCTCGGTGAAGGCCGGTGTGCAGCCGCGCAGGAAACCCGGCTCGATCTGGTAGTCGGAGTCGACCACGCCGATCACCTCGGCGGCCTCGTCGGTGAGCTGACGAAGCGCATAATTGAGCGCCCCGGACTTGTAGCCCGGCCAGTCCGTGAGGTGGGCGAACTTCACTCCGTGCCTGGCGCACCACGCCTCGACCGGCCGCCACAGCCGTTCGTCGTCGGTGTTGTCGTCGATCAAGATGACTTCGTAGCGCGGGTAGTCCAGCCGGATCAGGCTGCGGAGCGTGTCGATGACCATGTCCGGCGGCTCGTTGTGCGCCGGGACGTGCAGGCTGACGAACGGCAGTTCGTCTTCCGCGGCGGTCAGCCGGGTGGACCGGGTGACCCGGCGGCGCCACTGCTCGGTGCCCAGCGCGTCACAGATTTCCCACAGGTAGGCGCAGGACAGCACGGCGGCGAACACCTCGAACAGCCAGAGCAGCACCCCACCAACCGTGCTGGCTGGCCCGAGATGGCTCTCGAACGTCCAGCGCAACGCGAACACCAGGTAGACGACGAACAGAAAAACACTGGATGACCAGCACAGATGCGCACGGGCGCGCCACCGCCGGGTGACCGGCAGCCAGATCAGGCTGGCCGCCACGACCCCGGCCGCGCCCGCGATCAGATTGTGCTCGGTGACGTGAAGCAGCAGAAGGACGCCGGCCACCGCCGCGGCCAGCACGACCGTGCCGGTCAGAGCCAGGGCCAGCCTGCGCGTGGCCGGCCAGGGCCCGGCGACCCGGGCATGCTGCCGAGCGCCGACGAACAGCCCGGCCGAGCCGAGCGGTGCGGCCACGATTCCGGCCAGCAGCAGTGCGGCAAGCACGAAGCGTTCCTCGTCGTTCCCGTAATGTGCGTTATGTCGGAAACTACCGGTTCCCGCGACAACGCGGGTCATACATCCGGACACCCCCGGGGCTCCGTTCGGCGCGGGCGCATACGATACGGGCATCCCGGCCAGAAGGACGGCAGCCAGTGAGCACCGAGGGCGGTCCAGCCAATCTCCAGGACGGCCATGCCGCCGGGCAGTTACCTGGTGCACTCGGACACCACCGGGGACATCGACGCCGACCGGGTCGCCACCGCGACGGCACGGCTCAACGCGCGGCTGGGGCCGGCCTAGCTGCACCGGCGCACCCGGGAGCAGATGGCCGGCTACTTCACCGGCCTGGACCTGGTGGAACCCGGGCTGGTGTTCCTCCCGGAATGGTGGGCGCTGGCCGATCCCGCGCACCTGATCCCGTGCTACGCGGGCGTCGCCCGCAAGCCGTGACGCGGGACGTCAGTCTTTCCTGGCCACCCCGCCGAGGATCCGCATGACCTCAGTGGTCGCGGCGGAGGAACTCGCGGTTCTGCCGGGCGAGCCAGGGCAGCTGCGGGATGGCGCGTGCCTGCCGTTCGGCGGCTTCCCGGTCGGCCGCGTAATTGTCCTTGCCACCGAGCCAGTAGTCGTACACCCGGGCGTGATTCGGCACCGATGTATCAAACGCCAGCTCTGACTGGCTGCCCTCCGCCATGCCTGCTGAGGATAGCCCGCGGGCGGTGTACCGAGCTCGGCGGCGTCTACCCGGGCAGTGACTTCCTGGTCGATCTTGTAACCTTGTGCCGGTTCGAGGGCACGCGGCCAGGTGAGGAGATAAACACGTGCGGGATGTCGCGTTGCGGCCGGTGCAGGATGGCGATCTGGACGCCTTGTTCGAGCAGATGCGTGACCCGGAGTCGGTCCGGATGGCGGCGTTCACCCCCGAGGACCCCAGCGACCGGAGCGCGTTCGACGCGCACCAGGCCCGGGTGCGAACGTCTCCGGACATCACGCACCGCGCCGTGATCTGCGACGGCCAGCTCGTCGGCAGCATCGCGAGCTTTACCGTCGATGGCCAGACCGAGATCACCTACTGGATCGACCGCGCCGCCTGGGGCCAGGGCATCGCGACCCGAGCGGTGGCACTGTTGCTCGACCTGGTGCCGGACCGGCCGCTATACGCCCGCGCGGCCAGCGACAACGCCGGCTCGCTGCGGGTGCTGCATAAGTCCGGCTTCGCCGCGGTCGGCACCGAGATCTCGTTCGCCACCGCGCGGAACGAGGAGATCGAGGAGACCATCCTCCGGCTAGACCGCTGACGCCCTGCGGTACCGGCCAGCCAGCACGCGGAGCCGGGCGACCAGTTCCGGCGGCTCGCTGACCGTGAAGTCGGCGTCCAGCAGGCCCAGGTAGACGGCGACGCTTTCGATGCTGTCCGCCCCGCAGGCCAGCACGCAGGACTGGTCATCAACCGCTTCGATGGCGCCGCCGACCGCCGGAGGGAGGCGCGCGGCCAGCACCGCCGCCGGGAGGTGCACGGTGACCCGGGCCCGGAACCGGAAGCCGGCCGCGGACACGCCGCGGGCCACATAGGCCGCGACGTCGCCGCCTTCGGGCAGTTCGCGCGGCGTGAACCGGGGGCCCGCTGGGGTCCGCGGCTGGATCCGGTCCACCCGGAACGTGCGCCAGTCGCCGCGGTCGGTGTCCCAGCCGAGCAGGTACCACTTCTGGCCCCAGGAGACCAGCCGGTGCGGCTCGACGGAACGCACCGCGCTGCGCCCGTCGTGCGTCCGGTAGTCCAGGCGCAGCCGCTCGTGGTCGCGGCAGGCACTGGCCAGCGTGGTCAGCACGGCTGGGTCCACCGCGGGCGCGGGTGAGTCGGGCGGGACCGGCACGGTGTAGTCCGCGACCGCGCTGACCCGGCGGCGCAGCCGGGACGGCAGCACGTTCTCCAGCTTGGCCAGGGCACGGACCGAGGTCTCCTCGATGCCGGTGACCGGGCTGCGCGCGGCGGTGCGCAGCCCGACCGCGACGGCCACGGCCTCATCGTCGTCCAGCAGCAGCGGCGGCATGGCCGCCCCGGCGCCCAGCCGGTAGCCGCCGTCGGTGCCCCGGGTGGCGTGCACCGGGTAGCCCAGGTCGCGCAGCCGGCCGATGTCACGCCGCACGGTGCGTTCGGTGACCTCCAGCCGGGCGGCCAGGTCAGCACCGGACCAGTCCCGGCGAGCTTGCAGCAGCGAGAGCAGTCTCAGCAGCCGGGCGGACGTTTCCCACATGAGCAGAAGTCTGCCTCAGCTTTAGGACAGAAGTTGTCCGGAAAGGTCAATAGCGTTACTGGCATGACGACACCAGCAGAGATCGAGCCGTTCCGCATCGACGTCCCGCAGCGCGACCTCGACGACCTGGCCGCGCGGCTGTCCGCCACCCGCTGGCCGGACGAGGTGACCGGGGCAGGCACCGACTACGGCATGCCGCTGGGGGTGGTGCAGCGGCTGGCCGAGCACTGGCGCACCGGGTACGACTGGCGCGCGCACGAGTCCCGGCTCAACGAGATCCCGCAGTACCGCACGACCATCGACGGGCAGACCATCCACTTCCTGCATGTCCGGTCACCCGAGCCGGACGCGGTGCCGCTGCTGCTGCTGCACGGCTGGCCAGGTTCGGTACTCGAGTTCGCCGGGATGATCGGCCCGCTGACCGACCCGCGAGCGCACGGCGGAGACCCGTCCCGCGCGTTCCACGTGGTGGCGCCGTCGCTGCCCGGGTACGGGTTCTCCGGCCCGACGACCGAGCCAGGCTGGGACAGCAGCCGGATGGCACGGGCGTTGGGCATGCTGATGTCCCGGCTTGGCTACCAGCGGTGGGGCGCGGCCGGCGGGGATACCGGCGCCCTGGTGGGGCGGGAACTCGGCATCCTGGCGCCAGCTGGCCTGATCGGCGTGCACCTGATGCAGATCTTCGCCTTCCCGTCCGGCGACCCGGCCGAGATGGCCGCGCTGTCCGACGCGGACCGGCAGAGCATGTCCGGGGCGACCGCCGAGTTCCAGAGCAAGTCCGGGTATCAGAAGATCCAGCAGACCCGGCCGCAGACGCTGGGCTACGGGCTGACCGACTCACCGGCCGGCCAGCTGGCCTGGAACGCCGAGCTGTGGACCGGCTGGGGCGACTACGCCGACTACCTCGACGCGGACACGTTCCTGACCCATGTGAGCATCTACTGGTTCACCCGGACCGCCGGGTCCAGTGCCCGGCATTACTACGAGGATGCGCACAGCGGGGCCGGGTACCGGGACAGTCCGAACAAGATCCCGACCGCGGTCGCGGTGTTCCCGCAGGACTTCCGGACGGTGCGGGTGTTCGCGCAGCGGGCCAACAACATCGTCCGGTACACCGAATTCGACCGCGGCGGTCACTTCGCGTACACCACCAACCCGGATCTCGTCGTCGGCGACCTGCGCGAGTTCTT
>DASXIN010000214.1:0-8913 GCA_036497945.1 Streptosporangiaceae bacterium | reverse complement strand
GCGGCGGCGATCACCCCGGCGGGCACCGCGGTGTGCCCATCCCGGGCCGCCCGGCGCAGCAGGTAGCCGGTCAGCGCCCGGCCGCGCCGCGGGTCCTGCGGCGCGGCCCCGGTGCCGAGCATCCGGCGGGCGAACCAGTCCGCCTGGTCCGGCCGGATCTCCGGCAGTAGCAGCAGCCGCCACGGGTCGTCGCGCAGCTGCTGGTCGGCGCCCGCGCCGAGCACCGCCACGGCCGGCCCGGCCAGCCGTTCCGGCACCTGGCACGCGGCCAGCAGCCGGGCCGTCTCGTGGAGCCGGTCCGGCCCGGGACTGTCGTCGGGAGCTGCGGACATCGTCCTCAGCCTAGTGCGCCGGTCTGTCAATTCCGCGGTACGCCGCCCGGCACGGAATGTCGCTTGCGAGTAGGTTGTGCGCGCGGCGGGGCAGGCTGATACTCGGGACCATGACCGGCAATCCCCGCTACCGGTGGCGCGGCGCGGACCGGCTGCGGGTGTCCGACGCCGACCGGGACAAGGCGATCAACGTGCTGTGGGCCCGGTACGACGAGGGTCGCCTCCGTTACGACACGTTCGCCCTCCGGCTGGCGGCCGCGGTGGGTGCCCGGTCCCAGGCCGATCTGGACGCGGCGCTGGCCGACCTGCCCGGTCGCGGCCGGCTCGGCGCCGCGCTGCCGGCCGCGCTGCGCAGCCGCTGGCAGCGTGGCTGGGCCGCGCTGGCCACCCGGCTGCCGCGGGTCTGGCAGGCGGCGTCCTGGCCGGTGCTGATGTTCCCGTCCGGCGAGCAGAGCCGGTTCACCATCGGCCGGGACAGTGGCTGCGACATGGTGCTGCCGGATCCGACCGTGTCGCGCTGGCACGCTGGCCTGCGCCGGGATTCCAGCGGCTGGCTGCTGGACGACCTCGGCTCCACAAACGGCACGCTGGTCAACGGGTGGCGGGTGCGGGCCTGGGTCCCGGTCCGGGATGGTGACCTGGTCAGCTTTGGCGCGGTCACCTTCGTGGTCGGCACCCCGGGGAGTGGCCGGAAGCTGCCGCAGACCCCGTAGAGTCAAATGCGTGACAGTCGTTCTGCTCGTGCGGCACGGGCTGACCGCGGGCACCGGGCACGTGCTCACCGGGCGGACACCGGGCATCCCACTGGACGACCGTGGCCGCGAGCAGGCCGTGGCGCTGGCCGAGCGGCTGGCTGACGTCCGGCTGGACGCGATCGTCACCAGCCCGCTGGACCGGTGCCGGCAAACCGCCGAGGCGATCGCGGCGGGCCACCGCGGCGAGCCGCTGCCGGTCAAGGAGGACGAGCAGTTCGCCGAGGTCAACTACGGCGACTGGACCGGCCAGCCGATCAAGCGGCTGGCCAAGGACCCGCTGTGGCGGGTGGTACAGGCGCACCCGAGCGCGGTGCGCTTCCCGGGCGAGGACGCGGAATCCCTGCTCGAGGTGCAGCACCGCGCGGTAAACGCGGTACGGGAATGGAACGCGCGGCTGGGCAAGGACGCTGTCTACCTGATCTGCTCGCACGGTGACGTGATCAAGTCGGTCATCGCGGACAGCCTCGGCCTGCACCTCGACCTGAGCCAGCGGATCCAGGTCGATCCGTGTTCGCTGAGCCTGATCCGGTACACCCCGCTTCGCCCGTTCCTGGTACGAATGAACGACACTGGGCGCACCGCCGCCGGCCTGGCCAACGGGCAGCAGCCCCGGGAGGCTGACGCAGCCGTCGGCGGGGGAGCGGGAGGATAGGGATCATGCCGGTCTACTCGTATGATCCGCCGGAGCGATTTGTGGCCGGCACGGTCGGCCAGCCGGGGGAGCGCACGTTCTACCTCCAGGCCACCGCCCGCGGGCGGGTGACCAGCGTGGCGCTGGAAAAGTTTCAGGTCAGCCTGCTGGCCGAGCGGCTGGAGGAGCTCCTTGACGAGGTGCTGCGGCGCACCGGCGGGCTGACCTCGGTGCCCGCGGCCACCCCGTCGGACCTGGCCGACGACGAGCCGCTCGACCTCCCGCTGATGGAAGACTTCCGGGTCGGCGCCATCGCGCTGGCCTGGGACGGCGAGGACGAGCGGGTGGTCATCGAGGCCCAGGAGGAGTCGGAGACCCCGGTCGAGCCGCTGGCCGACGACATCCCGGAGAACGGCCCGGACGTGCTCCGGGTGCGCATCACCGCGGCCAGGGCGCGGGCGTTCTCCCAGCGTGCGCTGCGCATCCTCGCCCAGGGCCGGCCGCCGTGCCCGCTCTGCGGCCTGCCGCTGGACACCGAAGGGCATATCTGCCCGCGGCAGAACGGCCACCGGGCCGCCAATGGCTGAATCTCGTCGGCTGCGTGGGTCCCGCCCGCCCCGCGAGTCACGCGAGTCTCGCGAGTCACGGGAGGAGCCTGGGCCACCACCCGAAGACCACACGGCCGCCCTGGAACTGCTCGCCCGGGGCGACCTCGAGGTGGAAGGGCGGCTGGTCGTCGCGTCCAACGCGACGTTGTACTGCACCATCCGGTGCGGCGGCACCGAGGCGGCCTGCGTGTACAAGCCGGTGGCCGGGGAGCGCCCGCTGTGGGACTTCCCGCACGGCACGCTGGCCGGCCGGGAGGTGGCCGCGTACGCGGTATCCCGGGCCGCGGGCTGGAACCTGGTGCCGCCCACCGTGTACCGGGACGGGCCGTTCGGGCCGGGCATGTGCCAGCTGTGGATCGACGCCGACAGCACCGTGGACCTGGTCGCGCTGTCCCGCAGCGCGGACAACCGGACGCTGCGCGACATGGCCGTGTTCGACGCGGTGGTGAACAACGCCGACCGCAAGATCGGCCACCTGCTGCCGGTGAGCGACGGCCGGCTGTACGGCTGCGATCATGGGGTCTGCTTCGGCGAGGAGTACAAGCTGCGCACCGTGCTCTGGCAGTGGCGCGGCCGCAAGCTGCCCGCCCGGGCGCTGGACGCGCTGGCCCGGCTCAAGGCCGAGCTGGCCACCGGGTCGCTGGCCGGCGACCTGCCGCAGCGGCTGACCGCGGAAGAGATAACGGCCACCAGGCAGCGGGTTGACCTGCTCCTGCAAGCCGGCCTCCACCCGTACCCGCCAGAAGACTGGCCCGCCGTCCCCTGGCCGCCGTACTAAGCAGGCCGCCGTACTAAGAAGATCGTCCCGGTTCGCCCGGGTGGCGGCGGCGGCGCAGGTAGCGCTCGAACTCCAGGGCGATCGCGTCCCCGCTCGCCTCGGGCAGGTCGGTCGCGTCCTTGGCCTCTTCCAGAGTGCGCACGTAGTCGGCGACCTCGGTGTCCTGCTCGGCCAGCTCATCCACGCCGCGCTCCCAGGCCCGGGCCTCCTGCGTCAGGTCACCCAGCGGCAGCGACGCGTCCAGCACGTCCTCCACGCCGCGGAGCAGGGCCAGCGTGGCCTTCGGGCTGGGCGGCTGGGCCACATAATGCGGCACGCTGGCCCACAGCGACACGGCCGCGATGCCGGCCTGGGTGCAGGCGTGCTGCAGGACCCCGACGATCCCGGTCGGGCCCTTATACTCGACCGGCTCGACGTGCAGGTCGGCGGCCAGCGCCGGGTCGGACGCGGCCGCCGCCACCGGCACCGGGCGGGTATGCGGCGAGTCGGCCAGCAGCGCGCCGAGCAGCACCACCGTCTGCACGCCAAGGTCGGTAAAAGACTGCACCAGCTCGGCCGAGAAGCCCCGCCACCGCATGTTGGGCTCGATACCGTGCACCAGGACCACGTCCCGGCCCATGTCGTCGGGGGTGGCCACGGACAGCCGGGTGGTCGGCCAGACCAGCCGGTCGGTCCGCCCCTCGGACACCTCCATCACCGGCCGGGTCACCTGGAAGTCGTAGTAGTCCTCCGGGTCAATGGCCCCGATCTGGGTGGCCTCCCAGGCCATGCCTAGGTGATCCACCACCCCGCTGGCCGCTTCCCCGGCATCGTTCCACCCCTCGAAGGCGGCGATGATCGCGGGTGAGACGAGCTTCCGGACTCCGTTCAGCTCGATCACTCGCCCCCTCCTTCCCGGCCGCCGCCGACTCGGGTACCAGACTACGTGCCCGGCCACGCTCGCCGGGTGACCTGGGTGGCTGCCGCGCAGGCCCGCCGGGCAGGTCGCCCTAGAATAGGGGGCCTATGACGCACTCCGCCCAGCCGGCCCAGTTCGCGCAGCGGATCGGGGTGACGCTGACCGAGGAGTTCCAGCTGGTCCCGGAGCAGTCCACCGACGCGCTCATCGCGTTCCACCCGGAAGCCAGGTACTTCTCCGCATGAGCGAGCTGCAAGCGGTGCTGTTCGATATGGACGGGTTGCTGGTCGACTCCGAGCCGCTGTGGTTCGAGGTGGAAGCGGCCATCATGGCCCGGATGGGCAGCCCGTGGGGGCCGGCCGACCAGGAGCACCTGATCGGCGGGTCGCTGCCCCGGTCCACCGCCTACATGCAGCGCAAGGCGACGGCGCCGGTGGCCCAGGACGTCATCGCGCAGTGGCTGGTCCAGGGCATGGCCGAGCTGATCCAGCGCCGCGGCGTGCAGCTGATGCCCGGCGCGGCCGGGCTGCTGGCCGAGATCGAGGCGGCCGGTATCCCGTTCGCCCTGGTCACTTCCGCGGAGCGGGAGATCATGGACGCCACCCTGGAGGTGATCGGCGTCCGGTTCCCGGCCACCGTGTGCGCGGCGGACGTGACCAGGAAAAAGCCCGACCCCGAGCCCTACCTGCGCGCGGCGGGGCTGCTCGGCGCGGCGCCCGAGCGGTGCGTGGCGCTGGAGGATTCACCCACCGGGCTGGCCGCCGCACACGCGGCCGGCTGCGCGGTCATCGCGGTGCCCAGCGTGCCGCCGCCGCCGGGACTGGCCCGGCTGATCGTGCCGTCACTGGGGGTGATCGACGTGGCTACGCTGCATGAAGTCGTGGCCGGTCAGGGCCGGGAGCCCATGACGGCCAAGTCCTAATTCGGTCACAAATCAGGTACGACACCGGCTAGGGTCTGGCGTCACCAGGGCCGAACGGGAGATCCTCCCGGTAGCAGGCCTTTCAGCCAGGAAATTTGCTGTCACCCGCATCGGAGTTTGACCTGATGGCTGCACCACTGGATGTCTCGCCGACAGGCGGCGACCTCGCTGGCGAGGCGACATTCACCGAGGTCGGCGGGAAGGCGATCGAAGGCCGCTCGCCCGGCCAGATCGCCTGGATGCGGCTGAAGCGGGACAAGGTGGCCATGGCCGGCGGGATCATCGTGGTCTTCCTGATCCTGGTCGCGATCTTCGGGCCGTTCCTGGTGCAGAACCCGACCACCTACCACCCGAACCTGATCAATGCGACGCTCAGCCGGCCGAACGGGCCGTTCGGCGGGATCAGCCTCGCGCACCCGTTCGGCGTCGAGCCGGTCACCGGCCGGGACATGCTCAGCCGCGTCGTCAACGGGGCTCGGGTGTCACTGCTGATCGCGTTCCTGGCCACCGCGCTGGCGGTGAGCATTGGCGTGGTGATGGGCATCATCGCCGGCTACGTCGGCGGCTGGGTGGACGCGGTGATCGCCCGGTCCATGGACGTGTTCCTGGCCTTCCCGCTGCTGGTGTTCGCGATCGCGCTGGTCGGCGTCATCCCGTCATCGGCGTTCGGCCTGTCCGGCAACTCGCTGCGGATCGGCCTGCTGGTCTTCGTGATCGGCTTCTTCGCCTGGCCTTACATGGGCCGGATCATCCGCGGCCAGACGCTGTCGCTGCGCGAGCGGGAGTTCGTGGACGCCGCGCGGAGCATGGGCGCACGCGGGCCGTACATCCTGTTCCGCGAGCTGCTGCCCAACTTGGTCGCGCCGATCCTGGTCTACTCCACGCTGCTGATCCCGACCAACATCCTGTTCGAGGCGGCGCTGTCCTACCTGGGGGTGGGCATCATCCCGCCGCAGCCGAGCTGGGGCGGGATGCTCTCCGACGCGGTCAGCAACGGCTTCTACTCGATCGACCCGATGTTCATGATCATTCCTGGCCTGGCCATCTTCATCACCGTGA
Source organism: Streptosporangiaceae bacterium (assembly GCA_036497945.1). GTDB lineage: Bacteria > Actinomycetota > Actinomycetes > Streptosporangiales > Streptosporangiaceae > RYN-230. Next base: position 2,930 of record DASXIN010000214.1, on the reverse strand, counting down.
TGGCCTTCAACCTGTTCGGAGACGGGCTGCGGGATGCCCTCGACCCGAGAGGCAGCCGGTAAGCCATGGCACCCCGATTTCGTACCACGAAAACACGACAGGAGGCGTTTCACCTCATGAGGAGACGCAGGACCATTGGGCTGGCCGCATTCGCGGCAGCCGCCGCGCTCGCCCTCGCCGCCTGCGGCGGCAGCAGCGGCAGCAGCGGCGGCGGCAGCAGCAGCAGCAGCGGCGCGGCGGGCTTCAACGCTGGTGTCACCGGCGTCGTCAACCCGTCCAGCCACAAGGGCGGGACGCTCAACTTCGCGAGCAGCGCCGGCATCCCGGACTCCACCGACCCGGGCAACACCTACTACGCGCAAATGTGGAACCTCACCCGGCTCTACGCGATGCCGCTGATGACCTACAAGTCCTGCCCCGGCAAGTGCGGCCTGCAGGTCGTCCCCGACCTGGCGACCGGGCCGGGTGTCGTCTCCGACAACGGGCTGACCTGGACCTACCACATCCAGCCCAACGTGCATTTCGAAGACGGGACGCTGGTCACCTCGGCCGACGTCAAGTACGCCGTCGAGCGCACGTTCGACAGGTCCAAGTTCCCGCTCGGGCCGGGCTATTACCCGTCGTTGCTGGCGCCGCAGAACGCTACCTGCGCCAAGGCCATGGCCGCCGGGAAGACCACCGGCTGCTATCCGGGCCCGTTTGTGGACAGGTCCAAGAACCTCATGGGCCTGAACGCGGTGCAGACGCCGAACTCGACGACGGTCGTGTTCCACCTGGCGAAGCCGTTCGCCGACTTCAACTACGTGACCGCGATCCCGCAGAGCGCCCCCGTGCCGCCGAACAAGGACACCGGGGCGAACTACCAGCTGCACCCGATCTCCACCGGCCCCTACATGTTCCAGAGCTACCAGATCAACAAGCAGCTCACGATGGTGCCGAACCCGCACTGGAACCCGGCGACCGACCCCAACGCCAAGCAGCTCCCCAGCAAGATCGTCCTCACCTTCAACCTGAACCCGAACGACGTCGACAACCGGCTCCTCGCCGGGGACATCCAAGTCGACCTGCCGGGGACAGGCGTGCAGGCGGCCGCGCGGGCCAGGATCCTGACGTCGAGCTCGCTCAAGGCGCAGTCCGACAACCCGGTCAGCGGATTCGAATGGTTCATGACTCTCAACAACAAAGTGCCGCCGATGAACAACATCCACTGCCGGATCGCAGTCGAGTACGCGGCCAACAAGGTCAACAACCAGACCGCCTACGGCGGCCCGTACGCCGGAGGGGATATCGCGAGCACGGCCGCGCCGCCGAACGTCGTCGGGCAGAAGCACTTCGACCTGTACGAGGCCACCACCAAGCCGCAGGGTGACCTCACCAAGGCCAAGCAGCAACTGCAGCTCTGCGGCCACCCGAACGGCTTCAGCACCGGTATCACCTACCGCAGCGACCGGCCGAAGGAGGTGTCGGTCGCCACGGCCATGCAGGCGTCGCTGGCCAGGGTCGGCATCAAGCTCACGCTGCACGGTTATCCCACCGCCAGCTACACGTCCAACTTCGCCGGCGTGCCTAACTACGTGCACAGCCACGATCTGGGCATCACCGTCTATGGCTGGGCGCCCGACTGGCCGGACGGATACGGAGAGTTCTACTACATCGCGGATGGCGCGGCCATCAGCCCGGTCGGGAACACCAACCTCGGGGAGCTCAACGACCCATTGGTGAACAGCCTGCTCGGCAAGTTCGCGACGGAGAACAACCCCACGGTGCGGAACTCCTACACCAGCCAGATCGATATGCAGATCATGAAGGACGCGGCGTTCCTGCCCATTGTGTACGCGAAGGCGCTGCTCTACCGGCCCTCGAATCTGACCAATGTGTACGTTCAGCCGTTCTACGGCATGTATAACTACGCGGTGCTCGGGCTGAAGTAGCCAGCTCGACGTAGCAGCAAGAGAGAAGCAGCAAGAGGAGAGAGCAGGTGAAGGCGCTGGTGCCCGGCTGGGATGACCGCCCGGGCACCAGCGCCGCGTCCAGTGATCACTTTCATCGTCCGGCGCCTCATTGCCACAGTCTTCCTGCTGATCGTGGTCAGCGTGATCACGTTTTCGATCTTCTTCCTGCTGCCCCGGCTGGCCGGGCAGACCACCCGCGGACTGGCCAGCCAGTACATCGGGCGCAACCCAACGCCGGCCGCCGTGCACGCGATCGAACAGCAGCTCGGCCTGGACGCGCCGCTCCCGGTCCAGTACGGGCGGTTCCTCAGGGGTATCGTGCTCGGCGAGCACTTCGATAGTGGCACGAGCAGGGCCTACTGCCCGCCGCCGTGCTTCGGCTACTCGTTCAGGACCCAGCAGCCGGTCTGGCCGCAGATGGTCGCCGGCCTGCCGGTGACCCTGTCGCTGGCCATCGGGGCGGCCATCATCTGGCTCGTCGCCGGGGTGTCCATCGGCGTCATCTCGGCGCTCAAGCGGGGCACCCTGTTCGACCGGTTCTCGATGGGCATCGCGCTGGCCGGGGTGTCGCTCCCGATCTTCTTCACCGGGCTGATCTCGCTGGCGCTGTTCAGCTACAAGTGGCCCATCTTCCCGAATGTCACGTTCGTGCCATTTACCCAGAACCCGCTGCTATGGGCGCGGAACCTGGTGCTGCCGTGGATCTGCCTGGCCTTCCTGTACGCCGCGCTGTACGCCCGGCTGACCCGGGCGGGCATGCTGGAGACGATGAGCGAGGACTACATCCGCACCGCCCGGGCCAAGGGCCTGCCCGAGCGAACGGTGATCGTCAAGCACGGGCTGCGCGCCGCGCTGACCCCGATCGTGACCATCTTCGGCATGGACCTGGGCCTGCTGCTCGGCGGCGCGATCATCACCGAGTACACGTTCTCGCTGCACGGGCTCGGCCTGTTCACCATCCTGGCCATCAACAACCAG
>DASXIN010000213.1:0-20930 GCA_036497945.1 Streptosporangiaceae bacterium | reverse complement strand
GCCCGCCACGCCGCCTTCACCATCGCCACCGGCGTCCCGGTCTACTTCGCCGACCCCCACTCACCCTGGCAGCGCGGCACCAACGAGAACACCAACGGCCTGATCCGCTACTACCTGCCCAAAGGCACCGACCTGTCCGGCTACACCCAGCACGACCTGGACGCCATCGCCGCCAAACTCAACACCCGCCCCCGCCGCACCCTGCACTACGCCACTCCCGCCGAAGCCCTCAACGACCTCCTCGTTGCAACCGCCGCTTGACACCGCCCGCGAAACGTGCGCTTTCCTGTCGGAATTGTCCCGGTTCTGGCGTACCGGATGCGTGCTATGTCGGCGTTTGTCGGCGAATCTGGCCGCTGGCCGGCGGCCGGCGCGGGCGACGGGGCTGGCCGACGACCGGCCGCCAACGGCGGAGCTGGCCGGGGACGACGGAAACTGGCCGGCCGACCGAGTTGTGGTCCGAGGTGCGCCCGGGGTCGCTGTACGGGGCGCTGCACCGGATGGCGGCCGAGGGGCTCATCGAGGCGGTACGCACCGAGCAGGTTGGCAACCTGCCCGCGCGCACCGTTTATGCCATCACCAGCGAGGGCCGCAAGGAGCTGCGGGCGCTGCGTGCCGAGGCGTTCCGCCAGGTCAGCCTGCGTCCCGACCCGGTCGATCTGGCCGTGGCGATGAGCAGCGACGTGCCCGCCGACGAGCTGCGCGGGCTGGTCGAGGACCGGCACCGGGCGCTGACCACGCAGCGCGAGTTCTTCCGGCACGAGCAGGACCGGGCGTGGGCCGAGCAGACCACCGCGGACAGCCTGATCCTGCAGCATGCGATCGGCCGCCTGGATGCCGAGATCCGCTGGCACGAGGACCTGCTGCTGGCCATCCCGATGCTGAGCGCGCCCGCCGGACCCGCCGCACCAGCCGTATCCGCCGCACCCGCCGCGACAGCCCAGGCACCGTCCGCACCGGCCGCGGCAGCCCAGGCACCGGCCGCGGCGGCCGGCGAGCCGGTGGCATGACCGTCCGGCCCATCCGCGAGTTCGGCGACCCGGTGCTGCGCGATACCGGCCGGCCGGTGACCCGGTTCGACGACGGGCTGGCCCGGCTGGTGACCGACCTGATGGACACCTGCCGGCTGCCCGGCCGGGCGGGTCTGGCCGCGCCGCAGATCGGAGTTGACCTGCGGGTGTTCTGCTACAACGTGGATGGCGCCGAGGGCTACCTGATCAACCCGGCACTGGCGTTCAGCCAAGGAGAGCAGGAAGGGCCGGATGGCTGCCTGTCCATTCCGGGCTGTACCTGCCGGTACGCCGGGCGGCGCACGCGGTGGCCACCGGCGTGGACCTGGACGGGCGGCCGGTGCGGGTGGCCGGCCACGGCGAGCTGGCCCGCTGCCTGCAGCACGAGCTGGATCACCTGGACGGCCACCTGTACCTGGACCGGCTCAGCCCGGCCGACCACCGGGAGGCGCTGCGCTTCATCCGCCGCCAGGCTGGCCCGGCGCCCGCTCCGGACCGCGGCTAGCTGCGATAGCGTGGCCAGGGTCCGCCAGTACCGCGGTCCCGAGAGGAGCCACGGCTGTGCCGCGTTACCGCAGGGTCGTCGTGAAGCTCAGCGGCGAGGCGCTCGCCGGGCCGAAAAGTTCCGGCCTGGATCCGGCCAGCCTGGCCCGGGTGGCTGATGAGCTGCTTTCCGTGCACAACCTCGGCGTCCAGCTGGCCGTGGTGGTTGGCGGCGGCAACTACTTCCGCGGCCGGATGGCCGAGGGCTGGGGCATCAGCCGGGCCGAGGCGGACAACATCGGCATGCTCGGCACCGTGATGAACGCGCTGAGCCTGCGCGGCGCGCTGACCGCCCGGACCGAAACGGACGTCCGGGTGATGAGCGCGATCCCGATGGAGAGCGTCGCCGAGCCGTTCATCCGGCTACGCGCCATCCGGCACCTGGAACGCGGCCTGATCGTGCTGCTGGCGGGCGGCATCGGCCAGCCGTACGTGACCACCGACTACCCAGCCGTGCAGCGCGCGCTGGAACTGGAAGCCGACGCCCTGCTGGTGGCCAAGCGCGGGGTGGACGGGGTGTACGACAGCGACCCGCACGTCAACCCGGACGCGGTGCGCTACCCGGAGCTGACCTACGACGAGGCGCTGGCCGCCGGGGTGCGGGTGATGGACACTAGCGCCCTGGTGCTGGCCAACGAGCAGGGCCTGACCACGCACGTGTTCGACGTGGCCGCGACCGGGGTGATGGAGGCCATCTGCGAGGGCGCCGACCTGGGCACCCGGATCAGCGGGAAGGACGGGCGGGGCTGAGCGTGCTGGCCCTGATCTCGGCGCCGTCCAATCTTGGGCTGCGCCCGCCGCAGCCGGGTGCGGTGCCGGGCACGGCCAAGGCGCCCGAGGCGCTGCGCGAGGCCGGGCTGTACACCCGGCTGGCGGCGGACGGCGCGGCCGACGCCGGGGTGGTGCTGCCCGGGCGCTACCTGGCCGGCCCGCCGCCCAGCCAGGCCCAGGGCCAGGACCAGGGCCAGGTGCAGGGCCAGGGCCAGGTGCAAGACCAGGGTCAGGTGGGGGGCCAGGTGCGCAACCAGGACGCGATCCTGGAGCACGCCGCCCGGCTGGCCGCGCGGATCCGGGCCCAACTAGACGCCGACCGGGCGCCGCTGGTTCTCGGCGGGGATTGCAGCCTGCTGCTGGCGGCCGGCTGGGCACTCCGCCCGCGCGGCCGGTACGGCCTGGTGCACCTCGACGGGCACACCGACTTCCGGCATCCGGGCAACAGCGCGGACTGCGCCAGCCTGGCCGGGGAGGACCTGGCCGCGGCGGTCGGCCTGCACTGGCCGGCCATCTCCGGGGCCGGCGGCCGGACCCCGCACTTCCGCCCGGAGGACACGGTGCACGCCGGCTGCCGGGACGACGACGAGGGACTTTCCGAAGCGAGCACCGTGCTGGCCCAGGTGATCCCGGCGCGGCGGATCCGCCAGGACGGCGCGGCGGCCACCGCGGAGGCGGTGCTGGCCACCGTGGCGGCCAGCCAGCTCGACGGTTACTGGCTGCATATCGACGTGGATATCCTGGACCCGGCCTGCATGCCCGCGGTAGACAGCCCGGCTCCGGGCGGGCTGGCCCCGGCCGAGCTGACCGGCTTGCTGGCCGGGCTGGCTCCCGGGGCCAGCGGCGCACAGGTCACCGTGTTCGACCCGGACCTCGACCCGGGCGGCCAGCATGCCGCGCTGCTCGCTAGCATCCTGGCTACCGGGCTCCGCCAGCTCGGGGCCGGCACCCGGACGTCCCCGAGCGGGCAGGCCCGGTGGGAGGAACAGTGACCACGCAGCGTGTTCAGTGGCCCCGGCTGCGGCCCACGTCGCCCCGGCACGGCCACCCAGCCGGGCTGGACCCGCCGCCCGGTGCCTCGGGCTGGCGGCACCGGGTCGCGCACTGGGCCCGGGCGTCCCGGCTGGACCTGATCTGGGTCGCCTTCGTCGCACTCAACCTGCTGGCCATGCGGCTGGAGCCGAGCTGGGGCACGGTGCCGTTCCTGGCCATCTGGGTCAGCCTGACCGCGGTCTACGGCGTGCGGCTGTGGCGGCTGCAGCCGACCATCCTGACCCTGGCCGCGGTCACCTTGGCCACCGGCGGCATCATCGTGGTACAGGTGCTCAAGGGCCAGCAGGACGCGGACTACCTGGCCGAAGTGCCGCTGATCGCGCTGATGTTCCTGGTAATGGTGTGGCACGGCCGGCGCCGGGTGGCCGCGATGCAGGACAAGCTGACCGCGATGGAAGCGGTTCAGCGGGTCTCCCAGGAGAACCTGCGCCTGCTCACCCAGCAGCACCGGTTCCTCCAGGACGCCTCGCACGAGCTGGGCACGCCGATCACGGTGGCGCTCGGGCACGCCGAGCTGATGGAACGCGCGGCCATCAAGACCGAGATGGCCGAGGACGCCCGGGTAGTCGCCGACGAGCTCCGTCGGCTGGGCCGGCTGGCCACCCGGATCCTGCTGCTGGCCTCGGCGTCCAGCCCCGACTTCCTGCACCGGGAACCCGTCGCGATCGAGTCCGTGCTGGGTGACGCGCTGGAGCGGTGGGGCTACCTGCCCCGGCAGTGGCGGCTCGGCTCGGTCACCGACGCGACCGTGCTGGCCGACCGGGACCGGCTGGCGCTGGCCCTGGACGCCCTGCTGGAGAACGCCATCGCGCACACCGGACCCGGGGACCAGATCGAGGTCAGCGCCCGCCGGGAGAGCGGGCAGGCGGTGCTGGCGGTGGCCGATTCCGGCTGCGGCATCGACGCCGCCGACCTGCAGCGCATCTTCCAGCGGTTCGCCCGGGCCAGCACGCACCGCAACCGCGAGGCGGGCGGCTTCGGCCTGGGCCTGGCCATCGTGCAGGCCATCGCGACCGCGCACCACGGCTCGGTCAAGGTGCGCAGCACCCCCGGCCACGGCGCGATCTTCGAGATCTTCCTCCCGCTCGCCCCGGCCGACACGGCGGCCATCCCGGCCGCGCCCGGGACCACGGACGCCGCCGGTGGGCAATCGGCCGCCGTCCCTGACCTGGCCGGATCGTTGGCCCCTGGCCGGGCTCCCGCCGACCGGCCAGGCTGGCCGGAGGAGAAATAGCCGGCGCTAACCCTCCGCGCCCGTGTCCTAAGTGCATGGCTGAAGCATTCAGGTAGCGCCGGGTACGCGGCGCGGGGTGGCCAGCCGGGGCCCGCCTCGTGTGCGCCCGCCGCTGACCGCGCGCAGCGCCGGGATGGTCTCGCTGGTGACCAGCCCCCGCTCGCTGGTCAGCTGGTCGATCACCGGGAACGCGGCCGCGATCCGGTCCGGCGTGTCGATCACCACGGTGACCGTGGGCACATGCCGCCCCAGCTGCAGCACCCGGTCACCGTGCGGCGCGTGGTCACCGTGGAAGCCCCAGATGCCGCGCAGCGTGGTGGCCCCGCTGATCCCGGCCGAGCGCAGCGCTCGGACCAGCGCCCGGTGCAGCGGCTGCCCACGGTACAGCGCGGCTTCCGAGGTAAAGATCATGATTTTCTGCCACAACGCCAGTCCGTGCTCATCGACGCCGGGCAGTGCATCGGGTGCGGCCAGCAGTTCGCCGTCCCGCTTGCAGACCCGGACCCGCTCCAGGGTGACTAGCGGGTCGGGCAGCAGCCCGCCCAGTTCGGGGAGCACCCGGCCGATCCGGTCCCCGTCGCCGACCGCGATGACCATCATCGGCACGGCGGCGTTGCGGCTGAAGAACCGGGCCCGTTCCCGGCGGCCGTGGGCGGTGCCGTCCACCCCGAGCAGCGCGGTGGCGCCGGCCACGCCGCGGCGGTGCAGCAGGTCGCAGACCGCGGCGAAGGCGGGCACCCGGTAGACCCGTTCCTGGCGGCCGAGGTAGACGGTCAGCTTGGTGGCGTCCGGCCCGATATCGGGCAGGCCGACCGCGGCCAGCTCACCAGTCAGCAGCCGGGCCCGTTCCAGGGTGACCAGCCCGGGACTGCTCAGCTGGAGCGTGTCCCCGAGCACGGCCTCGATCCGGGGGCGGCGGTCCACCGCGACCGCGACGAGCGGCAGGTCTTCGGACAGGGTCAGCGAGCGGTCGGTGCGCAGGTGATGCTTGAGCCCGAACCCCTCGATGCCGCGGAGCAGGACGCTGGCCGCGATCTGCTGCTGGCCGTACAGGTCGAGCAGCGCGTCGGCCACGAACCGGCCGCCGGTGCGCTGCCGCTCGCTGAAGTAGCTGGTCAGCTTGATGGAGTCGGCGTTCACAGCTGGGTCCCCAGGTACCGGCCGAGCGCCGCGGCGGACACGCCGAGGACCAGGCTGGCCAGCACGTTGGCCACCGCCAGGCCGGCCTGGCGTTCCTCGGTCAGCCGTTCGGTCTCGAACATCCAGGTGGAGAACATGGTGTACGAGCCGACCGCGGCGGTGCCGGCCAGCAGTGCCTGGGTGTGGCCCAGGGCCAGCCCGGTGAGCAGGCCCAGGATCATCGCGCCGGACACGTTGATGGCGAACGTGCCGAACGGGAAGCCCCGGCCAGCCGCCGACCCGACCAGGCCGTCGGCCAGGAACCGGGCCACCGAGCCCGCCCCGCCGATCAGCACCACCCCGGTCCACAGCAGGACCGTCATGAGACCCGGACCCGGACCCGTCGGACCAGCACGGTGGCCAGGTAAATCGCGGCGAAGCCGGCCGCCACGCTGGCCGCGGTGTAGCTGGCGGCGAGGCCCCAGGCATGGGCGTTGAGCATGGCGAGAATTTCTACCTGCATGGTGGAGAACGTGGACAGGCCGCCACACAGGCCGGTGCCCAGCAGCGGGCGGCGGTAGCTGGACAGCGGCAGCCGTTCCTGCAGCCGGGTGACGAAGTAGCCGAGCAGGAACGCGGCCACGATGTTGACCGCGAACGTGGGCCACGGCCAGGACACCGGGGAATGCGGGAACGCCTCGGCCAGCCCGGCCCGGGCCGCGGTGCCGAGCGCGCCACCGGCGAAGATGGCGGCGATTTCCCGGGCATCGACCCGGGGCAGCCGCCGGCGGGCAGGGTTAGACAGCACTCAACGCCTCCGTTACGCAGCGGAACTGAGCAGAAGCCATCAGCCGTAGCGGTCCGGGAGGCTATGAGCTCCACGTCAGGGCATCATCTGACCGGTCCTAGGTTATTCGACCCCGCGCAGCGCGGTGAGCAGCGGGATGGCCGCGATCTTCTCCTCGGTCAGGTCGGCCCAGTCGATGCCCGGAGTGGGCCGGGGGCCGCGCCGGGGCCGGCAGTCGATGATCCGCTCCGGCGTGACGATGAAGTCGACCAGCACGTCGTGGCTGGTCACCGGGATCGTCCGGGGCGCAACGACCTGGAGTTCGTGCACGGTGGTGACGCACACCGTGTCCGGCCCGATCAGGCCGGCCGCGCTGGCCAGGGCGTATTCCAGGTCGGCGAACCCGCCGCCCTTGCCCAGCCGGGCCCCGTCCGCGGCCACCGCCACGCTGCCCATGACCACCAGGCCGACCGGGGACAGGTCGGCCAGTTCGACGCGGCGGGCGGACCGGGACGCGCCGCTGATCGAGGACGCCTTGCGCGGCGGTTCGGCCAGGTGGGCAGGGTCGAGGGCGAAGAACGGCTCCGGGCCGGCCAGCCGTGGCACCGCCATGTACACGGTCTTGCCGTCTTCGAGGGCGCGCTGCCGGACCGGCCATTGCGCCGCGTCCGGGTTGGCCTTCACGGTGCGGGCCGCCTGCCAGGCCGGTGTGCCGCGGAGCCGCTCGGCGGCCGCCTCCGCGCCGGTGAAGTTGGGGATGCGTCCCTCCGCGCCGGGGAACCGGGCCACCTTGGCCGCCCGCATCTCGGCCCACACCTGCTGGCGCAGCTCGGCCTTGGCCGCCAGCACCTCGGCCGGACCGCCCGCATCGCGGTCGTGCCGTGGCGCTGGACGGGGCATGCGCCCCATCTTGGCACGCCGGTCAGCGGTCGAAGGACCGGTAATGCCTGCCCTGATGTGCCTGGCTTTGCGCTTGCCGCGGTACGGCCGCGTAGTACCTGGGCCCGGGCACGGCGGGACCCTTGGTCCGGGCGGGCTGGACGTTCGCCTCTGCTGGCCGACTGACCGCGGTGGGCACGGTGGAGGTAGGGCTGGGAGGTTAGCGGGCCCGGCCAGGTCTGATGGAGGGGGCCAGGGACCGATGACATCGATCATCTCAACCGGGCAGGAGGCCAACCCGCTCGCGGTCGCGCCCGCGGTGCGCATCGTCAGTGGCGTCAAGATTTATGGCAGGGACGCGACCGCGGTCCGGGCGCTCGACGCGATCTCGGCGGACTTCGCGGCCGGCCAGTTCACCGCGGTCATGGGACCGTCGGGGTCCGGGAAATCGACCCTGCTGCACTGCCTGGCGGGGCTCGACCGGCTCACCTCTGGCCAGGTCCTGCTCGGGGGCACCGAGCTCGGCTCGCTCAGCGACAAAGCCATGACCCTGCTGCGCCGGGAGCGCATCGGCTTCGTGTTCCAGGCCTTCAACCTCGTGCCCACGCTGACCGCCGGGGAGAACATCCTGCTGCCGCTCAGCCTCGGCGGCAGCAAGCCGGACCGGGCCTGGGTCGATGAGCTAACGGGCTCGCTCGGCATTGCCGACCGGCTGGGACACCTGCCGGCCGAGCTGTCCGGGGGCCAGCAGCAGCGGGTGGCCATGGCCCGGGCTCTAGTCACGCGTCCCGACCTGGTCTTCGCGGACGAGCCGACCGGCAACCTCGATTCCCGGTCGGCGACCGAGCTGCTGACCCGGATCCGGCACGCGGTGGACGAATACCGGCAGAGCGTGGTCATGGTCACCCACGATCCGCGCGCCGCCGGGTACGCCGACCGGGTGCTGTTCCTGGCCGACGGCCGTCTCGTCCGGGAGCTGCCCGGCCCCACCGCGGATCGGGTCCTCGACACCATCCGCGAGCTGGCCGGCGAGGGAGGCTGAGATGTGGCGACTCACCGCGAAGGGGGTCGTGGCGCACCGGCTGCGCTACGGGCTGACCGCACTGGCCGTGCTGCTCGGTGTCGCGTTCATCGCCGGCACGCTCGTTTTCACCGACACCATCAACGCGACGTTCAACGGGCTGGAAAGCCAGATCTACCACGGGACGGCCGCGGTGATCCGGGCCAGGCAGCCGTTCAATCCCGGCACCAACTTCACCAGCCAGCGGGAACGGATCGACGCCAGCCTGGCCGGCCCGGTGCGCCAGGTGCCGGGCGTGCAAGCGGTCAGCCTCGGCATCACCGGCTACGCCCAGCTGGTCGGCCGGAACGGCAAGCCGGTCGGCACGGCGGCCAATGGCCCGCCCACCCTGGGCGTGGCCTGGACCAGCGTTCCCGCGCTCAACCCACTGCGGATACTGCCCGGCGGGCACCCGCCGCGGACGGCTTCCCAGGTGGTGATCGACAAGCACTCCGCTGACGTCGGGCACTTCCGGGTCGGCGACCGGGTTGAGGTGCTCACCCAGCGAGCACCCGGCCGCTACACCATCACCGGCATCGCCACCTGGGGCAGCGCGGACAGCCCGCTAGGCGCGAGTATCACCGCGTTCACCCCGGCCACGGCGGCCCGGGTGGTCGGCCAGCCGGGCAAGGTCGATGCGATCAACGTGCAGGCGGCACCGGGCGTGACCCAGTCTCAGCTGGTCAGCCGCCTGCGGGCCGCCATCCATGACCCGAAGATCGAGGTGGTGAGCGGCCGCACGGTCACCGTGGAGGGTCAGGACACCATCCATCAGGCGCTGGGCTTCATCAACGTGTTCCTGCTCGTGTTCGCGTTCATCGCGCTGTTCGTCGGCTCGTTCGTCATCTTCAACACGTTCTCGATCGTGGTCGCGCAGCGGATGCGGGAGCTGGCCCTGCTCCGGGCGGTCGGCGCGAGCCGGGGCCAGGTGATGGCCTCGGTGCTCGGCGAGGCCCTGGTCATCGGGGTGCTGGCCTCGGCCGTGGGCCTGGTCGCGGGGATCGGGCTGGCCGTAGTGCTCAAGGCCGGGCTCGCGGCGCTCGGCTTCGGTATCCCGGCCTCCGGGCTGGTCGTGGGCGCGCGTACGGTGCTGACTGGCCTGGCGGTCGGCACCCTGATCACGCTGGTGGCGGCGTTCGCGCCGGCCCGGCGAGCGTCCCGGATCCCGCCGGTGGCCGCCCTGCAGGATGCGGCGGCCGAGCCCCGCCAGCTGTCCGCCTGGCGGGCCGCCCGTGGCGGGCTGCTCACCGCCGCCGGTGCGGCGGTGCTGAGCTGGGGGCTGTTCGCGCAGACCGGGAACAGGGTCGCTGCGGTCGGCGGGGGCGCGGTGGCCGTGTTCGTGGGCGTAGCCATGCTCGGGCCGTTCGCCGCCCGGCCGGTCAGCCGGCTGCTCGGTGCGCCGCTGGCGGCGCGCGGCGCAACGGGCAAGCTGGCCCGGCAGAACGCGATGCGCAACCCCGCGCGCACCTCGGCCACGGCGGCCGCGCTGATGGTCGGCGTGACCCTGGTGTCACTCATGACAATCATCGCGTCGTCCACCAAAGCCTCGGTCAACGGGATCATCAATTCCGCGATGCGGGCCGACTACACCGTGAGCAGCGGGGGCATCGCGGGCGGCGCGAGTGGCTTCAGCCCGGTTCTCGAACGGTCGCTGAGCGCGCTCCCGCAGGTGAGCAGCGTCGCCGGGATACGCTCCGCGGTGGTCCAGCTGTACGGCAAGGCCACCCCGGTCGTGGCCACCGACCCGGTCAAGGCCAGTCAGATGTTCAGCATTGGCGTCACCCAGGGCCGCCTGGCCCGGATGACCTCCTCCGGGATCGCGGTGTCCACCCAGATCGCGACGGCCAGGCACCTGCGGATCGGCAGCCCGGTCACGGTGACGTTCCCTACCACCGGGCGCAAGACGTTCACCGTGCAGGCTATCTACCGCGTGCGGGAGCTCGCCGGTGACTACGTCCTGCCGGTGGCGGCCGCCCAGGCCAACTTCCCGCAGGCCCTCGACATCGAGGAGTTCGTCAAGCTCGCCCCCGGGGTCAGCATGGCGGCCGGCCGCCATGCGATCGACAACGTGCTGGCCGCGTACCCGAACGCCACACTGATGAACGAAACCCAGTACAAGGCTCAGCAGGCGCAGCAGGTGAGCCAGTTGCTCAACCTGGTCTACGGGCTGCTCGCGCTGGCGGTGATCATCGCGCTGATCGGCATCGCGAACACGCTCGCCCTGTCGATCTACGAGCGGACCCGGGAGCTTGGCCTGCTCCGGGCGGTGGGCATGACCCGGGGCCAGCTGCGCTCGGTCGTGCGCCAGGAATCGCTGGTGATCTCGCTGTTCGGCACTGTCGAGGGGCTCGTGCTCGGGATGCTCCTCGGCTGGGCGATCGTCACCGCGATGCATGCTCAGGGCATCACCCAGCTCGTGTTCCCAGTCGTGCCGCTGCTCATCCTGGCTGTGGCGGCCGGGCTGGCCGGCCTGGTGGCCGCGATCGCGCCGAGCCGGCGCGCGGCCCGGCTGGACGTGCTGCGCGCGGTGACCACCCAGTGAGCCAGCCGCCTCAGCGGGCAGCCCGGCTAGCAGCCGTCGTAGGCGGTCCAGTTTGACGCGCCGCCGGCGTTGATGGCGTTGTCGAAGATCTGGTCCTGGTATGCGGGACCGGCCACGCCGAACTCGCCGGCCGAGCCGCCGTAGTGCTCCCAGGTGCCGAGCGCGAACTGGTAGGCGCCGCCGCCGTTACCGGGGCCCCAGGCGTAGCTGCCGCCCTCTTCCGCGTTGCGGATGCAGACCCCGAGCGCGGAATGGGCCGGGTCCGAGCCGCCGGACAGGGTGGGCGCCGGGCTTGAACTGGGCTGCGCGGTGGCCTGCTGCTTGGCCTGCTGCTTGGCCTGCTGGGCGGCCTGCCGGGCCCGCCGCTGGGCGGCCAGCCGGGCGCGCCGGGCGGCCTGCGCGGCCAGGTAACGGTGCCGGGCCTGGGTGGCCGCGCGCGCCATCCGCTGGGCGATGGCCTGCCGGAAATCCACCGTGAGCTGGTCGCCGGTCATGCCGGCCGTGGCCGCGTGCGATGTACCGGTGGTCAGGGCGTTCAACGGCCGGTCAGCGGCCTGCGACGCTCCGGAGAAGCCATTCAGATACACCAAAGCCGCAACCACGCTGGCGAGCGCTGCTGCGGCCACTATCGATATCCCGAGCTTGCTGGCGGGTTTCTTGGGCTTGGAATGACGCGCTGCTGCCGGCATCATCCTCCTGTCCCCGTGGCGGCGCGTTCACCCGGCGGGCTGACGCGGAGGGGCGTCAGACGGCATGGGCAACACCTATCTCGGGGAACCTACTGGCGACCTGACCGGCCCCGGAGCAAAACGCGCGAAATGGGATACCTGCCCGCAAATATGTGCTATGGGCAGCTCACCGGGCGCCCGGACCGATGGCTAGTCCGGCTAGTCCGGCTAGTCCGGTTAGTCCGGCAGCAGGGCGAGCCGGAGCTGGCGCAGCCGGTCCGGGTCGGCCATCACGTCGATGGCGGTGATCTTGCGGTCGGGGCCGGCGGTCAGCCGCAGCACCACCTGGAGGTGCCCGGCGGGCGCGAACACGATGCCCACCTCCCCATTCACCAGGGCCAGCTGGGAACTACCGGCCCGGCTGGAGGCGGCGTGCGCACCCCGGGCCACCGTCGCCGCGCCGTGCAGCACGAGCGGCCGGCCGACTGGGGAGGCGGTAGCATCGCCGGTCAGCGTGACGTCCGCGTCGAGCAGGGCGACCAGGTCCGCGATGTCGCCGCCGCGGGCGGCGGCCAGGAACGCGCTGGCCACCTCGCGCTGGCGGCCCAGGTCGGCGGCGCGGCCCGGGCTGGGCGCTCCGCGGACCCGGCGCCGGGCCCGGCTGGCTAGCTGCCGGGCCGCCTCCGGCGACCGGCCGAGCACCGCCCCCACCTCGGTGAACGGCATGGCGAACATGTCGTACAGCACGAATGCGAGCCGTTCCGACGGGGTGAGCGTGTCCAGCACGACCAGCAGGGCCAGCCCGACCGAGTCGGCCAGCACGGCCTCCTCGGCCGGGTCGCCGCCCAGGCCAGCCGGCGCCGGGCCCGGGCCGGCGGCCGGGGCCGCCTGCGCGGCCAGCTCCGTGGCGGACGGCCAGGTATCGCCGACCGGTTCCTCCTGGCGGTGCCGGCGCGACCGGAGCATGTTCAGCGACACGCGCGCGACCACGGTGGTCAGCCAGCCGCCGAGGTTCTGCACGTCGCTGGTATCCGCCCCGGTCAGCCGCAGCCAGGTGTCCTGGACCGCGTCGTCCGCGTCGCTCATCGAGCCGAGCAGCCGGTACGCGACCCCGCGCAGGTGATCGCGCTGCTGCTCGAATGCCACTGCCAGCCAGTCAGTGTCGGTCATCTGCCCGTTCCCTCGCTGCCAAGGTGTCACCAAACTGACCCCTGGCATCCAGCGGATGTGACATGCTCCCAGGCCCGGAACGTAGCGGAGGTTTCCCGCGCACGCCGCCCGGTGGAGGCGCGGGGTTCACCTTTGGGCCGCCTGCCCAGCCAAGGATGGACACGCTGATCGAGTCCGGCCCGGCCAATTCGCCGTCAACTGGGAGAACGCAGCGACAGTGGTACAGATCTCCGCTCATTGTGACCACTCAGACGATGCGAAACCAATCACCTACGAGTCGTACACGGCCGCACTGACCAGCGGCGCGGAGTACGCCGAGTTCGATATCCGCAAGACGGCCGACAACATACTGGTGGTCTACCACGATGCCCGCGCCGGGCGCGGCGGGCCATGGGTCGGGCAGCTCGGCTACCCGGAGCTGTGCGACCGGCTGGGCTACCAGGTGCCCCGGGTGGACGAGGTCATGGCGCTGATGGCGGGCCAGTTGCTCGGGCATCTGGACCTCAAGGAGACCGGCTACGAGGCAGAAGTAGTCGGGCTGGCCGACTCGATCCTGGGCGCGGGGAACTTCGTCGTCACCACCCTGGAAGACGTCTCGGTGGCCACCATCAAGCGGGCCTTCCCGGAGGTGCGGACCGCGCTGTCGCTGGGCCGCAGCCTGGGCAACGTGCCGCGGCGCCGGTGGGCGGCCATCCGGCACAGCGAGCTGTACCCGATGCGCCGGATCCGGGCCTGCGGCGCGGACTGGGTGGCGGTCAACTTCCGGCTGGCCCGGCTGGGCGTGGCCCGGGCCTGCCACCAGCAGGGGGTCGGCATCATGGTGTGGACGGTCGATGCGGACCCGATGATCGACCAGTTCCTGCTGGACCAGCGGATCGACGTGCTGATCACCAACCGCCCGTGGCACGCCACCCGGCGCCGGGCCGAGCTGGGCCTGAGGGTAGCTGACCGGCTCGGCGAGTCAGCCGCCAGCCACGTCTAGCCTTTCGCGATCAGCGCGATCACCGCGGCCATGGTGCTGGCGATGCCGGCGATCTCCAGGATGATCCCGATCAGCAAGTACCGCGCCCGGGTCTGGTTGCCCGCCCGGGCCGCTTCGGCCGCGGCCAGTTGCGTCCTGGCCACCTCCTGCTGAGCAGGCCCCACGGGGTACTCCCAGTACGGGGACTCCACCAGCGGCCGGAGCCGTTGCAGCGAGGTCACCTTGCTGCCCCGGGGCGCGTTGGTCACGATGCCCGCGACCGCGGCGGCCACCAGCAGCACGGCGGCTGCATACAGCGGGGGCTTGGCCGCGGCGGGCAGCTTGAAGTGCTGGGCGGTGGTCGCCACCGCGGACAGGCCGAACAGCAGCGTGACCAGGGTGCCGGCCGAGCTGATCACGGCCAGGCCGCGGCTCTGCAGCGACCCGGTAACCGCCTGCTCGGTATCCAGCTCTTTGCTGATCAGGTCAGCGATCAGCGGGCCAGCCTGCGCAGCGTCAGCCGCTGGGCCGGGCGGTGATGGACTGGTCACCGGCTGGAATCAGCGAAGGCTGCACCACTCATCCGGCGTCGCCCGGATCCTCGCCACGGGGCGCCTCGACGAGGCCGATCGTCGGGTACGGGTCCGGCATGTCCGGGTTTTCGCCACGCTCTACGTTCACGGTCCCGATCGTCGGGTACCCCGGCGGCCCGGGCGGCACCGCAGGCTCGTCGTCCTGCCTATCGCGTGATTCGTTCTCTGGATCCTCGCCCATGGCTGCCCCTTGGCCCACGGCAGGCTGGAATGCCGCGCTGTGCACCACGGTAGCGGGTCTGCAGGGTAGGCGGCTGGCTAGCTCGAGCTGTCGTTGCCGCCGTGGGCCAGGTCTCGCCAGCTGGATTCGGAGACATCCACGTCGTAGCGTTTCGCGGCGGCCAGGATGCGCTGCCAGGCCTGGTCGCGTTCTGCGTCGCTGACCCCTTCGACCTGGTCGAACCGGGCTACCGCGTTGCGTACGTGCTGGGCGTCGGTGAGCGGTTCCTTGCGTTCCTTGGGGAAGGCGAACTCGGAGTCGGCCAGCTGGTCCTGCTCGGCCGTGCTCAGCCCCTCGGTCTCGCGCGGGATGTTCTCCCCGTGCGCCCGCTCGGACTGGACCTCCCGGGCCTTCTCGATGTTGCGCCGGGCTGCTTCTTTCTGTCGTTCAGTGGCCATGACGCGGTGCCTACCCCCGATCCGCCGCCGCAAGCTGGCCACGGAAACATCCCGTCAGGTCAGCTAGTAAGCCGCGAGGTCGGCCGCGTTCGACGGCAGCTGGCGGCCCGGCGACTTACCCCTTCATTTTCCTGATGAACGCCAGCCAGTCGCCGGTGTCGAACACCAGCACCCGGCCGTCCGGGTCCTTGGAGTAGCGCACCGCGCGACGCGAGTCCGGTCAGCTGGGGTGACGAGGGATCCAGCGCGGGACGGTGGCCTGGTAGTCCTGGTAGGTGCGGCCGAAACGGCGGTCCAGGGTGCGTTCCTCGTAGCCGGTGATGAACAGGTGGAAGAACACGGCCATCACCGCCGCATAGGCGAGCAATTGCGGGGACAGGAACAGCCAGGCTTCGCCCAGCACGATGAGCAGCGCGGCCAGGTAGATCGGGTTGCGCACCCAGCGGTACGGGCCGGCCGCGACCACCCGCGAAGGGGCGTCCCACGGGCCGGGGGTGCCGCCGCCCACAGCCGCGAAGTTCCACACGCACCACGCGTACAGGGCCACTCCGGCCGCGATGACCGGGACGGCCGGCCACGCGGTCGGGGTGACGGTGTGCCCGCCGCGGGTCATGATTGACCAGGGCAGCCAGATGCCACCCAGCCCCGGCACTACCACGGTGAACACCAGATTGCGCAGGATCAGGCTTACCGTGCGAGTCATCGTTGCTCAGCACTCCTTTCCGGGTCAGTGATATGACCCACAGAAAGCCGGGAATGTGACAGAGGCGGGCAGGGCGGAGAGGAGCCACTTCGTGGACATGAAGCTCGAGGTTGTGGTGCTACCAGTATCCGACGTGGACCAGGCCAAGGTGTTCTACAAGGCGCCCGGCTGGCGGGAGGATGCGGACTGAGATGCCGTGGTTTCCTGACTTCGTCGGCGCGGCGGAACTGGCCCGCCGACAGCGGCGCCAGGCGGGCCGGGCTGATCCGGTCGGGCAGTACCTGACCGCGCTGGACCACTCGGACACGCACGCCCTGGAGGATGTCTGGCCCGGCCAGGTGGTGGTGTATGACCCGCGGGCCGGCGAGGTCCGCAGCCATCGGGAACTACACAAGTTCATCAGGCGTAACGTGTCCTGGCTGGCCGGGCTGCACGCCCGGACCGAGATCGTGGCGTCCACCGTGGTCGGCGCGCGGGCCGTGGTGGAACTGCTCGCCCACCTGACCGAGGACGGGCACGACATGGCCTGGCCGGTGGCGGTGGTGGCGGAATCCCCGGACGAATTGTCGGTGGAGTTCCGCACCTACTGCAGCCAGTGGCCGGTGGCGGGGCGCCGCGAACTCCGGCCGGCCATCCTCGAGCCCCGGCCGGTTCAGGCCGATGATGTGGTCGGCCGCTACCAGGCCGCGCTGGCGGCCGGGGACACCGACGCGATCGTGCGCACGTTCACCCCGGACGGGTACTTCCGCGAGCCCATCGGCTTCCACCAGACCCACCGTGGCTCAGGTGAGCTGCGGTCGTACTTCACCCGGCTGTTCAGCGCGGGCGGCGGCCTCGACGTGCAGCCGTGCATGATGACCGACGACGGAGTGCGCTGTGCCGTGGAGTACAACGTCGTCCGGTGGGGCCGTCATGACCTGCCGCCACAGGCCGGGATCAGCGTGTACGAGCGCAGCCCGGACGGGCTGCTGGCCGCGGTCCGGGCCTACGAAGACGTGGAGCCGCCGGCCGATCTGGCCTGACCTTTTGCCGGGAGGACCTTCTCCATGTAGATGCGCCGGTAGCCGTCCTCGGTACGCCGCTCTACCTCCCGGTAGCCGAGATGGGCGTAGATGGCCTGGCTCTCGCTCATCATCTCGTGGGTGTACAGGGTCAGCCTGGTGATGTCCTGGTCGGCGGCTTGCTGTTCGGCGAACTGCATCAGCCGGCGGCCGAGGCCGGTGCCCTGCGCGGCCGGGTGCACCGCGATGTTCTCGATGAGCAGGCTGTCCTTGACGTGGGTGAGCGAGATCAGGCCGGTGATGGGGGTGCCGGTCACCCAGACTGCACCTGCCTCGACGGGGCCGCGGTAGTCGCGCAGCACCGGCGCGGGCGGCTTCGACATCCGGCTCAGGTACTTGGCGTAGGCGGCCTGGATGACCGCATGAATCGGCTCCAGATCCGCCGCAGTAGCTCGCCTCACCAAGTCAGGCTAGAGGTCACCGGGTTTTCGGGGCGGGTGCGGGGCCTGGGCAGTGGCTGTGGCAGACGTGGCCGCTGGGCATCTGGCCCATGTTGGCGAATGGGTGCGTCCGCATCGCGGTGAACGACAAGAAGCCGAGGACGAAGATCACCACCACGACGGCGGCCGATGTCACGGCGGCCGGGGTGGCCCGGCGGGCCACGTGGATCAGCAGCCACGCGCCGAGCAGCGCGATGGCGCCGGTGGCGTCGACGTAGAAGCGGACGGACTGCAAGGTGGTCAAGCCAGGCCCCGCGGTCCAGTCGTACGCGGCATACAGCCCCCAGACGCTGAACCACGACGCGGCCAGCGGGACGGCCACGGCCAGGTCACGGCGGGCTTGGGCGCCAGCCGCGTCGGCGGCCCGGCGCAGCCGCAGCCATCGGGCGATGATCCAGGCGAGCGCGGCCAGGCCGAGCACCAGCATGGGCATGGCCTCGATCAGGTGCGCGGGCAAGTAGTGCACGTTGGGCCCGATCGCGCCCAGGCGGAATCTGATCTCACCGGGCCGGTACCCGGACGTCAGCGCGCCGCCGTAGATCAGGTCGTTGAACAGCGCGATGCCGGCCACGCAAACCGCGGCCGAGCCCAGCCACCAGGCCAGCGCGGCCCCGGGCACCCGGCGCAGCCGCCAGGCCACCAGTACGGCCAGCACCGCGCAGCCCAGCACGACGAGGTTGGTGTACCGGACGAACACGGCCACCTCGATGGCCAGGAAGCCGAGCAGGCCGGTCCAGGTGCGCCGTTCGGCGCTGGCCTCGGTGGCCAGCACCACCCAGAGCAGCGCGCCGGTGCCCGCCGCGATCAGCGACGCCTCGGTGAACGTGGGCATGTAGTCGCGCCAGGCGAACAGCAGCGCGGCGCCGGACGAGCAGAACAGGGCCACCGCGGCGGTGCCGCCGTACCGGCCCAGCCAGCGCCGGGCGCCGACGAACAGGCCCAGGCAGCCCAGCGCGCCGTAAAACAGCGCGGCCAGCCGGATCAGGCCCAGCGCCTGGAACGGCGCGGCCAGGAACGGGTACCCGGGGTCCTTTTCACTGATCCACCGGTCGTTGGCCAGCTGCACCCACTGGATGGGGGTGGGCGGCCCGAGCCGCTGGACCACCCGGACCGACGGGCCGAGGCTGGCCGGGCTGAACTGGTGCGCACTGAGCGCGTGCGCCTGGGCGGTGGACAAGGTGAGCCAGTGCCCCTCGGTCAGCGCGAGGATGGAGGCCTGGTAGGCGTAATCGTCCGGCTCAATGAGCTGGGGCGTGACGGTCAGCGCGGCGAGGCAGAGCGCGGCGAAGGCCGCGGCGGCCAGGATGATCTCGGCCCGGTACCGGCCGGTCCAGGCCGTCCGCGGCTGGGTACGGCTGTGCTCTGCCAGCGCATCCATCGTCCTTCATCCTGGCCTGGCGCCGCGCGGGCAGGCCAGAGGGCTGGCACCCGCAACCGGGTGGGCTTATGCCTACGGTTCCGGGACGTTCAGCGGATGCGCGTCCAGGGTCACCCCTGGGTCATGGCTGCGCGTCCGGCTGGTCGTTGCGGGCCATTTGCTCGGCACGCAACTCGGCGTGCATCTCCCACGGGGCCTGCGGTAGCACGTGGCCGGTCTCCAGCAGGGACTTGAGGTTGGCCAACACCGCCGGCCAGCCGGCCGAGATCGCCTGCCGGGCCGCCTCGTCGGCCAGGTTCGCGTGGGTGACGGTGAGCCGGACGATCTCGTGGTGCGGCTCGATGTCGAACGTCACCGTCGAGGGCCCGGTCGGCGGGAGATCCCGGGGAGGGTCGAACGTCATAACCAGGCGGCGTGGCGGCGCGGACTCCAGCACGGTGCCCACCACGTCGGCGATGCCCGAGCCGTCGGTGCGCCGGTGCTCCCAGCGGGAGCCGGGCTGCCAGTCGGAGACGTTGCTGTGCCCCCAGTACTGGGCGGTCAGGTCGGGGTCGGTCAGCGCCGCCCAGACCCGTTCGGGTGAGCTCTCGATATAGGTGACGTACACGTAGTCCGGTTGGTCGGCCATGCTGTCCTCCTCAGCCCGCTGCTTGATGGCGCTCAGCGCGCGCAACCGGGGCCGCTCGAATCGGTCGATCCAGCGTTCCTGGATGGCCCACAGCGGGACCGGGTTGAGATAGTGCAGCTTTTCCCGGCCCCGGCGGACGGTGGTGATCAGGTTGGCCGCCTCCAGCACGCCGAGGTGCTGGGTGGCTGACTGCCGCGCCATGTCCAACGGCTCGCACAACTCGCCCAGGGTCTGGCCGTTGCGCTCGCGGAGCCGGTCCAGCAAAGCCCGCCGCGTCGGATCAGCCAGCGCCTTGAACACCGCGTCATCGCCGTCCACCCGAAGATTATGCAGGTATCCACCTGCATAAGTCAAATGCAGCGCTAAGGGGCGACCGGTATCTGGTGCTGGTCGGGGGTAAGCTCAGGCGGGGATGACGGGATTGGGGTGGTGGCGGGGAGGGTGAGGGTGATCCGCAGGCCGTGTGGGTCGCGGGCGGCGGCAGCTACGGTGCCGTCGTGCGCGGCGGCGACCGCGGCCACGATGGCCAGGCCCAGGCCGGAGCCGGGCCGCCGGGACGGTACCCCGGCCCGGTAGAACCGGTCGAAGATGCGCGGCAACTGGTCCGGCGGGACGCCGGGACCGTCGTCGCTGATGTCCACAACCACGTGGCCGTCATGCCCAGTGGCGGTGAGCGTGGCGGTGCTGCCCGCGGGGGTGTGCGCGGCCACGTTGCCGAGAATGTTGTCGACGGCCCGGCGGAGCAGTTCCTCGTCCCCGGTGACCTCCAGGTCACCGCTGACGTCGCATTGCCAGGTCCGGTCCGGGCTGGCGGTGCGGGCCCGCTGCACGCATTCGGTGGCCAGCGCGCCGAGGTCGACCGGTTCGCGGTGCTGGCCGGGATGCTGATCGAGCCGGGCCAGCCGGAGCATGTCGTCCACCAGCCCGCCCATCCGCTGGGCTTCCAGCGTGATCCGGCGCATCGCCTCATCGACCTGGTCCCGGCGGGGCAGCGCGCCCTGCTGGTACAGCTCGGCGTTGGCGCGCAGCGAGGCGAGCGGGGTGCGCAGTTCGTGGCTGGCGTCGGCGAAGAACCGGCGGGTCGCCTCCTGGCTGGCCTCCCGTTCGGCCACGAAGTCCTCGATCCGGGCCAGCATCCCGTTCAGCGCGGCGCCGAGCCGGCCCATCTCGGTCCGCGGATCGTGCGGGCTGACCCGGTCGGTCAGGTCGCCGGCGTTGATCTTGTCGGCCTGGCCCGCCATCACCTCGACCGGCCGCAGGCCGCGGCGCATCACCCAGGCGACCCCGCCAGCCGCGATCACCCCGGCAGCCGCCGACCCGATGATCAGGATCAGTTCGAGCTGGCCAACGGTCTGCTGCAGGCCGGACAGGCTGGTGGTGGCGTAAACCAGGCCGTACCCGGGGAAGGACACCGCCATCAGCCGGATCTGGGCGGTCCCGTCCTGGCCGGTCAGGGTCACCGCCGTCCGGCTTCTGGCCAGCACCTGAAGCTTGCGGACGGAGATCTGGGGCAGCAGCTGAGGACCGCCAATGATCGAGAGCATCGGCCTGCTGTGGTTCACGGTCACCACGTCGAACTGCCCAAGCACGCCCGGCATGATGGCCCGCGGCCCGGAGATCACTTTCCTGGGCTTCTCGACCAGCTGGGACGGCGAGACGTGGGGATTTGACAGCCTGACCGGCTCGTGTCTCGGCAGGACCCGGTACAGGCC
>DASXIN010000212.1:0-9000 GCA_036497945.1 Streptosporangiaceae bacterium | reverse complement strand
TCGGCCTGGGCGAGCGCCGGGGCGTCGTTGGTGCCGTCCCCGGTCATCGCGACCAGCTTGCCGCCTTCCTGCTCCTTCTTGATCAGCGCCATCTTGTCTTCCGGCGTCGCCTCGGCCAGGAAGTCATCGACTCCGGACTCGTCCGCGATCGCCTTGGCCGTCAGCGGATTGTCGCCGGTGATCATGACGGTCCTGATGCCCATCTTGCGCATCTCGGCGAACCGCTCGGCGATGCCCTCCTTGACGATGTCCTTGAGGTTGATCACGCCCAGGGCCCGCGCGGTGCCATTGGCCTGCTCGGCCACCACCAGCGGGGTGCCGCCGGCCCCCGAGATGCCGTCGACCATCGAACCGAGATCAGGCGGCACGGTTCCGCCGGCGGCCTGGATCCACTGTGCCACCGACGCGGCGGCGCCCTTGCGGATCTGCCGTCCGTCGGCCAGGTCGATTCCGCTCATCCGGGTCTGCGCGGTGAACTCGACGAACTCAGCGCCGGCCAGCTCGCCCTCGGCCCGCTCCCGCAGGCCGTACTCGTTCTTGGCGAGCACCGCGATGGACCGGCCTTCTGGGGTGTAGTCGGCCATCGAGGACAGCTGCGCCGCGTCGGCCAGCTCGGCCGCCGTGGCCCCGCCGACCGGGAGGAACTCGGTCGCCTGCCGGTTCCCGATGGTGATCGTGCCGGTCTTGTCGAGCAGCAGCGTGTTCACGTCCCCGGCCGCCTCGACCGCGCGGCCGGACACGGCCAGCACGTTGCGCTGCACCAGCCGGTCCATGCCGGCGATGCCGATCGCGGACAGCAGCGCACCGATCGTCGTCGGGATCAGCGCGACCAGCAGGGCGACCAGGACGACCAGGCTCTGCGGCGCCTTCGAGTAGAACGCCATCGGCTGCAGCGTGATCACGGCCAGCATGAAGATGATGGTCAGCGACGCGAGCAGGATGTTCAGCGCGATCTCGTTGGGCGTCTTCTGCCGGGATGCCCCCTCGACCAGGGCGATCATCCGGTCGATGAAGGTCTCGCCCGGCTTGGAAGTGATCTTCACCACGATCCGGTCGGACAGCACCTTGGTGCCGCCGGTCACCGCGGACCGGTCACCGCCGGACTCCCGGATGACCGGGGCCGACTCGCCGGTGATGGCTGACTCGTCCACCGAGGCGACGCCTTCGACCACGTCGCCGTCGCCGGGTATGATCTCCCCGGCCTCGACGACCACGAAGTCGCCCAGGGTGAGCCCGGTACCTGGCACCTCTTCCTCGTGGATATCCGTCTGCCTGGGCTGCCAGCCGACGAGCCGCCGGGCCATGGTGTCCCGCTTGGTCCGGCGCAGCGTCTCCGCCTGCGCCTTGCCGCGGCCCTCGGCCACCGCCTCGGCCAGATTGGCGAACAGCACGGTCAGCCACAGCCAGACCACGATGGTCCAGTTGAACGCCGTCGGCTTGGCGATGGCCGTGCCGGTGGTGAGCACCGCGCCGACCTCGACCACGAACATGACGGGGTTCTTGAGCTGGACCCGGGGGTCCAGCTTCTTGAACGCGTCCGGGGTGGACTTCAGCAGGATCTTCGGGTCGAGCAGACCGCCGCCGATCCGGCGCTGCTCGCCGCCGGCCACCTGCTCGGGGGCGCGGCCCCCGGTCTCTGGTGTTGTTGAGACGGACATCAGTGCAACCCCTCAGCGAACGGTCCGAGTGCGAGAGCGGGAAAGTAGGTCAGGCCGACCAGGACGAGGATCACGGCGACCACCATCCCGATGAACAGTGGTGTCCGGGTATCCAGCGTGCCGGTGCTGGCCGGCACCGGCTGCTGCCGGGCCAGCGAGCCGGCCAGGCCGAGCGCGAACAGTTCGGGCGCGAACCGGCCGAGCAGCATGACGATGCCGCCGAGTACCTGGTACCAGGTGGCTGCGCTGCCCAGGCCGGCGAACGCGGACCCGTTGTTATTGGCCATGGAGGCGAACGCGTACACGATCTCGGTTAGGCCGTGCGGCCCCGGGTTGAAGATCGCCGACTGCCCTATGTGCGTGCCTATCGACAGGCCCGCTGCGGTCAGGACGAGCACTGGCAGGGTCAGGAAGTACAGCGCGGCATACTTCATCTCCACCGGCCGGATCTTCTTGCCGATGTACTCGGGCGTGCGGCCGACCATCAGTCCGGCCACGAACACGGTCACGATGGCCAGGACCAGGAGGCCGTACATGCCGGCCCCGATGCCGCCCGGCGCGATCTCGCCCAGCGCGATGTCGAACAGGGCGATCCCGCCGCCGAACGGGGTCAGCGAATCATGGAAGCAGTTCACCGACCCGGTCGAGGTCACCGTGGTGGACGCGGCGAACACCGAGCAGCCGGGGGTGCCGAACCTCGTTTCCGTCCCTTCCGCGGCGTGCCCGGCCAGGATGGTGGCTGTGCCGCCGGTACCGGTGTGTGCCTCAAACAGGCTGATGCCGCCGACCGCGGCCATCCAGATGATGGCCATGACCGCGACCAGCGCATAGCCCTGCCGGTTGTCCCCGACCATCTTGCCGAACGCCCGTGGCATGGCGAATGGGATCAGCAGCAGGCTGAAGATGATCAGCCAGTTCGTGAACGGGTTGGGGCTCTCGAACGGATGTGCGGCGTTCGTGTTGAAGAACCCGCCGCCGTTGTTGCCCAGGTCCTTGATGCTCTCCATCGAGCCCACCGGGCCGCCGGGGATCGTCTGGTGCGCCCCGGACAGCGTGGTGTACGTGTGGTAGGCGTTGAAGTTGTCGATGGCGCCGCTCGCGATGAGCGCTATGCCGACCACGATGGCCAGCGGGATCAGCAGCCGGACCGTACCCCGGGTGACATCCACCCAGAAGTTGCCCAGCTTGTCGGTGCGGGACCGGGTGAAGCCACGGATCATCGCGATGGCCACGGCCAGGCCGACCGCGGCCGACAGGAACTGCTGCACGGTCAGCCCGGTCATCTGGGTCAGGTAGCCCATGGTGGCCTCACCGGCATAGTTCTGCCAGTTGGTGTTGGTCACGAACGACGCGGCAGTGTTCCAGGCCGTGTCGGGCGTGACGGCGGCCATGCCTACCGAGAGCGGCAGGTAGTGCTGCAGCCGCTCAATGCCGTACAGGAACAGCACACTGATCGCGGAGAACGCCAGGATGCTCCGGACGTAGGTGCCCCACCTCTGGTCGGCCTTGGCATCGATGCCCATCAGCCGGTAGAAGCCACGCTCGATCCGCCAGTCCTTGTCGCTGGTGAAGACGTGCGCAATGTAGTTGCCCAGGGGGATGTAGCAGGCGGCCAAGGCGGCGAACAGCAGGGCGAACTGCAGCCAGCCAGCGCCAGTGCTACTCATCAGAATTTCTCCGGGAGGACGAGGGCCACGAACAGGTACACGGTGAGCAAGACGCCACCGATGAGTCCGATCCAGTTCTCAACGCTCAAAGCGCTCGACCCCCTTGACCAGAAGCCAGAGCGCGGCGAAAACCACGATGGTCAGACCGATATAGAGAAGGTCCTGCACGGCGCCCTCCTAGGCGTTCCGGTGCGTGCGCCACGCGGCCCGCCGCCCACCCCGGGGGGGAGGGGCAGGCGGCGGGGTGCCTGTTTGCACAGGCGTCTTCAGGTGGCGTCCAGGGCGTAGCTGACGCTCTGGCGCTTCTCAGTGAAACCCCAGGAAAGGGTGGTATGTGCTATCCAAACAGCACCCATGCGGGGCGCCTGGGGTTCCTAACAGAACCCATGCGCGCCAGGCCTGCGGGCGGGTCCGGCCCGGCTCTCCAGCCCGGCGGCCGGGCGGCGGCCCGGCGTGGCGCGGCGCAGTGGCCCGGCGGGCGGGTGCTCGCCCGGCGGCCAGCGAGGCTAGATAACCAGGTCGCGGGCGCCGAGTTCGTCGGCCCGGGCGAGCAGGTCGGCCGGGTCGGCGTAGACCCGGTAGGCGCCGGCCCGCTCCAGCTCCTCGCGCCCGTAGCCGCCGGACATCAGGCCGACCCCGATGGCGCCCGCCCGGCGTGCGGCCAGCAGGTCCCATACGCTGTCGCCGACCACGAACGCATGCCGGGGCTCCACCCCGAGCAGCGCGGCGGCGGCCAGGAACAGGTCAGGGTCG
Organism: Streptosporangiaceae bacterium; assembly: GCA_036497945.1. Classification (GTDB taxonomy): domain Bacteria; phylum Actinomycetota; class Actinomycetes; order Streptosporangiales; family Streptosporangiaceae; genus RYN-230. The sequence goes on along the minus strand of DASXIN010000212.1, from coordinate 4,922 downwards.
GGCTTGGCCCGGCGCACCATGTCCCGGGTGATCATGGGCGTGTCCTCGGGCAGCCCGAGCAGGCCCAGCGCGTGGCCGGCGGTGGCCCGGCGGCCGCTGGTCGCGATGGCCCAGCGCACCCCGCGCTTGGTCAGCGCCTGGAGCAGTTCGGCCGCCCCGGGCAGCGCGCGGACCGTGTCCGCCCGGGCCAGGTAGCCCTCCGCGTGGGTCTGCTGCAGCATTTCGATGTCCGCCTCGGAGAGCGCCAGCCCGGTCTCTCGGATCAGCGCGGACACGAACAGCCCGCCGCTCATCCCGATCCGCCGGTGGATCCGCCACACGGACAGGTCGATGTCCAGCCGGAGCAGCGCCGTGTGCCACGCCATCACGTGCTGGTACACGCTGTCGATCAGGGTGCCATCGAGGTCGAAGAGGAACACCGGGGACGGGGGCTCGTGGTAGCTCACCGGAGCGTTCATGGCACCAGTGTGCCGGGGTATAACGACCGAACGGGCCGTTCCGGGCCAGCACAACATCCGGGCGGGGCCGTGCCGGGGGATAGCGACGGCCGGGCTGGCCGTGCAAGGGGATAACGATGAGCCCGATGCTGAGCAGCGCTATGCGGACGGCCGGGTGCCTGGCCCTGCTGTCCGGCATCGCGCTGCCCGCCGCGGCCCCGGCCGCGGCGGGCACCCCGATGAACGAGTCATACGCGGTCTACGCCACCGGCCGGATGAGCACCCAGCCGGTAGGCCAGGCCTCCTACTCAGGCGGCTCGCCGGTGATCCTGCCCAACGCCGACGCGGCCGGGCTGCTCGGCACCGGCCTGATCACCGACGCGGCCGGCCCGGCCAGCGCCTCGTCGAAGGTGCCCGGCCTGGTCGTCACGCTGCCCGGGCAGACCGCGCTGCGGGCCCGGCTGGCCTCGTCCTCGTGCCGGTTCGACACAAAGGCGCGGGAGGCGTCCGGCACCTCGCGGATCGACCAGGGCCGGATCACCCAGGCCGGGCACCGCACGATCGCGCTGCCCGCCAGTGCGGCGCCGAACACCCGGATCGTCCTCCCGGGGGTCGCCGTGATCATGCTGAACCGCCAGTTCACCGGGGGCGGTGGCACGCTGACCGTGCAGGCCATGCGTATCCGCTGGCTGAGCCACCATCAGAAGCTGATCCTGGCCACCTCGGTGTGCGCTGCGGCCAACCTGGCCCCGTCGCCCACGCCGGGCGGCCCGGCCCTCCGGCTCACCCTCGGCGGCCTGGGCCTGCTCGTGCTCGGCGGCCTGGCCTATCTGCTGAGCCGGCGCAGCCGCACGGGGTCGGCTTGACCGCGCCGGCCTGACGGTCCAGGTCAGCTGGCCGGGCGCTTTTCCGCCACGCCGACCAGGACCCAGAACTTGCTCGGGTCGTCGGGCACGTCGGCCGGGGAATCGGGCCGCCACTGCGGGATGTAGACCAGGCCTGGATCCAGCAGTTCGAATCCGGCGAAGAAACGCAGAATGTCGGCCCGCGAGCGGGTTTGCACGCTCGTGGACACGCTGCGGTTGTAGACAGTTTGGATGGCCCGTGCCTTTTCCGGCCGGCTGTCGCTGTTGACGTGGCTCAGCACCAGATAGCTACCTGGCGCGAGACTGTCGCGCAGGGTGGCCACGACCGCCCAGGGATCCTCGGCGTCGGCGACGAAATGCAGCACCATGCCGAGCAGCAGCCCGGTCGGCTGGCTGAAGTCGATCAGTCGCCGGGTGGTGGGGTGGGCCAGGATCTTATCCGGCTCGCGCAGGTCGGCCGCGATGATGTCGGCGTCCGGGTTGCCCTCCAGGAGAGCCTTGCTGTGCGCGATGGCGACCGGGTCCACATCGGCATAGACCACCCGGGCGCCCGGCGCGGCCTGCTGGGCCACCTCGTGCACGTTGCCCTGGGTAGGGATGCCGGAACCGATGTCGAGGAACTGGCGAACTCCGGCCGCGGCCAGGCAGCGCACCGCCCGGCCGAGAAACGCCCGGTTGGCCCGGGAGCCGGCCCGGATGTTCGGCTCGACGGCGATGATCGCCCGGGCCAGGTCCTGGTCAGCCAGGAAGTTGTGCGTGCCGCCGAGCAGGTAGTCATACACGCGGGCGATGTTCGCCCGTTTGGTGTCCACACCCGGTGGGACCCAGTCCGGCTGGCCAGGCATGATCTGGTGCTCTCCTCATGGTGCGGGTGTTCCCGGCCACGATTCCCGCGCCCAGATCGTGCCGGACAGGCCGTATTTGCCCGTGGTAGTGCGGTACATTTCCGCTTGCACGATAGCGCACGGTTGGGCAATGGGTGCGCGGGGTCGCCGCAGTGCGGGCCCGAATGACAGTGGCCATTGCCGAAGTTGGCCGCCCGTAGCCGACGGCCCGGTCGGCAGGATTGGTGCAGGTGCCGGTGGAGTCTTGGGTGGCCGGAGATGGCCGGCCTGTGCTGCCGCGGCGGCGTGCCCCGGATCTGGCTGGCCTGGCCGCGTTCACCCTGGACCCGGGCGGGCGGGTGGACTCCTGGCCGCTGACCGCCGAGCGGCTGTTCGGGCATCCGGCGAGCGCGGTCATCGGGCGGGACCTGCGGGACGTGCTGCTGACCGGCCCGGGCCAGCGCGAGCTGGCCCACGAGGCGCTGGCCGAGGTGCGGGCGGGCCGGGTCTGGAACATGACGCTGGCCATGGCGTTCGCGGGCGGCAGCGGGCCGGTCGCCATCCGCTGCGAGCCGCTGGCCGGGCCGGGCTCCGGGGTGCTGGTCATCGCCCAGCATGCCTCGCTGGTCATCGGCTCGGACTGGATGCGGCACGCGACCGACCGGATCGGCACCACGCTGGACCTGCCCCGGACGGCCGGTGAGGTGGCCAGCGTCTCGGTACCCGCGTTCGCCGACGCGACCGCGGTTTTCGTCGCCGAGCGCCTGCTCGCCGCCGACGAGGCCGGGCGGCACCAGGCCGGGCCGACCGCCGTGGTGCGGCGGATCGTGGCCCGTGTGGTCGGCCAGCCCGCGGCGGTCACCGACGGCCTGCTGCCGCCGGACGAGGTGCTGGTGCTGAGCGAGGACTCACCCAGTTACCGCGCCATGGACGGCAACAGGCCGGTCGTGTTCGACCAGCTCGACCCCGATACCACCGAACGGCTGGCCCGCCGCCCTGGCGGCCTGGAGTTCACCTCGCGCTACGCGTCGTTCCTGGCCGTGCCGCTGATCGCGCGCGGGGTGGTGCTCGGGTGCATGACGTTCTGCCGGGCGCCGAGCAGCCCGAGCTTCGGGCCTGGCGACATCGCCGCGGCCGATGAACTGGCCTCGCGGGCCGGGGTGTCGATCGACAACGCGCGGCTGTATGACCGGGAACGGCGGTCCGCGGTCGCGCTGCAGCAGGGCATGCTGCCGGCCGAGTCGAAGGTCCCGGCCGGCCTGGAGGTGGCGCACCGGTTCCTGCCGGTCGGCCTGTCCGTGGTGGGCGGGGACTGGCACGACATCGTCGCGCTGCCCGGCGGCCGGGCCGCGCTGATCGTCGGCGACGCGATGGGGCACGGGCCGGAGGCGGCGGCCGTGATGGTGCAGTTGCGCACCGCCGCACACACGCTGGCCGAGCTGGATCTGCCGCCCGGCGAGGTGCTGCGCAAGCTAGACCGGATGGCGGCCGGCCTGCCCGGCGCCCCGTTCGCCACCTGCGTCGCGGCGGTCGTGGACACCGCGCGGGGCAGGTGCGTGATCGCCGCGGCCGGTCACCCGCCGCCCGCGGTGGCCGGGCCGGACGGCGCGGCCCGGACGCTCGACCTGCCCGCCGGGCTGCCGCTCGGCCTGGGCGCCGGGTCGGTGGAGACCACCGAGGTCACCTTGCCCCCGGGGGCGGCCCTCGCGCTGTACACCGACGGGCTGGTGGAAACCCGGGCCCGGTCGCTGGCGGACGGCATCACCGCGCTGCGTGACGCGCTCAGCGCAGCCCTGGCCCGCCCGGATGGGACGCTGGATGACTGCTGTGAGACGGTCACCCAGGAACTCGGCCCGCACGGCGAAGACGACGTCACCCTGGTCCTCGCGCGCATTCAGTAGTCGTTTCCTGAATCTGCGCTCCGGCCCCGCCACCGGCAGCTTTGCTTTCCGCAGCACATCGTAGTGCGCCGTTAGCTGGGCAATGTCGCTAATGTCATCAGCTAGGTCACTGTCGGTTTAAGTTACCGTTCTGTTGCTATTAGCCCGTAGTCTTCTGACCCGGTTAGCACGTCCACATAAGTAAGCGCGGACTAGGCGCCGCGCCGGTTTGGGAATCTTCCCGGTTGGGAGATGGAATGTCGCAGCAGCCACCCGGACAGGGCTGGGGCGGCGCACCTGGTCAGAGCTGGGGCGGCGGCTCCGGGCCAGGCTCAGCCGGGGTGCCCGGCCAGGGCCCAGCTGCCGCGCCCGGGCCGCCCTGGGGTGGCGAGGCCGCCCGGGGCCAGTACCGGCCGGCCGGGCAGCCGTCCTACGGCGCCGACCCAGGCGGCCAGCCGACCTACGGCACTAGCCCAGGCGGTCAGCCGGCTGGGCAGCCGGGTGGGCCGGGCGGCCAGCCGTCGGCGGGCCGCCCATCGTTCGCCACCCAGCAGCTTCCGGTAGCCGAGCCGAAGGGGTTCCTCGGCGCGCTGTTCGACTTCTCGTTCACCTCGTTCGTGACCCCCAAGGTGGTCAAGGTCCTCTACGTGCTGATCGTGGTCGTAGTCGGCCTCAGCGCGCTCGGCTTCGCCCTCAGCGTGCTGGCCACCAGCGTCGGTCTCGGCCTGATCGTGCTGCTGATCGGCGCACCGCTGTACTTCCTGGTGGTCACCGCGCTGTACCGGATCACCCTGGAGTTCTTCATGGTGGTCTTCCGGATGGCCCAGGACATCCGGGCCATCCGCGAGCGCGGCGACTTCCGCTAGGAGGGCCGGGCCGGGTCGGGTCACCCAGCCCCCCCCACCACGGCGGGGT
>DASXIN010000211.1:0-29957 GCA_036497945.1 Streptosporangiaceae bacterium | reverse complement strand
CGGCATCGACCAAGCGGCCGGCGTCCAGCACGGCGATCCGGTCGGCCAGTTGCAAGGTGGACCGGCGGTGCGCGATGAGCAGCGTGGTGCGGCCCGCCATCACCTCGCGCAGCTGGGCATGGATCTCCGCCTCGACCCGGGGGTCCACCGCGGAGGTCGCGTCGTCCAGCACCAGGATGCGCGGGTCGGCCAGCAGCGCACGGGCCAGCGCCACCCGCTGCCGCTGGCCACCGGACAGGGTCAGCCCCTGTTCCCCGATGACCGTGTCGTAGCCGTCCGGCAGCCCGGTGATGAACTCGTCCGCCTCGGCGCCCCGCGCGGCGGCCACGATCTCCGCCTGGCTGGCCTCCGGCCGGCCGTAGCTGATGTTCGCGCTGACCGTGTCGGAGAACAGGAAGCTGTCCTCACTGACCAGGCCGATGGCGCCGCGCAGGGACTCGGTGGCCAGCTCGCGGACGTCCCGCCCGCCGACGCGCAGCGCTCCGCCGGTCACGTCGTAGAACCGCGGCAACAGCTGCACGATGGTGGACTTCCCGGACCCGGCGGTGCCCACCAGGGCGACCGTCTCACCCGCCGCGACCTGCAGCGACAGGCCGCGCAGCACCGGCTGGCCGGGCCGGTAGCTGAAGCTGACGTCGGCTAGCTGCACCCCGACCGGGCCGGGTGGCAGCGCTGCGGCGGCTGGCTGGTCCCGGATCACCGGCTCGGAATCGATCACCTCGAAGACCCGGATCACGCTGGCCCGGGCTTCCTGCCCGGTGGTGACCAGGGCGGCCAGCGCCCGCACCGGCCCGACCAGCTGGATCAGGTAGGAGGAGAAGGCCACGAACGTACCCAGCGTGATCGACCCCTGGATGGCCAGCCAGCCGCCCAGCGCGAGCACGCCGACCTGGCCCAGGGCAGGCACGGACTGCAGGGCCGGGTTGTACCGGGCCATCAGCCGGACGGCCCGCACCCGGGAGGCGTACAGCAGCTGGCTGGCCTGTTCCAGCCGGCTGGTCTCCTGGTCTTCCTGGCCGAAGCCCTTGACCACACGCACCCCGGTCACCGCGCCGTCCACCACCCCGGCCACGGCCGCCGCCTGCTGCTGCGCGTCCCAGCTGGCCGGGAACAGCTGGCGGCGGGACGCGACCGAGATGAACCACAGCGCCGGGCCGACGGCCAGCGCGATCAGCGTCAGCGTGGGGGAGAGCGCGGCCATGATGACCAGCGACACGACGAACAGCACCGCGCTGCCGAGCAGCATCGGGACCATGCTGAGCAACGCCTGCACCATGGACAGGTCGGAGATGGACCGGCTGACCACCTGGCCGGTGTGCAGCTCGTCCTGCCGCGCCACGTCCAGCCGGGACAGACTGTGGAACATCTCGGTGCGCAGGTCGTGCTGCACGTCCAGGGACAGCCGCCCGGCCCGGTACCGGCGCAGGTACAGCCCGGCGAAGTTGATGACGGCCGCGCCGGCCAGCGCCACGGCCAGCGGCCACACCGCCTGATGCCCGGGCCCGACCAGGTCATCCACGATCTGCCGCTGGATAAGCGGGATAACCGCGCTGACCCCAGCGACGACCAGGGTGCCGCCCAGGGCGAGCAGCGCGGTGCGCGGGTAGCGCCAGCAGTACCGGGCTAGCCGGCGCATCCAGCCCGGGCCGGCCGGGGCGTGCTCAGTCAACCGTTCCCATCCTCCTTCTTCCTGGCCCGCCGGGCCTCGGTCAGCGCCGAGTCGAGCAGGCCGAGCGCGGCCAGCACGGTGGCTGGCTCGCCGGTCGCGGCGAGCAGGTCGGTGAGCCAGGCGGCATACGCGGCGTCGGCCCGGTCCAGCGCGGCCTGGCCGGCCTCGGTCAGCGTCAGCCGGACCACCCGGCGGTCGCCGGCCTCCGCGGTGCGGCTGGCGTATCCCGCGGCGACCAGGCCATCGGCCAGGGCGGTCAGCGTGGGCTTGGCCACCGCCAGCCGCTCGGCCAGCCGGGTAGACCGCTCGCCGCCCGCGCCGGCCAGCTTCATGATGCGGTACTGCGCGGGGGTCAGCCCCGCGTCGACGCAGTCCAGGCCACGGTTCAGCCGGAGGATGACCAGGATGGCCTGGGTCACCTCGGCCGCGTCGAGATTGTGGTGCGTGGTACTCACAGTTAGGCAATCTAACCAACCGCTGCTGCGGGCTATTCCGGTTTGGCGCCGCCGCGCGCCGTGTGATACTCAGCGTGGTTAGCCCCGGACCAGAGGTAGTGAATGAAACGGATCAGGGTGCCCGCGGTCGTAGCCGGGACCGTGGCAGCAGGCACCGTGGTGCTGGTCGCGCTGACCGCGTTCACGGTAGTGGCCCGGCAGCACCGGGCCACGCCGCCGCGGCCCAGCCAGCCGGCCGCCCCGCGGCTGGTCAGCCGGCTGAATACCAGCCAGCTGGCCGGGCAGCGGGTGATCTACAGTTACCGCGGGCTGACCCCGCCGGCCGCCCTGCTCCAGCTGATCCGGCAGGGCGAGGCGGCCGGGGTGATCTTCTTCGCGGGCAACATTGCCAGCCTCGCCCAGCTGGCCGCGGTGGCCCGGGAACTGCAGCAGGCCAACCTGAGCCCGGCCAACCCGGTGCACGCGCCGCTGCTGCTTATGACCGACCAGGAGGGCGGGGAGGTGCGCCGGCTGCCTGGCCCGCCCGTGCTGTCCGAGAAGCAGATCGGGCAGTCGGCCCGCCCGGCGACCCAGGGCCGGCTGGCCGGCACCGGCGCGGCGGCCAACCTGCGCAGCGCCGGGCTGAACGTGAACCTGGCCCCGGTCCTCGACGTGTACCGGTCGGCCGGCGACTTCCTGGACCAGTACAGCCGGTCCTACAGCACCGACCCACGGCAGGTGGTCCAGCTCGGCGCGGACTTCATCACCGCCCAGCAGGCCGGCGGCGTGGCCGCCACGGCCAAGCACTTCCCGGGCCTGGGCGCGGCCGCCCGGCCGCAGGACACCGACCTGCGGCCGGTCACCCTGGGCGTGCCCCGGTCCGCGCTGCGCGGCGTGGATGAGCTGCCCTACCAGGCGGCCATCGCGGCCCGGGTGAAGCTGGTCATGCTGTCCTGGGCCGTCTACCCGGCGCTGGACCCGGCCCGGCCGGCCGGGCTGTCCCCGGCCATCGTCCAGGGTGAGCTACGGCACCGGCTCGGCTTCCGCGGCGTGACCATCACCGACGCGCTGGGCGCGGGTGCGCTGGCCAGCTTCGGCAGCATCGGGCACCGGGGCCAGCTGGCCGCGCTGGCCGGCCTGGACCTACTGCTCTGTTCGGACCACCGGGTGGCCGAGGGCGAGCAGGCGCTGGCCGGGCTGGCCGCCGGATACCGCTCCGGCCAGCTCAGCCACGCTTCCGGCCGGGCCGCGGTGACCCGGATCCTGGCGCTGCGCGGCAGCCTGCCCGGCTGACCGCCGGTCAGCCTGGACCGGGCCGGGTCAGCCCAGGCCGGCCGGGCTGGACCAGGCCGTGCTCGTAACCGAACACCACGGCCTGCACCCGGTCCCGCAGGCCCAGCTTGTCCAGGATGTGGCCGAGATGGGTCTTGACCGTGCTCGGCGTGACGACCAGATGGCCGGCGATCTCGGCGTTGGACCGGCCGCGGATGACCAGGTCGAGCACCTCCCGCTCGCGTGCGGTGAGCCGGTCGAGCAGCCCGGGCGGCCGGACCAGGGGCGGCCGCCGGGAGGTGAACTCGGCCAGCAGCCGGCTGGTCACCGCCGGGGACAGCAGCGCGCCGCCGTCGGCGGCGGCGCGCACGCCGAGCAGCAGCTCCTCGGGCGGGGCGTGCTTGAGCAGGAACCCGCAGGCCCCGGCGCGCAGCGCCTCGTACACGTACTCGTCCAGGTCGTAGGTGGTCAGGATGACCACCCGGGCGCGCTGGCCGGCCGGCTGGCCGGTGACGATGCGCCAGGTGGCCGCGATCCCGTCCAGCACCGGCATCCGGATGTCCATCAGCACGATGTCCGGCTGCAGCTCGCTGGCCAGCCGCACCGCCTGCTGGCCGTCGCCCGCCTGGCCGACCACGGCCAGCCCGGGCTGGCTGTCCAGCAGCGTGGCCAGGCCGGCCCGGACCAGGGCCTGATCGTCGGCGATGACGACGCGGATATCCGCGGTGCCGGTCATGCCCGTGCCGCCCCCGCGCGGGCATACGGGATGCTGGCCTGCACCGCGAACCCGCCGCCGGGCTGCTCGGCCGCGGTCAGCTGCCCGCCGTGCAGCTCGGCCCGTTCTCGCATGCCGCGCACGCCGCGGCCGCCGGGCGGCCAGTGCGGGCCGGCCGGCCGCCGCCCGGCCGGTGGCGCCGCGTTGACGATCTCCACCTCGAGCTGCCCGGCGCGGTAGCCCAGCGTCACCGTGGTGGCCGCCCGCGGCGCGTGCCGGGCCACGTTGGCCAGCGCTTCCTGGATGATCCGGTAGCCGGACAGGGACACGCCAGGCGGCAGCGGCCCCGGCTGCCCGGTGACGGCCAGCCGCACCGGGGTGCCCGCCGCGCGGCTGGCCGCCAGCAGGCCGTCCAGCTCGGCCAGGCTGGGCGTGACCGTCCGGGGCGGGCCGGCCTCTGGTTCCCGGCGCAGCGCGCCGAGCAGGTGGTTCAGCTCGGTCAGCGCCTCCCGGGACAGCTGCTCGACGGTGCCGATGACCGGGTCGCCTGACCCGGCCGCGGCCAGCCGGGCCGCGCCGGCCTGCACCGCGATGGCGGACAGCTGATGCGCCACCACGTCGTGCAGTTCGCGGGCGATCCGGGTGCGCTCAGCCTGGTGCGCCGTCTCGACCGCGGCGGCTGACTCGGCCCGCCGGGCACTGGCCGCGTCGCCCAGCACCAACGCGGCGCCGAGCAGGGCAAGCGGCGCGCCTTCCATCCGGCGGCCGCCGCTGGTGGCCACCACCAACACCGCCCCGGCCAGCACGGCCCAGCCGAGCCAGCGCGCGTAGCGCCGGGCCGCCCGCCGGTAGCTGCCCAGCCCGTAGGCGGCCACCAGCACGGCCGCGAACGAGGAGACCAGGTCGTGGTGCAGGGCGGCGCGGATGGCCAGCACCCCGGCGGCCAGCGCGAGCACGGTGAACGGGAGCTGCCGTCGCCAGCAGAACGGCACCGACATGGCCAGCGTGAGGACCAGCGCGCCGACTACCTGCCCGGTGCTGCCAGCGTGCCCGGGCGGCTCCCACCACCACGGCACATCGGGCAGGCCCCAGAGCAGCAGCCCGCACGCGATGACCAGGTCGCTCTGCCGGAGCCGGTGCAGCATGCCCATAAGGGAACTGTAGGGCCGGGTCACCCGGAGCTCACCCGGTCACGTCGGTCCGGGAGAACACCCACCCGGTCACGGCCAGGCAGGCGGCCAGCAGGGCGAGCAGGCCGGCCAGGCCGGACAGCGGCCCGGGACCGGTCCCGCTGGCGCTGATGAACCTGGACCAGAAGTTGGTCGGCAGGAAGGTCACCGAGGCCAGCCCGGCCGGGAAGCGCATCCAGCTCTGCACCCAGGTCGCCGGGCTCCACCGGCCCAGGCCGGGCCAGGACGCGGCCAGCAGCATCGCGATGAAGATCCCGGTCGCGGAGGCCATGGTGCCGATCGTGTTCCGGGTCAGCGTCGCGCCGAGCAGGCCGATCGCGGCGAACACGGCCAGCACCAGCAGCGCCCGGCCCACCTGGGACGCCGCCAGCGACACCGCCTGGGACAGCGGCTGGTGTGGCGCGGGCAGGTGGTCCAGCTGGCTGAGCACCGGCCCGGTGGCGGCCAGCGCCAGCCAGCAGGCGGCCAGCACGGCCGCCCCGGCCAGCCACAGGCTGGCCAGCTTGGCGGCCAGCACCGGCCAGCGCCGGCCGTGCTGGGTGAGCAGGTTCTTCATCGTCCGGCCGGACCATTCCCCGCCGATGTGCCCGCCCGCCAGCAGGGCAATGGCCAGCGCGCCGGGCAGCGAGGCCAGCAGGCCTGCCGCTTCCGCCCCGGCGGCCACAGGGCTGAGCTGCCCGGCCACGGTGGCCGCGCCGCCCGGGCTGGCCACCGCGTGGTTTGCGCCGCCCGCTGCGAGCAAGACGCAGAACAGGATGGCCGCGCCGGCTACCGCCCAGGTCAGAGGCCGCGCGAGCTTGCCCAGTTCAGCGCGCAGCAGGCGCATCAGCCGCCTCCTCGATGCCTGGGCCGGAACCGGTCACGGCCAGGAACGTCTCTTCCAGGCCGGTCCGCTCGACGCTGATCTGGTCCGCCCAGATCCCGGCGCGGCCCAGGACCTGGTTGACCCGGCGGGCGTCGGCCGTGGCGACTAGCAGCGCGTCGGCGCCGTCGGCCCGCGCGGACCATTCGCTGAGCAGGCGCTGCGCGTCCGGCTGGTCGGCCGGGCGGAGTACCACCCGCACCCGGGCTCGCCGGGCGGTCAGCTCGGCCACCCGGCCCTGCTCGACCAGCCGCCCGTCGCGGAGCACCGCGACCTGGTCGCAGACCTGCTCCACTTCGGCCAGCAGGTGGCTGGACAGGAACACGGTCGTCCCGGTGTCCGCCAGTGCGCGGAGCAGGTGACGGAATTCCCTGATCCCGGCCGGGTCCAGGCCGTTGCCGGGTTCATCGAGCAGCAGCAGCGGCGGTTGCCGGAGCAGCGCCACGGCCAGCCCCAGCCGCTGCCGCATGCCCTGCGAGTAGGTCTTCACCTTGCGCCCCGCGACCTCGTCCAGGCCCACCCGGTGCAGCGCGGCCGCCACCGGATCGGGGCGGTCGGCCGGCAGCGGCGGGCCGCTCCGGGCCAGGATCTGCACGTTGCGCCGGCCGGTCAGCCAGGGATAGAACGCCGGTTCCTCGATCATGGCACCGACCCTGGCCAGGCCGCCGGGATCGGGGACCGGCCGCCCGTTCAGCCAGGCCCGGCCGGCGGTCGGCCGGATCAGCCCGAGCAGCATGCGCATCGTGGTCGTCTTCCCGGCGCCGTTCCGCCCTAGGAAGCCGAATACCTGGCCGGGCTGGACGGACAGGTCCAGCCGGTGCACCGCTACGGTGTGCCGGTACTGCTTGGTCAGGCCCTCGCACCTGATGGCGTCGCTCACCAGGCTGACGATAGGAGCCGCCGCGGCGCCTGTCGTCAGCGCCGAGACGAACCTGGCCTCGTCGATTCGACGAGGCCAGGGCGAGCGAGATCAGCCTGCCAGGTCAGGCCCGGTCCGGGTTCCGGAACCCGTAGCCGACCGCCGCGCTGATCAGGATCAGCACGAACAGCAGGAACGTGACCACGTGCACGCTGGTGCACCACAGGCAGATGTGGTTCAGCGTGAACAGCTCGGTGTACACCAGGTAGAGCACGAACCCGATGCCGACGATCACCGAGGCCAGCCGGACGATGGCCACCTGCGGGTACCTGGACCGCCAGGCCCAGGGCGAGGCGGCCACCGCCATGAAGACGTAGAAGGCCAGGCCGAGCACGGCGACCGGGAAGACACCGAACACCATGGACTCCGGGCTGCTGGTCACCAGCCCGCAGTTGACCACGCCCTTGTCCGAACAAGCCAGCGTCACCGCGGTGTCGTAGTGGGTGATGGTGAGGTAGACGGACACGCCGAGGCCGACCAGGGACAGGATCCAGGTGGTCAGCTGCAGCCAGAGCGGCGCGATCCGGGTGGCCGGCTGCACTGCCGTCGCCGTGGCGGTGGCGGTGGTCCGCTCCGGGCTGCGCGCCCGAGTCTGCCGCGCCGGGCTGCGCCGGGCCTGGGCGGCCTGTGGCGGCTCCGGCCGCCCGCCCCGGGTGCCCTTGTCCCGCTTGGCCCCTGACGTGGCCGGCTTGGGCGCGGCCATCAGAGCTTGCCCTGCAGGCTGGTGATGGTCGGCGAACTGCACACGCTGGACGGCTGGTTGCCGGTCACGTTGCAGATCGCGGCGGTCAGGATGTTGGCCGCCCCGTCCGCGCCCTGGGCGATCGCGGTCGACTTGTCGCTCAGCGCGGCGGCCACCTCGGCCCAGGTCTTGCCCTGCAGCACCTGCGGGTTGTACTGCGCGCCGTGAATCAGGTACTTGCCGCCCAGGTCGATGAACGGGATGGCGGCTTCCTCAGAGGAAGACACGTAGGGCGGGTAGTCGTACTTGCTGAACAGCTTGTTCTGCGCGCTGGTCGGCGTCTGCAGCGTGGCGCCCTGGGTCAGGCCCTGGGTCTCCACCGCGGTGAAGGTCAGGTACTGGCTGGTGTAGTGCGAGCCGTAGAACGTCAGCGTCGGGGTGCTCGGGTACACATCGGTGCCGGACGAGTGGATGCCATGCAGCCCGGAGAACGTGCCGAACCGGCTCAGTGCCTGCACCATGGCCCACCGCTCGGTCGCGCAGTACGGGCAGTACTCGCCGCCCATGTAGAGGATCTCCGGCTTGCCGCCTGAGGTCAGCGCGGGCGCGGTGATGGGAGACACGGTCTTGGCGTAGGCGCCGCCGCTGCCGATCGAGTCCAGCGTGGAGGACGGCACCGAGGTGATGTCCTTGATCACGCTGGCTTGCAGCGCGGTGCCGGACACCCCGCCGGACGAACCGGACGGGCCGCCCTTGTGCAGCGCCTTGACGAAAAGAAAGGCGACCACGATGACCACGACGCCAACGATGCTGCCAATGGTCAGGAACATCCGGCTGCGGATTTCCTGCTTGCGCTGCGCGGCCCGCTGCGCCGCGATCTTTTCCCGGGCGCTTGCTTGCTTGACTCTGCTCGCCTTACCCATGTCCCGTCCTTGTGCGTGCGGCATATGCCGGCCGGCCAGGGTCCATCGTAGGGCGCGTCATGGGATGAGGGTGCCCCGTTGGCGGGCCGCTGGCGCTCGGTAACGATCCGTTCCCCGCAGCCCAGGCAGCGATCTGGGCCCGCGAGGTGAAGCCCAGCTTGGCCAGGATATTCGCAACGTGCCGGGCCGCGGTAGCCGGGCTGATGACCAGCTCCCCGGCGATGGCCCGGTTGCTGTAGCCCTGGGCGACCAGAGCGGTTATCTCCCGTTCCCGGGGAGTGAGTGAAGATTGCGGGCCCAGCTTGGGCAGGCTGTCCACCGGCTCGGACGGGTCGGACGGCCCGGCCCGGCCCGGGCGCAGTACCAGCGCCACCGCGGCGTCCGCGGTCAGCCCGAGGCCGCGCTGCCAGAGCTGGCCGAGCACCTCGCTGCCCAGGCTGCGCGCGGGATCGAGCTGCTGCTGGGTGCGTTCCGCGGACAGCGCGGGCAGGCCGGCCGCGGCGCGCAGCGCGGCGGCGGCCGCGGTGAGCTGCACGGCCAGCCCGGCATCGCCCTCCCGGGCGGTCAGCGTGGCCACCGCCTCCAGCCCGCGGGCCACGCCGATCCGGGCCCCGGTCTGCCAGCTCAGCCGCAGGCTCTCGGTCAGGTGCTCCCGGGCCACCGCCAGGTCGCCCTGATCCAGCGCGACCCGGCCGATGCCGGCCAGCGCGCGGGCGATGTCCGGCCGGGAGTCGATCTCGCCCAGGATGGGCAGCGCCTCCCGGTAGCACTCGATGGCCCCGGCCGGGTCGCGGCGCAGCCGGGCCAGCGCGCCCAGGCCGAGCAGGGTACGGGCCACCCCCCACTGCTGGTCGATGCCGCGCATCACGGCCAGCGCCGCCTCGCCCAGCTGCCCGGCGTCGCGCAGCTTGCCGTGCGCCGCGGCCAGCGTGGCCTGGGTGCCCAGCGCGTAGCCCTCGTTCCAGCCGTTGCCTGCCTGGCGCGCGGTGGCCAGCGCGTCGGCCGCGCAGCGCTCCGCCTCGTCCAGCTGGCCCGCGTGCAGCGCGGCCTCGGCCAGCACGTTGAACGCGGTCGCGGTCCAGATCAGCTGGCCGGCCGAGCGGCACAGCTGCAGCCCGCGCCGGGCCCAGAGCTGCGCGGTGGCCGGCTGGTTGGGCATGATCAGCTGGGCCCGCCCGACCAGCGCCGCGCCGAGCACCGCGGGCGGCAGCCCGGTGTGGTCCAGGGCCAGGAACCGGGCGAACCACTCCTCGCCCTCGGCGAAGTGGCCGCGGACGATCCAGCACGGCCGGACCGCGGTGCACAGCCGCAGCCCGCTCTGCACGTCCCCGGTGGCCTGGCAGCGGCCGAGCACCTGGCGCACGTTGCTGCTGTCCACGTCGTAGCGGCGGAACACGTCGACCGCGGCTGACCAGCCGGCCGGGATCACCGCCATGCCCACCGCCTCGGCGTGCTCGCACACGATCAGCGCGTAGTCGCGCAGCCGGAGCTGGACGGCCGCGGACTCGCCCGCGTCGGCCAGCCGCTGCGCGGCGTAGGCCCGGATGCTGTCCAGCATCCGGTACCGGGCCTGGCCGAGCACCTCCGGCTCCACGACGAGCAGGGACTTGTCCACCAGGCCCGCGGTCAGGCCGATGATCTCCTCGGCGGGCAGCAGGCTGTCCGCGCAGACCTGCTCGGCCATCTCCAGCGACCAGCCGGCGAACACGGACAGCCGGCGCAGCAGCACCTGCTCCGGCCCGGACAGCAGGTCGTGGCTCCAGTCGATGGTCGCGCGCAGCGTGCGCTGCCGCGGCGGCGCGGTCCGGTCACCCCGGCCGAGCAGCGTGAAGCGGTCCGCCAGCCGGGCCGCGATCTGCTCGGCCGACAGCACCGTCACCCGGGCCGCGGCCAGCTCGATGGCGAGCGGGACGCCGTCCAGGGCCCGGCAGATGGTGGCTACCGCGGCGGCGTTGCGCTCGGTGAGGGCGAACCCGGGCCGGGCCGCCGCGGCCCGGTCGGCGAACAGCTGGACGGCCTCATAGCCACTGAGTTCGGCGGCGGCCGGCGCGCTGCTGGGCGGCGGCACGGCCAGCGGGGCGACCTGCCAGATCGCCTCCTGGGGGATGCGCAGCGGCTCCTGGCTGGTGGCCACGATGCGCACCCCCGGGCAGCCGGTCAGCAGCCGCTGGCCCAGCACGGCGCACGCGTCTACCAGGTGCTCGCAGTTGTCCAGCAGCACCAGCACCTGCCGCGCGCGGAGCGCGTCGGCCAGCGTGTCCAGCAGACTCCGGCCCGCTTCGCCGTCGATGCCGAGCAGCGAGGCCATCCGGGAGACGATCAGGTCCGGCTCCCACAGGTCGCCCAGTTCGACGACGAACACGCCGTCCGGGTACTCCCGGCGGACCGCGCTGAGCAGCCGCAGGGCGAGCCGGGTCTTGCCGATGCCACCCGCACCGCACAGGGTCAGCTGCCGCGTCTGGCGCAGCGCCAGACGCAGATCACTCAGCTCCCGTTCCCGCCCGATGAAGCGGTTTGGCTCCCCGGGGAGATATGTGGAAAGTACCGCCTGCTCCATTTGCCTTTAGCCAGGTATTTACGGCCCAGCGTCAGTCTCGCATCAAGCGGCGCCGGTGTCGCCGCGAGCCGGCCCCCGAGCTGAGGTGTTGCCGCATCTTGATGTTAGATCTTCTTGCGCCACGCAACTCACGGTAGCTAGTTCATCGTCATGGTGCACCCAGAGCGGGTGGCCGCCGCGGCCCAGCCCGACCGTGCGGCTGCCGGACATGCCGGCCACCGGCCAGATCAAGGTCACCCTGCTCGACCCGCCGTACTTCGGCCCGGACGGCGCCCGGCTGCCCCGCCAGGTGCCCCAGTGACCGGGCAGAACGCGGCGCTGGAACAGCCAGGCGGGCAGCCGGGAGGTGGACGCGCTGCGCAAGGTGCTCACCTCGCCATGGCTGCTCACCCAGCTCGGCGCACTGCCCGGCTACGACCCGGCTCGCTGCGGGGAGCAGGTCGCCAGCCTGTGACGGGGCAGGCGTCAGTACCCGTACACCGGGATCAGCACGCCCCGGGCAATGGTGTGGAAGCGCAGGTTGAACCCGGCGACCGCGGGTGTCACCTCGGAGTCCACGCCGAGCTTCTCGACATCCAGTGCGTGCACGGCGAACACGTACCGGTGCGCCGGGTCGCCCTGCGGCGGCGCGGCACCGCCGAAGTCCTTGCTGCCGTAGTCGTTGCGCACCATGAACGCGCCCGCGGGCAGGCCCGCGCCGCCCGCCGCACCCGCACCGGACGGCAGTTCGGTCACCGACGCCGGGATGTCCAGCACCAGCCAGTGCCAGAACCCGGATCCGGTCGGCGCGTCCGGGTCATAGGCGGTGACCGCGAAGCCCTTGGTCTCCGGCGGAAAACCGGACCAGCTCAGCTCCGGGGAAACATTCTCACCGGACATCCCGAAGCTGTCATAGACCTGCGCGTTGCCCATCTGCTGGCCGTGCGCCACGTCGCTGCTGGTTACGGTAAAAGTGGGCACCTCGGGGTGGAAGTCGTATGGAAGTGGTGCGCGGTCAGTCATCTTTTCCCTACCTTCTTCAGTGGGCTCAGCGATGAGCAGCATTCTCAGAAGACCTTAACCGTCCCCCCGATCGGAGGCACCGGAGTGCGGCCGGCTGCGCGGACATGGCTGCGCCGGGGCGGCTTCGCGGCGATCCTGCTCGCCCTGGCCATCGCCCCGGGCCCGGCGTCCGCGGCCCGGCCGTGCACCGCCCGGGTCTGCCAGGCCGCCGGGCAGGCGCGCTGGACGCAGCCGCTGCCCGGCTCGTGGCTGGCCGAGCCGGGGCTGGCCGGCACCACGCCGGCCCACGGTGAGGCGTATGCCGCCATGGGCCGGCAACTGGCCGTCGTCGGGTTCGGCAGCACGGTGCAGGCCTACCGGGCCAGCACCGGCACGCCGCTGTGGGTCAGCTCGCTGGCCGGGTTCGGCGCCGGCGCGCAGGTCGTGGCGGTACGCAGCTGGCCCAAGGTGATCACGGCCGGGGTGACCGTGCCCGGCCGGGCGCCCGGGGCAGCCAGCACCCGCCGCGAGGTGGTGCTGTCCGCGGCCAGCGGCCGGCTGATCCGGTCCTACCCGGCGGCCGCGTTCGGCGGCGCGGTGAGCGCCGCCGCGGGCCGCACGGTGATCGTCGGGAACACGGCGGTGACCTGCTACAGCAACCGGACCGGCCGGGTCATCTGGAGCCGGCCCACCGGGCCCGCCGCGCAGGCCTGGAAGACCGACGGCAACGAGCTGTACCTGACGGTGGCGGCCGGGGGCTACCTGAGCGGTGCGCCGGTGCGGGCGTTGCGCAAGCTGAATCTGCGCACCGGGACGCAGCGGCTGGTCCGGCCGCCGGGCGCCTCGTTCCAGGGCGTGCTGACCCGGGCCGCCGACGGCGTGGTGGTGTTCACCGGCCCGCGCGGCGCCATCGCCTACAGCGGGTCGACCGGGGCGTGGCTGTGGCGCCGCGCCGGGGCGCTGCCGCAGGACGTGGACCCGGTGGACGGGCTGCTCTATCTCTCGGCGGGCAGCGCGCTGGCTGGCGTGGACCCGTGGACCGGGCGCACCGCGGCGCACGTGCCCGGTGGGTCTGCGCCGGGGGGGTCCGGATTCTACGCGGTCCGCGACGGCACCGTGCTGGGCCTGGACCAGGGCGGCACCGGGGAGGCCTGGGGCTACGACGCGGCGGCCGGCCGGGTGCGGTGGACCAACCCGGCGGTGCCCTGGCCGCACTTCTTCGTCGACCTGTCCGGTATCGGCGGCAGTGCCGGCCCGTGGTCCACCGCGGTGCTGCTGGCCATCTGCGGGCAGACCGCCGCGGCCGTGCCGGGCGGCTCCGGCCAGGTCTGCATCAAGCCGGAGCTGACCGCGCTGAACTGGTAAAGCCGCGCTGGTAAAGCTGCGCTGATAACCGGCACCGGGGCTGTCCCAGCGGAACTGGTCGGCGGTCTACTCCTGGCGGAACTCGTCGATGGTCTCGGACGTCGCCAGCGGGGTGGTCAGGCCCATCTCCTCGGCCTCCGCCTTACTAATCTGACGGCCGGGGTACACCGCGGGGTCCACGCCTGCCAGTGGCACCTCGTCCATCTCCTCGGTGGTCAGCACTGCGCCCGGCTCGGTGGTCAGCAGCGCGCCCGGCCCGGCGGCCCGCCCGCCGGGGCGGCGCAGCACGGTGCGCCGCGGGATCACCATCCGGCGGCGCAGCCAGCCATAGCCACGCCGCGGCACGAACATCCCGGCCAGCCCGACAACGATCAGCACCCAGCCGGCCGCTTGCAGATTCAGCCCGGTCGGATGCGCGGTGACCGCAAAAGCGAGAATGGCCCCGACGGCCACGAGCGCCAGACCAGTGGCGGTCTTCATCCCTGTCTCCTTGTCTGCGTCCACCCCGGGAGGACCCGGCACGCACCCATCGGTGCCCGCCGTGGCCGGGCTAAACATGCGCCGTTCAATTACCCCGGACGGCCGGGCCCGGGGCGGCATGTTCAGCCCGGCGCCGGCGTTATGCGGAAAAAGAGTGCTGACAAGAGGTGGGCAAAATGTGGTGGCGCAACCAGCGCCCGGCAGCTGACCGGGGCCGGCCGCGGGTGATCGTGGTCGGGGCCGGCTTCGGCGGGCTGGCCGCGGTGCATCAGCTGGCCCGCGGTGGCGCCGACGTACTGCTGATCGACCGGAACGTGTACAGCACGTTCCAGCCGCTGCTGTACCAGGTGGCCACCGGCGGGCTGGAACCCGGCGACGTGTCCTACCCGGCCCGGGCGTTCACCCGGCGGCACGGCGCCCGGTTCCGGCTGGGCGAGCTGGCCGGGGTAGACCCGGCAGGCCGCCGGGTCCGGCTGGCCGACGGCGCGCAGTTCGACTACGACTACCTGGTGCTGGCCACCGGGGTGTCGGCCGCCTACTACGGGGTGCCGGGCGCGGCCGAGCACACGCTGGGCCTGTACACCCGGCGGGACAGTATCGAGCTGCGCGAGCAGATCATGGCCCGGCTGGAGCGGCTGGACATCGCCGGCCCGGGCAAGCAGGTCAACTTCACCGTGGTCGGCGGCGGGGCGACCGGGGTGGAGCTGGCTGGCGCGCTGGCCGAGCTGCGCAGCACCGCGCTGGACGCGGCGTTCCCCGAGGTGGACCTGGCCGCCGTGCACATCCGGCTGGTCGAGCAGGCGCCCGCGCTGCTGCTGCCGTTCCACCCGCGGCTGCGCGGCTACGCCCGCCAGCAGCTGGCCGACCGGGGCGTCGAGGTGCTGCTGGACACGGCCATCCAGGAGGTGCGCAGCGACCGGGTCATCCTGGCCGGCGGCACCGAGCTGCCCAGCGACGTGACGGTGTGGGCGGCCGGGGTCAGCGGGCCGGCCGAGCTGGCCGGCTGGGGCCTGCCGCAGGGCCGTGGTGGCCGCCTGCTGGTCGGTCCTGACCTTCGGGTGCGCGGCCAGGACCGGATCTTCGCGCTGGGTGATGTGGCGCTGATCGAGGACCAGCCGCTGCCGCAGCTGGCCCAGCCCGCGCTGCAGACCGGGCGGCACGCGGCCGGGCAGATCCGGCGGCTGGCCGCCGGGCAGCCGACCACCGCGTTCCAGTACCACGACAAGGGGATCATGGCCACGATCGGGCGGCGGTCCGCCGTGGTCGAGCTGCCGCGCCGGATCCGCGTCCGCGGCACGCTGGCCTGGCTGGCCTGGCTCGCGTTGCACCTGATCACCCTGCTCGGCCACCGGAACCGGATGTCCGCGCTGCTCAACCTGTCCTGGCGCTACCTGACCTGGGGACACGGCGGCGGCGTCATCGTCGGGGACGACCCGCTGCCGCTGCCGGAGGGGCTGCTTAATATGAAGCATGTCCCCAGCCAGTGAGACGATCCCAGCCGGGGCGCTGCCCGCCGAGGAGGTGCCTTCGGAGCACCTGGTGCTGCGCCGGGTACAGGTAGACGACGCCGAGGGCATCGCCATCGCGGTCGGCGCCAGCCTGGACTACCTGCGGCCGTGGATGCCGTGGGCGACGCTGGACGCGGCCGAGCCGCGCACCCAGCGGATCCGGGTGTCCGAGGCGGATGAGCTGTGGGAGGCGGGCACCGATTTCATCTACTCGGTGCTGCTGCGGCCCGAGCTGACCGTGATCGGCGAGATCGGGCTGCACCGCCGGGTCGGCGACGGCGGCATGGAGATCGGCTACTGGATCGATACCCGGTACTCGGGCCGCGGCCTCGGCACCGAGGCGGCCGGCGCGCTGACCGACCTGGCCCTGGCGCTGCCCGGGGTGACCCGCACCGAGATCCACTGTGACGTGGCCAACCAGGCCAGCGCGGCCATCCCGCGCAAGCTGGGCTACGAGCTGGACCGGGTGGAGCGGCAGCCGCCGGAGGCGCCCGGCGAGCAGGGCCACCGGATGGTCTGGGTGCTGCAGGCCGCCGGATGAGCGGCGACCCGGCGAGCCCGGGCCCGGGCCGGGCGGTGGGCGGCGGGCGGGACTGGGTGGCCTGGCACGGCGGGTACGACATGCCCGGTTCGGGGCTGGCGCTGCGGCTGGCCGCGGTGCAGGCGCAGATCGCCGCCGCGCTGGACCGGGCGCCCCCCGGGCCGCTGCGCGCGGTCAGCATGTGCGCGGGCCAGGGCCGGGACCTGATCGGGGTGCTGGCCGGGCATCCGCGCGGCCACCAGGTGACCGCGCGCCTGGTGGAACTGGACCGCCGCAACGCGGCCACCGCGCGCGGGCTGGCCGCGGCGGCCGGCCTGCCCCAGGTCGAGGTGGTCACCGCGGACGCCGCCGAGCCGGCCGCCTACGCCGGGCTGGTCCCGGCCGACCTGGTACTGGCCTGCGGCGTGTTCGGCAACATCACCGACGAGGACATCCGGCAGACCATCGAGTACTGCCGCCAGCTGTGCGGCACCGGCGGCACGGTCATCTGGACCCGGGGCCGCTGGGCGCCGGACCTGGTCCCGCAGATCTGCGACTGGTTCGAGGAACGGGGTTTCGAGCCGCTGTGGGTGTCCGACCCATCGCTCGCCTTCGGGGCCGGCGCGCACCGGTTCACCGGCACCCCGCAGCCGCTGGCCGGCGGGCCGCGGATGTTCAGGTTCCTGACCGACGCGGAGATCCGGCGGCGCCGCGGCCTGCCGCCGGCCGACCCAGGTTAGAGCTCTGGCTAGTGCCCGAACAGCGGCGCGTGCACCAACTGGAAGTTGATCCGGCACTGCCGCGCCTTGACCACGAGCTCGGTGGCGGGCGTCCGGACGCTGGTCGCGCAGCGCTGCATGGCCGGCCCGCTGGCCCCGATGAGCAGGGTGCCGACCAGCCCAGCCAGCGCGGCCGGGAAGAACAGGATGGTCCTGACCCGGGTGGACAGGTGCGGGATGCGCCGCCGCACCGGGAACGTGCGCCGGGACAGCCAGCCGCCGAACCGGGCCAGCCGGGCGCGCACTTCCTCGATCCGGGGCATTTCCTCGTCCCGGGTGAGCCGGGTGAAAATGGCGAACCAGGAGTGCAGCACCGGGTCTGAGGCGATCAGCTTCCGCTCGATGCGATCCAGGGTGCGCTGTTGTCGGCCGGGCAGGGTCACGGCTGATCTCCCAATCGGGCAAGGGCTTTCCCTTAGGCTACCGGCCGCCCCTGCCGGGCCGCCGGGCACCTCCGCCGGTCCGTAATCACTGTGTCAGATGCTTGACAGGCGCAGTGTTTCGGTCTGAGGTAAGTGGGAGAAACTGTGCGAACTCGTGCAAACCTGGTGGGCAGGATGTGCGCTTCTGGTTCAGTCATGCGGGTTAGCCGTGTCCCGGTCGCCCTGGCCAGCCTGCTCGGGCTGGTCATCGCGCTGTGCTTACCGCAGCAGGCCGGCGCGGCCGTCGCGGCGGGCGCCGCCGTCCAGACGGGCCAGACGGGCCCGGCCGGCCCGGCCGGCCGGGCCGTCGGGCAGTGACTCGTCCTGCCCGGCGGCCAGCCCGGCCGCGGCCGGCGCGGCCACCGTGTCCGCCCCCACCGGGGTGCGCGCGATCCGTGGCGACGGCTCGGCCACCGTGGTCTGGTGCCCGCCGGCCAGCGGCGCGGGCTCGGTGGCCAGCTACACGGTGACCTCGTCCGCCGGCCAGTCGGTCACCGCCAAGGTGCCCGATGACTGGGCCATCGTCGGCGGGCTGACCGACGGCACTAGCTACACGTTCACCGTCACGGCCAACGCCGCCAGCTCATCGGGCCCTGCCTCGGCGGCCACCGCACCGGTCACCCCGGCCCCGCCTGCCGCGCCCGCCGGTGTGCTGCGCGGCGGCCAGCCGCAGCAGGTCAGCTACGACGCCAGTTCGCTGCTCATCGGCGGCAAGCGGGTGTTCATCACGGCCGGCGAGTTCGACCCGTGGCGCACCCCGTCGCCCTCGCTGTGGCTCGATGACCTGCAGAAGATGAAGGCCGACGGGTACAACGCGGTCACTGTCTACTTCGACTGGGACTACACCTCGCCGTCGCCCGGTGTGTACGACTTCGGCGGCGTCCGGGACATGAACCTGTTCCTCAACATGGCCCAGGAAGCCGGCCTGTACGTGATCGCCCGGCCCGGCCCGTACATCAACGCGGAGACCGACGGCGGCGGCATCCCGTCTTGGGTGCTGAACGCGCCGAACGGGTACCGCACCGACGCCCAGCCCTACCTGTCCGCGGCCGAGCAGTGGTTCGCCCAGATCGACGCGATCATCGCGCCGCACCAGATCACCAAGGGCGGCGACGTCGTCCTGTACCAGATCGAGAACGAGTACACCGGCCGGTCCACCGCCGACCTGCAGTACCTGGCCGACCTGGAGCAGCAGGCCAAGGCGGACGGCATCGACGTGCCGTTCACGTTCAACCAGTGCTGCGGCGGGCCGTTCTACACCTCGGGCACCGGCGCGGTGAACATCAGCGGGCCGGACAATTACCCGCTCGGCTTCAACTGCGCCAACCCGAACGGCTTCGGCCGGCCGTACGGCTATCCCACCCAGTCCGGCGAGCCGCTGTACCTGCCCGAGTTCCAGGGCGGCTCGTTCGACGGCTGGGGCGGCGCGGGCTACGACAACTGCTACAGCCTGACCGGGCCGAATTTCGAGAACGTCTATTACAAGAACGACATCGCCCAGGGCGTCACCATGCAGAGCAACTACATGGGCGTGGGCGGGACGAACTGGGGATGGCTGCCTGACCCCGGCGTTTACACGTCGTACGACTACGGCGCGGCCATCCGGGAGACCGACGAGATCGGCACCCCGGCCAACCCCAACTCGATCGTCGGCTCCAAGTTCGGCGAGAACAAGCTGATCAACGACTTCGAGACGTCGGTAGCCCCGCTGACCAGCACCAAGCCGGTGGCCGCGCCGACCGCGGACAACGCCGCGATCAGCACGCTGGCCCGGGCCAACCCGTCCGACGGCACCCAGTTCGTCTACGTCCGGCAGGCCGACGCCACGTCCACCAGCACGGTCAGCACGCATCTCGCGCTGAACGCGGACCAGGCCGCGGGCTACACCTATGACGACGCCGACCCGGCGCTGACCTACGCCGGCAGCTGGACGCACGCCAACACGAGCAACGCCAACTACACGGCGGGCGACTACGACAGCACCGAGTCGTGGAGCACACAGGCCGGCGCCAGCATGACCGTCACGTTCACCGGCACCGCGGTGCAGTGGATCGGCCCGAAGAACAACAACGGCGGCATCGCCGACGTCTCCATCGACGGCACGCAGGTGGCCACCGTGGACACCTACGCGGCGGCGGGCAAGGAGGTCCAGCAGGTGCTGCTCAGCCAGTCCGGGCTGGCCGCGGGCAGCCACACGCTGACCATCACGGTCACCGGCAGCAAGAACCCGGCGTCCTCGGCCGACACCGTGGTGGTCGACGCGATCAACGTGCCCACCGCCGCCCAGCTGGCCGACTACTACCCAACCGTGCCGCAGAGCGGCACGCTCACCCTGGACGGCCGGGACTCCCGGCTGCTGCTGGCCAACTACCGGTTCGGCGCGGGCGAGCACCTGATCTACTCGACCTCCGAGCTGATGACCCAGGGCGACATCGGCGGGCAGGCCACCGCGGTGCTGTATGACCCGGACGGGACGGACGGCGAGACCGTGCTGCGCTACGCCAGCCAGCCGGTCGTGTCGGTGCTGTCCGGTACGGTGCAGAGCACGTGGGACGCCAGCCGCGGCGACCTGCGGCTGGACTACACCCACCACGGCCTGGCCGAGGTGCAGATCACCGAGGGCGGCGCGCCGCCGCTGCGGCTGCTGATCGCCTCGACCGACGTGGCCGAGCAGCTCTGGCCCGAGTCCACCGCGGCCGGCGACGTGCTGGTGCAGGGCGGCTACCTGGTGCGCACCGCCGCGATCCGCGGCGCCGAGCTGGCGCTGACCGGCGACACGTCGCAGTCCGGCCCGCTGACCGTGTGGGCGCCGGCCGGGGTGCGCTCGGTGAGCTGGAACGGCCGCCCGGTCGCGGTGACCGCGGGCCAGGACGGTGCGCTGACCGGGACGGTGCCCGGGCCGGCCCCGGTGCACCTGCCCACGCTGACCGGCTGGCGGTTCAGCACCGAGACCCCCGAGGCGCAGCCGGGCTTCGACGACAGCTCATGGACGCTGGCCGACCATCCGGTGTCCAACGCCTCCTCGCCGTCCACGCCGGTGCTGTACGCCTCCGACTACGGCTACCAGCACGGCTTCACCTGGTACCGCGGGCACTTCACGGCCACCGGCAGCGAGACCGGCGTCAAGCTGGCCGCGGACGGCATCTCGCCGACCGGCGCCTACTCAGTCTGGCTGAACGGCGCGTTCCTCGGCTCGGCCGGCGCGGCCGGGGCCAGCACGCAGACATTCACCTTCCCAGCCGGCGCGGTGCGCACCGGGCAGGACAACGTGCTCGCGGTGCTGGTCGAGAACACCGGCAACCCGGAGGGCCCTACCGGGGAGAAGACCGGCCTGTACAGCGCCACGGTGACCGGCGCGGCCACGCCGGTCACCTGGCGGCTGCTGGGTGCCAAGGGCGGCGTCCGGCTGCAGGACCCGGTCCGCGGCATCATGAACGAGGCCGGCCTGTACGGCAGCAACCACGGCTGGGACCTGCCCGGCTACCCGGACGGCAGCTGGCAGCCGGTGTCGCTGCCCGATTCGTGGGCGTCCCGCGGCGTGCCGCCGGGCATCGGCTGGTACCGGACCAGCTTCGCGCTGAACCTGCCCCGGGGCAGCTACGTCCCGGTCGACGTGCAGATCGGCGGCCCCGGGCCGGGCGCCGGCACGGCTGCTTACCGGGCGTTCATCTATGTGAATGGTTGGCTGGTCGGGCGGTACGTGAATAACGTCGGCCCGCAGCACCAGTTCTACGTGCCGGCTGGCCTGCTCAACGACCAGGGCGACAACACGCTGGCCATCGCGGTGTGGGGGATGGACGCGACCGGCGGCGGGCTGGACCAGGTCAGCCTGGTCGCCGCCGGGAACCAGGCGGGCGGCGTGCCGGTCCGTCCGGTGCTGTCCCCGGGTTACTCGGCGGCAATGTACGGCGCACCGTCCAGCCCGCAGCCCACGCTGGCCGCGGTCCCGTCCTCGGCGCTGGCCCAGGGCACGTTCACCGTCAAGACCACGCTGAACAACCCGACCCGGCAGCCGCTCCGCACCGCGTCAATTTTGCTTAACGCCCCTGCCGGGTGGACGGTTTCGCCGTCCGGCCCGGCCGCGCTGGGCACGGTGGCCGCTGGCGCGGCCGCGTCGGCCAGCTTCAAGGTCACCGCGCCGTCCTCGGGGCTGAGCCCGGGCCTGGTCGGGCTGCTGGCCAAGGCCACGTTCAGCGGCGGGGCCGCGGGCGGCGGTACCCAGACGTTGATCAACAGCGCGGAGGTGACCGTCCCGGCCCCGAGCCTGGCGTCGACTTTTGACAACACTGGCATCACCGACAACTCCAACACCAGCCCGTCGGCCAACTTCGAGGGCTTCGACGGGGAGGGGACCACGTACTCGGCGCAGGGCCTGGCGGCCGACAACCTGACGCCGGGCGCGTCGGTCACCGCGGGCGGGCTGACCTTCACCTGGCCCAACCAGCCGTCCGCCCAGCCGGACAACACGATGGCGGAAGGCCAGACGATCGCGCTGTCCGGTTCCGGCGGCACGCTCGGTTTCCTGGCCGCGGCGAACAACTCGGCCGAGTCGGGCACCGGCACGATCTACTACACCGACGGCAGCACGCAGACGTTCACCCTCAACGTGGGCAACTTCTGGTACCCGTCCGGGCAGAACGGCAACCCGTCGAACACCCAGGTGGCCGGGGTGAACTACGCCAACTACCCGACCGGCTCGTCCGGGCACGAGGTGTACCTGTTCGAGCAGTCGGTCAGCCTGCAGTCGGGCAAGACGGTGGAGGCGGTGACGCTGCCCTCGCTGGGCGACGTGGCCGGCTACAACGCGGCGCTGCACATCTTCGCCATCGCGGTCGGCTGAAGCCATTTGCTGGACCATCGACGGCGCCGCGTCGTCGCTCGCCTACCTGCCAGCGGCTGACCTGGTTTCCGGCACGACCCTGGACTTCAGCCTGGGCGGTTCGGCCGACACCTCGTGGGGTGCCGCAGACGCCCTGCCGTCTTACGGCGGGACACCAGGTACTGGCGTTAAGCAAGAGGTTGGTCCGATCACCGAGAGGCAGACCGGCAAGTGTCTGGACGACCGCGGCGCGGGGCACCGCGAATGGCACCGCGGTCCAGATCTACTCGTGCAACGGCACCGGCGGGCGAGCTGGTCAACCCGGAGTCCGGGCGGTGCCTGACGGATCCGAGCAACGGGGCGAACGGCAGCACCCAGCTCGACATCGCCGCCTGCACCAGCTCCGTCGGCCAGCTCTGGACGCTGCCGAGCGGGTGACGCCATGTTCCCGGCCGGCCTGACGCCGATACCGTGGGGTGGTGGCTGCCGCGTCCGCGCCGGATCAGAGCTGGGCCGTGTGGGCCCGGGTCAGCCCGGCGCCCGGGCACGTGCTGGACCTGCTGCATGCCCGGATGGCGGAGCCGTTCGCGCCGCACGTGCACGACGGGTTCTCGATCGGGGCCTGTGTCGAGGGTCTGGAGATGATCCGCTACCGGGGCCGGCGGCACTACGCCGCGCCAGGCAGCGTGGTCATCCTGGAGCCGGGCGAGGCGCATACCGGCGGCCCGTCCGGCGGGGCCAATTTCGTGTATCGGGTCATGTACCCGGCCGCGGAGTTGCTGGGTGACGGCGCGGCCCGGCCGCCGCGCTTCCCGGAGCCGGTGGTCATGGACCCGGCGCTGGCCGCTGAGATGCGGCTGGTGCACGCCGCGCTGAGCCGGGTAGCGCAGGGGAGTGGGCCGCGGGGGACTGGGGCGCTGGGTGGCGAGGTGGTGGGCACCGCGCTGCTGGGTGGCGAGCCGGTGGGCGCCGAGGCGGACGAGCTGTGCGAGGTGGGCACCGAGCCGCTGGAGACGGAATCCTGGCTGTGCTGGCTGTTCGGCGAGCTGGTCCGGCGGCACGCCGCGCCGGCCGGGCCAGCCGGGGTGCTGCCGGGTACCGGGGTGCTCGCGCGCTGGGTGATGGACCGGCTGGCTGATCAGCTGACCGGCCCGCCCGTGCTGGCCGAGCTGGCCGCCGAGGCCGGCCTGTCCCGCTATCAGCTGCTCCGGTCGTTCCGGGCCGAGGTGGGCATGCCGCCCTATGCCTGGCTGGCCCAGCACCGGGTGGCCCGGGCCCGGGTGCTGCTGGAGCGGGGGCACCGGCCCGCTGAGGCCGCCACGCTGACCGGGTTCGCCGACCAGGCGCACCTGACCCGGTGGTTCCGGCGGGTGGTCGGGGTCACCCCCGGCGCCTACCGCAATGGCGTTCAAGACAGCCGCCGCCCGCATCGGTGACGCTGGCCGCTGACGGCCAGCGTCCTGGCTGGCCGTGCCCAACGGCTGACGGTTGTTGAATGCGAGGTTGCGGTGAGCCGACGCGGCTGGGTCCTGTTCGCGATCATGTGCGTGGTCTGGGGCATTCCCTACCTGCTGATCAAGGTCGCGGTCGGCAGCGTCTCGGTGCCCATGGTGGTCTTCGCCCGGACCGCGCTGGGCGCGCTCGTCCTGCTCCCGCTGGCGCTGCGGTCCGGGCAGCTTGGCGCGCTGCGGCAGGCCTGGCGGCCACTGGTCGCGTTCGCCGCGCTGGAAATGATCGTGCCGTGGGGCCTGCTGTCCAACGCCGAGCGGCAGCTACCCAGCTCGTTGGCTGGGCTACTGATTGCGTCGGTGCCGATCATCGCCGTGGTGACCGCCCGGCTGACCGGGGGCACTGAGCGGCTCAGCGTGCGCCGCTGGGCCGGTCTGCTGGTCGGCCTGGCTGGTGTGGCGGTGCTGGCGGCTCCGCACCTGGCCGGTGGGCATGGCTGGCCAATCGCTGAGGTGCTGCTGGTCGCGATCGGCTACGCGACCGCGCCGCTGATCGCCGCGCGGAAGCTGGCCGAGGTTCCGGCGCTGCCGATGACCACGGCCTGCCTTGGCCTGGCCGCGCTCGTCTACACACCCGCGGCCATCCTGACCTGGCCGCATCACCTGCCGTCCGGTCAGGTCCTGGCCGCCCTGGCCGCGCTCGGTGTCATCTGCACCGCCTGCGCGTTCATCGTGTTCCTTCAGCTGATCAGGGAAGTCGGCACGTCGCGGGCGATGGTCTTCACCTACATCAACCCGGCGGTGGCCGTCGCGGCCGGTGTTCTGCTGCTGGGCGAGCCGTTCACGGTCACCATCGCCGCCGCCTTCGTGCTCATCCTCACCGGCTGCGTGCTGGCCACCGGTGGTAGGCGCAGTAGGCGGCCGGTCCAGAACCTCGACCAGGTCCAGCCCGCCACAGCGCCGCCGGCCGCCAGCACCGATCCTGATCACGCGCCGGCCGGCCAGTCGTAGCCCGCCCGCTCTGGGCCCGTCCGCCGGTCGGCTGGCGCGGGGCTGGCTGCGCCCGACTCAGACCGGGTACGGCTCCGGGCTGGTGGTCCAGGCCAGCCGGGACGGCGCTGTCCAGATCAGCGTGCCGGGCCGGGGCTGCCGCAGCCGCCAACTGGTCAGCGTCTTCATCCGGTGGTGCCGCCGGCAGCCGGCGGATAGGTTGCACCGGCAGGTGAGGCCGCCCTGGTCGTACGGCACCGTGTGGTCGAGGTCGCACTGCGCGGCGGGCCGTCGGCAGATGGGGTAGCGGCAGTGCTGGTCCCGGGCCTCAACCAGGGCCCGCAGGCGGCCCGGAATCCGGTAACCGGCCGCCGAGTCCTGGTGGCGGCACGCTGCTCCGGGGTCGGCGGGGCCGGCGGGGTGGACGGGGTCTCCGGGGTGGGCGGGGTCGGCGGGGTCGCGGTGGTCCAGCGGGTGAACAGCCTGCCGGGCAGCAGCCAGCGCCTTGGTCAAGGCCACTTGCAGTGCTGTATCCGGCGGACCCGTGGCGGTCTCCGCGCTGGCCAGCGGGGGAGGTTCACCCAGGATGGTCACCGGAACGGTGACCGTGATCCGGCCCAGCACCCCGGAACGCGGCCTCGGGTGCGGGGGTGCCATGGAGCCCAGCCGATCAGTGGGTGCGGGGGAACCCCGTGGGCGGGGCGACGCGCGGCCGCGGCCGGGCGACCGGATGCGGGTGACCGTGAGCAATCGGCCGACTCGGTCCGTGACCAGGATCCGCCACTCGCAGACTGGGTCGGCGGCGGCGACCTGGGCCAGGTCACCGGCCGTTTCGGCGGTGATCGCGCCGATCCGGGTCAGCTGTCCTGGCTCGCCGGACAGCCCAGCCAGGGTGCGCCACGGCACGGCGAGGGCCGGCCGTCCGTCGCGGGTGCCGCTGGCCGGGACGACGAACCCCGGGACTTCGCCGGGACCGGGGATGTGCGGCCAGCACCAGGCCACACCGCCCAGGCCTGGATCTCCGACTGGCGGTGCCTGGTTCGTGCTGTCCGAACGGACGCCGGGCATGTGGCTACCGGGCGCACCCGGGTCGCTTGTGTCGCTGCCGGTGGCCGCGCTCTCCGGCTCCGGGCCGCTGCCGCTGCCGTCGCCGCCGCCTGAGTCGCCACCGTTACCCGGGTCGGCCGACGGGGCCGGCCCAGCCGGGTCGCCGGGACCGGGAACATCTGGCGGTTGCGGCAGGGTACCGAGCAGTAGACCGATGAACACCTGAGCCCGGAGCAGGTCGATGCCGCCACCTGCGCCGCGAATCTGCAGGGTAGTGGCCATCGCGCTAATGCGGGCCCAGGCGGCGGACGCCTGCGCGGCAGGCAGTAAGCGGCCGTACAGCGCGGCGGTGCCCGCATCGTCGCCGGTCAGCTCGACCCGGCTGTGGCGTTCGGCTTCCTTCCGCCGCCGTTCCGCCGCTGTCGGGTCGACCGACATGACGGCGCGACGGAGCGACGCGGCCAACTGGGTAGTGGTCTGCCTGGGTGCCCGGGGGAGGACCTTGCGCTCGACGGCCTGGGCAAGATCATCGTCGAGCGGGGTGGTGTACTGATCGATCAGCTTGGCCCGGCTCAGGTCGATCAGCCCCGAGCGCATGGCCGAGAACGTCGCCGGAAGCCGGCCGGACAGGCTGACGGCCAGGCTCACCCAATACTCCGCGGCGAACTGGGTCAGGGTCAGAGCGAGTGCGATCTCGTTGGGCGCGAACTCCGCCTCGAGCTCCCGAGCCGGATCACGATCCAGGCTGGGATCGTCGGTGACGCCGCGGCGCCGGGCGATCTCGGCGACCGCGGCGAGTTCCTGTGCCTGCGCCCACGAGGTGACTTTCCGCCAGCCCGCGATGCTGTTCACCAGCCCGGCGTCGTCCAGCGTGGCTGGCTGCGCCTGGCCGAGCCAGGCCGCCAGGGCTGGGCCGGGCGGGATCCGCATCTGTCCCGCGAGCTCCGCGGTTGGCATGGCCGGGCCGGCCGCTGATTCGGCCGCGCGCAACTCGTCGTCGGCTAGCGGATCGTCGGCTGGCGGATCGTCCGCCGGCGGGTCTTCGGCTGGGTGAGGCTGACCTGGCGGCGGTCCCGCCGGCCGGGACCGGGTCTCGGACTGAACCTGGTCCCGGTCCCGCGTGGCCACACTGGGTGATGGTTCGCTCCAGGCCGGGATCTCCTGCCCAGCCCGGCTGCGCGCGACAAGGTCAGCGGCGGCTAACAGCTCGTCGAGGGCCAGGTTCTCGGTCCAGCACATGGACATCCCGGCCGCGGCTAACCCGGATACGTCGGAGGCAGCGGGCGGAACGCCTGGCCGCGGCTCAGGTACCGGTTCGTTCTCGCTGGGCGTGGCTGGCGTCGGGCTCACCTCCCCGGATCAGGGCCGCCGACAAGAAGCTACCCGAACACGATATCGAACCTGTACCACGTGTCAAGCGTATTTCGAGTACAAGTTCGAGTCGATGAACCCCGTCGCTCAACCGCTAGTCATCCAGGCTGCCCATGGTCAGGTTGACGACGGTGCCCGTCATCCCGCTTGCCTTGTCGGAGGCTACGAAGGCCGCCGCGTTGGCCACCTCCTCGAGCTTCATGGCCCGTCGCCGGTGAGTGTCGCGGGCGAGATACCCTTCGAACTCTTCCCAGGTCAGGCCCGTTGCTTCTGCCTTGATCTGGTGGACTTCCCGCATGGTGGGCGTCTCCGGCAGGCCGTGTGGACGCAGACCGACCACCCGAATGCCCTGAGGTGCGAGCTCGGCGGATAGATCTCGGGTGAGTGCCTCCTTGGCGGCCATCGCCGCACCGTAGCCTCCGTTCAGCGAGGTGCCCTTCCGCGCGGGGAGCGCGGTGACGGTCATGATCACCCCCGATTCATTCGGGATCATGTACCGCGCGGCCAGGCGTGCGGTCAGGAAGTACGTCGTCGAGTAGGCCGTGATGGGCAGGGCGAACCGCCCGATGTCCAGCTTGGTCAGCGGCACACCCAGAATCTCTGGATCCGGGACGCCCACCGCGTTGAACGAGATATCGATGCGGCCCGCCTGATCGATCACCGACTGCAGATGCCTGTCCAGAGCCTGCTCGTCGAAAGCGTCGACTTCGGCCGCCTCGGCGGATCCACCGGCCGCGACGATGTCCTTAGCGACCGCTTCGACCGGGGCCAGGTCGCGCCCGGTAAGAAAGAGCGTGGCCCCCTCAGCGGCAAAGGCACGGGCGGTCGCACCGCCGATCGCACCGCCGGCTCCGTAGATCACCGCGACCTTGTCGTTCAGCATCATCTCTAGTTCCTTCCTGTCCTTGGTGGCCCGGGTGCGGGCCGTGCCCCATGACGGCCACGTTCGCCATCCAGCGACGTCAAAGACCGTCAGCACCGTCGAATGATGCAGACACCGCGAGGTCGGGAAAGTGACCGCCCACCAACCGCCCAGTTCGGCCTCCGGCCGGTGTCTATCAGAATGGAGGTTCGACCGGATGCGGGAGGAAGGTGACGCGGCGGTGGCAGTGCTGACAGCCAGCCTGATCTCGAGGGCGCGGGCCGGGGACGGCGACGCGTTCCAAGAGCTGACCGAGCCGCACCGCCGGGAGCTACAGGTGCACTGCTACCGGATGCTCGGATCCGTCCAGGATGCTGAGGATGCCGTCCAGGACACGCTGCTGGCCGCCTGGCAGGGCTTCGGCGGGTTCGAGGAACGCGCCTCACTCCGCACCTGGCTCTACCGCATCGCCACCAACCGGTGCCTCAACGCGCGTCGCGCGGCCAGCCGCCGACCTCCCAAGGAGTGGAACGTCCCCGGGGTCGAACCGCCCGAGCCGACCCGGCTCGGCGAGGTGGTATGGCTCGAGCCATATCCCGACACGCTCCTCGATGGGGCCAGCGATGGGCCGCTCGGCCCGGAGGCCCGGTACGAGCAAACCGAATCCATCTCGCTGGCCTTCGTGACCGCCCTTCAGGTCCTGCCGCCTCGCCAGCTCGCCGTCCTCATCTTGCGCGACGTGCTCGGATTCCACGCGAACGAGGTAGCCGGCATGCTGGACTCGACGGTCGAGTCGGTCAACAGTGCCCTGAAACGGGCCCGCGCCAGCCTGCAGCGCCAACAGCCGCCAGGCGCCGGCCGGGAACCGCCGCCCGCCGCCGGCTCACCCGCCGAGGATGAGATCGTGGCCAGATTCGTCAGCGCGTACGAGTCGGCCGATCTCGACGCGGTGGTGGCCCTGCTCACGGACGACGTCTTCATGTCGATGCCACCGATGCCGTTCGAATACGAGGGCCGGGAGATCGTGGGCCGGTTCATCGCCGGCATGTTCGGTGCGGGCCGGAGGTTCGATCTGGTGCCGACGCGAGCCAACGGTCAGCCGGCGTTCGGCATGTACCTGCGCGCCCCCGCCGGCATCAGCCACGGGACCGGCCTCATCACCATCACCCTCAGCGGCGACCGGATCTGCGCCATGACCCGCTTCGAGAACAGCTTGCTGCCATGGTTCGGGCTACCGCGCTCGCTGCCGAGCCGATAGCCGGCTTCCGGGCCAAGGTCAGTTCGGCGCGGCGTACCCATGGGCGTAGGCGTAGCGCATAGCCTGGGCGCGGTCCCGTGACCCGGTCTTGGCGAAGATCCGGTTCACGTGCGTCTTGACCGTGGCTTCGCTGACGAACAGCGACCGGGCGATCTCCCGGTTGGACTGGCCGGCCGCGATCAGCCGGAGCACCTCGGCTTCGCGCGGGGTCAGGTCATCAGCACTGAGCACCGAATCAGCGGACCCAGGCCCGGCGGGCTCCGGCGCACGTGCCGCGGCCGACGCCAGCCGCTGCTGCACCCCGGGATCGAGCACTGCCTGGCCGGCCGCGGCGGCCAGCACGGCCCGCCCGATCTCGGCCCGGGTCGCGTCCTTGGTCAGGTAGCCGAGCGCCCCGGCCTGCAGCGCACCGATGATCGATTCGTCGTCCGCATACGTGGTGAGCACAACGACCCGCGTCCCCGGATGATCGGCCGTGATGCGCCGGGTCGCGGTCACCCCGTCACAACCCGGCATGTTCAGGTCCATGAGCGCGACCTGCGGATGCACCGCCGCGACAAGCTGCACGGCGGCGTCGCCGTCCGCCGCCTCACCAGCCACCACGATGCCGGGCAGCGTGCCGAGCAGCAGCACCAGGCCTTCGCGTACCGCGGACTGGTCGTCCGCGACGATCACGCTGACCGGTTCGGCGGCGGAATCTTCCGGGCTCATGCCGGAATTCTCAGGGTTACCTGCCACTCCCAGTCGGCCGGCCCCGCGGTTAGCGTGCCCCCGCCCAGCGCGGCTCGTTCCCGCAGCCCGGTCAGCCCGTAGCCGGCCCCGGAAGCGGCGAGCGGCCGGTTAGCCGTCGGGTCCGGCAGCGGGTTGACCACCCGCAACACGAT
>DASXIN010000210.1:0-3005 GCA_036497945.1 Streptosporangiaceae bacterium | reverse complement strand
GGTCTCGAAGAGTACCTCAAAGACCACGCCCCAGCTATCGGCGTGCCAGGACCCGTCCACGGCGCCGTTAGTCAGCGCGGCCTCGATCAAGGCAGAGTCGTGCTGCTCCTGCCACCGGAAAGCCGAGAACTCACCGTGCAGTACCTCGATCGACCACCATTCGGCCACGATTAAGAGCCTGCTTGAAAACTGACAGGCCGCAGGCCAGGCACATCTGGATCTTCTTGGGCGGAGTGCGGCGTGTCGCTGATGTGACGTAAGAGGCCCCTGGTAATCGCATGGGTGTCGAATCCAGCGCGATGCCAGGAGCCTTGCGTGCCGTTGTACCGTGCCCCGGAAGGTGATGTCCAGCCAGGCCCTGCACCAGCCCAGGCCAGCGCCGGCGTGGCGTGCCGGTGCTGCCCGGGCGGAGTTTCCCGCAGCACCCGGGCCCGGCGGTACCCCTCGGACATGACCGAGGCGGAATGGGCGCTCTGCGAGCCGTTACTGCCGGCCCCGGCGTGGCTGGCCGGGCGGGGGCGGCCGCCCCGCCCGGTACTGCATGCGCGACATCGTCGATGCGATCCGCTACCTGACGCATAACGGGCCGGTGTGGCGGGCGCTGCCCGCGGACTTCCCGCCCGCCTGGACGGTGTATTACTGGACGGATAAATGGCAGGCGGACGGCTCTGCCGCGCGGATGCACGATGACCTGCGCGAACGCATCCGCCTGGCGGCCGGGCGGACGGCAGGGCCGACTGCGGCGATCATCGATTCCCAGTCGGTGAAGGGCTCGGAGATGGTGGCGCGCGGCGGCCGCGGCTACGACGCGGGGAAGAAGATCAACGGCCGCAAGCGGCACATCGCCGTCGATACCCTCGGCCTGCTGCTCGCCGTTATCGTCACCGCCGCCAGCA
Source organism: Streptosporangiaceae bacterium (assembly GCA_036497945.1). GTDB lineage: Bacteria > Actinomycetota > Actinomycetes > Streptosporangiales > Streptosporangiaceae > RYN-230. The sequence goes on along the minus strand of DASXIN010000210.1, from coordinate 2,109 downwards.
CGCAGGACCGCGACGGCGCGAAGCCGCTGCTGTGGAACCTGCGCCGCGCCTTCCCCTCCATCGCCCTGGCCTGGGCCGACAGCGGGTACGCCGGCAAGCTCGTCACCTGGGCCAAGACCCGCCTCACCCTGACCCTAGAGATCGTCAAGAAGACCGATGACCTGCACACCTTCAAGGTCCTGCCCCACAGATGGGTAGTCGAGCGGACATTGTCGTGGATCACCCGCTGCCGGCGGACCGTCCGGGACTACGAGCGGCTGCCAGCCCACCACGAGACCTACGTCTACTGGGCCATGATCATCGTGATGACCCGCCGCCTCGCCCGGCAACCAGCCGCTGCCCAGTCACGCGCCACCTAGGTTTTCAAGCGGGCTCTAAGCTTGTTCTTTAACCTGCCTGGCTGACGTCTGGGCTCTTCGCTGATCTTGAGCCGGTGTGCCCGGCGTGTCGCGGTTCGTGAGTACGGCCTCCGCATGATCATGTGTACTCGCCAAAGAACCAATGATCACTGCGAAGGCCGTGATGGACAGCTTGCCAGGGGACGCCGGTGCCGGGCCACTCGCCGTGCTGTCGCGGTTCCGGGCAGATTTCCATGCCTGCCTGGCCGCCCGTGCGGATGAGCTGTCCGAGCTCGCAGATGCGGTGCTGTGCGCGGATGGCCCGGTCAGGAGCCTGCCGGGGCTGTCGCTGGCGCCGGGGCACCGGCGTGGCCATGGGGCGCTGTATGACGCTGTGAGCCACGGGCGGATCGAGATCGCCCGGCTGCGGCGGTCGCTGGCCGGGCTGCCGTTACCGCGGGCGGCCGATGGGCGGCTGATGCTGGCGGTGGACGTGAGTAACTGGCTGCGGCCTGGGGCGGCCACCAGCCCGGAGCGGCTGTTCTGCCACGTCTATGGGCGGGGGAAAGGCCAGGCGCAGATGATCCCGGGCTGGCCCTACTCCGTCGTCGCGGCGCTGGAGCCGGGCCGCACGTCGTGGACGGCGGTGCTGGACGCGGTGCGCCTGGGCCCTGATGACGATGAGGCCGAGGTCACCGCTGCCCAGGTCCGTGAGGTGATCACCCGGCTGATCGAGGCGGGGCACTGGCGTGAGGGTGACCCGCCTGTCCTGATGATCTTCGATGCCGGGTATGACCCGGTGCGGCTGGCTTGCAGGCTCGCTGACCTGCCTGTGGAGATACTGGGCCGGCTCCGCTCAGACCGGGTGCTGCACTTCCCGGTGCCGGCCGGCCAGCCCGGAACCAGCGGCCGGCCCCCCCGGCACGGCAGCGAGTTCGCCCTCGCTGACCCGGCGACCTGGCCACACCCGCCGGTGACCACCACGACCCAGACCACCCGGTACGGCACTGCGGTGGCGCACGCCTGGGACCGGCTGCACCCCCGGCTCACCCGCCGCTCCGCCTGGCTGGACCACGGCGGCCCGCTGCCCGTCATCGAAGGCACCCTGATCCGCCTCCAGGTCGGTCACCTGCCCGGCGACCGGCACCCCAAGCCCGTGTGGCTGTGGTGCTCCCGCACGGGCGCGGCTCCTTATGAGGTGGACCGGCTGTGGCAGGCGTTCTTGCGCCGCTTCGACCTGGAACACACCTTCCGCCTGTTCAAGCAGGTCCTTGGGTGGACCGCTCCCAAGATCCGTGACCCGGCCGCCGCGGACCGGTGGACCTGGCTGATCATCACCTGCCATGCCCAGCTCCGCCTCGCCCGGCCGCTCGCCGCGGACTTGCGCCTGCCCTGGGAACGCCCGGCTCCGCCGGGGCGGCTGACTCCTGCCCGGGTCCGCCGGGGATTTAGGAACATCCGCGCGACGGTGCCCTGCCTGGCCGGTGCACCGAAACCCGGCAAGCCCGGCCCCGGCCGCCCGCCAGGATCAAAGAACCGCCGCCCCGCACCCCGCCACGACGTGGGCAAAACGACGAAGAGAGAGCGCACGCTCAAAGCGCGACGCGAACGCGCAGGTTAAAGAACAAGCTAAGACAATACGTCTATCACGGGATCTGTCGTGCCCGTGCCTGGCGCCGAGCCGCTGCCCCAAAGGGCACGGGGGGAGAGCGGGGCTGAACTTACTCATATGCCGCGTGTGGAGCGTGGCTCGGCCGGGGTCTGGGCTGGT
>DASXIN010000209.1:0-15212 GCA_036497945.1 Streptosporangiaceae bacterium | reverse complement strand
CTCTTCGAGCAAACCTTCGGTCAGCGTCGTCGGATCGAGGCCGAGAGCGGTGAAACGATCGCGGCTGACGTTGAGATCGTTCTCCACCGCTTCGCGTCGAGGGTTCGGCAGGTTGGCGATTTCGACACCGGTCTCCTTGGCGATGAGTTCGGCCAGTTCCTTCACGCGGTAGGTCTCGGTGACTTGGTTGAACACGCTCACTTGATCACCCCGCCCCGGTGGATTCTCCAAGGCGATCTGCACGCAACGCACCGTGTCGCGGATATGGATGAAGGCGCGCGTCTGTCCGCCGGTACCGTGCACGGTCAGCGGGTGACCGATGGCCGCCTGCATCAAGAATCGGTTCAGCACCGTGCCGTAGTCACCGTCGTAGTCGAAGCGATTGATGAGGCGCTCATCGAGTGCGGTTTGGGGCGTCTGCGTACCCCACACGATGCCCTGGTGCAGGTCGGTGATGCGAAGCTGGTCGTTCTTCGCGTAAAAGGCGAAGAGCAGTTGATCGAGCGTCTTGGTCATGTGGTAGACGGAGCCCGGGTTGGCCGGGTGCAGGATCTCCCGCTCCAGCTCACCGTCCGGGGTGGGCACTTTCACCGTCAGGTAGCCCTCCGGGATCGGCGCGCTGCCCGACCAGCCGTAGCCGTAGACGCCCATCGTGCCCAGGTGGGCCAGCGCGGCGTCGATGCCCGTGTCGACCAGGGCGGTGAGCAGGTTGTGCGTGGCCCGCACGTTGTTGTCCACCGTGTACCGCTTGGTCTTGGTGGTGCGCATCGAGTACGGCGCGGCGCGCTGCTCGGCGAAGTGCACGATCGCGTCCGGGCGCAGTTCGGTCAGCACCGCGACCAGCCGGTCGTACTCGGTGGCCAGGTCGAGGTTGATGAAGCCGATCTGGCGGCCGGACACCTCACCCCAGACCTTGATCCGCTCGCTGATCGGGCGGATCGGGGTCAGCGACTCCACCTCGAGGTCGATGTCGATCTTGCGACGGCTCAGGTTGTCGATAATGGTCACATCGTGGCCACGATCCGACAGATACAGCGAGGTCGGCCAGCCGCAGAACCCATCGCCGCCGAGAACCAGGACGCGCATTCCGACTCCCATCACCTTCCGCAATTGCACAGACGCCCTCGCCAGTGCCGGTGGACCGGGAGCGGTTCATGTCGGGCCGCCTTCTTAGCCCGTCAAACCGTCCCGTGGCCGGCAGTTTACCCGCCGACCCTTGACCCGATACCTGTCCTTGATAAGGCAGCCTATGGTCAGTTAGCTGAGTGGTCGCCAACCCGTCAGCCCGAGCATCCTAGCCAGGCGTCGGCCGGAGCACCAGCCAGCCAGCGATTCGCTCTGGTCAGCGGCCGCCTCGGCGCCGGGCTCACCCCGGGTGAACTCGGCGATGCCGCGCTGGGCCGCAGCGCCTGGTGTACGCTGCGCCGCCGCTGGCACCGATCCACCCGGTACTCGCCCTAGCCGTCCTTTTACCGCTCGAATTGCGCCGGGCCAGTCCGGCGCTTATCTCACTTTGAGGGTTTACCTACCCACTTTGCGTGACGTAACCACGCGGGTGCTGTTTCTCCCGGCTGCGCCGGTAAACAGGTGAGAAGACTCACACCCGGGCCGCCCGGTGCGGCATCGGCGTGGTCCGGTTGCCCACCATGTGGTTATGGCGGCCAGGGTCCGCGCGGCGGCGGCTAGCCCCAGCCGGGGCCGCGCCCGGCAACGACCTGCCCAGCCGGGGCCGTGCGCCCGGCAACGACCGGACCAGCCCACGCCGCGCGCCTGGCGGGCACCGCCGCGGCGGCCGGCCCAGCCACGCTGGCCGCGGCGGCCAGGGCCGCGCACCTAACAGCCGCGATACGGGCCAGCCGGCTGGCCCCATTCCGGGAAAAGCGCTCTTGCCGGAATTTCGGCACCTGCCCCCAGCGACCATTATTTCCACGCCCATGACCCGTCATTGACCCAGGTCAGCACGTCGGTACTAGCGTTCAGAAAGAAATATGTTGTTCCTGGCCCGGCAATAAACAGGAGTATTATTCGGCCAATACCGCGCAGAGCCGGGCGAGCGCACCGGTGAACGCGTGCTCCGGCGGCGTGCCGTAGCCGAGGACGAGGGCGGGCCCGCGCGGGTGCCCGGGCGGGCAGTACGGACCGAGCCCTTCGACGGCCAGGCCGTGCTGGGCGGCCCGGGCCACCAGGTCGTCCTCCGCGCTGCCCGGGGGCAGTTCCAGCAGCGCGTGCAGGCCGGCCGCAATGCCGGTGACGCGCAGCCGTGGGGGCTGCTGGCGCAGCGTGGCCACCAGCCGGTCGCGGCGCCGCCGGTAGGCCAGCCGGGCCCGGCGGACCTGCCGGTCGTACTGGCCGGAACGGATGAACTCGGCCAGAGTGAGCTGGTCGAACGCGCTGCCCTGGCGGTCGGCCATGGTGCGGGCGGCGGCCACCTCGTCGGCCAGCCCGGCGGGCAGCGCCAGCCAGCCGAGACGCAGCCCGGGGGCCAGGCTCTTGCTAGCCGACCCGGCGTAGACCACCTGCCCGGGCGCGAGGGCCTGCATCGCGCCCACCGGCTGCCGGTCGTAGCGGAACTCGCCGTCGTAGTCGTCCTCGATGACCACTCCCCCGGTGTCCCGGGCCCAGCCGATGGCCTGGGTCCGGCGCTGCGGGGCCAGCGCCGCGCCCAGCGGGAAATGGTGCGCCGGGGTGAGCAGCACCGCGCCCGCCGGGCTGCCGGGCAGCTCGCCCACCGCGGCGCCGGCCCCGTCCACCGGGAGCAGGGCCAGCGCCAGCCCGCTGGCCTGCACCAGCTCGCGGTGGCCGGGCTGGCCGCACGCCTCCATGGCCAGCGTGCTCACCCCGCGGGCCCGCAGCACCTGGCTCAGCAGGGCCAGTCCCTGGGTGAAGCCGGCGCAGATCACGATGCGGTCCGGGTGCGCCCGGACGCCGCGGGCCCGGGACAGGTAGCCGGCCAGCGCGTCGCGCAGCTCCGGGCGGCCGCGCGGGTCGGTGTAACCCAGCGCACCAGACGGGGCGGCGTTGATCGCCCGGCGGGCCGCGGCCAGCCAGCCGGGCCGGGGGAACAGGGACAGGTCCGGCGAGCCGGGCCGCAGGTCATAGCGCGGCTGCCGGTCCGGCGCGGCCACCCCCGGGCCGGATGGAGCGGCGCCCGGGCCGGACGTGGCGGCCGGGTCGCGGCCAGGCCGGGCAGCCATGCCCGGGCCGGACGTGGCGGCCGGGTCGCGGCAAGGCCGGGCAGACGTGCCAGGGCCGGACGTCGCGGCCGCACGGCGGCCAGGCCGGGCAGACGTGCCCGGGCCGGACAGTCCGGTGTGTCCGGCGCCGGGTTGCGGCATGGTCGGGTCGATGGCCGTCGGGCGGTCCGCCACCGTGGTGCCCGAGCCGCGCCGGGCGGTCAGCCAGCCCTCCGCGACCAGCTGGGCGTAGACCTCGGCCACTGTGTTGCGGGCCAGGCCGAGATCGGCGGCCAGCGCGCGGGAGGACGGCAGCCGGGTGCCCGGGGCGAGCCGCCCGGTCCGGGCCGCGTCGCGCAGCGCCGTCTCCAGCCGGGCCCGCACCCGGCGGCCCGGCCGCCCGCCGTCCCGGCCGACGCCCAGGTCGAGGTGCAGGTCCAGCCCAGAAGTGGCCCACGTTTTAACCATCAAAGTGGACTATATCAATGGGCTGCTTGCCGCGTAAGTTGGCTGTCATGACGACGACGACAGACAGCATCGACACCGCCGCGGCCACCTCCCGGCTTGACTTCGACCAGCATGCGGCCGGATTCTCCCGCGCGCTCGCACACCTGGACCGGGCCGCGACCAAGGAACTGGACCTGGCGGGCATCGACCCGAAGCTTCGCGAGCTGATCCGGATCCGCGCCTCGCAGCTGAACGGCTGTGCCTACTGCATCGACATGCACAGCAAGGACGCCCGGGCGGTGGGCGAGACAGAGCAGCGGCTGTACGCGCTGCCCGCCTGGGCCGAGACACCGTACTTCACCCGGCGGGAGCGGGCCGCGCTGGCCTTCACCGAGTCGGTCACCCTGCTCGCCGCCGATCACGTCCCGGCCGCGGCCTACGCCGCGGTGGCCGCCGAGCACAGCCCGGCTGAGGTGGCCGCGCTGCTCAGCCTGATCGTCACGATCAACGCGTGGAACGCGATCGGGGTCACCGCCCGCTGCTGGCTGCCCGGCTCCTACCAGCCCTGAGCCGCCAGGTCCCGGTGTTTGGCCACTGGGGCTAGCCGGGGGCCGGAACGAGATACGAGTCCAGGTGGGCGTCCAGCGCGCGGAGCCCGGCGTGGTCGGCCGGGGCAGCACGGAAGCCGAGGTAGCCGTCCGGCCGGACCAGCGCGGCCCCCTTCCCGGCCAGCCCGGCGCGCCGCGGGTCGCCGGTGCCCTCGGTGACCGTCAGCACCCCGGCCCAGCGGCGGCGCAGCCGCTTGACGTCCGGCTCCGGCACCGGCCCGAACGTGAGCAGCACGTGCTCCGTCCCGGTCAGCTGGATGCGGTCCGGGTACCGGTCACCCGGCCCCGGCGTGGGCAGCGGCGGGCCGCCCGGCTGGACGTGCTCACTGGCCAGCGGACTGCCGGCGTACGAGACGTCCAGCATGCAGCGGGCCCGGACCACCGCCGCGACCGTGTCCGGGTCGGGCGGCGCGGGGAACGCGCCGGCCTGGGCCGCGGCGACCGCCCCATGCGCCATCTCGTGGATCTGGTCGGACACCTGAAGGACGTGCCGGTCGGCCGCCCCGCGTTCGGTGCCGTAGCTGGCCAGCAGGGCGGGCCGGGCCCGGCCACGCTGCTCCAGGGCCAGCTTCCAGGCCAGGTTGGCCGCGTCGTGCAAGCCGGAGTTCAGCCCTTCGCCGCCGAACGGGCTGGACAGGTGGCCGGCGTCGCCGAGCAGGAAGCGTCGCTTGTCGGCCAGGTGCGGGGCCATCCGGCGGTACATCCGGAACGTGGACGACCAGCCCACGTCGGCCACCTGGAGGACGTCCGCCGGGACGCGGCGGCCGATGGCCGCGGCCACCGCGTCCGGGGCGGATCCCCGGGCCAGCGCGCCGATCTCGGCCTCGTCCAGATCGCCGACGGCCGTGAGCCAGCGCCCGCCGGGCAGCGGCGCGAGCAGCACGTAGCCCTGTGGGGCCGCGATCAGCGCCGAGCCGTCCCGGGGCAGCGCGCAGCGCACCGCGATCTCGGCCACCAGTGCGGTGCCCGGGTAGGTCGAACCGGGCAGGTGCTCCTGCATCGAATGCCGGGTCGGGCTGTGCGCCCCGCCCGCGCCGATCACCCAGGGGACCTCGACGCGCTCGACCTGGCCGTCCGTCTCCAGGCCGACGTCCACGTGGTCGTCGGTCTCGGTCAGCGATACCACCGAGACGCCACGTTGCACGGTGCCACCGAGTTCGGCCAGCCGGCGTTCCAGCAACTGCTCGGTCCGCCACTGCGGCAGGCTGCACTGGAACTCCCAGCGGCAGCCCGCACCGGCGAACGGTGTCTCCCCGACGCAGCTGAGCTCGCGGTCATAGAGTCGCGCGAAGCGGACGTGCACGGAGTTCGCCAGCACCTGGTCCAGCACCCCGGCCTGGTGCAGGATTTCCAGCGTGGCCGGTTGCAGGGCGGTCGCCCGCGCCTGCAGGTGCGGGCGCGGCTGCCGCTCGACGACACGGCTGCGGATACCGTGGCGTGCCAGTTCCACGGCAGAAAATAGCCCCGATGGCCCGGCGCCGATCACCAGCACGGCCGGCCCGGCCGAATCCCCCACAATCGCCACCCTAGGCAAGGAGCCAGCTCCGGCAATCATCCGGCCGGGGTGAGCGGCGGCGGGCACTCCGCGGCGCATGTTTGGGCAGTGAGCATGACGTTGGTCTCGCAGCCAGCGGTCGACGATGCCCGGCACGGCCGCATTGGCCCATGCCGGAGCGGGTCAGGCCGCCCGCGGCCGGGATGGCGCTGGCTCTCACCCGCGGCGAAGATAATGGCGCAGCTGCCTTGACAGCGCTTCGGCGACGTCTTGAATGTAGTTAAATTCCGGGGATCTGCTGTGATCCTTCACCGAGACCGTTGGTTCGGGGCCGGGCGATGGATAAGCATCAGGACGGGGATCGCAATCGCGACAATTCCACATTAATCGAGCGCCAAATAACGTACTCGCTGAACCGCCTGGTCACCGTGGTTAACGAGCTCAGCCGGCTGACCGCGGCCGGGCCGTCCGGCTCCATCGATCTCGTCCGTGCCGAACTGGATGCGGCCGCCGAGTTCACCAGCGCCGGAATCGAGGCGGCCCACCAGCTCCGGATGTGGCGCGCGCACTATAACTGGCTGGCCAGCGAACTCGACGCCGCCAGCCGCTCGTTCGACCAGGCGGCGCGGCAGCTTGACCAGCTGATCGACACCGCCCTGGCTAGCTGGGAAGAGCAGTTCGAGGTGGTGTGCCCGGGCGGGCGGCTTGGCCCGGCCGCAGCCCCGGTGCGCCCCGGCCTGCTGCGCGGGTTGCTCCGGCGGGGGCAGGCCCAGGTGCCGCTGGCCCGCACCGCGGACGGCACCGCCGACGGCATCGCGCCGGGCCGGGCGGGGCTGGCCACTGACCTGCGGCCGGCCCAGTCGGCCGTGCGGCTGCCCCCAGTTGGCCGGGCGCACGGTCCGCCGCCGTTGGCCGATACGGCTCGGGCCGAGGCAGCCGGGTCAGGCTGGTCAGCCGCGGCCGCCGAGGCGGATATCGCGGCCCGGATACTCGGGCCGCTAGAGCTGACCGTGGCTGGAGTGCGCGTGCTGCGCTGGAGCAGCCTCAAGGCGCGCGCCGTGTTCCAGTATCTGCTGCTGCACCATGGCCGGCCGGTGCGGCGTGAAGTGCTGATGGAACTGGAATGGCCCAACCACAGTCACAGCTCGGCCCGCAACAACCTCAACGTCGCGCTGTGCAGCCTGCGCAACACGCTGGACTGGCGCGGCTTGGAGGCACCGGCCGTGCTGCACAGAGAAGGCTGCTATCTGCTGAATCCCGAGCTGACCTGCTGGACGGATCACAGCGAATTCCTGGCCATGATCCGCGATGCGCAGCGCGCCCGCCAAGCCGGCCGTACCCAGCAGGTGCTTAGCGCCTGCCATTCGGCCGTCCAGCTTTACCGTGGCCCGCTGTTCGAGGATGACCTGGACGGCGACTGGTACCTCCCGGAACGGCGCAACCTCAAGGACCTGTACCTGCAAGCGCTCGAGTACCTGGCCGAGATCTACTGCGACAGCGGCCAGGTCGTCCTGGCCGTCGAATTCGGGCAGCAGGCGATAAGCGTCGATCCGTGTTACGAAGCGGCGCACCGGCTGCTCATGCGCTGCTTTGCCCAGCAGCACCAGCAGCAGCTGGTGAGCCGCCAGTACCGGCTTTGCGCGGCCGCTCTCCAGGATGAGCTCGACGTCTCGCCCACCATGGAGACCGTCCAGTTGTTCCGCACGCTCACCTCGGCCACCTGACCATAATCTTATGCGCTAATTAATCACCTGACCGGAATCTTAAGCATGAAACCAACCGGTTATTATGTGGTTAACTGGCTGGCATTTAACCGCGGCGCGGCATCCTGGTGGCCAAGACACTCAGCGGGAAAGGAACCGTGCCATGTCGGATGACTGCAATTGCGGAAATAAGCCGCCGCCTGAACCGTCAAGGTGCTGGCCAAACGATCCGGACTATCTCGACGGCAAGACCGAGATCGAGCTGCCGCCAGAACGGTTCACGAAGGTCTTCTGGGACGCCGACATTCTCGACCTCGACGACAAGAACAAGAACGACACCATCCTCGGCACCGACGAACTGTTCAAGGTGCGCTTCCGCATCGAACTCCGGGGCCGGCTGTGGCGGTGCATCACAGGCGACTGGAAGTTCGATGTCGGCTTCACGCCCATCGGGCGGGAAGGCGCCTTCCTGCTGTCCTCGCTGCTGCCCAGCGACCCCAACTTCGGCTACCCGAACTGGCGCGGGTGCGACACGCTGTGCATCGAACGAATCGTCACCGTCCCGCCCGGAACGATCAAGCTCCAGGAGGGTGAAGACACTGTGGTGTTCGAAACTGCCGCCAAGGTCGAGCTGCGCTGCTGCGACGGCCATATCGCGGTCGCCGGGTACGAAGCGCTCGAGGAATACCAGTTCTTCCGGGGCGCCTGACGGCATAGCGGCCAGCCGACCACCGGGTCCGGCACCTGGGGTGCCGGACCCGGGCGGCTGACCGGAGGAGGAGGTGGCTCGTCCCGTGCCTGGGAATGATCTAAGCGCTGTTCCCGGCCTCCAGGAAGCACACCGGCGGGCGCTGGCCGGAAAACTGGGCATCACCAGCCTGGCGGCTCTCGCGGATGCTGATCAGCGTGCGATCTACACCGCGCTGGGCAGCCTGCGGCCCCGTCCTACGCTGGCCCGGATCGCGGCCTGGCAGACTGACGCCCGCGGCCGGCTCAGCGACGCGGCCGTCGAGGCGTCGGAGTGGCACCGGGCCGCCTCGTTTGCGGTGATCTTCGCTCAGCGGCAGGTCGCCGGCGGCTGGGAGCGCCGCATCGAAGCGGAGCAGACGGAGGTGGACCCGGAGCCACCCGCCCGGGAGTGGCCGGGCTGGGAGTGTGCGCCGCTCTGCGACTGGATGCTCAGCCAGCTTGACCGGCCAGAGCATGAACCTGCTGCCGAGACGGAGCCGGCCGCCGGTGACGCCACGGCCGGTGACGCCACGGCCGCCGCGCGCGCTGCCGCCGGGGGCGCGGGCGCCGCGGGCGCGGCTGCTCCCGCTGGCCGGGCCGAGCTGCGCATCGACCGCGCGGTGATCACCGATGCGCAGCAGACCCTGGACCTGGTACGGGGGGGCGACGTGGTCACCCTGCCCGCGGCCGAACTCACGCCACCGGCTCAGCTGAGCGTCACCGTGACCGGGGGCCGATCAGGCCAGCAACTGCGGGCGGCCGTCTGGTTCCGCCGCCCGGCCGAGGCGGGCTGGAGCCCGGCCCCGTCGGCCAGCCTGCCCACGTCGGGTCAGGTGGAGTTCGCGCTGTCCTCGGTTCCCCCAGGCCAGCACCAGGTGCGCCTGCTGGCCTGGGCCACGCAACCGGGCGCCAGCCTCGCCGCGGTCACGCTGCCCAGGCTGACCTTCCGCGCTGATCCGGAGTAAGCGGCTACTCGCGGGCCAGCATGCCTCGGCCTGGCGCTCTAGGTCCAGGTAGGGCACCGCGCTGTGCACCGGCCATACGGCAGCACCGGGCGACTGCCCCGGCGCGGGCTGTGTTAGGCAAGGTTCATGAGTGACATCCTGCTGTTTCATTCCGTGCTCGGGCTGCGGGCCGGGGTTCTGGAAGCCGCGGACCGGCTCCGCGCGGCCGGTCACACCGTGCACACACCTGACTTCTTCGCAGGCCGGACGTTCGACGAGTACCCGCCAGCCTTCGAGTGGCTCGAATCGATCGGCGGTATCCCCGATGTGATCGCGCGGACCACGGCGGCCGCCAGCGACCTGCCCCGGGACCTGGTGTACGCCGGGTTCTCGCTCGGCGGCGTGCCAGCGGAACTGCTCGGGGCGACCAGGCCTGGCGCTAAGGGCCTGATCCTGCTGCACAGCGCGATTCCGCTGGACGGGTTCGAGGTGCAGGAATGGCCGGCCACCGTACCGGTCCAGGTCCACTTCGCCACCGCCGACCCCTACCGCGACACGGCCGAACTCCAATCGTTCGAGGCCTCGGTCCGCGCCTCGGGCGCACCCTACGAGCAGTTCGACTACCAGGGCAGCGGGCACCTGTTTACCGACCAGACCCTGCCGGACGAATATGACCGGGAATCCGCGGAACTGCTGTTCTCCCGGGTGCTGGCCTTCCTCGACCAGGTCGACCGGGGCTGAGCGCAGGTGCTCGAACTGCGGACGGCCCATACCGCCGATCTCGACGACGGCATCAGGGCTGCGGTACGCGAGTTGATGGATGCGGCGTTCGGCATGGTGTCGGAGGACACCTACCAGAACGTCCTCGGCGGCGTGCACGCGCTGCTGCTCGAGGACGGAGAGCTGATCGGCCACGCCAGCGTGGTGCAGCGCCGGATGCTGCACGGCGGGCGGGCGCTGCGCACCGGGTACGTCGAGGGGGTCGCGGTACGCGCGGACCGGCGCCGCCGCGGGCACGGCGCCACGATGATGTCCGAGCTGGAGCGCATCGTGCGGTCCGGCTACCAACTCGGCGCGCTCGGTGCCAGCGACGACGGCGCCCGGCTGTATGTCTCGCACGGGTGGCAGCGGTGGCGCGGGCCGATCGCGGCGCTCACCCCGGACGGCATCCGCCGCACCCCGGACAAGGACGGCGCGATCTACGCGCTGCCGGTGTCCATCCCGGTTAACGTGTCCGGCGAACTGGTTTGTGACTGGCGGCCCGGCTCCGTGTGGTAGCCCCCTCGGGCCGGTGGGTCAAGTTATCCACGTCGTCGACGCCCAGCCGACCGGCGAGCCACTGCTGGACGCTTCGCTGGCCGCGCTGGCCACGTCCCGCAAGCGGCTCATGCCGACGGACTGGATGGGCAGGCAACCGGGCCGCAGCGCAGTCGACGAGGGCCTGGCTGTGCTGGCGGCGCAGGGCGCGGTGCGGCTGTACTCCCGGCGGGTGACCAGCCGGCTCACGCTCACCGAACCCACGCTGCTCGACCCGGACCGGCAGGCCCGGATCCGCGCCCGGCTGGACCGGTACATCGCCGTCGGGAGCGGCCGGAACATAGAGGCGTGACCGCGCCACCTGCGGTCGGCGGTACCTGCGGTCAGCGGCTCCCGTGACCGAGGGCAGCTGGAATTTACAGCCCTGTTTGCGAATCCGTTCCACCGGGCCAACATAAACCACAGACCCGCCTGCTGCTATTTATTAATGGTTTATTGCTGGAAGTGTCCATAAACCACTAATAGGGTCGGAAGGGCACGGAAGTCAGCGGCGACATACGACGAAGGAGTCTGCCATGCACAACATCCGTGACATTGCCCGCGGGAGGCGGGGGCTTAGCGCGGCCCACCTGGGTAAGCCACTATTCGCCGGCTTAGTGGGCGTCGGGCTGGTGATGGCGCTGTCGGCGTCGGCGGTGGCGAGGTCAGCCACTTCGGCCACTGGGCGGCCGGCCTACCTGAACGCCAGCCTCCCCGTCCAGGCGCGAGTCGCCGACCTGCTTGGCCGGATGACCCTGCCGGAGAAGATTGGCCAGATGGTGCAGATCGAGGCGACCCAGGTCACCGACACGACCAACAACTGCACCAGCCAGGGCGGGTTCAACCTGCCCAACCCCACCTGTGAGCAGAAGATCTTCGTGGACAACCATGTCGGCTCGATCCTGGCCGGCGGAACCGACGTTCCCATCGACACGACCGGCAAGGGTGGCCCAGGCAACACCGGCCTGGACTGGGCCACCGAGTACAACACCATGCAGAGCTATGCGATCAAGAACTCGCGGCTGCACATTCCCGTGATCTTCGGCGTCGACGCCGTCCACGGCTTCGGCCACCCCTACCAGGCACCGCTGTTCCCGCAGTCCATCGGGATGGGTGCCACCTGGGATCCGTCAGCCGCCCAGGCGGGCGGCGAAGTCACCGCGAACGCGCTCCGCGCCACCGGCTGGAACTGGGACTTCGCCCCGGTGCAGGACCTGGCCCGGGACAACCGGTGGGGACGGTACTACGAGACCTGGGCTGAGGAGCCGGCCCTGGCCGCCGCCCTAGGCGCGGCCAACGTGCGCGGCCTGCAGAGCGGCGGCGCAGGCGGGCTGAAGGTCACCGCCACCGTGAAGCACTTCGCCGGCTACTCGGAGTCGATCAACGGCCACGACCGGGTCCAGGCCGACCTGCCGATCCGCTATTTGCAGGACACGTTCCTGCCGTCCTACGCGGGCGCCATCGACGCAGGTTCGGGAACGGTCATGGTGGATTCCGGCTCGGTCAACGGGATTCCCGCGACCGCGTCGCACTACCTACTCACCACGCTGCTCCGCGACCGGATGGGCTTCAAGGGCGTGGTCATCAGCGACTACGGCGATGTGGGTGCGCTTGCGAGCACCTATCACATGGCCTCCGACTTGGCCGGCGCAGCCGCTCTCGCGATCAACGCCGGTGTCGACATGGCCATGCTGCCGTTCAACGCCGATCAGTGGCAGACCGCGGTCCAGCAGGACGTGGCCAACCACAGCATCTCCATGGCCCGGATCAACCAGGCCGTGTCGCGGATCCTCACGCTGAAGTTCCAGCTCGGCCTGTTCGACCACCCGACGGTGGACGCCAGCAAGGCGGACGCCGCCGTCACGGCCGGACGCGACGAGACGCTGAAGGCGGCCCAGGAGTCGATGACCCTGCTGCGCAACCAGAACAACGCGCTGCCGTTGTCGCCGTCCAGCAAGATCGTCGTGACCGGGCCGAGCGCCGACTCGATGACCAATCAGCTCGGCGGGTGGAGTGTCAGCTGGCAGGGCGTCTTCGGCGCTGGGCACGTCTGCTGCATGGGGCCCGCCGACCAGATCCCGCCGGGCACCACGGTGCTCAAGGGCCTGCAGGCCGCGGACCCGAATGTGACCTACGACCCCAGCCAGTCCGCCGCGGTCAGCGACGCGGCAAAAGCGGACGCCGTCGTGGTCGCGGTGGGCGAGAAGGCCTACGCCGAAGGCCTGGGCGACAACCCCTCCCCGCAACTGGCACCCGACCAGCAGACCCTGGTCAGTGCCCTCGAGGCGACCGGCAAGCCGGTGATCGTCGTGGTGATCGCGGGCCGGCCGCTCGGCCTCGGCCCGGCCGAGAACGCCAGCGCGGTGCTGATGGCCTACCAGGGCAGCACCGAGGCGGGCACCGCGGTGGCCGACACCATCTTCGGCAAGATCGATCCCAGCGGGAAGCTGCCCGTGACGTGGCCGTCCGACGCGTCCTCGACCGGCGGTGACTTCAACACTGGGGCGCCGTCACCGCTGGGCGACCAGCCGAAGGTGTTCGACCAGCTGTCCTACACCGGGTCGGGCCAGGGCAGCGGCTACAACCCGCTCTACCCGTTCGCCTTCGGGCTGTCTTACACCACGTTCAAGGTCAGCGGGCTGTCCGCGACCAGCAGCGTGTCCCGCAACGGCACGGTGACGGCCAAATTCACCGTGGCGAACACGGGTAGCCGGGCGGGCACCGACATCGTGCCGGTGTACGTCCACCAGCCGGTCAGCCTGGTCCTGGTTCCGAATCAGCGGCTCGCGGGGTTCACCCGCGTGACGCTGGACGCCGGGCAGTCCAAGACGGTACAGGTCTCGTTCCCCGTCTCCGTCCTGGCGGTGACACCTGGTGACATCGCATCCGATGGGCCGCCCCAGGTGGAACCGGGTTCGTACCAGGTACAGATAGGTACACCGGCCACGCTCAACGCGGACTTCACCATCAACGGCTGATCCGGCGCGAGAGCACCAAGCCCGCGGCGGTGGCTGCGAATAGATGCCGAGCGGAGACCTCTCGGTCCCCGGCGACGTCGTTCCCAGCCGCCGCCGCGAGGCGGTCAATGGGCGTCGGTTACGGGCTCACCGTCTCCGGAAGCTTGCCCGTCGCGCCGAGCTTGTAGGCGATGATCATTGGCTGCTGAGTCCTGGATAGCGGGACGCCTGCCCGGCGATGACATAGTCACCGGACGCCGCTTTGCGCGGGGGTTTCGATCGGGATTCGCGGGCGCTACGCCAGCTGATCGCGGCGGCGTGTCAGGTAGGCAATCTCGGCGGTGTTGCCCGCCAGCTCGATGGCTTTGTCGTACGCCGCGCGCGACTTCTGACTGCGGCCTAGCCGGCGCAGCAGGTCGGCGCGGGTCACATGGTAGGCGTGATAG
Source organism: Streptosporangiaceae bacterium (assembly GCA_036497945.1). Taxonomy (GTDB): domain Bacteria; phylum Actinomycetota; class Actinomycetes; order Streptosporangiales; family Streptosporangiaceae; genus RYN-230. The sequence goes on along the minus strand of DASXIN010000209.1, from coordinate 1,414 downwards.
CCGGCCAACTTGTCCTCGAGACGGTCGACGGCCGCCAGTGCCACCTCCGGGCCGTCCAGCTCGGCCACCGCGATGGCCCGGTTGAGGGCGATGATCGGGGAGGGGTCGAGGCGGACGAGCTGGTCGTAGAGGGCGAGGACCTGCGACCAATCGGTGTCGCGTACGTCGCGGGCGGAGGTGTGCACGGCGCTGATCGCTGCGAGGATTTGGTAGCGACCCGGAGCCACCCGGGCGGCCAGGCGCTCGCGCACCAGCCGGTGACCCTCGGCGATCAGCGCGGCGTCCCAAGCCCCACGGTCCTGCTCGTCGAGGGTGACCAGTTCGCCGCTCGCCGACACCCGGGCGGTGCGGCGGGCCTCGGTGAGGAGCATCAGCGCCAGCAGCCCGGCCACCTCGCCGTCTTCCGGCATGAGGGCACGGATCAGGCGAGTGAGCCGGATCGCCTCGGCGGTCAGGTCGTGACGTACGGGATCGGTGCCGGGGCCGGTCGCCAGGTAGCCCTCGTTGAAGACGAGGAAGAGGACAGCGAGTACACCGGAGAGGCGTGCCGGGAGATCTTCCGCGGACGGCACCCGATAAGGGATGCGAGCCGCCTTGATCTTGGCCTTCGCGCGGGTGATCCGCCGCCCTATGGCTGTCTCCTGCACCAGGAAGGCGCGGGCGATCTCGGGCACGGTCAGACCGGCGACCATGCGCAGCGTCAGCGCCACCCGGGTCTCCATGGCGAGCGCCGGGTGACAGCAGGTGAAGATCAGCCGGAGCCGCTCGTCGTCGATGGCGCCGAGAGGCTCGGGCGGGTCGTCGTCGTACACCAGCTGAGCCTCCTTCTGCTTGTCGTCGCGCTTGTTCTCGCGCCGGATCCGGTCGATGGCCTTGCGGTTGGCGGTGGTGGTCAGCCAGGCGCCGGGGTTGGGGGGTACGCCGTCGGCCGGCCACCGCCCGACCGCGGTCGCGAACGCCTCGGCCGCCGCTTCCTCGGCAATGTCGAGGTCACCGAAACGCCTGGTCAGGGCGGCGACCACCCGCGCCCACTCCACGTAGTGGGCGCGGGTGATCGCCTCCTCGACGTCGCTCACTGAAACGGCCGCACCTCGATCTTCCGATCGCAGACCTTCGACGCCTCGGCGGCGAGCTTGAGCGCCACATCCAGATCGGGGGCCTCCCACACCCAGACGCCGGCGAGGTACTCCTTCGACTCCACGAAAGGCCCGTCGCTGAACACCGCCTGCTCGCCCCGGTTGTCGATGACCGTGGCCGCGTCGGTGTCCGCGAGTCCGCCCGCGAAAACCCAGTAGCCCTCGGCGATAAGTCGTTCGTTAAACGCGCTGATGGCAGGCTGCCTGTCCGTGCTGCCGGGATTGCTCTTGTCGTCGATCACGGAAACCAGGTACTGCATCTCGGATCATCTCCTGTG
>DASXIN010000208.1:0-3550 GCA_036497945.1 Streptosporangiaceae bacterium | reverse complement strand
GGGTCCAGGTCGGTGTGCCCGACCACCACGATCGGGCCGCGCCGGGCACGGATCTCGCCCAGCGTGGACAGATTCTTGTCCAGCAGGTCGTCGTCCGGCACGATCGCCACCGTCGGCAGATCCGGGCTCACCAGGGCAAGCGGCCCGTGCTTGAGCTCGCTGGCCGGGTAGGCCTCCGCGTGCAGATAGGAGACCTCCTTGAGCTTCTGCGCGCCCTCCCGGGCCACCGGGAAGCCGCGGACCCGGCCGATGAAGAACAGGCCCCGGGAGTCCGCCAGCCCGGCGGCGATACCGGCGATGTGATCTTCCTGGGCGAGGATCTCCTCGATCTGATCCGGAATCGCGCGCAGCCCGGCGATGATCCGCCTGCCGTCGCCGGGCGACAGGTCATGGATGCGGCCCAGGTGCAGGGCGAGCAGGGCGAACGCCACGGCCGTCGCGGTGAAGGTCTTGGTCGAGGTGACCGACACCTCCGGGCCGGCGTGCAGGTACATGCCACCGCCGCACTCCCGCGCGATGGCGCTGCCGACCGAGTTGACCACGCCGAGCACCTGGCCGCCCTTGCGCTTCAGTTCCTGCACCGCGGCCAGCGTGTCGTAGGTCTCCCCGGACTGGCTCACCCCGACGTACAGCGTGTCCGCTTCCACCACCGGGTTGCGGTAGCGGAACTCCGAAGCCGGCTCGGCCGCCGCCGGGATCCGGGCCAGGTCCTCGATGAGCTGCGCGCCGACTTGCCCTGCGTAGTAGGCAGAGCCGCAGCCGAGGACCAGCACCCGGCGGATCTCGCGAAGCTGCCGCGGGTCCAGGTTCAGCCCGCCCAGGTGCGCGGTGTTGAATCGGCCGTCGATCCGGCCGCGCAGCGCCCGCTCGACCGCCCGCGGCTGCTCGTGGATCTCCTTGCGCATGAAGTGCGTGAAGCCCTCGGCGTCGTAGGAGCCGAAGTCGGTGTCGATGATGAACGGCTGCTTGGTGGTGGCCCGGGCGTCCAGCGTGGCGGTGCGGAACCCGTCCGCGCGCACCGTGGCCACCTCGCCGTCATCCAGGTGCACCACCTGGCGGGTGTAGCGGACCAGGGCGGCGATGTCCGAGGCCACGAACATCTCCTTGTCACCGAGGCCGAGCACGACCGGACTCCCGTTGCGGGCGGCCACGATCCGGTCCGGCTGCCGCGCGTCCAGTACCACGATGCCGTAGGTGCCGACCACCGCCGTGAGCGCCTGGCGGACGGCTTCCTCCAGATCATCGGCGGCGCTGGCCGCGATCAGGTGGGCCAGCACCTCGCTGTCGGTCTCCGACTCGAACACGGCCCCTTCGGCGATCAGCTTGGCCCGCAGTTCGTCGGCGTTCTCGATGATGCCGTTGTGCACGATCGCGATCGGCCCGCAGACGTGCGGGTGCGCGTTCACGTCGCTCGGCTCGCCGTGCGTCGCCCACCGGGTGTGCCCGATGCCCGGGCTGCCCTTGAACCGCACGGGCAGCCCGCCGGCCAGGTCGGCCACCCGGCCCTTGGTCTTGTGCAGCCGGATCTCGCCGGACCGGCTCAGCACCGCCAGCCCGGCCGAGTCGTAGCCCCGGTACTCGAGCCGGCTCAGCCCCTCGAGCAGGACAGGGACGCAGTCACGACCCCCGATATGAGCGACGATTCCGCACATACTCTTCCCCCCTGTCAGCCGTAGATGATGCGGCGCAACTGGCGCTGCGAGTACTCGGGCGGTGCCACCAGCCGCTGCTGCAGCTCCGCGGCGATCTGCTGGAATGCCCGGTCGTTGCTGAGGCCGCGTGCCTTCAGCTCACCGTGGCGCCGGCGGACGAACGCCTTCGCTGGCTCAGCGAAATACCCGACCACCTCATCGATCAGCCGCTCTGCCTCCCCGGCGCCCAGCGCACTGCTCTGGGTTACGTGGGCAATCAGGTCCTCGAACGGTTGCTGCGCGCCTGCCACCGCCCCAGCATGAGCGATTCACCCGCAGAAGGCAAAGATCCTGCCCGAAATCGGGCAGGATCTCCGGGAATCAGCCCAGCGGCCGGATGCGCCAGCCACGCGCGGAGCGCTCCACGTAACCACCCGCCGCGAGCTGCCCCAGGCATCGCATCACGGTATCGAAGTCCACCCCGGCCGACACCGCGATCCGGGCCGGCCCCCACCCGGTGCGGGCCGGGACCGCCTCCAGCACACTGCGGCTCACCGGATCCAGCTCATCGCGCGGCAGCACCGGGCCGCTGCGCCAGCTGGCCACCTCCTCCACGCCGAACGACAGCTGCCCGAGTACGTCCGCCGCACCGGTCACGCACTCCGCGCCCCACTCCCTGATGGCCAGGTGGCAGCCCGCGGACGCGGTGGAGGTGACCGGGCCCGGCACGGCCATCAGCGGGCGGTGCAGCTCCCGGGCGTGCCGGGCGGTGTTCAGCGCCCCGCTGCGCAGCGCCGCCTCGACCACGACGGTGCCCCGGCTGAGCGCGGCGATCAGCCGGTTGCGCACCAGGAACCACGGCCTGGTCGGGGTCCGCCCCGGCGGCCGCTCGCTGACCAGCGCACCGCGCGCGGCGATGGCCTGGAACAGCTCGTGGTGGCCGCGCGGGTACGGGTCATCCAGCCCCGAGGCCAGCACCGCGACGGTGACTCCCTCGGCGCTCAGCGCGCCGCGGTGCGCCCAGCCGTCGATGCCGAACGCGCCGCCGGACACCACCGCCCAGCCGCGTTCGGCCAGGGCGGCGGCCAACTCGGCGCAGACATGGATGCCGTAGCCGGTAGCCGCCCGGGTGCCCACGATGGACACCGAGCGCAGGCAGGCGAACCGGAGGTCGGCGCTGCCGCGCACCCACAGCGCCCACGGGCAGCCGTCACCGAGCACAGCGAGCTGACTGGGCCAGCCTGGATCACCCGGGCACAGCAACCGGATCCCGGCCCGCTCCCAGGCGTCCATGGTGAGCTGGGTGGGCATCTCCCCCAGCCGGGCGGACCAGCGCTGCAGCGCGCGGTTCAGCCCGGGGATGGCCGGGCCGCCGGCCTCGCCCGGCGGCCACGAGCCGGCGGTCAGCGCGGCCACGATCGCACCCGGCGAGCAGGTCCGCAACAGCGCGCCCAGTTGCACGTCGCCGGGCTCGGCCAGCCAGCTCAGCGCCGCCCGGGCCAGCCGCTCCAGCCGCACGGGCTCCGGCCGCACGGGCTCCGGCCGCACCGGCTCCGGCTCGGCGGGCGCCGGCCCGCGGGTCATCCGGACACCCCCAGCCACAGGGCGAGCGCGTAGCTGGTCTGGTCGGCGGTCGGCCGGGGCAGCCCGGCCAGATCAGCCAGCGTCCAGGCCACCCGGAGCACCCGGTGCACCCCGCGCGCGCTGATCTGCCCCAGGTCCATGGCCCGCTCCAGCGGGACAAGTGCGCTTGGAGCAGGCTGGAAACACCTGCGCAATTCGCTGCCCGGGATCTCCCCGTTGAGCCGCCACGGAGTGTCCCGCAGACGATCTGCGGCGCGCTGCCTTGCCGCCGCGACCCGGTCGGCCACCTTGGCGCTGGGCTCAGCAAATTTGCGGTCGCTGAGCAGTTCACGTCG
>DASXIN010000207.1:0-40241 GCA_036497945.1 Streptosporangiaceae bacterium | reverse complement strand
GCCGAGGCGTTCGCCCGGCACGACGTCTCCATCGAGGCGGTCCGCCAGGCCAGCCGGGGCGCCGAGGCCCAGCTGGTCATCGTGACGCACACCGCGCGGGACGCGGCGCTGGCCGCGACCATCCGCGAGCTCGAGGCGCTGCCGGTGGTCCGCGCGGTCGCCAGCGTGATGCGGGTGGAAGGGGAGGAAGAATGATCTCAGTCACGCGCCCCCAGGCCTGGCAGGGCGTGATCGCCGCGTACCGTGACCGGCTGCCGGTCACCGGGGAGACCCCGGTGGTCACCCTGCACGAAGGCGGCACCCCGCTGCTGCCCGCCCCGGTCCTGTCCGCCCGCACCGGCTGTGAGGTGTACCTGAAGGTCGAGGGGGGCAACCCGACCGGCTCGTTCAAGGACCGCGGCATGACGGTGGCGATCAGCATGGCCGCCGGGAGCGGTGCCCAGGCGGTGATCTGCGCGTCGACCGGCAACACCAGCGCGAGCGCCGCCGCCTACGCGGCCAGGGCCGGGCTCACCTGCGCGGTGCTCGTGCCGCGCGGCAAGATAGCCATCGGCAAGCTGGCCCAGGCGCTGGTGCACGGGGCCAGGCTGCTGCAGGTCGAGGGCTCGTTCGACGACTGCCTCGAGCTGGCCAGAAAGCTGGCCGCCGAGTACCCGGTGGCCCTGGTCAACTCGGTCAACCCGGACCGGCTGCAGGGCCAGAAGACGGCCGCCTTCGAGATCGTCGACGAGCTGGGCGACAGCCCGGACGTGCACTGCCTGCCGGTGGGCAACGCGGGCAACATCTCCGCCTACTGGATGGGCTACACCCAGTACGCCGCGGCGGGCCGGGCCAGCCGGGCGCCGCGCATGTTCGGCTTCCAGGCCAGCGGCGCGGCGCCGATCGTGCGCGGCCAGCCGGTGCGTGCCCCGCAGACCATCGCGACCGCGATCCGGATCGGCAACCCGGCTTCGTGGGGCCTGGCCGAGGCGGCCCGGGACGAGTCCGGTGGGCTGATCGACTCGGTGACCGACCGGCAGATCTTCGCCGCCTACCGGATGCTGGCGGCCAAGGAAGCCGTGTTCGGCGAGCTGGCTTCCGCGGCCGGGGTGGCCGGGCTGCTCCAGGCGCGGGAACAGGGCCAGATCCCGGCCGGGGTGCGGGTGGTCTGCACGGTGACCGGCAACGGCCTCAAGGACCCGGACTGGGCGGTGTCCGCCGCCCCGGCCCCGATCACCATCACCGCCGACTCCGCGGCCGCTGCGGTCGCGCTGGGCCTGGCCTGAATCGGGGATCGCATTGTGACCACGGAAGTCCGCTGGCCGGACGCGCCGGTGGTGGTCCGCGCGCCGGCTAGCAGCGCCAATCTCGGGCCCGGGTTCGACGCGCTCGGCCTCGCGCTGTCCCGGCACGACGTGGCCGTGGTCCGGGTGACCAGCGGCGGGCTGGACATCGAGGTGTCCGGCGAGGGCCGGGAGACCGCGGCCGCGGGGGAGCAGCATCTCGTGGTGCGGGCCATGCGCGCCGCGTTCGATCTGCTCGGCGGGCAGCCGCCGGGCCTCGCGCTGCGCAGCCTGAACGCCATCCCGCACAGCCGCGGGCTCGGCTCGTCCGCGGCCGCCATCATTACCGGGATCCTGGCCGCCCGGGCGCTGGCCCGGGGCGGGCCGGACCTGCTCCCGGACCCGGCCGTGCTGCAGCTGGCTACAGCCCTGGAGGGGCATCCGGACAACGTGGCCGCCTGCCTGCACGGCAGCCTGACCATCGCCTGGACCGCGGATCCGGCCGGCCCAGCCGACGGCGGCCAGCCGGCCGCGCCCCGGATGATCCGGCTGCCCGTGCTGGACGAGATCCACCCGGTGCTGTGCGTTCCGGCGGAAGGCATCGCCACCGCCACCGCCCGCGGCGCGCTGCCTGCGACCGTGCCGCACCGGGACGCGGCGGCCAACGCGGCGCGCAGCGCACTGCTGGTCGCGGCGCTCACCCGGGACCCGTCGGTGCTGTTCGACGCGACCGAGGACTACCTGCACCAGCGATACCGGGCCGAGGTCATGCCGGGGACCGCGGACCTGCTCGGTCGGCTCCGCGCGGCCGGGGTGGCGGCCACCATGTCCGGGGCCGGGCCGTCCGTGCTCGTGCTCACCGTGGCGGGCGCGAATCCTGGGCCTGACCTGGTGGATTCAATTGCTGCTGAAACGGGTATCGGATGGCGTATAAGCCCCCTGGACATCGACCGGCACGGCGCAACCCTCCAGACCGCCGTACCGGCCGGACGCTCCTGAGACAGCGCGCGGCAAGCGCACCCGGATGCCCGGCTCCCAGCCGCCCGGTTTCCGGACGCCCAGCACACCTGCCTCAGGCGAGCCGCACGGGACATTCCCATGCGGCTGGCCAGGGTCCTCCACGACACGGACCGGTGCCGAGGGAATGCTGTGGGCGCTCCTAGTGTTAAGGTGGGCACTGCACCAGATACCCCGCCATGGGGTCAGGTGCTCGCCCGTCACTTGCTGCCTCACCGGCCTCACCGCCGGGCGGGGTCAGTGACGCTCCGTCAACTCTCTGGATCGCCATCTCCCCTCCGCGTACACCAAACACGGAGGAGTTCCGGTGAACCAGAAGTGGACGGAGTGCCAAGGCGGGCTACCCCAGCCGTCTGGGCTCGTTCCGAAACCCCTGCCCCGGCCATGGAATCCGGGTTAGCCCCGCGGTTGCCGGCCGCAGCTATAGGCCAGGCAAAGCAACCGCCCGGCGCGCAGGGCGGCAGAACGAGGAACAGGCGACAGCCCGCACCCGGCGGTACGGGCATGGCAAAAACTGCAGTACCAGGCCCGGCCGATTCGCCGGGCCGTGACACCGGGTCGACCGGCCGCATGCGTGGCCGGAGCCCGCTCCCTGGGAAGGACCCCTCGTGAGCGACACCACCGAAATCTTCACCGGCTCCTCAGATACCCCTGAGGCGTCCCCCTCGGGACCGGACAGCGGCCCGTCGGGCGCGGTTACCCCCGCCGGTGAGACGGTGACCGAGAAGCCCACCCGCCGCGGCGGTTCCGGGCTGTCCGGCATGCTGCTGGCTGATCTGCAGCGGATCGCCCAGGAGATGGGCATCACCGGCACCGGCCGGATGCGGAAGGGCCAGCTCGTCGAAGCCATCCAGGCCAGGCAGTCAGGCGGTGCCGCCTACGCCCGGCAGGACGGTAGAGCCGGCTACCGCCAGCAGGGCGGCGAGTCTGTCAACGGCCAGCAGGCCGCTGGCTCGCCGGCTGGCGACGGGAGCGGGGCATACGACAACTCAGTCCAGCGTGGCGCGCCTGCGGGAGCCGGCGCACCTCGCCAGCGTGAGCAGGACGCCATGGAGTCAGACACACCTAGTCAGCCCGCTCTGGGCGACGCCGGGCACGCATCCGTGCCGGCGCAGGAAGCAGCCGCTACGACGCGCGAGGCGCAGCGAGGCGGGTCCCGTGCGGGCGCGCGGGCCGGTGGCCCCGCCCAGGGGGACCAGGCCAACGGCGGCCAGGGACAGGGCGCCGGGGACGGCCAGCTCGCATTCGGCGGGCAGGAGGCCGCCGAGGCGGGCCGGAACGGCCAGGCCGACGGTGGCCGCGCGGCCGACGGCGGGCAGCAGGGTGACGGGCAGCGGCGGGACCGGCGGCGCAACGGCCGGCGGGACGACCAGCCCCGGGCGGACGACGGCGGCCGGGACAACGCTGGCCAGCGCGACGGCGGCCAGCGCGACGGCGGCGGCCGAGACAACGGCGGCCGGGACAACGGTGGCCGGGACAACGGTGGCCAGCGGGATGGCGGCCGGGACAACAGCGGCCAGCGCGGTGGGCAGATGATCGACCGCGGCGACGACGACGACGGGTCGGGCCGCCGCCGCAGCCGGGACCGGTTCCGCAACCGCAACCGGCGCCGCGAGCGCGGTACCGGCGGCGGCGAAGCCGAGCCGGTCATCGCCGAGGACGACGTGCTCATCCCGATCGCCGGCATCCTGGACGTGCTGGACAACTACGGCTTCATCCGGACCACCGGGTACCTGCCCGGCTCCAACGACGTGTACGTGTCGCTGTCCCAGGTGCGCCGGCATGGGCTGCGCAAGGGCGACGTGATCGAGGGCGCGGTCCGGCAGCCCCGCGACGGCGAGCGGCGGGAGAAGTTCAACGCCCTGGTCCGCCTGGACAAGATCAACGGCCTGGACCCGGAGCAGTCCCGCGGCCGCCCGGACTTCGCCAAGCTGGTCCCGCTGTACCCGCAGGACCGGCTGCGCCTGGAGACCGACCCCGGGGTGCTGACCACGCGGATCATGGACCTGGTCAGCCCGATCGGCAAAGGCCAGCGCGGCCTCATCGTCTCGCCGCCCAAGGCGGGCAAGACGATGATCCTGCAGGCCATCGCCAACGCGATCACCAAGAACAACCCCGAGTGCCACCTCATGGTCGTCCTGGTCGACGAGCGGCCTGAGGAAGTCACCGACATGCAGCGCTCGGTCAAGGGCGAGGTGATCCACTCCACCTTCGACCGCCCGGCCGAGGACCACACCACGGTGGCCGAGCTGGCCATCGAGCGGGCCAAGCGCCTGGTGGAAATGGGCCACGACGTGGTCGTGCTGCTGGACTCGATCACCCGGCTGGGCCGCGCGTACAACCTGGCCGCGCCGGCCAGCGGCCGGATCATGTCCGGTGGTGTGGACTCCACCGCGCTGTACCCGCCGAAGCGGTTCTTCGGCGCGGCGCGGAACATCGAGCACGGCGGCTCGCTGACCATCCTGGCCACCGCCCTCATCGAGACCGGGTCCCGCGCGGACGAGGTCATCTTCGAGGAGTTCAAGGGCACCGGCAACATGGAGCTGCGGCTGCGCCGCGAGCTGGCCGACAAGCGGATCTTCCCCGCGATCGACGTGGATGCCTCCGGCACCCGCAAGGAGGAGATCCTGATGACCCCCGAGGAACTGCGTATCGTCTGGCAGCTGCGCCGGGTGCTGCACGCGCTGGAGCCCCAGCAGGCGCTCGAGGTCCTGATGGAGCGGATGAAGGAGACCAAGAGCAACGCGGAGTTCCTGCTGCACGTGCAGAAGACCACCGTCGGCCAGGACCGCAGCTGAGGCACCGCCGGTTAGCGGTGTACATCGCTGCCCTCATAGGGGCATGGATATACACCGCTAGGCCCGGCCTTCGAGGGAATCTCCAGACCCCGCAGCACGTTGCAGGGGGTGGCACACTGATAGCACCAATAGCGCGGTACCGGTTCACGCCCGGCGGCAACGTCCGCCCGCGGCGACCCGGCGACCGCCAGAGCTAGGAGTAGCGAAGTGAAGCCAGGAATTCACCCTGACTATGTGGTGACCGAGGTGACCTGCACCTGCGGGAGCACCTTCACCACCCGGAGCACGGCCAAGGGCGGCGTGATCCACGCCGACATCTGCTCCAGCTGCCACCCGTTCTACACCGGCAAGCAGAAGATCCTCGACACTGGCGGCCGGGTGGCCCGGTTCGAGCGCCGGTTCGGCAAGAAGGCAGCGGGCTCCAAGTAGCTTTACCCGGTCACCGTGCTGGGACGGCATGGCACAGCCATGCGGTCGCGGCACGGTGACCGTCCGTTTGGGGCCCAGTCAATTTGAGCACAGCCAACGAGAGGACAATCACGGTGTTCGACCGGCTCGGTGAGCTGGCGGCGGAGCACGCGGACCTGGAGCGCACGCTCGCGGACGCTGCGGTGCATGCCGATCCCGAGCGCGCCCGGGCGCTGTCCCGGCGTTACGGCGAGCTCACCCCTATCGTCGAGACCTACCGCGAGTGGCAGCAGACGTCCGCCGACGAGGCCACCGCGCGCGAGCTGACCAGCGAGGACCCGTCGTTCGCGGCCGAGGCTGAGCAGCTGGACAAGCACCGGGCCGAGCTTGAGGACCGGCTGAACGAGTTCCTCGCCCCCCGGGATCCCAGCGACGGCAAGGACGTCATCCTGGAAGTCAAGGCGGGCGAGGGCGGCGAGGAGTCCGCCCTGTTCGCCGGGGATCTGCTGCGCATGTACCTGCGCTACGCAGAGCGGCAGGGCTGGAAGACCGAGGTGCTCGACTCGACCATGACCGGCCTGGGCGGATACAAGGACGTCACGGTCGCGGTCAAGTCCGGCGGCAAGAGCGGGCCGGACGGGGTCTGGTCCCGGCTCAAGTACGAAGGCGGCGTGCACCGGGTGCAGCGCGTCCCGGTCACCGAGTCGCAGGGCCGGATCCACACCTCGGCCGCAGGCGTGCTGGTGATGCCGGAGGCCGACCCGGTCGAGATCACCATCGACCCGAACGACCTGCGGGTGGACGTGTACCGGTCGTCCGGCCCGGGCGGGCAGAGCGTGAACACCACCGATTCGGCGGTGCGGATCACGCACAAGCCGACCGGCATCGTGGTCTCCTGCCAGAACGAGAAGAGCCAGCTGCAGAACAAGGAGCAGGCCATGCGCATCCTGCGCGCCCGGCTGCTGGCCCAGGCGCAGGCGGACGCCGACGCCCAGGCCTCGGCCGAGCGGCGCAGCCAGGTCAAGGAAGTGGACCGGTCGCAGCGGGTGCGCACGTACAACTTCCCGGAGAACCGCATCTCCGATCACCGGGTCGGCTACAAGGCGTACAACCTGGACCATGTCATCGACGGCGATCTGGACGCGGTGATCCGCGCCCTGGTGGACGCGGACCGCTCCGAGCGCGCGGCAGCGGCCGATGCCAGCTGAGCTGGCCACGCCACGCCCGTCCGCGCGGGTTGAGGTCCGCGGGCGGCTTTCCCGGGGCGCCGGATGACCTTGCTACTTAACGAGATTGCGGTGGCTTCGTCCAGGTTGGCCGAGGCCGGCGTGGATTCGCCGCGGTCAGATGCGGAGCAGATCGCGGCTCATGTGCACGGCGTGGCGCGGACCGAGCTGCACCGGGTACCGGACGCCGAGTTCAACCCCCGGTTCTGGGACGAGATAGCCCGCCGCGAGGCGCGGGAGCCGTTGCAGCACATCACCGGGCATGCCTACTTCCGGTACCTGGACCTCGAGGTGGGGCCGGGTGTGTTCGTCCCCCGGCTGGAGACCGAGGTGATGACCGGCTGGGTGATCGACCGGCTGCGCGAGATGGACGTGACCGAGCCGCTGGTCGCCGACCTGGGCACGGGGTCCGGCGCGATCGCGCTGGCCATCGCGCAGGAGGTGCCGCGGTCCCGGGTGCACGCGGTGGAAGTGGACCCGCTGGCCCGCGGCTGGGCGCAGCGCAATATTGACCGGTGCGCAGCCGCCGCGCCGCACACCGCGGGGCGGGTCACGCTGCACAGCGAGGATTTCGGCAGCGCGCTGCGCGAGCTGGACGGCACGGTGGATCTGGTGGTCAGCAACCCGCCGTATATTCCGTGGGGAGCCTCGGTGCCACCGGAGGTGGGCGAGTACGACCCGGCCACCGCGCTGTGGGGCGGCGCCGACGGCATGGACGCGGTCAAGGTCGTGGAGCAGGCCGCGGCCCGGCTGCTGCGCGGCGGCGGCATCGTCGCGGTGGAGCACGGCGCCCCGCAGGGCGCCGCGGTGTACTGGGTCTTCGCCGAGGAGCGTGGCTGGCGGGACACCCGCAACCACCGCGACCTGGCCGGCCGGGACCGTTTCGTCACCGCGGTCTGGCCGGGGCCGCAGAGGTGGGAGGATGAACGCCCATGAGCCAACGGTTTGACTGCACCGACCCGGCGCAGCTGGAGGAGGGCCTGCTGGAGGCGCAAGCGGCGCTGCGCCGCGGCGATCTGGTCGTGCTGCCGACCGACACGGTGTACGGGATCGCGGCCGAGGCCTTCGACCCGGTCGCGGTGGACCGCCTGCTGGCCGCCAAAGGCCGCGGCCGGGACATGCCACCCCCGGTGCTGGTCGGCACGGTGCGCGCGGCTGTCGCGCTGATCCAGGAGCTCGGCGAGATGGGCAAGGACCTGATCGACGAGTTCTGGCCTGGCCCGCTCACCCTGGTCTTCAGGTCCAGCCCCACGCTGGTCTGGGACATCGGCGAGTCCAAGGGCACGGTCGCGGTCCGGATGCCGTTGCACGCGGTCGCCCTCGGCCTGCTCAAGAAGACCGGCCCGCTGGCCGTGAGCAGCGCCAACTACTCCGGGCAGCCGCCCGCCACCACCGCCGACGAGGCAGCGGCCCAGCTCGGCGACAGCGTGGCGGTGTACCTGGACGGCGGGCCCTGCTCCGGGGACGTGCCGTCCACCATCGTGGACCTGACCGGCTCGGTGCCGAAGCTGCTCCGGCCCGGCGTCATCCCGCCCGACCGGATCCGCGAGATCGTGCCACTGGTGGACGGCGACGCGTTCGGGCCCGATCCCGCGGAGCGCGAAGATCCCGCCATTCCGGACGAGACGGGTACTCCGGACATCAGCGCGGACACCAGCGCCGACACCAGTGCGGACGGCACGGACGGCGCACCGGGTAAGGTGGCAGGCGTACCGGGCGAGGCGGGCGAATCGGGGGGCGTGGCGGCCAGCGAGTTAACGGCCGACCACAACGGCGGTGCTCCTGAGGCCCCCGGGCAAGTGCTCTAGAGTTGATTGCTGATGGACAGCCAATCAGGCGGGCCGGGTGAGCCGGGATGAAGGAGTACGGTCTCACGGTACTGATCGCAGCTGCTGTGACCTATCTGCTCACCCCCCTGGTCCGCAAGTTCGCCATCCTGATCGGGGCCCAGCACGAGGCGCGGGAACGGGATGTGCACACTGAGCCCACCCCGCTGCTGGGTGGGCTGGCGATGTACTTTGGCCTCGCCGCCGGGCTGCTGGTGGCCTCCCGGATGTCCCCGCTCAGTAGCATCTTCCAGAACACCCGGGTGGGCGTTGGTCTGCTGCTCGCCGGCGCTGTGCTAGTGCTGATGGGCGTCGTGGACGACCGCTATGGGCTGGGTGCGCTGACCAAGCTGGTCGGCCAGATAGCCGCCGGGGCCATCCTGGTCTGGAGCGGCGCGGTGATCTACTGGCTGCCGCTGCCCGGCGGTGCGACCCTCGCGCTGACCCCTGACGAGGGGACTGTACTCACCATCCTGCTGGTCGTGGTGACCATCAACGCGGTCAACTTCATCGACGGGCTGGACGGGCTGGCCACTGGGATCGTCGGGATCGGCGCGGCCGCGTTCTACCTGTACTACTACACGCTGGCCAAGCGGCTGGGACTGAGCGAACTGGCCGACACGGCGCTGGCCTCGGCCGTGCTGGCCGGCGTTTGCCTGGGCTTCCTGCCGTACAACTTCTACCGCGCCCGGATTTTCATGGGCGACACCGGATCGATGCTGCTCGGAATGCTGTTGGCCTACGCGCCGATTTCCAGCCTCGCCTCGATCGACCCGAACACGCTGGCGGGGCCGTCCGCTTACAGCGGGGGGACGGTCAACCGGTTCCCAGAAATCCTGCCACTGCTGGTGCCCGCGACCATCATGCTGATCCCGTACCTGGACCTGCTGCTCGCGGTGTTCCGCCGGACCCGGGCCGGGCAGTCCCCGTTCGCTGCGGACAAGAAGCACCTGCAGCACCGACTGCTGGCCATCGGGCATTCGCACCGGGCCAGCGTGCTCATCATGTACTTGTGGGCCACCCTGTTCGCCGGCACGGTGGTGTTGCTGTCGATCATCCGCACCAAGCTGCCGGTGCTGGGCGTGGTCACGCTGGCTGGGTTCCTGGTCCTGCTCTGGCTGACCATGCCGCGGCTGCGGCCGTGGGCCCGGCGCCGTGTCTCCCGGGTGGCGCCTGCCGGGGTCAGCCCAGCGCCCGCCGCCGCGCTCGCTAACCCTGAGCTGGCCAGGCCGCCCGCCGAGGCAGTGCGCGCTGGCCAGGTCGGCCCGGCTGGTTACCACGCGCCGGCCACCTACGACCCATCCGGTTCCTACGACGCGCCGACTGGCTACGACACCGTCGCTCCCTATGGCGCTGCTGACCCCCGAACGGCGGCGGCCGCTGGCCCGGCCGGGCTGAGCGAACGGGACCGGCGTTCAGCAGCCGGGTTGTCCGGCGGTGGGCGGCCGGACGCCGGCCGTCCGGGCGAGCGCGGCGACAGCCTGGCTGCCGGTTACGGTGAGAACGGCCAGCCGGGCAGTGGTTTCGGTGAGAACGGCCAGCCGGGTAGTGGTTACGGCGAGAGCAGCCTGCCGGGCAGTGGTTACGGCGAGAACAGCCAGCCGGGTAGTGGGCAGGCGGGGGATGGCTACCCGGCCGACGGCTACCCGGCGGAGGGCTACCGGGTCGGCGGTGAGGCCGGTCACGGCTTCCCGGCGGGCAGCGGTTACCCGGCGGGCGGGCAGGCGGGTAACGGGTTCTCCGGCGACAGCCCGGCCGACGCGGGCTATCCCGGTGATTACCTGGCCAGCCCGGCGGCACCCGGCGAGGCCGGCCCGGCCGCGACCGGGGACGCTGGCCCAGCCGGACCGTCCTGGGACACCCAAGCCGAGTCACACTGGGACGCGGCACCCGAATCGCACTGGGGTTCCCCGGCCGAGTCACGCTGGGCCGCGCCCGCGGAGTCAGGCTGGGACGCGACGGCTGAGCCGGGGGAACCCGAGCCGGAGACTGAGCCGGAGGACACCAAGCAGCCGCCCGAGGCGGCCCGCCCCACCTGGCCCGGCGACTACCCGGAGGCGGAGGAACCCCTGCTGCCGTGGCGATTCAGCTAACCGGCGGACCTTGGCCAGGTTCGGCCGGACATGTACGGCAATGAGAAGTCACGTAACGTTCACCGCAGGGGGGACCCTGGTAAAGCCCCGGCCAAGGAGCTTGTGATATCTTTCACGAGCAGTCACTCGAGGGTGAGTGAGGGGCCCGTGATAGGTTTCGCTAACCCGGCGGGGCGTTCGTTCCGCCTCGGCGGTGCCGTGGTCCCTGGCTGGTGCCGTGCAGGAGGCGGGCCAGCGAAACCCCGAGTCAAGAGTCCTCCTGTAGAGCCCTTCGGAGCCACCTAAGATGCTGGCGAGCTACGGCCCGATCGCGCGGCGCTCTGCCGTGATCACGGCCGGGGCTGCGCTGATCATGGTCGTGCTCAGCACCATTCTCGGCGGGGCCAAGGGGCTGCTGGGCAGCGTGCTCGGCGTCGCTCTGGTCGCCGTGTTCTTCGCGATCAGCATCACCGCCGTGTCGCGCGCGGCCAAGGTCAGCCCGCAGGCCATGATGATCACGGCACTGACCAGTTACATGATCAAGATTCTGGTCCTGCTGTTCGTGGTGGCCAAGTTCAGCGGCACGACCGCGTTCAACGGGCGGTTGTTCGGCCTGACCGCCATCGTGTGCGTGCTGGCCTGGACCTTCTCCCAGGTGTTCTGGTCGACGAAGCTCAAGGTGCTGTACGTGGAACCGGACGGGGAACGGTGACGCGTGGCGCACATCTCGCTCCCGGACGGCGGATCGCGGCCCGTGGATCAGGCCGCCCTCCGCAGCCATCGCCATGAACTGGCTGGGTACCCGGCGCGACCCGGAGCGGGAGACCAGCGTGGTGCAGGCTTCGGGCGCGGTAAAGAGGCGCAGCGGGCCGCCGCCGGACAACGCCGGCTGGACCATCTTCAGCTACCTGCTCTCCGGGATGCTGGTGTACGGGCTGCTCGGCTGGCTGCTGGCCACGCTGACGCACATCAGCCTGCTGATCCCGCTGGGCACCCTGGCCGGGCTGGTCGTGGCCGTCGGAGGCATCGTCTACAAGTACGGGAGACCCTGAGCGGCAACCCGCGGGCCGGGCGGTACCGCCCGGCCCGCTGCAGCCATGTTTCGACGGTCGCCGCCAGGTCAGAAGCGAGGAACACACAGATGCACGTCGCGCTAGCGGGCGCTGGGCACGGACCGGAAGCTGAAGGAGGCCAGCGTGGCTGGTGACATCGTGGCCCTTTCCGTGGTCAAGTGCACGGAGCTGAACAGCCACGCCGGCTCCGCGTCGCACTGCGGGTACCCGGCGCCGGGTTATGGGCAGGGCACCACCACGTACGTGTTCACGCCGTTCTTCACCATCGGCAGCTTCGCCTTCACCAAGCCGATGCTGCTGGCCCTGGTCAGCACCGTGGTCGTGGTGGCCTTCTTCTGGGCCGCGTTCGCCAAGCCGAAGCTGGTGCCGCGCGGCGCGCAGAACCTGGGTGAGCTGGGCGTCACGTTCGTCCGGGACCAGATCCTGCGGCCGATGATGGGCAAGCGCGGCGACGGCTACCTGCCGTTCCTGGTCGGGCTGTTCTTCTTCATCTGGGTGTGCAACCTGATGGAGATCATCCCGGTGGCGCAGTACCCGCCGATGTCGCAGATCGCCTTCCCGGCCGCGCTGATGCTGATGGTCTACGGCACCTACACCTACCTGGGCATCAAGCACCAGGGCCTGGGTGGCTACTTCCGGAACATGATCCCGCGGGGCGTGCCCTGGCCCATCCTGATCATCCTGGCCCCGGTGGAGATCCTGCAGTACGTCCTGGTCCGGCCGTTCACCCTGGCCATCCGGCTGTTCGCGAACATGTTCGCCGGGCACATCCTGCTGCTCATCTTCACCCTGGCCACCTGGTACCTGCTCAGCCTGAGCATCAGCCTGGTGTTCAGCGCGACCTCGTTCATCCTGACCATCGCGATCACCGCGTTCGAGCTGCTGATCCAGGCGCTGCAGGCCTTCATCTTCACCATCCTGACCGCCCAGTACATCGGCGGTTCGCTGGAACCGGGGCACTGAGATGATCCGCTCCGGCACTGGACGGCGGAGCGCGCCATCCGGCGCGCACCCCATGAGCCCACAACTGCCGGCCTGGTCGGCCGGCCTGATGGAAAAGGAATGCGTACATGCTTGAAATCGCGCACCAAGTGCTGGCCGCCGCGAGCACCCCCCAGAAAATCAACATCAACTTCGGCGCCGTGGGCTACGGCCTCGCGGCCATCGGCCCCGGTGTCGGCATCGGCCTGATCTTCGGCCACGGCGTGGAGGCGATGGCCCGGCAGCCGGAGGCGCGCGGCCTGATCCAGTCCAACATGTATATCGGCTTCGCGCTGACCGAGGCCCTCGCCCTGATCGGCCTCGTAGTGCCGTTCATCTTCCATGCCGCAGGCTGATCTACGGCGTGACCACGTGATGCCGACCAGACAGGAGGCCGGGCAGTGATTCCCCTCGCCGCGACGCCGGTCCAGCCGCCGGCCAACCCGCTCGTGCCGGAGTTGCCTGAGCTGATCATCGGGGCGATCGCCTTCCTGATCGTCTTCGGCGTGCTCTACCGGGTGCTGATGCCGCGGATCCAGCGGACCCTCACCGCCCGGACCGAGGCGATCGAGGGCGGTATCCAGAAGGCCGAGGACATGCAGGCCGATGCGGATCGGGTGCTGGCCGAGTACCGGCAGCAGCTGGCTGACGCCCGGCAGGAAGCCAGCCGGCTCCGCGAGAAGGCCCGCGAGGAAGGCGCCCAGATCATCGCGGAACTGCGTGCGCAGGGAGAGGCCGAACGCCGCCGCCTGGTCGAGGCGGCGCAAGCGCAGATCGATGCCGACCGCCAGCAGGCCATCAACTCGCTGCGCAACGAGGTCGGCACGATGGCCGTCGAACTGGCCAGCCGGGTGGTTGGCGAGTCGCTGGAGAACGAGGCGCGGCAGCGGCGCGTCGTCGAGCGGTTCCTCGACGACCTGGAGCGGGAGACCGCCGGGGGCGAGCATGCACGGAGCTAGCCGGGTGTCGCTGAGCGAGGCCCGGGACCGGCTGGTGGCCGCGGTGGCCGAGCCCGGCACGGCCGCCGGGCTCAGTGACGAGCTGTTCGCCGTCGTCACGCTGCTGGACGCGCAGCGGTCCCTGCGCCGGGCGCTGACCGATCCGACCCGCCCGCCCGCCGCCCGGGCCGGGCTGGCCCGCACCCTGCTCGAGGGCAAGGTCAGCCGGGCCACGCTGGACATGGTCGACGGCCTGGTCGGCGCGCGCTGGTCCGCGCCGGGTGACCTGGCCACCGCCACCGAGCAGCTCGCCGTGCTGGCCGCGGCGGCCGCCGCGAGTGAGGCGGGGCAGCTCGACGACGTGGAAGATGAGCTGTTCCGGTTCGGCCAGCTGGTGGCTGGCACCCCGCAGCTGCGGGCCGCGCTGTCCAGCCCGGTGGCCCCGGCCGAGCTGAAGCGGCGGCTGCTGGATACCCTGCTGGCTGGCAAGGTGACCGACACGTCGCTACGCCTGATCACGCAGGCCGCGGTGCATCCCCGGGGACGTAGTCTGGACGCGAGCCTGACCGAGTACGCGCGACTGGCGGCCGAGTGGCGGCAGCGGCTGATCGCGGTCGTCCGGGTCGCCGTCCCACTCAGCGACAGCGAGCGGGACCGGCTGGCCACCGCGCTGGCCGCGGCGTTCGGGCATGGCGTCCACCTTGACGTCCTGCTCGATCCTGATGTGCTAGGTGGCATATCCGTCCGTATCGGGGATGAACTCATCGACGGCAGCGTGGCGAGCCGGCTCGCGGCACTGCGGCGGCAGCTGGCCGCCTAACCGCCAGCGCCATGCGGGGCCAGCTAGCCGGAACCAACAGACCTGATCCACCGAACTACAGAGAGACACGAGGACCATGGCGGAGCTGACAATCCGGCCCGAAGAGATCCGGGACGCGCTGACGAGCTTCGTCCAGGCGTATGAGCCGGACGGGGCGTCCAGGGAAGAGATCGGCATCGTCGCAGAGGCCGGCGATGGCATCGCGCGCGTCGAGGGGCTGCCCTCCGCGATGGCGAGCGAGCTGCTCGAGTTCCCGGGCGGGATCCGCGGTCTGGCGCTCAACCTCGACGAGCGCGAGATCGGCGTGGTCATCCTGGGCGACTTCACCAAGATCTACGAGGGCATGCAGGTCCGCCGGACCGGTGAGGTGCTATCCGTGCCGGTCGGTGACGGTTTCCTCGGCCGGGTGGTGGACCCGCTCGGCCTGCCGCTGGACGGCAAGGGCGACATCGAGGGCACCACGCTCCGTGAGCTGGAGCTGCAGGCGCCCTCGGTGGTGCAGCGCAGCAAGGTGAGCGAGCCGCTGCAGACCGGGATCAAGGCGATCGACGCGATCACCCCGGTCGGCCGCGGCCAGCGTGAGCTGATCATCGGCGACCGGCAGACCGGCAAGACCGCGATCGCCATTGACACGATCATCAACCAGCGGGACAACTGGGCGTCCGGTGACCCGGCCCGCCAGGTCAAGTGCATCTACGTGGCGGTCGGGCAGAAGGGCTCGACCACCGCCCAGGTGCGCCAGTCGCTGGAGGACGCGGGCGCGATGGAGTACACCACGATCGTGGCCGCGCCCGCCTCGGATCCGTCCGGGCAGAAGTACATCGCCCCGTACACCGGCTCGGCCATCGGCCAGAACTGGATGTACCAGGGCCAGCACGTGCTGATCGTGTTCGACGACCTGTCCAAGCAGGCCGAGGCGTACCGCACCATCTCGCTGCTGCTGCGCCGGCCGCCGGGCCGTGAGGCCTACCCGGGCGACGTGTTCTACCTGCACTCGCGGCTGCTGGAGCGGTGTGCCAAGCTGTCCAAGGAGATGGGCGGCGGCTCGCTGACCGGGCTGCCCATCGTGGAGACCAAGGCCAACGACATCTCCGCGTACATCCCGACCAACGTCATCTCGATCACCGACGGGCAGATCTTCCTGGAGACCGACCTGTTCAACTCCGGTGTCCGGCCCGCCATCAACGTGGGCCGCTCGGTGTCCCGGGTCGGCGGTGACGCGCAGATCAAGGCGATGAAGACGGTGGCCGGCGGCCTCAAGCTGGCGCTGTCCCAGTACCGCGACCTGGAGTCGTTCGCCTCCTTCGCGTCCGACCTGGACGCGGTATCCCGGGCCCAGCTGGACCGCGGCGCCCGGCTGACCGAACTGCTCAAGCAGCCGCAGTACAACCCGTACCCGGTGGAGCGGCAGGTCGTCTCCATCTGGACAGGCACCTCCGGCTACCTGGACGACGTGCCGCTGGCGGACGTCGGCCGGTTCGAGAGCGATTTCCTCGACTATGTGCAGCGCAACCAGCCGGGCGTCTACCAGGCGATCCGGGAGACCAGGGTGCTGTCCGACGACACGGCCGGCGCGCTCAAGGAGGCGGTCGAGGAGTTCCGGCGAACGTTCGAGATCACCGGCGGCGGGCTGCTGGCCCCGGAAGAGGACGAGCCGGGCAAGCCGATGACCGACGCGGAGGTCGGCCAGGAGACGGTGGCCCGGCGGGTGCCTCCTCCGGAGAAGCAGGACTCCGGGCCGCAGAGCTCCGGTCAGCAGAGCTCCGGTCAGCAGAGTTCCGGACAGCAGAGCTAAGGCGGAAGGCCCAGCATGGCAGCACAGCTTCGCGCCATCAGGCAACGGATCCGGGGTGTCCAGTCCATTGCCCAGATCACCCGCGCCCAGGAGCTGATCGCGTCGTCCCGGATCATCAAGGCCCAGCAGCGGGTGCGTGACGCCGGGCCGTACGCGCGTGAGGTCACCCAGGCCGTCGAGGCGGTGGTGAGCCGGTCCGCGCAGATCGATCACCCCCTGACCCGCGAGCCGGAGCACCCGGAGCGGGCCGCGATCCTGATCCTGACCAGCGACCGCGGCTTCGCCGGCGGCTACAACGCCAACGTGCTACGGGAGGCGCAGCGGCTGCGCACGCTGCTCCGGGACCAGGGCATCGAGCCGGTCAGCTACGTGTCCGGGACCAAGGGCATCGCCTGGCACCGGTTCCGCGGCCAGGAGATCGCGGGGGAGTGGCACGGCTTCTCCGAGCAGCCGCGGGACGACGACGCCCGGGACATCACCAACACCCTGTTCGAGGTGTTTAGCCGGCCGACCGGGGAAGGCGGGGTGGATGAGATCCACCTCGTCTACACCGAGTTCGTTTCGATGCTGACCCAGAACGCGGTGGTCCGCCGGATCATCCCGCTGGTCATCGAGGAAACCACCGAAGAGGCGCCGGGCGGCCCGCTGCCGCTGTACGAGTTCGAGCCCTCACCGCAGGTGGTGCTGGATGCGCTGCTGCCCTGGTATGTGGAAAGCCGGATCTACCAGGCGCTGCTGCAGTCGGCGGCGGCCGAGATCGCGTCCCGCCGTCGGGCCATGAAGTCAGCCACGGACAACGCCAACGAGCTGCTCGAGCAGTTCACCCTGGAGGCCAACAAAGCCCGCCAGGCTGAGATCACCCAGGAAATCAGCGAGATCGTCGGCGGCGCTAACGCGCTGGCCGAGAGCGTCGCAGGAGAAGAGTGAGTGCCATCATGACCGCAACCGTTGAAAACCCCGCCTCGGGTGGCGAGGCCCAGGCCGCCAAGACCGGCCGGGTGGTGCGCATCATCGGGCCCGTGGTGGACGTGGAGTTCGCTAACGAGGAGATGCCGAACATCTACAACGCGCTGCAGGTGGACATCACGCTGGGCGGCGAGACCAAGACGCTGACCATGGAGGTCGAGCAACACCTGGGCGACAACACGGCGCGCGCCATCTCCATGCAGCCGACCGACGGCCTGGTCCGGGGCGCCGAGGTGACCGACATCGGCGGCCCGCTTGAGGTGCCGGTCGGCGATGTTGTCAAGGGGCATGTGTGGAACGTGCTCGGCGAGGCCCTGGATGTCGACACCGGGTCGCTGAAGATCACCGAGCGCCGGGGGATCCACCGCGATCCGCCGCCGTTCGACCAGCTGGAGCCGCGGACCCAGATCCTGGAGACCGGCATCAAGGTGCTCGACCTGCTCACCCCGTACGTCCAGGGCGGCAAGATCGGCCTGTTCGGCGGCGCGGGCGTGGGCAAGACGGTGCTCATCCAGGAGATGATCACCCGGGTGGCCAAGAACTTCGGCGGTGTCTCAGTATTCGCCGGGGTGGGCGAGCGGACCCGTGAGGGCAACGACCTGTTCGTCGAGATGACCGAGTCCGGTGTCATCAACGACACCGCCCTGGTGTTCGGGCAGATGGACGAGCCGCCGGGCACCCGGCTGCGGGTCGGCCTGGCCGCGCTGACCATGGCCGAGTACTTCCGCGATGTGCAGGGCCAGGACGTGCTGCTGTTCATCGACAACATCTTCCGGTTCACCCAGGCCGGCTCGGAGGTGTCCACGCTGCTCGGCCGGATGCCGTCGGCGGTGGGTTATCAGCCCACGCTGGCCGACGAGATGGGCCAGCTGCAGGAGCGGATCACCTCGACCCGCGGCCACTCGATCACCTCCATGCAGGCGATCTACGTGCCCGCGGACGACTACACCGACCCCGCCCCGGCCACCACGTTCGCCCACCTGGACGCGACCACCGCACTGTCCCGGGCCATCACCGAGAAGGGCATCTTCCCGGCGGTGGACCCGCTCGCCTCCACCTCCCGCATCCTGGACGCCAAGTACGTCGGCCAGGAGCACTACGACGTGGCCCGCGAGGTGCTCCGGATCCTGCAGCGCTACCAGGAGCTACAGGACATCATCGCGTTGCTCGGCATCGACGAGCTGTCCGAGGAGGACCAGGTCACGGTCCGCCGGGCGCGGCGCATCGAGCGGTTCCTGTCGCAGCCGATGTTCGTGGCCGAGCAGTTCACCGGGCAGCCGGGCGTGTTCGTCCCGATCAGCGAGACGATCGCCTCGTTCAAGGCGCTCACCGAGGGCAAGTACGACAACCTCCCCGAGCAGGCGTTCTTCATGGTCGGTGCGGTCGAGGACGTGGAGAAGAAGGCCCAGGAACTGGAGCGCCAGTGAGCGCCGTCCGAACGTTCTGGGAGGCACAGTGAGCCTCCGGGTTGAGTTGGTCGTGCCGGACGGGGAGATATGGTCCGGCCGCGCTCGCATGGTCATCGCCAAGACGCTGGAAGGCGACCTCGGCATCCTGACGTCGCACCCCGATGTGCTCGGCCTGCTGGCCGAGGGCAGCGTGGTGCGGATCCTGGACCCGGAGCAGGGTCCGGCTGACACAGCCGGGCCCGCCAATGAGGTGCGGGCCGCGGTGAGCAGCGGCTTCTTGTCCGTGCACGACGACCGGGTATCGGTCCTGGCCCGGGAGGCCGAACTGGGCAGCCAGGTGGACCAGGCCGCGGTGCGGGCTGAACTCGACGCCTCGGCCAGTGAGGCCGGCCCGGGTGAGGAAGACACTACTGAGGTGAAGTACTCCCGGGCCCGGCTGCGCGCCGCCGGCGACGGGTCCTGACGCGGGCCGCGCGGAGGCCCCGGGATGAGCGGAGACCTGGCCTTCGATGCGGCCTGGATCTTCGCTGTCTTCCTGGTCGTCGTGGTGCTGCTGGCCGTCGGCCTCACGCTGCGCCGGTACCTGCTGGAACGGGGCGGCGGCACGGTGGAGTGCGCGCTACGCATGCCGGGCGGCACGTGGCGGCTGGGCGTGGCCGGCTACCAGCCGGATGAGCTGTGCTGGTTCCAGGTGTTCGGGTTCCTGCTTCGGCCCAATAAGGTGTTCAGCCGCCGGACGCTGGTGGCGGTGTCCCGGCGGGCCACCGACCCAGCCGAGGTGGCCAGCCTGGGCGAGGGGGCCGTAGTGGTGCGCTGTCAGATCGCCGAGCGCCCTGGCTCGGTGGAGCTGGCCATGGGTGAGGCGGCGCTCACCGGCTTCCTGGCCTGGCTCGAGGCGGCACCGCCCGGTTCGCCAGGTTCTTACCTGGGCCGGGCGAGTTAGCCCCGCTGCGGCGCGCTCAGCGCTCGCCGCCGGGCTTCCACAGCACGTCCCCGTGCTCCTCGTTGGCCCGCCGGGCCAGGATGAACAGCAGGTCGGACAGCCGGTTCAGGTACGTCGCGGTGAGCGGGTTCATCGACTCGCCAGACACCTCGAGCGCGGCCCAGGCCGTCCGCTCCGCCCGGCGGGTGATGGTCCTGGCCATGTGCAGCAGGGCGGCCCCCGGTGTGCCGCCGGGCAGGATGAAGCTGCGCAGCACCGGAAGGCCCTCGTTGCTCTGGTCGCAGTCCTGCTCCAGCCGTTCGATGTAGTCCGGGGTGACCCGCAGCGGGGGATAGGCCGGATTCTCGGTCACCGGGTTGCACAGGTCCGCGCCCACGTCGAACAGCTCGTTCTGCACCCGGGACAGCAGCGCGGTGGGGCCGGCCGGCAGGCCGCCCAGAGTGATCGCCATCCCGATCGCGCAGTTCGCCTCGTCCACGTCGGCGAAGGCGGCCAGCCGCGGATCGGTCTTGGCTACCCGGCTCATGTCGCCCAGCGCGGTACTCCCGTCGTCGCCGGTGCGGGTGTAGATGCGGGAGAGCACGACGGGCTGGTCGCTGCGGTCAGCTGGCATGCGTCCACGGTAGCGGTCCCCGCCCGGTGGCTGTGGCACAGCCTCCTGCCGCTCTTGCCGGATACGAGGCCGCTGCCTCTGGTGCCTGGCGGATCTCGGGGGCCCGCCAGAGCCCGCGGTGGCCCTGGAAGAGCGCGCTCCCGGCCAAACCGGCCGGGAGCGCGCTCAGCTTGCCGCGCGAGTGGTTCCGGCACGAGTAGGGTGTCCGCTAAGTCCTGTCCCGCCGGTCTTTGGACACGGCTTTGGTCCCCGATCTGTGCTCTTGAGGTCCCCTGTGTACGACTATGTCATCGTGGGCGCCGGCAGCGCCGGATGCGTGCTGGCCTCCCGGCTCACCGAGAATCCCGCTACCCGGGTGCTGCTGCTGGAAGCCGGCCCGCCGGATGACGCGGACGAGATCCACCTCCCGGCCGGGATGAACATGCTGTTCCAGAGCCAGTACGACTGGAACTTCCACACCGTGCCGCAGGAATGCGCGTCGGGCCGGTCGGTCTACTGGCCGCGCGGGCGCACTCTCGGTGGGTCATCGTCGCTGAACGCGATGATCTACATGCGGGGCAACCGGCTGGACTACGACACCTGGCGGGACGACTACGGCTGCGCCGGCTGGGGGTACCCGGAGCTGGTGCCCTACTTCCTCCGGGCCGAGGACAATTCCCGTGGCCAGTCCGCTTACCACGGGGCGGGCGGCCCGCTCAGCGTGCAGGACCTCAAGCACAAGTCCCCGCTCACCCGGGCCTTCGTGGCCGCCAGCCACGAGTGCGGGCTGCCGGCCAACGAAGACTTCAACGGGGTGACCCAGGACGGCACCGGCTTCTACCAGGTCACCCAGCGGGACGGGCGGCGCTGGTCGGCGGCCGACGCGTATCTCCGCCCGGCGCTCGGGCGGCCCAACCTCACCGTGCACACGGACAGCCTGGCCACCGGCGTGCTGGTCGAGGCGGGCCGCGCGGCGGGCGTGCACTACCTGCGCCGCGGCGCCGAGGAGGTGGCCCGGGCCGACGCGGAGGTCATCCTGTCGGCGGGCGCCATCGGCAGCCCGCACCTGCTGCTGCTGTCCGGCATCGGCCCGGTCGAGCAGTTGATCGAGCACGGCATCCGGGTGGTGGCGGACAGTCCCGGGGTGGGCGCGAACCTGTCCGACCACCCGGTCGTCACCGCGATGTGGCACACCCCGAAGGACACCGGGCTGTGGGAGCAGGCCGGCCCGGTCAACCTGGCCCGGTGGAAGTACCTCAAGTCCGGCCCGCTCACTTCAAACGTCGCCGAGGCGGGCGGGTTCACCCGGACGCTGCCGTCACTGCCCGCGCCGGATCTGCAGTGGCATGTGCTGCCCGCCCCGTACCAGCGGCACGGCCTGGCCGACCCGGCCATCCGGGCCATCTCCATCCTGATTGCCCTGGTCAGCGTGGATAGCCGGGGTTCGGTCCGGCTGCGCAGCGTGGACCCGCGGCACAAGCCCGCCATCGACCCAGGCTACCTGTACGCCACCGAGGACATCGAGCCGCTGGTCAGCGGGCTGCGGATGGCCCGCGAGTTCGCCGCGGCCGGGCCGCTGGCCCGGCACTGCACGGTGGAACTGGCCCCCGGCCCCAACGTGCACACCGACGCCGAGCTGCGCGAGTTCGTCCGGCAGGATCTGGGCACGCTGTACCACCCGGTCGGCACCTGCGCGATGGGTGGTGACTCACGGCTGGCGTTCAGCAAGCTGACCAGCGTGGTGGACCCGGAACTGCGGGTCAGGGGAGTTGAGCGGCTGCGCGTGGTGGACGCGTCGGTGATGCCTGTGGTGCCGCGCGGCAACACCAACGCCCCGGTCATCGCGATCGCCGAGCGGGCCGCCGACCTCATCTGCGGCCGCGCCCCACTAGCCGCCGTGGATCCGGCCCTCATCTCCGACCCGGACCCGGTCGGCGGTTCCCGCTAGCCCGCCGGCCCGGGCCAGAAATTACCACACCAGCACCATGAGCCGCTTTGATCATGGTCACGACGCACTTCGCACGCGTCTCGTGCGGGCAACCGGGTGATTTATCTCGAATTGTCCGTACGAACCGCGTGCGAAGTGATTCCTGCCCGCAGCCGGTCCAAGCCCGCCGGGCTGAGCCGGGCGGGTCAGCGGTAACGCTTGCCGTGCAGCAGGGTGACCAGGCGGAGCACCCGGTTCATGTCCTTGTCGCTGCGGTTCAGCGTGGTCAGGTCGGCGACCGGGCGCATCCGCTGCCTGGTGATGGCCTTGGCCCGGGAGAACTCACGCAGCCCGTCGGCGCCGTGGATCCGGCCGAAGCCGGAGTCGCCACTGCCGCCGAACGGCAGCGACGGCACGCTGGCGAACGTGATGACCCCGTTGATCGAGGTCATCCCGCTGCGCAGGGCGCGCGCCGCAGCCAGCGCCCGCTTGGCGTTCTTGCTGAACACGGCCGAGCCCAGCGCGTACCGGCTGGCGTTGGCCAGCCGCACCGCCTCGTCCATGTCGGCCACCCGGGTCACGGTCAGCGTGGGCCCGAACGTCTCCTCGGTCACCGCCCGGCTCTCCTCGGGCACGTCGGCCAGGATGACCGGGCCGACGTAGGGCCGCCGGATGCTGGACAGCCCGCCGACCACCGGGCGGCCGCCGCGGGCCAGCGCGTCCGCCACGTGCTCCTCGATGATCTCGATCTGGCCCGGCAGCGTCATCGGGCCGTAGTCGGCCTCCCGGTCGTCGCCGGGCCGGGCCGCCGTGGCCCGCTCGGCCACCTTCTGCAGGAACGTGTGGTAGACCTCGTCGGCCACGTACGCCCGCTCGATGCCCACGCAGGTCTGCCCGGCGTTGGAGATCGCGCCCCAGGCGGCCGCGTCGGCCGCGGCGTCCAGGTCGGCGTCGGCCCCGACTAGCATCGCGTCCTTGCCGCCGCACTCGGCCACCAGCGGGGTCAGGTTCTCCGCGCAGGCCGCCATGACCTTCTTCGCGGTGGCCGCCGACCCGGTGAACGCGATCTTGTTGACCGCGCTCTGCGCCAGCGCCTGGCCGGTCGCACCGCCGCCGGTGATCAGCTGCAGTACCGGTTGCTCGGGCACCACCTCGCCGAACGAGCTGACCAGCCAGCCGCCGACCGCCGGGGTGAGCTCGCTCGGCTTGAACACCACCGCGTTGCCGGCCGCCAGCGCGTAGGCGATGGAGCCCATCGGGGTGAACACCGGGTAGTTCCACGGCCCGATGACCCCGACCACGCCGAGCGGCTGGTATTCCAGCAGCGACGTCTGGTTGATGGCGATCATCCCGCTGCGCACCCGGCGCGGGCCGAGCACCTTGCGGGCATTCTTCGCGGCCCAGTCGATGTGCACGATGGCCAGAAGGATTTCCAGCTGGGCGTCGGCCAGCGGCTTTCCCGTCTCGGTATGCACGAGCTCGGCCAGCCGGGGCAGATAGCGGGTGAGATGCGACTTCCACGCCAGCAGCCGGGTCCGCCGCTGCGCGTAGCCGAGCCCGGCCCACCACGGCGCGGCCTGGCCGGCCCGCTCCACGGCCGCGTCCACCTCGCTCCGGCCGTGCGCCGGGAACGTCCCGATGACCTCGGAGGTAGCCGGATTGACCGAGTCGAAATTCGTCGCGACCCAGGACTGGCCCTGCTCCCAAACTGACGTGCCCATTACCCTCACCCACGGTTGCGGCCGCTGCCCGCGATCGGCGCAATTCCGCCAACTCGCGCGCTTTGCCGCACAGTAAATCATCGCCCGCCGCCCGCCAGGTAGCGTGGGAGCAGCATTGGCGGCGCATTGGCCCCCAACCGGAGCACCTTCATGACTCAACGCCCGTACGTCGTGCTCAGCTGCGCCATCTCACTCGACGGCTGCCTGGACTCGACCGGGCCAGATCGCCTGGTGCTGTCCGGGGCCGAGGATCTCGACCGGGTGGACGCGGAGCGGGCCGCGGCCGACGCGATCCTGGTCGGTGCGGGCACCATCCGGCGCGACGACCCGCGGCTGCTGGTCCGGGCACCGGCCCGGCGGGCCGCCCGGGTGGCCCGGGGGCAGCCCGAGCACCCGGTGGGCGTGACGGTCACAGCCAGCGGTGACCTGGACCCGCGGGCCCGGTTCTTCACCCGGGTCGGCGAGGACGGGCCGGTGCCACCCGCGGCCGCGCCGCGGCTGGTGTACTGCCCGGCGGCGGCGACCGGCGAACTGCGCCGCCGGGCCGGCGGACGGGCTGAGATCGTCCCGGTGGCCGAGCCGGTGCGGCTCGGCGTTGTGCTGGCCGACCTGGCCCGCCGCGGCGTGCGCCGGCTGCTGGCCGAGGGCGGCGCCCGGCTGGGCACCGAACTGCTCACCCAGGGCCTGGTGGATGAACTCCAGTTGGCCGTGGCCCCGTTCTTCGTGGGTGACCCGGCCGCGCCGCGGTTCGCCGGGCCGGGCCACTACCCGGCCGGGCCGGATAGACGGCTGGCCCTGGCTGAGGCCCGCCAGGTGGGTGGGCTGGTGCTGCTCCGCTACATATGTAGGAATGGGCAGAATCGTGCCAACTGACCTGGCTCCGGGCCCGGACGGCCAGCTGACCCCGGCCGACGAGCACTGGCTGCGGCAGGCCATCGGGCTATCCCGGCAGTGCCCCCCGTCGCCATCGGCCTACTGTGTCGGGGCGGTGCTGGTCGGCCGCGACGGGTCAGTGCTGGCCACCGGGTTCTCCCGGGAGCGCGACCCGCGTGACCACGCCGAGGAAGCCGCGCTGGCCACGGTGCACCCGGCGAACCCCCGGCTGCCGTCGGCCACCCTGTACAGCTCGCTGGAGCCGTGCCGGTTCCGTGCGTCACGGCCGGTGCCCTGCGCCCAGCTGATCATCGCGGCGGGTCTGCGCCGGGTGGTGATCGCCTGGCTGGAGCCCCCGCTGCTGGCGCCCGGCGGCGGTGCGGAACTGCTTCGCGAGGCGGGCGTCACCGTGCTGGAGATCCCAGAACTGGCCGCCGAAGCCCGGGCCGTGAACGCCGCCGTGCTGGGCGGCGCAGCGCGCAAGGAGGACTGATCGTGGGTTACCAGCTTCGAATGTCCAGCGAGATCCAGGACTGGCTGGCCAAGCTGCGCACCGCCGACCCGCCCCGGGCCAGGCTGGTCGCCGAGGCGCTGGCGGCGCTGGCGGCTGGCGGGGCCAGCCTGGGGCCGCCACTGGTCCGGCCGGCCGAGCCGGACCACCTCGGGCCAGCCGAGCTGGACCTGGATCCACGCGCCCAGCTCGACCAGGCCTACCAGGACCAGCTGGAACAGCTGGCCGTGCTGCGCCGCCGGGTCGCCGACGCGGCCACGCTGGCCCGGCAGTTCAGCACCCAGATCGGCGACCTGGGCTCGCTGCGGCTCCGCCTCGCGGAGCAGCACCAGGAAGCCAGCGCGGCGGGTGACGCCAGCCGGGCCGACGCGGTGCAGCAGGCCATCGCCGACGTGGACCGCCAGCTGGCCACGCTGCGCGAGCGGCTGCCCCAGGTGACGTCGGCCGAGCAGGCCCTGAACCGGCAGAGCTACCAGCGGCAGGTGCGCACCGAGGAGCTGCGGGTGCGGAAGGAAACGCTCAAGGCGCGGTACACCGCCGCGGAGGGCGAGTGCATGGTGGCCCAGGCCACCGCGGCGCTGGATGCCGACCTGGACGGCGAGCCGGCCCCGGATCAGGGCGATACGCAGCTGGCCAGCACCGTCACCACCGCGCAGACCAAGCTCCAGGCGGTCGCCGCCGAGATAGCGCGCGAGCTGCGCCAGGGTGGCCAGCCGGCCAGCGCAGCCGGGCTGCCCCCGCTGCTGGAGCTGCGGCCCGAGGTGCCGGCCGGGCAGGCGGGCAACGCGGCCGAGACCAGCATCCTGTTCGCCGTGGATCCACCGGGCACCGCGCTGCTGATCGCCGTGCTCGATGGTGGCGCAGCGATCCGGGAGCACCGCGACGACGCGGTCAGCGCGGCCCGGGATGCGCTCCGGCAGGCCCGGTCCGGCCAGGACGCGGACCAGCCCGGGCACAGCTACCCGGACGCTGGGTCGGTGCTGGCTGCCTTCGGCTCAGCCTGACGTGCCCGCGAGCTGCGGGTCCTGCAACGCGGCGCCGTAGCGCACCGCGGCCAGCTGTCCGATCGCCGTCTGCGCGCCGAGCGGCTGGGCCGTCTTCATCCCAATCGCGTCCGCGACCGCGGACAGGTCGAGATGGCCGATCTCCGGGCCGATGACGCACGGCGCCAGGGCCAGCCCGGCCACGCCCGCGTCTATCAGCCGGCTCGCGGCATTGCGGATGCTGCCCGCGTCGCCGAACGAGGCGGCCGCTACCGGGACGGCCAGCCGTGCGGCCAGCAGCACGGCCACCGTGCCCGCCGCGGCCACCGCGTCCTCACCGTGCGCGGCCACCAGGAGCCCCTCGGCTGTGGTGGTGGTGACGATGCTGATCCGGCCGATGCGGTCACCACGGGCCAGTCCCGCCTCGGCCAGCCGGGCGTGCAGCGCCCCGGCCAGCAGCGGGTGCACGCCGAGCGGCTCGGCCTGCAGCGCCGGCACCGGCGCGGCCGCGATAGTGGCGGCGATGGCCGAGGCGACCTCCGGCTGCGGGCAGATGAGCAGCGGCACCACGACCGCGGCGGGCAGCCCGTCCGGGATCTGGCAGTCGGCCAGCACCGAGCTGAGGCTTTCCTCGCTGCCCTCGGTGAACCCGGCCCGGACGGTGACCCCGGGGCAGGACTGGGTGGCCACGTCGATGACGCCAGCCGCGATCTCGATGCTGCTTTCGGTGACCGCACCGGGCACGGCGAGCACCAGCGCGGGCGCGTCGAGCGGCACGGACAACCGGTCCGGGCTGCGGTGCCGGCCCGGCGGGCGGGTGCGGGTGGTCCGCGTCGGCAGCGTGGAGCCACGGCTGGGCAGCCCGGCGCCACGGCTGGGCAGCGGTGTTTCCCGGGCGGGCAGCCCAGCGCTGCGCCTGGGCAGCGCCGTTTCGCGGGACGGCAGCCCACCGCCGCGGGTCGGCAACGGCGGTTCGCGGGACGGCAGCCCGGAACCGCGGCTCGGCAACGCCGAGTCACCTGCGGGCGGCCCGGAACCGCGGGTCGGCAACGCCGAGTCACCCGCGGGCGGCCCGGAACCGCGTACGGGGAGTCCGGAACCGCGCTTAGGCAGCCCGGGATCGCGCCGGGGCAGCCCGGGATCGCGCGCAGGCAGGCCCGGCTCGTCGCCGGGAAGGCCAGGTGCGGGGTCCTGATCAATACCCATAACCGGGCTATCGTAACCAGCCCGGAAACCTTTTGCCCGGAGTTGCGGCACATCGCGAGCTCTATCACGGGCTCAGAACAGCCGGAGCGCCCCGTCGTCGGTGCCGCGCATCGACTCGTAGTCGAGGATCAGGCAGCGGATGCCGCGGTCCTCGGCCAGCACCCGGGCCTGCGGCTTGATCTCCTGGGCGGCGAACACGCCCTGGACCGGGGCGAGCCGTGGGTCCCGGTTCAACAGGTCCAGATACCGGGTGAGCTGTTCCACGCCGTCGATCTCGCCGCGCCGCTTGATCTCGACGGCTACCGACCCGCCGGTGGCGTCCCGGCACATCAGGTCCACCGGGCCGATCGCGGTCGGGAACTCCCGGCGGACCAGCCGCCAGCCCTCGCCGAGCAGGCTCACCTGGGCCGCGAGCAGTTCCTGCAGGTCGGCTTCCACGCCGTCCTTGACCAGGCCAGGGTCCACGCCCAGGTCGAACGCGATGTCGCTGAGGATCTCCTCGATGGTGATGGTCAGCGTCTCGCCGGATTTGCCGGTCACCACCCAGCGGCTGTCTTCCTCGGCCAGCCGGCACGGCGGCGACATCCAGTTCAGCGGCTTGTAGCTGCCACCGTCCGAGTGCACCAGCACCGAGCCGTCCGCTTTGATCATGATGAGCCGGGTGGCGGAGGCCAGCCGGGCGGAGAGCCGGCCCGCGTAATCGACGCTGCACCGGGCGATGACGAGACGCACGGAAGCCAACTGTAGTGACTCATCCGGGCCGGGACGCCCAGGGCGGCTGGGTGTCCCGGGCTGGGTAAGATCGCGGCGTGGCTAAGCGCAGTGCCGCCCTGCTCGTCTACCGGCTGAGCGCTGACGCCAGGCTGGAAGTCCTGGTGGCCCACATGGGCGGCCCGTTCTGGGCCCGGCGCGACGCGGGCGGCTGGTCCATCCCCAAGGGCGAGTGCGAGGCGGGGGAGGATCCGGTGGCCACCGCCCGCCGGGAGTTCGCCGAAGAGATGGGCTCGCCGCCGCCGGACGGGGAATTCACCGAACTTGGCGAGCGGCGGCAGCCCAGCGGGAAGATCATCGTGAGCTATGCCGTCGAGGGCGACTTCGACCTGTCCGGATTCCGTAGTAACACCTTTACCCTGGAATGGCCGCGAGGCTCCGGAAAGATCCAGGAGTTCCCGGAAATGGACCGGGCCGAATGGATGACTATCGGCCGGGCGTCCGGAATGCTGGTGAAAGGACAGGTTCCGATTCTCGGTGACCTGCGGGATTACCTGATCGGCAGTGGCCGCAGTGCGGACCAGATCGACCTCGGCTAGCGCGGCCCGGGTCGGGCGGCGCCGGTGAGCCCGCGCCGCGCCCGGCGGCGGCCGGACGAGACGCCGCGCCGGGGGCGCCGGGGCGCTGCCCCGGGTGCGGCGGGTACCGGCCGCGGCCCGGACGGCGATCCGGCCACGGTCGGCCCGGAGCAGATCGAGTCCTGGCCAGACGGGGACTGGGTGGTCCGCCTGGTGCCGGGAGCAGCGTCGGCGAAAAGCTATCGTTGCCCGGGATGTGATCAGGAGATCCCGGCTGGCACCGCGCATCTGGTCGCCTGGCCCAGCCTGAGCCCCGGCCTGAGCGAGCGGCGGCACTGGCACCGGGCGTGCTGGGACCGGCGGATACAGCGTCGCCCCGGGCGCCGGGTCGGCCGGTAAGTAGGACAGAGGACCAGGATGACCGAGATCAGGGCGACCACCGTGCTGCCGGCCCGCCGGGAACCCGTCACGCTGCACACCGCGGATGGCCTCGACCTGGTCGGCGAGCTGGCCCGGCCCGCCGGCCGGGACCCGGTGGCGACGCTGATCTTCCTGCACCCGCTGCCGACCCAGGGCGGCATGATGGACAGCCACCTGTTGCGCAAGGCGGCTAACCGGCTGCCCGCGCTGGCCGATCTGGCCGTGCTGCGCTTCAACACCCGGGGCACCGCCTCCGAGCAGGGCCGCAGCCACGGCGAGTTCGGCGAGGGCCAGGCCGAGCGGCTCGACGTGGCCGCGGCCATCGCCTGGTGCCAGGCGGCCGGCCTGCCCAGGCTGTGGCTGGTGGGCTGGTCGTTCGGCACCGAGCTGGCCCTGATGTGGGGCGCCGATCCAGCCGTCGAGGGGGCAATCCTGCTGTCCCCCGCGCTGCACCGGGCCGACGACGCCGACCTGGACAAGTGGGCGGCGTCCGGGAAGCCGCTGCTGGTCCTGGTCCCGGAGCTCGATGACTACCTGCGCCCGGACGAGGCGCGGCGCCGGTTCGCCCGGGTGCCGCAGGCCGAGCTGATCGCGGTGGACCGGGCCAAGCATCTGTGGGTCGGCGAGCCCTATGTCCGTATCGTGCTGAACGAGATCGTGCGCCGGGTCAACCCTCCCGCCGCGCCGCTGCCCACCGAGTGGAAGGACTGACCGTGCCGCTCTTCGACCTGACAGGCAAGAAGGCTTTCGTGACCGGCGCATCGCGGGGGATCGGCCAGGTGATCGCGGTGGCGCTGGCTGGCGCGGGCGCCGACCTGGCGCTGGTGGCCCGGAGCGAGGACGGGCTGGCGGACACCGCGGCGCAGATCACCGCGCTGGGCCGGAAGGCGTTCGTCATCCCGGCCGACGTGACCGAGCAGGCGTCGGTGGCCGCCTCGGTGGCCACCGCGATCGACCAGCTCGGCTGCCTGGACATCGTGGTGAACAACGCGGGCGGGTCCAGCTTCATGGTGCCGTTCCTGGACCTGCGGCTGACCGGCTGGGACAAGCTGCTCCGGCTGAACCTCGACTCGGCCATGTACGTCTGCCATGCGGCCGGCCGGCACCTGGTGGAGCGGGGCACCGGCTCGGTCATCAACGTGGCCTCGGTGGCCGGGGTGAGCGCGGCGCCGTTCCTGGCCCCGTACGGGGCGGCCAAGGCCGGGCTGATCTCGCTGACCAAGTCGCTGGCCGTGGAGTGGGCGGCGCTCGGCGTCCGGGTCAACGCGCTGTGCCCGGGCTGGACCGCGACCGCGCTGAACCGCAACCTGTGGGAAGACGAGACGGCGGGCCCGGCCACGGTGGCCACGGTGCCGATGCGGCGCTGGGCCCAGCCGGAGGAGATGGCCGGCGGGGCCGTGTTCCTGGCCAGCGCCGCGTCGTCGTACATGACTGGCCAGGTGCTGGTGCTGGACGGCGGCCAGACCGCGCTGGCCTGACCGTGCTGGCCTGATCGCGCTGGCCCGACCCGGGCGGAACGGCAGCGGGGGCCGGCGCATCAGCGCCGGCCCCCGCTCTGCCTTTGGGCAGTGCCTACTCGGTCCACCACTCGTCGTCGTTGGCCTTCGCCTTGGCCGAGACCGGCTGCTTGGCCGGGGCCTGCTGGGTCTGGCCCGGAGCGGGGGCGGGCTGAGCCTGCCGGGGCGACGCGGCCGGAGCGGCCTGGGTGGCGGGCCCGCTGCTGCGCGGCGCGGCGGGAGCGGCCTGGGTCGGTGCGCTCTGCGCCGAGCCCACCGCCTTCTGCGGGGCGCTGCCGCCCACGGCCGGCCGGCCCGCGCCCGCACCGCCCGGCTTGAGTGCGTCGGCCAGGCCGCCCATCTGGGTGCCGAGCAGCTGGCTGATCTGAGCCAGGTGGCTGGAGATGCTCTCCTTCTGCTTGCTCAGCTCGTCGACCTCGCGCTGCGCGCTGGCCCGGTGCCGCTCGATCTCGGACTTGGTGTCGGCCAGCAACTGCTCCGCCTGGGCCTTGGCCTGGGCGACAATCTGGTCGGCGTTCTTCTTCGCGTTGCCGACCAGCTGACGCGAGTGCTGGTCCGCCTCGCGCCGGGTCTGCTCGGCCTGCGCGCTGGCCTTGGCCGCGCGCTGCTCGGCCGTGGCCGCGCGCTGCTCGGCCTCGCTGACCAGCTTCTGGGTGGCCGACTGGGCGGCGGACAGCCGCTCGGCTTCCTGCCGCTCAGCCTCCTCGCGGCGGGACGCGAGCTGGATCTCGAACTCGGCCTCGGCCTGGGCGCGCTGCGCCTCGCTCTCCTCCAGGATGCGCTGGGCCTGGCTGCGCATCTCGTCGGCCTGCCGCTTGGAGGTGGTGAGGATCTCGTCCCGCTCCCGTTTGGCGGACGCCTTGAGCTGGGCCACCTCGCGCTCGGTGGTGGTGCGCAGCTTGGCGATGTCGCGCTCGATCGCGGCCCGCTTCTCGGCCACCTCGTGGTCGGCGGTGGCGCGCAGCTTGGCCACCTCCCGCTCGGTGGTGGAGGTCAGCTCGTCGGCCTCGCGCCGGGCGCCCGTCTTGATCGCGTCCGCCTCGCGCTCCGCCGATCCCCGCTGCTCGTCGGTCTCCCGCTTGGCGTTGGCCCGCAGCTCCGCAGCCTCGTTCTCGGCCGCCGCGCGCACTTCCGCCGCGTCAACCTTGGCCGCCGCGTTCAGCTCGTTCGCCGCGGACCGGGCTTCCTGCGCGATCTCGGTGGCCTGCTCCTCAGCCAGCCGGAGCAGCTGCTCGATGCGCGAGCCCAGGCCGGCGTAGGTCGGCCGCTCCTGCTCCCGGATCTGCCGGTGCGCGTCGGACAGCTCCTGCTGCAGTGCCTGAACCTGCTCGCGGTGCTGGCGGACCTCACCGTCAAGCTGCTTGAAGTATTCGTCGACCTGATGCGGGTCGTAGCCCCGCATCACCCGGGCGAACTCGCGGGGGGTGGTTTCCTCGAAGAAGTTGCTGAGCTGAGCGTCAATTTCAGGCTGCATGTGGCTTGATCCTGGGTAGACGGGGGTGACATGCGGGGGCGAACAGGGCATTGCGATCCGCTCCGCAGGCTGGGGCGGTATCGAAGACCGCCCCGAAACCCGGCAGGCGCGGAGAGTGTGCCGCTAGCCCGGTGGTCGCAGCGTACTCCTAACCCACAGGCATTAGCGGCGGCTTCCCGTTTCCTCTTGGCACGGATCCGGGCTTTTGGCGGTATTGGCGGCGGCCGGGCCTGGCCGGGCCGGACCGGGCGAACGGGCAGCACCGTTAATAGCGTACATATGGGGATATTCCCCCGGCGAGTAGCCCCCGGGTGGCCCGGCTCAGCCCGCGGCCGGCTCGACCAGTTCGGTCAGCACCCCACCCAGGTCCGCGGGATGCAGGAAGGCTATCGAGGCGCCCATCGAGCCGTGCCGCGGGCGCTGGTCGATGAGCCGGAATGGTTTCGGCGCCAGCTCGGCCAGGGCGGCGCGGATATCCGCCACCGCGTAGCCGACGTGATGCAGCCCCGGACCGCGCCGGGCCAGGAACTTGCCGACCGGGGTGTCCGGGCCGAGCGGTTCCAGCAGCTGAACCCAGGATGGCCCGTCGGCCGGCTGGCCGACCCGCAGCATCGCCTCCCGGACGCCCTGCTCGGGGATCACCTCCTGGCTGGCCACGGTCAGCCCGAAGGCCTCCTGGTACCGGGCCACGGCCGCGTCCAGATCGCGGCAGGCGATCCCGACATGGTCGATCCGGAGCAGCACGGATGCCTCCATCCTGGGCCAGGTGTTTCCCTAGGTTATCGTGGCAGGCATCTAGCCAGGGCGTCGCGGAGGGCAGGCATGCGGGAAGCAGTGATCACCGGGGGAGCCAGGACCGCCAACGGACGCCTGCTCGGCTCGCTCAAGGACTTTCCGGCCGCCCGGCTCGGCGGCATCGTGATCAAGGCGGCGCTGGAGCGCTCCGGCATCTCCGCCGACCAGGCCGACTACGTGGTCATGGGCCAGGTGCTGCAGGCCGGCGCCGGGCAGAACCCGGCCCGGCAGGCCGCGGTGGCCGCCGGGCTGCCGATGTCGGTGCCGGCCATGACCATCAACAAGGTCTGCCTGTCCGGGCTGGAGTCCATCGCGCTGGCCGCGCAGCTGATCCGGGCGGGCGAGTTCGACATCGTGGTGGCGGGCGGCATGGAGTCCATGACCGGGGCCCCGCACCTGCTGCCCGGGGCGCGGGCCGGGCACAAGTACGGCTCCATCGAGGTGCTCGACAGCATGGCCCGGGACGGGCTGACCGACGCGTTCGACCAGTCGCCGATGGGTGAGCTGACCGACCGGCACAACACCCGGCTGGGCATCGGCCGGGCGGAGCAGGACGAGTTCGCCGCCCGGTCGCATCAGCGGGCCGCCGCCGCGGCCAAGGACGGCTTGCTGGCCAGTGAGATCGTCGGTGTGCCGATCCCGCAGCGGCACGGCGAGCCGGTCATCTTCGACGCCGACGAGGGCATCCGGCCGGAAACCACGGCCGAGGGGCTGAGCGGGCTGCGGCCGGCCTTCACCCCGGACGGCACGATCACCGCCGCGTCCGCCTCACAGATCTCCGACGGAGCCTGCGCGGTCGTGGTGATGTCGGCCGAGGCGGCCGCCGCGCACGGTGCGCCCGTGCTGGCCACGGTGGGCGCGCACGGCACGGTGGCCGGGCCGGACACCTCGCTGCAGTCCCAGCCGTCGGCTGCCATCTTGCGTGCCCTGGGCAAGGAGGGGCTGAGCACCGCGGACCTGGACCTGGTGGAAATCAACGAGGCGTTCGCCGCGGTCGCCATCCAGTCCATGCGCGAGCTCGGTATCGGCCCGGAGCAGGTCAACGTGAACGGCGGGGCCATCGCGCTGGGCCACCCGATCGGCGCGTCCGGCGCGCGGATCACCCTGCACCTAGCCTACGAGCTGAGCCGCCGCGGCGGTGGCCTGGGCGCGGCCGCGCTGTGCGGTGGCGGCGGGCAGGGCAGTGCGCTGCTGCTGCGCGTGCCCGCGCCCAGTGAGCGGGGCTGACCTGGGCCCGCGCGGCCAGGAGCCTGGCCCGGGGCTGGTCAAGCGGGCCTGCGACGGCGACGTGCGGGCCCTTGGGCGGCTGATCTCGCTGGTGGAGAACGGCGCGCCGGAACTCCGCGCGGTACTGCGCGAACTGGCCCCGCGGACCGGCCGGGCCCAGGTGGTCGGCCTGACCGGCGCCCCCGGCGTGGGCAAGTCCACGGTCACCGGGGCGCTGGTCGCCGTGTACCGGGAGCGTGGCCTGCGGATCGCCGTGCTGGCGATCGACCCGACCTCCCCGTTCACCGGCGGCGCGCTGCTCGGCGACCGGGTCCGGATGCAGCAGCACGCCACCGACCAGGGCGTGTTCATCAGGTCGATGGCCAACCGCGGGCATCTGGGCGGGCTGGCCGGGGCCGCACCGCAGGCGCTGCACGTGCTGGACGCGGCCGGCTTCGAGCTGATCCTGGTGGAGACGGTCGGGGTGGGCCAGGCCGAGGTGGAGATCGCCGCGCTGGCCGACTCCACCCTGGTCATCGTCGCGCCCGGGCTGGGCGACGCGATCAAGGCGGCCAAGGCCGGCATCCTGGAGATCGGCGACGTGTTCGTGGTCAACAAAAGCGACAAGCCAGGCGCCCAGGAGACGGTCCGGGACCTGCGCGGCATGATCGCCATGGCCCAGCGTGGCCCGGACGACTGGAAGCCGCCGATCGTGCGCACCGCGGCGGCGGACGGCGAAGGCATCGCCGAGCTGGCCGCCAAGATCGACGCGCACCAGGCCTGGCTGGACGCCTCGGGTGAGGGGGAGCGCAGGCGGCTGGCCCGGGCCCGCGGCGAGATCACCACGCTGGCGCTGGCCGAGCTGCGCCAGCGGATGGGCGCGCTGCCCGGGGGTTCGGCCGTGGACGAGTTGGCCCTCCGGGTGGCGGCCGGCGAGCTCGACCCCTACAGCGCGGCCGACGAGCTCATCGCGGCGGCGAGCTAGCCTGCCCGGCCTCGGCCGGAGCGGGCGCCGGAGCCGGGGCGGGCGCCGGAGCCGGGGTGGGCGCCGGAGGCGGAGGCCGGGCGGACGCCGGGTCTGGGACGGCATCGTCCCCGGCGGGCGCCGGGCTGCCCTCTGGGACCGGCTCGGCGGTCCCCACACTGGCGTCGGCCGCACCGCCAGCCGCCGGGTCGGCGGCCGCGTCGATCGCCGCCCGCATGATCGATTCGCTGCGCAGCCGCGCCTCGTAGGCCGTCTTGCCGCCGCGCACGCCGAGCAGCCGCTTGGACAGCACCAGGTAGACCAGCAGCGCCACGTTGATCAGGAACGCGGTCAGACGCAGCGTGGTGACCTTGGCGGCCAGCTCGTACAGCTCGTACGGGATGCCCGCTGACGTGGCCACGAAGGCGAAGTACTCGCCCCAGCGGCGCAGTCCCCACAGCGCGATCGCTTCCAGGAACTCCACCACGGTGTAGGCCGCCGCGCCGAGGGCCAGCCAGGTCAGCGTGCGCTGGTCCAGGGTGAACGTGTGCCGGATCAGGCCGACCAGGCCGGACCGGTCGATGTTGTAGCCGAGCTCGTGCAGCAGCGACCTGACCTCGGGGTACTCCCGGTTGAACGCATGCTCGACGGACAGCCGCGAATACTTGAACCGCCAGATGGCGTAGGCGATGAACGCGAACAGGATCCCGCGCAGGAACCGTTCCACCGCGAAGGCCCGCAGGATCAGCGCGCTGCGCAGCTCGTCGTCCCGGCGCACCCGTGGCGCGGCGGCGGCCGGCCCGCTGGCGGTGGGCGGCCCAGGCACAAACGTGCCGCAGCGCAGGCACCGCCAGGCCTCGCCGGCCGGGGTCTCCGCGCGCAGCCGGGCGCGGACCGCGGGCTCGGTGGGCGCGTAGCTGACATGCGGCCGGACCGCGCACATCAGCAGGTTCCAGTTCACTTAGAGCAGCTTATGGGAGCGCGTCTGTGCGCTCGCTGAGTTACCGGCCGGGGAGGCCGGGCGCGCCGGGTTAACTCCCGCACGATGGTCCCGTCCGCCAGGGTCAGCACCTCGTCGCAGGCCAGCGCGAGCGCGGCTGGCCGCGTCCTTCGGGCCGAGCCCGTGGAGCAGGCCGTCGAGCAGCAGTAATTAGCCAGCCAGGGGTCACCCGTGCCGGCTGCCGCTAGCCCGGCTTCCCGGGTACGGTGACCCTGTGTCGAAGCCGCTGGATCTGCCGTTCGATCCGATCGCCCGGGCCGCCCAGACGTGGTCGGAGCGATTCGGCCCGTCCGGGGCGATGGCCGCGGTCACCTCGATCATGCGCGTGCAGCAGATCCTGCTGGCCCAGCTCGACGCGGTGCTCCGGCCGCACGAGCTGACCTTCGCCCGGTATGAGGCGCTGGTACTGCTGACGTTCAGCAGCCGGGGCACGCTGCCGATGCGGGTGATCGGCGAGCGGCTGATGGTGCACCCGACCAGCGCGACCAACATCATCGACCGGCTGGAAGGCCAGGGCCTGGTCACCCGGCGGCCCAACCCGCAGGACGGCCGGGGCAAGCTGGCCGAGATCACCGACCGCGGCCGGGAGGTGGTCAGCCGGGCCACCGCCGACCTGATGCAGGCCGAGTTCGGCCTGACCGGCTTCGACGAGACCCAGCGGGACCAGCTGTTCGACCTGCTCCGCGGGCTGCGGGTGGCGGCCGGCGACTTCGCGCCCGCCCCGGCGGCGACCAGCTAGCAGTATTGCTTTGCGCCTCCGGGGCGCTTGGACCCGCCTCCTTCCCTCGTCGCTTGCCGCTCGTTCCTCGCGCCGCGCTCCTCAGTCCAGTCGGCGGCGCCCCCCTTCGGCGCGGTCCAGTCGGCGGCGCGCCCCCTTCGGCGCGGGGCGGGCACCGGCGTTGGGCTGATTAGCTGATCGGCGATTCCTGCCAGGTCGCGCCACCGTCGTAACTGAACCACACGGCGTGCACCGCGGCATCGGCCGGCACGGCGACCCCCTGGTCCGGGGTGGTCATCCCCACGTAGCTGAACCCGCCCGCGGGCAGCGTGCCCTGGGCGGCGGTCCAGGTCGCCCCGCCGTCCTTGGACAGCTCGATGCCCGCGGTGGTGGCCAGCACGATCGCCCCGGTGCTGGTGCCCGCCACCGAGGTCGCCGTGCCCGCGGCCGGTGCGGTGCCCGCCTTCTGCCAGGTCCGGCCCGCGTCGGGGGAGGTGTAGACGACGCGGCCGGCCGCGTCGTCCGGGCAGACCAGGACAAGTCCGTTGGCGGTGGTCGTGGCGAGCAGCGCACCGGCCGGCTGGCCGTCGGCCTGGGCCGGCCCAGGAAGGCAGGGTGCCGCGCTGCCGGTCACCGGCTGCCAACCGCCCGCGCCGCTGACCGGCCCGGACACCAGCACGCCGGTCGGCGGCAGCAGGTAGCCGCGGCTGCTGATGACAACCAGCGCGGCCGCGCTGGGCGTCCCGTTCAGGCTGAGGCTGGTCGCCGCGCCCGGCACTGGCTCCCACCGGTTGCTGCCCGGGGCGGCCGAGTACAGCGCCTGCCCGGTGCAGCCCGCGGCCCAGCTCGCGCCGGTGCCCGAGCACTGCGCCCAGACCGCGTAGACCCGCTGGCCGGCCGTTTCCAGCGCGGTCACCCGCAGCCCGCCGGTACTGATCTGCTTCCAGCGCTTCCCGCCGTTATGGGTAGCCCACAATTCCGGGCCGAACGCCCATCCGTCGCTGGTGTTGTAGAACCGGACCTGGCTTACCCCGGTCGGTCCCTTCGCGGCGCCGGTCACCGGCGCGCTGACGCCGTGCCAGGTCTTGCCGCAGTCGTCGGTGCCAGCCAGCGACGTGCAGATGTACGGCGACGGCGGCCCGCAGTGCCCGGGGGTACCCGCCTGGCCGAGCACGTACCCGGTGGCCGTGCCGACGAACGTCACCGAGCTGGCGGCGAAGTTCGGCGGCGCGAGTGGCGGAGCGGTGTTGGGTGGCGCGGTGTCCGGGGTCGGCTGCGGCGTGGCTGATGCCTGCTGCCGGTGATGATGGTGGCCCGCCGCGGAGGTCTGGCCGACCTGCGCGCCGCTCGGGGCCGGCCCGGGGCCGAGGTTCAGCTGGGTGATGACCAGCCGGGGCACGGTGGCGATGACCGCTATGACGGCCGCGGCCCCGGCCGCCGCGACCACCGCCCGGGTCACCTTGCGCCGCCGGGCGCGCTTCCTGATCAGCTCGAACGTGCCCGGCGGGGGCGGCAGCGGCTGGATCTGGGCGTGCGTCCAGGTGTCCAGCTCGTCGCGCGGATCAGCCATCTGATTCCCCCAGCGCGGCGCGCAGTCGCGCCCGGGCGTGGAACAGGTCAGCCTTGATGGTGCCCTCCGGCCGGCCGAGCAGCGCGGCCACGTCACGGACCGGGAAACCCGCGTAGTAATGCAGCAGGAACGGGCTGCGCAGCCGGTCGGGCAGCGCCTGCAGCAGTTCCCGGACGTGCACGTCCTGGGCCGGCTGGTAGGCCGGATCGGCCACCGCCGTGGCGCTCACGCTCTGCAGCGCGCGGCGCTCCCGGCCGGTCTTCCGCCAGTGGTCCCGGACCAGGTTGGTAGCGATCATGTACAGGTAGCTCTGCGGGTTGTCCAGCCGGGACCAGCGGCCGAGCAGCCGGGTGAACGCCTCGGCGGCGATCTCGTGCGCGGTGTCGTCATCGTCGACCAGCCGCCGGACCCAGCCGGCCAGCCGCGGATAGGTGGTGTTGAACAACTCCTCGGCCGCGGCACGGTCACTGGTGCGCAGCCTGTCCACGGAACCCCCTCGGCTGGCGGTTCCCGCCGGCATGCTCCACGGCCTGGCCAGAGTCAGGGTGTCACCGGCGGCAGTGACCGCAGGCCCGTCCACGGCTAGGGATTGCACAGATGTACCACACCTTCAGTCGGATGCGGATCCAGTCGCAAGGGCGTGCCCCCGCACCGTCCCTGCGCTTCTGAGACGGCACGGCGCGGCGTCAGGTTGTGCCGATATCGACCTGTTACCTATGCGTGATCCCCGCGCTATCAAGGGCGTCTCGGGACGGTCGGTGGGGCCGATGGCCGCGGGGGAGGTACAGTGGAGGTAGATAGTTGGACGTCCTAGTATTTGCTACCGCGGGAGGCCGGCATGGACGCGCAGTCGGGGCAACCGGGACCGGATGACCTGGCGGCGGGGCGGGCGCGCTGGCAGCGGCGGTTCGACGAGTCCCGGGTCCGTGCGGCGGACTTCAGCACACTGTCCGGGGTCGAGGTGGACCCGGTGTACGGGCCGCCGGACGGGTCGGTGGTGCCCGGCTTCGAGCGGATCGGCTGGCCCGGTGAGTACCCGTTCACCCGGGGCCTGTACCCGGCCGGGTACCGCGGCCGGGCCTGGACCATCCGGCAGTTCTCCGGATTCGGCAACGCGCGGCAGACCAACGAGCGGTACCGGATGCTGCTCGGCGCGGGCGGCACCGGGCTGTCCGTGGCCTTCGACATGCCCACGCTGATGGGCCGCGACTCGGACGACCCGCGGTCGCTCGGCGAGGTCGGCCACTGCGGCGTGGCCATCGACTCGGCGGCGGACATGGACGTGCTGTTCGACGGCAT
Source organism: Streptosporangiaceae bacterium (assembly GCA_036497945.1). Lineage (GTDB taxonomy): Bacteria > Actinomycetota > Actinomycetes > Streptosporangiales > Streptosporangiaceae > RYN-230. The sequence goes on along the minus strand of DASXIN010000207.1, from coordinate 642 downwards.
CCCGCTGGCCGACGTGACCACCTCGATGACGATCAGCGGCCCGGCCGTCCCGGTGTTCTGCATGTACCTGGCGGCGGCCCAGCGGCAGGGTGCCGACCTGGCCGCGCTGAACGGGACGCTGCAGACCGACATCTTCAAGGAGTACATCGCGCAGAAGGAATGGCTGTTCCCGCCGCAGCCGCACCTGCGGCTGATCGGCGACCTGATGGAGTACTGCGCGGCCGATATCCCGGACTACAAGCCGCTCTCGGTGTCCGGGTACCACATCAGGGAGGCCGGCTCCACGGCCGCCCAGGAACTCGCGTTCACCCTGGCCGACGGGTTCGGCTACGTGGAACTCGGGCTGTCCCGGGGGCTGGACATCGAGACGTTCGCGTCCGGCCTGTCCTTCTTCTTCGACGCGCACATCGACTTCTTCGAGGAGATCGCCAAGTTCCGCGCGGCCCGCCGGATCTGGGCCCGCTGGCTGCGCGGCCGGTACGGCGCGACCACGCCGCGGGCCCAGTGGCTGCGCTTCCACACCCAGACCGCGGGCGTGTCGCTCACCGCGCAGCAGCCGGACAACAACGTGGTGCGCACCGCGATCGAGGCGCTGGCCGCGGTGCTCGGCGGGACCAACTCGCTGCACACCAACGCGCTGGA
>DASXIN010000206.1:0-54533 GCA_036497945.1 Streptosporangiaceae bacterium | reverse complement strand
GCGGTGAGTTGTGCCCCACGGGCGGGGCACAACTCACCGCACTAATGCACGACACGCACCGGGTACCGGCGTTAAGCAAATTAGATCTGGGACCAGGCCTCGGTAAGGACGGTGCGGAGGATCTGCTCCATCTCGGTGAAGTGCTCCGGGCCGCAGGTGAGCGGCGGCGCGAGCTGGATCACCGGATCGCCGCGGTCGTCCGCCCGGCAGACCAGGCCGGCGTCGAACAGGGCCTGGGACAGGAAGCCGCGGAGCAGCCGCTCCGACTCCTCGTCGGTGAACGTCTCCCGGGTGCGCTTGTCCTTGACCAGCTCGATGCCGTAGAAGTAGCCGTCCCCCCGGACGTCGCCGACGATGGGCAGGTCGGACAGCTTGTCCAGGGTGGCGCGGAACGTGGCCTCGTTGGCCCGCACGTTGCCGAGCAGGTCTTCCTTCTCGAACACGTCGAGGTTGGCCAGGGCGACCGCGCAGGACACCGGGTGGCCGGCGAACGTCACGCCGTGCAGGAACGTGGCCGTGCCCGCGCTGAACGGCTCCATCAGCTGGTCCCGGACCAGCATGCCGCCGAGCGGCGCGTACCCGGACGTCACGCCCTTGGCGAACGTGATGATGTCCGGCTGGTAGCCGTAGCGCTGCGAGCCGAAGTAGTAGCCGAGCCGGCCGAACGCGCAGATGACTTCGTCGGATACCAGCAGCACGCCGTACCGGTCGCAGATCTCCCGGACCCGCGCGAAGTAGCCGGGCGGCGGCGGGAAGCAGCCACCGGAGTTCTGCACCGGCTCCAGGTAGACCGCGGCCACCGACTCCGGCCCCTCACGCAGGATGGCCCGCTCGATCTCGTCCGCGGCCCACAGGCCGAACGCGGTCAGGTCATCGGCGATGAACCCGGGCGCACGGTAGAAGTTGGTGTTCGGGATGCGCACCCCGCCCGGCGGCAGCGGCTCGAACGGCTCCTTGATCCCGGGCAGCCCGGTGATGGCCAGCGCGCCCATCGACGTGCCGTGATAGGCGATCTCCCGGCTGAGCACCTTGTACCGGGCCGGCTGGCCGATGATCTTGAAGTACTGCTTCGCCAGCTTCCAGGCCGACTCGACCGCTTCCGAGCCGCTGGTGGTGAAGAACACCCGGTTCAGATCGCCGGGGGCCAGGCCGGCCAGCCGCTCGGCCAGCTCCACGGCGCGCGGGTGGGCGTAGGACCAGAGCGGGAAGTAGGCCAGCTCGCTGGCCTGCCGGGCGCCCGCCTCGGCGACCTCCTTGCGGCCGTGCCCGATCTGGCTGACGAACAGGCCGGACAGGCCGTCCAGGTAGCGCTTGCCGTTCTGGTCGTACACGTACTGGCCTTCGCCGCGCACGATCACCGGGATGTCGTTGTTGTGGTACGACGACATCCGGGTGAAGTGCAGCCACATGTGCCGCCGCGCGGACTCCTGCAGAGCCTGGTCGGCCGGGGCCACCGCGCTGTCGGTGACCGCCTCCGGGCCCATCGGGTCGGATCCGGTGCGCGGGGCGTGACCCTGGCTCCGGTACGGGTCGGTTGGCACGGTCATCTGGTCCCCCAGCCGTAGGTCTGCTTGCGGAGTTTTAGGTATACGAACGTCTCTGTGCTGGTCACGCTGGATACGCCACGGACCCGGCTGAGAATCTCCAGCAGGTGCCTGTCGTCTTCGCAGACCACCTCCACGAGCAGGTCGAACGAGCCGGAGGTGATGACCACGTAGTCGATCTCGTCGATCGCGGCCAGCTGGTCGGCCACCTGCTCCAGGTCGCCGCCGCACTTGATGCCGATCATGGTCTGCCGGCTGAAGCCCAGCATCAGCGGGTCGGTCACCGCGACGATCTGCATCACCCCGGCGTCGACCAGGCGCTGCACCCGCTGCCGGACCGCGGCCTCGGACAGGCCTACCGCCTTGCCGATGGCCGCGTACGACCGGCGGCCATCCTCCTGGAGCTGCTCGATGATCTGCTTGGACAAGTGGTCAAGGGCGGCACCCTGGGCACCTCGTCCGGGCAACCGGCCGTTGCGGGCAGGGGCCGACTGTTCCCCGGTCAGCCCGCCCGAGATCACCGGCGCCCCGGGGGTGTGAGCCATTCGGTCCTCCTCTGCAAGCCCATGGTGTCATGCAGTTGCCACTTGTCAACTGATTTCGTTGCTATGCATGGTATATGCAACGGATTCACTTGTTCATGTTTCATTTCTCTGCGAGTGTCGGAGGCATCGGCCGCTGACCACGAAGTCCCAGGCAGCGGGCCGCGACCGGAACCCGGCCCAGGAGGCGGACTTGACGGCAACCACCCAGCCCGGCACCGGCTTGCGCGAGCTGAAGAATTTCGTGAATGGCGAGTTCGTCGCGGCCAGCGCGGACCGGACCAGCGAGGTCGTCGACCCGAGCACCGGGCAGGCCTACGCGCTGGCCCCGGTGTCTGGCCTCGAGGACGTGGACGCGGCGCTGCGCAGTGCCGAGGCGGCCCGGGAGGACTGGCGGGACGCCACCCCGGCGCAGCGCAGCCTGGCCCTGCTCAAGATCGCGGACGCGGTCGAGGCGCGGGCCGCCGAGCTGACCGAGGCCGAGTGCCGGAACACCGGCAAGCCGGTAGCGCTCACCCTGGCCGAGGAACTTCCGCCGTGCGTCGATCAGCTGCGCTTCTTCGCCGGTGCCGCGCGGATCCTGCAGGGCAGCTCGGCCGGGGAGTACCTGGCCGACCACACGTCGATGATCCGGCGCGAGCCGGTCGGCGTGTGCGCCCAGGTGACGCCGTGGAACTACCCGCTGATGATGGCCATCTGGAAGATCGCGCCGGCCATCGCCGCGGGCAACACCGTGGTGCTCAAGCCGTCGGACACCACCCCGGTGTCCACCCTGCTGCTGGCCGGGATCGCGGCCGAGTTCCTGCCGCCCGGCGTGCTGAACGTGATCTGCGGCGACGCGGCCACCGGCCGCGAGCTGGTCAGCCACGATATCCCGCAGATGGTCTCGATCACCGGGTCGGTCCGGGCCGGTATCCAGGTGGCCCAGGCGGCCGCGGCTGGGCTGAAGCGGGTGCACCTGGAACTGGGCGGGAAGGCGCCGGTCGTGGTGTTCGACGACGCCGACATCGCGAAGACGGCCGAGGGCATCGCCGGGGCCGCTTACTTCAACGCGGGCCAGGACTGCACCGCCGCCACCCGGGTGCTGGCCGGGCCGGGCATCGCGGCCGACCTGACCGACGCCCTGGCCGAGCAGGCCCGCAACACCACGGTGGGCGGCCTGGACGTGCCGGACGCCGACTATGGCCCGCTGAACAACCCGAACCAGCTGGCCCGGGTGTCCGGCTTCCTGAGCCGCATGCCGGATCACGCCGAGGTGGTGACCGGCGGGCGCCAGGTCGGGGACCGCGGCTACTGCTTCGCGCCGACCGTGGTCAGCGGGCTGCGCCAGGACGACGAGATGATCCAGGACGAGATCTTCGGCCCGGTCATCACCGTGCAGCGGTTCAGCTCCGAGGACGAGGCGGTCACGTACGCCAACGGGGTCAAGTACGGGCTGGCGGCCAGCGTCTGGACCCGGGATCACGGCCGGGCCATGCGGCTGGCCCGCCTGCTCGACTTCGGCGCGGTCTGGATCAACACACACATCCCATTCGCCTCGGAGATGCCGCACGGCGGCTTCAAGCATTCCGGCTACGGCAAGGACCTGTCCATGTACGGATTCGAGGATTACACCCGGATCAAGCATGTGCTGAGCTACCTGGGCGGCTAGCGCCCTTGTGTTACGCGCTTGTAACCGAATCCGTCGCGTTTGCACTATCCGGCGACGGATTCGGTTGATTTCAGCAGTTTCGTCTGCCAGGATCGGGAACCACTTGCCGCACCGGCACTACTAGAAGTGGTTGCTGATACTTGACCTAGCTGGCGATGAGGGGCTTGCGCGTGACATGACGGACACCGACGCATCCGCGGCCGGCCTGCCGCCTGTCATGGCGACCGAGCCAGCCGCTGACCCAAGTGTTCCGGCCATCGGGCTGGATGGAGTGGTCAAGGAGTTCCACTCCCGGGGCGAGGTGGTGGCCGCGGTCCGCGGCATCGACCTGGCCATCCGCAAGGGCGAGTTCTTCTCCATGCTGGGCCCGTCCGGCTGCGGCAAGACCACCACGATGCGGATGATCGCCGGCTTCGAGGAGCCCACCCAGGGCACCGTCCGGCTGGATGGCCGGGACGTCACCGTCGCCCCGCCGAACAAGCGCGACGTGAACATGGTGTTCCAGTCGTACGCGCTGTTCCCGCACATGAACGTGTTCGAGAACGTGGCCTTCGGGCTGCGCCGCCGCAGCGTGCCCAAGGACCGGATCACCCAGCAGGTGGGCGAGATGCTGGAGATCGTCGACCTGGCCGGCCGGGAGCAGCGCCGGCCGCGCGAGCTGTCCGGCGGCCAGCAGCAGCGGGTCGCGCTGGCCCGGGCGCTGGTCAACCACCCCAAGGCGCTGCTGCTCGACGAGCCGCTCGGTGCGCTGGACCTGAAGCTCCGGCAGGCCATGCAGGTCGAGCTCAAGCGCATCCAGCGCGAGGTCGGCATCACGTTCGTCTACGTCACGCATGACCAGAACGAGGCCCTCACCATGTCGGACCGCATCGCGGTGATGAACGACGGGATCATCGAGCAGCTTGGACCGCCCCGGGACATCTACGAGCACCCGAAGACGCGGTTCGTGGCCGGGTTCATCGGCACCTCGAACCTGATTACCGGGACGCTGTCCGGGGTCGTCGACGGCATCGGGATCATCGAGGTCAGCCCGGAGGAGCGGATCCTGGTCCCGGCGGCCGAGGCCGGCCTGTCGGCCGGCCAGCCGGTCGAGCTCACCGTCCGCCCGGAGAAGATCGACCTGGCCGCCGGGCCAGGCGCACCAGGCAGCTGCGCGCTGCGCGGCAGCGTCACCGAAGTGGTCTACCTGGGCACCTCGACGAGCTTCTCGGTACACACCACGACCGGGGCGGACGTCGTGGTCTTCGAGCAAAACTCATCATCAGCGAGCAGCACGGTCAGCCGGGGCGACGACGTCTGGCTGACCTGGGATCCCCAGCACTCATCCCCGATCGGCTAGCCCGGACCCAGGGCGGGCCGGCGCGGTCCGGCCCCCGGTGGCCCGGCGCAGTGGAGGACGACATGGATATGGATAACGAGCACGGCATGGACCCGTCGATCTGGCGCGGGCTGACCCAGCGCCGGCTGTCCCGCCGCGAGATGCTGCGCTCGGCCGGGGCGGGCGCGGGTGCCCTGGGCATCGGCGCGTTCCTGGCCGCCTGCGGGGTCAAGGGCACCAGCACCACCACCAGCGGCGGGGCCAGCCCGGCCGGCGGCGTGGGCACCGCGGCCTGGTGGGCCAAGCAGAAGCTGCACCACACGGTCAACTTCGCCAACTGGCCGTACTACATCGACGTGACCAATGGCGGCAAGCACCTCTCCCTGGAGCACTTCACCGAGCAGACCGGGATCAAGGTCAACTACACCGAGCCGATCAGTGACAATGTCGCGTTCTACGCGAAGATCCGGCCGTCGCTGTCGGCCGGGCAGAATACCGGCTTCGACATCATCGTGTTGACGGACAGCACGCCGAACGCGCTCGGCTACCTGATCAAGTTCGGCTGGCTGACTCCGCTCGACCACAGCATGATGACCAACTTCAACAAGTACGCCGGCCCGCTGGTGAAGAATCCCTCCTGGGACCGGGGCAACAAGTACACGATGGCCTGGCAGTCGGGGTGGACCGCGATCGGCTACAACAAGTCGGTGATCAAGAATCCCGGCAACAGCGTCGGCATCCTGTTCGACAAGAAATATGCCGGCAAGGTCGGCATGATGTCCGACGTCCAGGAACTGGGCAGCGTCGGGCTGCTCGCGATCGGTGTCGAGCCCGGCACCGCCACCGAGTCCGAGTGGGCGAAGGCGGCCAAGAAGCTGCAGCAGCAGAAGAGCGACGGCATCGTCCGCGCCTACTACGACCAGAGCTACATCGACCACCTGAAGAACGGTGACACAGTGGTCAGCCAGGCCTGGTCAGGCGACATCTTCCAGGCCGACCTGAACAGCAAGTACAAGGACCTCAGCCTGATCATGCCGCAGGAGGGTGCCATGTTCTGGACGGACAACATGTGCATCCCGCTGTATGCGTCCAACCCTAAGGACGCCATGACGCTGATGGATTACTTCTACGATCCGCAGGTGCAGGCCGTGGTCGAGTACTACAACGACTACGTCTGCCCGGTGCCGGCGGCCAAGCAGGAGCTGCTGCACCCGACTGGCTGGGCGCAGCAGGCGCTCACCGAGCTGCATCCGGAAATCGGGCTGCCCCCCTCCACCACGGCAAACGCGCCCACGGTCTTCCCGACCGCGGAGTACGTCAAGCTCTCTCGGAGCTACACACCGCTCAGCGACCCGGAGGCACTGAAAGCGTGGAACAGCATATTCTTGCCGATCACCCAGGGCGCGTAGCGCCGGCCCGCCGCAGCCGGCCGCGGCTCGGCAAGGCGCTTGCGCCGTACCTGCTGAGCCTGCCGGCCGGGCTGTGGCTGCTGATCCTGTTCCTGATTCCGCTGGTCGTGATGCTGTCGCTGTCCCTGCAGAGCTGCAACTCGGCCACCGGCGCCTGTGTGATGACCTGGCACTGGGGCGAGTTCGGTCAGCAGCTCAGCCTCTACCACGCCCAGTTTCTGAACAGCTTCTATTACGCCGGCGCCGCCACCCTGATCGACCTGGTGGTGTCGTTCCCGATCGCATACTGGATCGCGTTCTACGGCGGGGCCAAGAAGAACTTCTTCTTGCTCATGCTGCTGATCCCATTTTTCGTGTCGTTCGTGATCCGCACCGTGGTGTGGGAGTTCATCCTGTCCGATCAAGGGTTCATCCTCGGCAACCTGAAGAATGCGCACCTGCTGCCGCAGAACTTCCACGTGCTGGCCACCGGGTCCGCCGTGATCGCCGGGCTGGCCTACAACTACCTGCCGTTCACCGCGCTGCCGCTCTATGTGGCCATCGAGCGGATCGACCGGCGGGTGCTGGAGGCGGCGTATGACCTCTACGCGACCAGGCGGCAGGCCTTCCTCAAGGTGATCCTGCCGCTCACCATTCCGGGCCTGTTCGCCGCGTTCCTGCTGACCTTCATCCCAGCCCTCGGGGATTACGTCAACCAGCAAATCCTCGGCGGCACCAGCAACACGATGATCGGGACCGTCATCCAGAACGCGTTCCTGACCAACCTGGACTACGCCGCAGGTTCGGCGCTATCGACGGTCCTGCTCGCCATCGCGCTGGTGGGCATCTTCCTCTACGCGCGACTGCTGGGCGCGCGGACCATCGAGGATTATCTGTGAGCGCGGTCACCACCGCTACCATGCCGGAGCGGGAAGCCAGCGGGCAGGCACCCTCCCGGCGGCCACGGCGGCGCTGGACCAGATTCGTCCTGCCCGCGTACTCGTGGCTGATCATCGCGTACCTGGTCTTCCCGATCGCGGTGATGATTCTCTACAGCTTCAACAAGGTCACCACCGGCCTGCCACAGGTGAGCTTTGCCTGGAACGGCTTCACCACGCAGTGGTACCGGGAGTGGAGTGCTGTCCCTGGGCTCACCACCGCGTTCTGGCTGTCCATCCGGCTGGCGTTGCTGACCACGCTGCTGGCCACGATCATCGGCACGCTGCTCGCCCTGGCCCTGGTCCGCTACCGGCCGCCGAGGTTCCGCGGCAAGGCCCTGATCGAGCAGACCATGTTCCTGAACATCGCGGCCCCCGAGGTCGTGCTGGGCGCGTCGCTGCTGGGCCTGTTCGTCACCATCAACGTGGCCCGCGGGTTCACCACGCTCGTGCTGACCCACGTGATGTTCAGCATCGCCTATGTCGCAGTCACGGTGCGGGCCCGGCTGTCCGGCTTCGACCGGTCCTTGGAGGAAGCCGCGCAGGACCTGGGCGCGAACGCCTGGGTCACCTTCCGCAAGATCACCTTGCCGCTCATCAGGCCTGGCATCCTGGCCGGCGCGCTGATGGCCTTCGCGCTGTCCATCGACGACTTCGTCACGTCCAACTTCGTCAGCGGGGGCGCGGTGCCGTTCCCGGTGTGGGTGTACGGCGCCACCCGGATCGGCATCCCGCCACAGGTCTTCGTGTTCGGCAGCGCCATCTTCGCAGTCGGAATCCTGTGCGCGCTGGCCAGCATCGTGGTAGCTAGGAGGCAGACCTAGCGGGGTCTAACCGACCTAGCAGGCCAAACCGCCCCGATCGGTGGCGGCGGCGGGGGAGGGCCTATGCAGCAGCCGCGACGTCGTGACGTGCTGACTCTGGGCGGCCTGGCCGCCGCGGGGCTGGCGGTGGCCGGCTGCTCTGCCGGAGCGCCGCTGCCCACCGCGATGCACGCGCGCAGCCCGGTCACCGCGTACTGGGCCCGGCAGCGCCGGCACGGCCAGGTCAACTTCGCCAACTGGCCGCTGTACATCGATACCGGTCACAAGACGCTGGGGGAGTTCACCGCGACCAGCGGGATCACGGTGAACTATTCCGAGGTAATCCAGGAAGTCAGCGACTGGGTCAACAAGATCAGCCCGATTCTGCGGTCCGGCCAGTCCATCGGCTACGACCTGATGGTGGTGACCGACGGGTTCTGGTTCTCCGAACTGGTCAGCATGGGCGAGCTGCTCCCGCTGGACCAGAGCATGCTGCCCAACTTCCACAAATACGCGGCGGCCCGGTTCCAGCACCGCTCGTTCGACCCAGGCAACACCTACAGCATCCCGTGGGCGTCCGGCACCACCGGCATCGCGTGGAACCCCAAGTTCGTCCAGGGCCCGGTGACCAGCATCAACGAGCTGTGGAACCCGGCCTACAAGGGCCGGGTCGGGATGCTGGCCGACATCCAGGACACCGGCAACTTCGGCCTGCTGAAGCTGGGCATCGACCCGGAGACGTCCACCCCGGCCGACTGGCGGGCCGCGGCCAAGGTGCTCACCCAGCAGCGGCACGCGGGCCTGGTCCGCGGCTACTACCAGCAGTCCTACATTGACGAGCTGGTCGCCGGGAACACCTGGATCTCTATGGCCTGGTCCGGCGACATCTTCCAGCAGAACCTGTCCTCCGGCACCAGCCTGAAGTTCGTCATCCCGGACGAGGGCGGCACGCTGTGGACGGACAACATGATGATCCCCAAGTACGCGCAGAACCCGGTGGACGCCATGATGCTGATGGACTGGTACTACCGGCCGCCGGTCGCGGCCCAGCTGACCGAGTCGATCAACTACATCAGCGCCGTGCCCGCCGCGCAGCCGATCATCGCCTCGGCCGCCGCCAAGGCCACCGGCAGCAGCCGCGCGTTGCTGCACGAGGTGGCCACCAGCGAGCTGGTCTGGCCGTCCGCCGCGGACTACAAGCGGCTGTACAACTACCCCGACGTCAGCGGCAAGCTGCAGGCCGAGTATGAGTCGATCTTCAATCCGATCATCGCCTAGCATGCCTAACGCCGGTACCGGGCAGGCGGCCGACGGCCGTCTCGCGGCCGTCGGACCGGCTGAGGCTGGGCTTTGACTCCTGACCCGGCGCGCCCGGTGCCGTCCAGGCTGACGGTCGTGGCGCTGTCCTCGCCGTTCGTACTGGCGGGTAATGTTTTCGGTATTCACCAGAAATCGTGCTGGTCAGCTCATAATCGGACTGACGGAACGGGAAGGCGGCGGCGATGACGGACGAGTGGCTCGGCGCGCCGCTGGCGGAAAACCAGGACGAGTCCGTGGACTTCGACACCAGCGTGGCGCACATCGCCCGGGTCTATGACTACTGGCTGGGGGGCAAGGACAACTTCGCTGCCGACCGCGAGGCCGGCACGGAAGCCATGCAGGCCTACCCGGACCTGGTCTCCTCGGTCCGGGCCAACCGGGCGTTCCTCGCCCGGGGGGTGCACTACCTGGCCGAGGCCGGGATCCGGCAGTTCCTGGACATCGGCACCGGGATCCCCAGCGCCAACAACACTCATGAGGTGGCCCAGCGGGTGGCCCCGGGCAGCCGCGTGGTCTACGTGGACAACGACCCGATCGTGCTGGCGCACGCCCGCGCCCTGCTGGTTGGCGACCCCTCGGGGGCGACCGACTACCTCGACGCCGACCTACGCGACACCGGGAAGATCCTGGAGCACGCGGCCGAAGTGCTCGACTTCTCCCGCCCGGTCGCGGTCATGCTAGTCGCGGTGCTGCACTTGATCGGCCCGGACGACGACCCGTACGGTATCGTCCGGCAGCTGATGGCCGCGGTGCCGCCGGGCAGTCATCTGCTGCTGTCCCACGTGGCCTCGGACATCGAGCCGGAGAAAATGGCCGAGGTGGGCAAGCGGCTGAACCGGCTGCTCACCCAGCGTGGCTGGTACCGGAACCAGTCCGAGGTGGCCGACTTCTTCGCCGGCCTGGAACTGGTCGAGCCCGGCATCGTGCCGGTGCAGCACTGGCGGCCGGACTCCGAGATGGAAGCCGCCCGCCGCTCCGCCATGTGGGGTGGCGTAGCCCAGAAGACCAGCTGAGCCCAGGGGCAGCGGTTCAGCCCTGGTTCAGCAGGCGCTCCGCCTGGGCGCGGCTGCCGAAGCCAATGATCTGGGCCTGGCCGGTCGTGATCGGCGCCTGCACCATGGGGTGGGCGATGACCCGCCCGCTGACGATGATGGCGAGCTGGCAGCGCGGGTCGGGCTGATCGGCCAGCTTCCGGGTCAGCGCCGCGAACCGGCTGGTGTCGGCCGGGTTGAAGTGGATGTTTATGACGTACTGGCCGGTGCTGGCCCGGGTGACCCACGCCGACTGCAGTGTGCTGACCGTCATCCCGCTGCCGGTGAGGTAGAAGCAGCCCGCCCGAGGCCGAACCGTCTGGTCAGCCGGGCCCGGCACGCCGCTGCTGCCCGGCGGGCAGACGTGGCCGCTGATCGTGGCCACCTGGCGGAACTGGATCGGCCTGTGCAGGCTGACCGGCGCGGTCGGCCCGGTGAGCAGACTCGGCGGCTGAGCTGGACTGCCCGCCACGGCCAGTGGCAGCGCGATAGCGGTGGTGATCGCGCCGGCCCCTGCGCTGGCCGCGGCGGCCAGTCCGCGCCAGCGCCGCCGTCGTCCGGCCTGCCAGGCCGCGTCGGCCATCGGCCGCGGCGCGGGGGCCTCGGCCGCGATATCCCGTAGCGCGTCCGCGATGAGCGGCTCGGGTCCGTTCACCGGTGCACCTCCGTGTCGTTCAGGCCCAGCGACGGCAGGGCCGATTTCAGCTGGGCGATCGCCTTGTGTGTCTGGCTGCGCACGGTGCCGACCGAACAGCCCAGGATGTTGGCCACCTGCGCCTCGGGCAGGTCTTCCAGGTAGCGCAGCACCAGCACGGCGCGCTTGCGCGGCGGCAGGGCGAGCAGCGCGTCCTTCAGTGCCAGCCGGGCGTCCACCGTGCCCGCCTGGTCCGGCTCGAACGGCTCAGGCACCTGGGCCATCGCGGTCTCCGGCCGCCGGGCCCGGCGGCGCCACTGGCCGACCTGCTCCCGGTACATGATCCGCCGCACGTAAGCCTCGGGAGCGCTGTGGATCCGGCCCCAATGCGCCGCCGCCTTGATTAGGGAGTTCTGCAGCAGATCCTCCGCCGCGTGCCGGTCGGCCGTCAGCACGTAGGCCAGCCGGAGCAGTTCGGCCGACCGCGCCGTGACGAACTCGGTGAAGTCCTGCCGGACCCGTTCATCCACTGGCCATCTCCCGTCCTCACCCATGAAGACGCCTGACCACCCTCGCAGCTATGCCGCCACCGTGCACAAAAGGGGGCTTGACGACGGCATATCGTTTGTCGTTATTGCTCAGCTACGAACCGCTCAGTCCCGGGAACGGTGCCCGGCGACGGCGGTGAACGCGATGGTCTGGGTCCACCAGGACGGGTGCGTGCACTGGGCCAGGAACGCGTCGATCAGCCGGCCGTCCAGTTGGCCCGACTCGATGAGCCGGGGGCGCAGTTCGATGACCGTCTCCCGCCAGTACTCGGCCCACGGTGAGCCGCCGGGATAGAGCGACGTCTCGGCCGTAGCCGTGACGTCTTCCAGGCCCAGCCTGGACAGCATTCCGGGCAGCTTGCGGCCGATGAAGTAGTCGATGCCCTGCTCCTGGGACCAGGCCAGCCAGCCCGCCCAGAACGCCCGCACGTCCGCGGGCTCGGCCACGCTGACCGGCAGGAAGTCCGGCTCGATGAGCAGGATCGCGCCGCCTGGCCTGGCGCTGGCCACCAGGTTGGCCACGGCGGTCGCGGCGTCGCCCACGTGGTGCAGCACGGCCCGCGCCGTCACTAGGTCGAAGCCGCCCGGCTCGACCGGCCCGGCCAGGATGTCACCCTGGCGGTACGCCAGCCCCGGCGCATTCGCGTCGGCCAGGGACAGGTCCAGGTCTACCGCCAGCGCCCGCCCGCCGGGTGCGACCCGCCCGGCCAGCCACGCGGACATGGACCCGTTGCCGCAGCCGACCTCCAGCGTCTGCGCCCCAGCCGTGGCCGCGCCCAGGTCCTCGATGTAGCGCCGGTGCATCGGGTCGAGCAGCCGCGACATCAGATCCAGCCGCTGCCGCTCGCCCCGCTGATGATGATCGAGCACGTACTCTTCAGCCACGCCGTCCCCCGCCGTCACCCTGCCCGGGCCACCCCCACCTCAAGCCACTTTTCACCCCAGACGCGCGCCCGATGTCCGATTCATCCGGGTTCCCCACGCACCTCCGGGGTGAAAAGTGGCCAGGGCACCCATCGGGATCTCGTGACCGGGCGGCGGGGCGGTTGACGGAGCGCGGGGCACCTCTTAGGGTCGTCTCATATATGAGATGCGATATGCGAGCGTGACCACCACGTCATGAGCACCGCGATGCCGCCGACGCCGGAGGCCCGGTTTCTGAACGGGACCACCGGGGCCATCCCATCCCGCACCGAAGCGGTGCTGGAGGCAGTCAAGCACGCGATCCTGGCCGGCGAACTCAAGCCCGGGCAGAGCCTGGTCGAGACAGAACTGGCCCAGCTGCTCGGCGTGTCCAAGACCCCGGTCCGTGAGGCGCTGAAGACGCTGGCCGGCGCGGGCCTGGTCACGATGAGCCCGTACCGCGGCGCGACCGTCCGGGAAATCGACATGGACTCCGCCGCCGCCATCTACGACCTGCGGCTGCTGGTCGAGCCGGAGGCGGTGGGCCGGGCGGTGCGCGCCGCCGCCGCGGCCCCCGCCGATACAGACCACTGGGCCCACGCCGCGGCGGCGTTGCGCGCCTCGGCCGCCGCGCAAGACCAGGCCCAGCGCAGCCTGGCCAACCGGGACTTCCACCGCGCGCTGTACCTGGGCTGCGGCAACAGCCTGATCGTGAAGGTGCTGGACGACTTGCGCGATCAGACCGCGCTGGTGTCGGCGCTGTCCTGGCAGCAGGCCCCGTCCTGGGAACACGAGGCGGCCCAGCACCGGGCCATCCTGGCCGCCGCCCAGGCCGGGGACGCGGACCAGGCCGCCAGGCTGCTCCGCGAGCACATCGCCGGGTTCACCGCCCGCCACTTCACCGCCGACACACCCGCCGCCGAATGGAGCACCGATGCGCCTTGATCCCGCGACCGCCAACGAGTTCCGCAGCATCCTCGCGACCGTCGCCGCCATCCCGGTCACCCCGTTCGGCCCTGACGGCGCGCCCGACTGGGACTGTCACGCCAGGCTGATCACCCGGCTGCTCGACGAAGAGATCACCCTGATCACGCCGAACGGCAACACCGGCGAGTTCTACACCCTGTCCGAAGCGGAGACGGAGACCGCCGTCGAGTCGGCCATCCGCGCCGTCGGCGGCCGGGCCGAGGTGCTGGCCGGGGTCGGCCACGACGTGACCGCCGCGACCAAGGCGGCGGCGCACGCCCGCGCGGCCGGCGCCCGGATGATCATGGTGCACCAGCCGGTGAGCCCGTACCTGTCGGCCGACGGCTGGGTGGACTACCACGTGGCCATCGCCGAGGCCGTACCGGACATGGGCGTGGTGCTGTACATCCGGGAGCCGCGGATCACCGGCCGGCACATCCGGCGGCTCGGCGAACTGTGCCCGAACGTGGTCGGCGTCAAGTACGGGGTGCGCGACCAGGTGCAGTTCGCCGGGGTGGCCCGGGACGCCGGCCTGGACCGGTTCACCTGGCTGGCCGGGCTGGCCGAGCTGACCGCGCCGGGCTGCTGGACTTACGGCGCCCGCGGCTTCACCTCTGGCCTGGTCAACGTGGCGCCCAAACTGTCCGTAGGCATGCTCTACACCCTGCGCAACGGCGACTGGGACGGCGCGATGAAGATCTGGGAGGCGTGCCGCGCGTTCGAGGAACTGCGCGCCGCCGACGCCTCGGCCGACAACGTCAGCGTGGTCAAGGAGGCACTGGCCCAGCTCGGCCTGGCCCGGCGCGACGTGCGGCCGCCCAGCCGGCTGCTGCCCGACCCGATCCGCGACGAGATCGGCAAGATCCTGGCCGGCTGGGGCCTCACATGACCGCGCCAAAGGCGCGCGCCGCCGACTGGACTGAGGAGCGAGGAACGAGCGACGAGGGAAGGCGGCGGGTCCAAGCGCGCCGGAGGCGCAAAGCAACAGAGCTCAGGAGCTATGGCTGGTTCGGCGGGGACGGGATGCGCGCGTTCAGCCACGGCACCCGGATGCGCCAGCTCGGCGCCGACCCCGAGGACTACCAGGGCAAGCCGATCATCGCGATCGTCAACACCTGGTCCGAGCTGAACCCGTGCCACATGCACCTGCGCGAGCGGGCCGAACAGGTCAAGCGGGGCATCTGGGAGGCGGGCGGCTTCCCAGCCGAGTTTGGCGTGGCCTCGCTGTCCGAGACGTTCCAGAAGCCGACCCCGATGCTGTACCGCAACCTGCTGGCCATGGACACCGAGGAGCTGCTCCGGTCCTACCCGGCCGACGGCGCGGTGCTGATGGGCGGCTGCGACAAGACCACCCCGGCGCTGCTGATGGGCGCGGCCAGCGCGGGCATCCCGGCCATCTACCTGCCGGCCGGTCCGATGCTGCGCGGCAACTACCGCGGCCAGCCGCTGGGCAGCGGCACCGACCTGTGGAAGTTCTGGGACGACAAGCGGGCCGGCCTGATCGGCGACTGCGAAATGGCCGACCTGGCCGGCGGCATCGCCCGCTCGCCCGGGCACTGCATGACGATGGGCACCGCGTCCACCATGACCTCGGCCGCCGAAGCGCTCGGCATGACGCTGCCCGGTGCCACGTCCATCCCGGCGGCCGACTCGGCGCACCTCCGGATGGCCACCGCGACCGGCCGCCGGATCGTTGACATGGCCTGGGAGAACCTGACCCCGGACCAGATCCTCGCCGCGGAGGCGTTCGAGGACGCGGTGGCCACCGTGCTGGCCCTGGGCGGATCGACCAACGCGGTCATCCACCTGATCGCGATGGCCGGCCGCTGCGGCGTACCGCTGTCCCTGGACGACTTCGACGAGATCGCCCGCCGCGTCCCGGTGCTGGCCAACCTCCGCCCCAGCGGGAAGTACCTGATGGAGGACTTCTACTACGCCGGCGGCCTGCGCGCCCTGCTGGCCGAGCTGGCCAAAGTCCCCGGCGCGCTGCACACCGACCGCATCACGGTGACCGGCCGCTCCCTCGGTGACGGACTGGCCGGGGCTGAGGTCTACAACGAGGACGTGATCCGCAACGCCAGTACCGCGCTGGCGCCGGAGGCCGGCCTCGCGGTGCTGCGTGGCAATCTGGCGCCGGACGGCGCCGTGATCAAGCACATGGCGGCCGACCCCGGGCTGCTCAAGCACACCGGCCCGGCGGTCGTGTTCGACAACCACCGGGAGATGCAGCGGCAGATCAACGACCCGGCGCTGGGCATCACCGCCGACTCGGTGCTGGTGCTGCGCAACGCGGGCCCGCTGGGCGGCCCGGGCATGCCGGAGTACGGCATGCTGCCGATCCCGGACTACCTGCTGGCGCAGGGGGTGCGGGACATGGTGCGGATTTCCGATGCGCGGATGAGCGGCACCAGCTACGGCGCGTGCGTACTCCACGTGGCGCCCGAGTCGTTTGTCGGCGGGCCGCTGGCCTTGGTCCGCAGTGGCGACCTGATCACCCTGGACGTGGCCGAGCGGGCGCTGCGGGTCGAGCTGAGCGACGCGGAACTGCACCAGCGCCGCGCCGCCTGGCGGCCGCCGCCGCCCCGGTATGAGCGTGGTTACGGCGCGCTGTACAGCGAGCACGTGACCCAGGCGGACAAGGGCTGTGATTTCGGGTTCCTGGCCAGGGCCGGCCGGAATCCCGAGCCCGACCCCCGCTAGTGGCGCGGACGTGCCGCAGCTCACCGCGGCCCAGGCCGCCCAGTACACGGTGGCCAGCTACTTGGCTGGGTGGTGGCCCAAGTAGGGTCGTTTGCCGTGGCGATCATTCTCATCACCGGCGGGTCCGGCCGGATCGGGTCCATGCTGCGCACACGGCTGGCCCGGCCCGGCCGGACGCTCCGCCTGCTCGACACGAGCCCGCCGGCTGACCCGGCCGGCCCGGGCGAAGAGGTCGTCGTGGCGTCGGTCACCGACATGGCCGCGATGCAACAGGCTTGCGCCGGGGTGGACGCGGTGATCCACCTGGCCGGGGTGTCCGGCGAGGGCCCGTGGCAGCGCATCCTGGAAACCAACATCCAGGGCACCTACACGGTGTTCGAGGCGGCCCGCCGGGCGGGCGTGCCCCGGGTCATCTTCGCGTCGTCCAACCACGCGGTCGGGTTCACCCCCCGGTCTGCGTTCCCGGTCCCGGACTACGCGTTCCCGGCCCCGGACACCTATTACGGGGTGTCCAAGGTGACCGGGGAGGCTCTGGCCGCCCAGTACTACCACCGGTACCGCATGGACACCATCTGCCTGCGCATCCTGTCCTGCTTCGAGCGGCCGCGGAACGTGCGCATGCTGTCCACCTGGCTGTCCCCGGACGACGCCGGGCGGCTGTTCGACGCCTGCCTGACCGCTGAGCAGCCCGGCTTCCGGGTGGCGTTCGGGGTGTCGGCCAATACCCGGGGCGGCTGGGTGTCGCTGGACGAGGCGCGGGCACTGGGCTACCAGCCGAAGGACGACGCCGAGGCCTATGCGGCCGAGATCATCGCCGCGCAGGGCGAGCCGGACCCGGCCGATCCGGTGCTGGCCTACCTGGGCGGAGAGTTCACCCAGCCGGAGTACGACGCGGACCGGCTGGCCTAGCCGCCGCAGACAGAAGGACAGGCAACCGATGATCCAGGGATATGACCCGCGGACCGGCCAGCCCACCGGCGAGCCGGTCGTGGAGACCAGCGACAGCGCGGTGGACGCGGCCGCCGCGGCAGCGGCCGGGGCGGCCGGGCCGTGGGTCGCGGCCGGCCCGGCAGGCCGGGCCAAGGCGCTGGCCGCGGTGGCCGACGCGCTGGACAGCCGGGCCGCCGAACTGGCCGCGCTGGCCGACACCGAGACCGCGCTGGGCAGCACCCGGCTGACCGGTGAGGTGGCCCGCACCACCGGACAGCTGCGGATGTTCTGCGACGTGCTGGCCGACGGCAGCTACCTGGATGTGATCACCACCCCGCCAGGCACCGGGGTGCCCGGGCTGCGGCACATGATGCACCCGGTCGGCCCGGTCGCGGTGTTCGCCGCGTCGAACTTCCCGTTCGCGTTCTCGGTGGCCGGCGGGGACACCGCGTCCGCGCTGGCGGCCGGCTGCCCGGTGGTCGTCAAGGCGCACGAGGGGCATCCGCGGACCTCGGTGCTGACCGGGCAGATCGTGGCGGACGCGCTGGCCGGGGCGGGCGCGCCGTCCGGTACGTTCGCAGTGGTGTACGGCGTGCCGGCCGGCGTGCGGCTGCTGCAGCACCCGGCCGTCGCGGCCGCCGGGTTCACCGGGTCGGTGCGCGGCGGGCTGGCGCTGGCCAGGATCTGCGCGGAACGCCCGGTGCCGATCCCGTTCTTCGGCGAGCTCGGCTCGGTCAACCCGGTGGTCATCCTGCCCGGCGCGGCCGCGGCCCGGCCGGGCGAGATCGCCACCGGCTACGCCGGGTCGCTCACCCTGGGCGCGGGCCAGTTCTGTACCAACCCGGGCCTGCTGTTCGTCCCCGACGACCCTGGGCTGCGCGGCGCGATCGTGGACGCGGTCGCCGGGTCCGCGGGCGCGCCCATGCTGACGGGCAGGATCCACGACGCTTACCAGGCCGCCGTGGACGAGCTGGCGGTCACCCCGGCGGTCACGCCGATAGTCGACGGCCAGCCGGGGGAGGGCCCGTGGGCGGCCACCCCGCACGTGTTCGGCACCACGCTGGAGCAGTTCGCCGCCGGGCTCCCCGGGACGGCCGAGGAACACTTCGGGCCGGCCGGGCTGGTCATCACCTACCAGTCACCGGACGACCTGCTCCCGGTGCTGGCCCGGCTGGGCGGCAACCTGGCCGGGGTGATCCACGGCGACCCGGACTCGGCCGCGGACATGACGGCCGCGGCCCAGGTCGCGAGCGTGTTCAGCCGGACCACCGGGCGGGTGGTGTGGAACGGCTGGCCGACCGGGGTCGCGGTGACCTGGGCCCAGCAGCACGGCGGCCCGTTCCCGGCCACCACCGCGCCCGGGTTCACCTCGGTCGGCGCGACCGCCATCCGGCGCTGGCTGGTCCCGGTGGCCTACCAGGACTTCCCCGCGCAGCTGCTGCCCGAGCCACTGCGCCCGGTCCCCTAGTGCGGGCCGGGGCGTACCTCTACCCGTGGGACGTGGACGGCGACCCGGCCGCCGCGGACCGGGTAGCCGGCCTGGGCCTGGCCGGGGTCAGCCTGGCCGCGGCCTACCACGCGGTGCGCGCGGTGACCCCGTTCCATCCGGCGCATCGCATCGTGACCCAGGATGCCGCGGTGTACTACCGGGCCGACCCCGCCCGCTGGTCCGGTGCGGCGCTGCGCCCGGCGGTGGCCGAGCCGGCCGGGTCGTTCGAGCGGGCCGCCGAACGGCTGCGCGCCGCGGGTCTCGGCGTCACCGCCTGGGTGGTGCTGACGCACAACTCCCGGCTGGCGGCCACGGCTGACTGCGCGGTACGGAACTGTTTCGGCGACCGGTACCCGTGGGCGCTGTGCGCGGGCTCGGCCGCGGTCCGCGAGTACGCCGCGCGGCTGGCCGCCGAGGCGGCCGCGCTGGACGGGGTGGACAGCATCGAATTGGAGGCGTGCGGCTGGTACGGCTTCGAGCACGGCAGCGCGCACGACAAGACCGGCGACGTGACCGGCCGGGCCGGGCTGGCCGGGGACTGGCTGCTCTCGCTGTGTTTCTGCGCCGGCTGCCGGGAAGGGTACGCGGCGGCCGGGGCGGACCCGGACAAGCTGGCCGCCCTGGCCCGGGCGGCCGCCGACGGCGGCCCGGCGCTGCCCGGCGACAGTGCGGACGTGTTCGATAGCACCCGGGCGGCGGCTGCCCGGCGGCTGCTCGGCGAGGTGACCGGCGCGGTCCGCGCCGCCGCCCCGGGCAAGCCAGTGCTGCTGCACACCGACCCGGATCCCCGCGCCGCGGGCTCGAACCCCGGCTACGACCTCGCTGCGGCGTGCGGCCTCGGCGGCGTTGATGGCGTTGTGCTGGGATGCGGGGACCAGGCGCGGGCGGTCAGCCTGGTCACCAGGGTGACCGCCGCCGTGCCCGCTGGAACGGCGGTGCTGGCCAGCCTGGAGGCGGTGGCCGGCCTGGGCGGCGACCCGGGGACGCTGCCCGCGCAGGCGGCCGCGGTCCGCGCGGCCGGCGCCACCGAGCTGCGCTTCTATCACGCCGGGCTGGCCGCGGCCAGCGACCTGGCCGCCATCCGCTCCGCGCTCACTGACGGGTAAGGCGGAGCGGATGGCGAGCTCGGTTAGGTGCTACCAGCGGCTCCAGCCCGCTGAGCAACTGGCTCAGCCCGGCCATCGGCTACGACTGCGTCGAGATGTACTGACGAAATTTCAGCTGGCCGCGAAGGAATGGAATGGATCGGCCGTCACGGGCAAGTTAGCATCCGCTGACCCCACGGACGGAGAACCACCCATGACCGAGCAGCCGGACGACAGCGAGCAGGCGGACGACGACGAGCAGTTGGCTCATGCCGAGCCGGTGGATGGCGCCGACCCGGCGGACCGGCGCCGCACCGAGCTCATCGCGGCGGCCCAGGCCCGCTGGGTGGCCGCGCTGACCGACCTGGGCGGCCGCAACACGCTGCTCTACTACAAGGACCGCCGGGCCGGCACGCTGGACCTGGCCGCCGCCGACCCGGCCGCGCTGGACCGGTTCCTGCGCACCGGCTCGGCCCGGCTGACCCGGCTGTTCCATGATGTGGACGCGCGCGCCGACGCGATCCGCCGGGTCCAGGTCATTCACCGGAAGGCCCGGGAACTGCTGGAGGAGCGCGGCATCCGGGCTGGTTACCTGGCCACCGGGATCGCGCGCTGGGACGAGCTGTTCCTCGAGCCGGCCGCGCCGGTGCTGCTCCGCGGCCTGACCATCACGCCGACCCGGGCCCGGCACGACGACTTCGAACTGGTCCTGGACGACGACTATGAGGTCAACCCGGTCCTGCTGTACAAGCTGGCCAGCGTGTTCGGCGCGGCCACCGAAGAGCTGGCCGAGCAGCCGGCCAGCCGGGTCGGCCCGCTGCTCTGCCGGGCGGCCGAGGCGGCCGAGGTCCCCGGCTTCGCCATCATCGACCGTCAGGTGATCGGCACGTTCACCTACGCCAAGCTGCCCATGGTGCGGGACCTGCAAGCGGCGGGCGAGCTACTGAACGACAGTGATGTGGTGGCGGCCGTGGCCGGCGACCCGGAGGCGCAGGAGTCACTGGGCGCCGCCGACCCGGCCGTCGGCGAGGCCAGCGGTCCGCTGCTGGATTCCCCGGAGGAGGACTACTCGGTGCTGGACGCCGATTCCTCGCAGCGTGGCGCCATCGGCGCGGTGCTGGCCGGGCGCAGCCTGGTCATCCACGGGCCGCCCGGCACCGGCAAGAGCCAGACCATCGCCAACCTGATCGCCACTCTGGTGGCCCGCGGCCGCAAGGTGCTGTTCGTGGCGGAGAAACGGGCCGCCATCGACGCGGTGCTGTCCCGGCTCAAGGGAGTCGGCCTGGGCGGCATGGTGCTGGACATTCACGAGGGCACCCGGGACCGGCTGCGCATCGCCCGTGACCTGGGCGAGACCCTGGATGAAGCGCAGCGCACCCAGGCGCCGGATCTGACCGACCTGCACCGCCGCCTGGTGGACCGGCAGCAGCGGCTCAGCCAGCACGCGACCGCGCTGCACGAGGTGCACAAGCCGTGGGGGCTGACCCCGTTCGAGGTGCAGGCGGCGCTGCTCGGCCGGCCGGCCGAGGCGCGCACCCCGGTCCGGCTGGCCGGCCCGGAGCAGATCTCCCGGGAGGCGGCCGACCGGATCCGCGACGAGCTGCGCGAGTTCGCCCACCTGGGTGGGTTTACCCTGCGCCCGGGCAGCACGCCGTGGTACGGCGCCGCGCTGCGCACCCCGGATCAGGCCCGCCAGGCGTGCGACATCGTGGCCCAGCTCAGCTCGCATGAGCTGCCCGCGCTGCTGCACCGGGTGGCCCGCGCGGCGGGCGAGACCGGGCTGCGGCCGCCGCGTGGCTACCCGGACGCGGTGGCCGTGCTGCGGCTGTACGCGGCGGTGGCGCAGACGCTGCGCCACCTCGATCCGGCGGTGTACGCGGCCAGCCCGGACCGGCTCGCGGCCGCGGTGGGTGACGGGGCCGGGCTGAGTTTCACCGGCCGCCGGGCGCTACGCAAACAGGCCCGCGCGCTGGCCACCGGGACGGCCGAGCCGCCCCGCGAGGAGCTGCACCGGGCGCTCCGCGCGGCCGCCGCCGAGCTGGCCGGGTGGCGCGAGCTGAGCACCGACCAGGGCCTGCCCCGGCTGCCGGCCCGCTATCCGGAGCTGGCCGAGATCGGCGCGCATTGCGACACCCAGCTGGGCCTGCTGCGCGGCTATCTCACGCTGGCCGAGGACCCCGCGGCCCAGCTGGCCGAGCTGGCCGCGGATCAGGACACCGCGTGGCAGCTGCCCCGGCTGTACCAGCTGGTGACCGGCTTCGCCGAGCTGGGTCTCGGCCCGTTGCTGGATGAGCTGGCCCGCCGTGAGGCCGGGCCCGACCTGGCCGCCGCGGCGTTCGACTACGCGTGGTACTCGTCGATCCTGGATCAGATGCGGGTCAGCGACCCGGGCTATGCCGCGTACCGCGGTGCGGCGCTGGACGAGATCGCCAGCGACTTCCGGGTCCGCGACGTGCAGCACCTGACGGCCAACGCCGACCGGGTGCGCCGCGCCTGGGCGGACCGGCTGCGCGACGCCCAGGACCGGCACCCGCTGCAAGCCCGAGTCATCCGCAAGCAGGCGTCGCTGCGCCGCCGCCATCTGCCGCTGCGGCGGCTGCTCGACCAGACCAGCGACGTGCTGTTCGCGCTCAAGCCGTGCTGGGCCATGTCACCGCTGATGGTCAGCCAGGTGCTGCCCGCCACCCGGCTGTTCGACGTGGTCATCTTCGACGAGGCCAGCCAGATCATCCCGGCCGACGCCATCCCGTCCGTCATGCGCGGGCACCAGATCGTGGTGGCCGGCGACGATCGGCAGCTGCCGCCGACGAACTTTTTTCGCCAGTTCAGCGACGACGGTGAGGCGGATGAGCCGGAGGATGACGAGAGCCTGGTCTCGTTCGGCGCGGGCTTCGAGTCGGTGCTCGACGCGCTCCGCCCGCTGCTCCCGACCGCCCCGCTGACCTGGCACTACCGCAGCCGCGACGAGCGGCTGGTGGCGTTTTCCAACGCGCACATCTACGGCGGCGCGCTGACCACGTTCCCCGGTGTGCTGCGCGACGACTGCCTCCGCCACGTGGTGGTGGCGCAGGGTCCGGAGCGGGGCCAGGAGGTGTCGGTCACCGCCGAGGTGGACAAGGTGGTCGAGCTGGTCCTGGAGCACGCCCGGACCCAGCCGCGGCAGTCACTGGGCGTCATCGCGCTCGGCATCAAGCACGCGGAGCGGATCGATGCGGCGCTGCGCGACGCCCTGGCCGAGCACCCCGACCTGGAGAGTTTCTTCGCCGAGGACACCGCCGAGCCGTTCTTCGTGAAGAACCTGGAGCGGGTGCAGGGGGATGAGCGGGACGCGATCATCCTGTCCATCGGGTACGGCAAACACCCGGACGGGCGGATGCGGTACCAGTGGGGGCCGCTGCTCCGCGACGGCGGGGAGCGCCGGCTCAACGTGGCCGCCACCCGGGCCAAGCACCGGCTCACCCTGGTCAGCTCCTTCGCCAGCACCGACGTGGACCCGGACCGGGTGACCAAGGCCGGTGCCCGGCTGCTGGCCGACTACCTGGAGTACGCCGGGTCCGGGGGCAGCGTGGCCGAGGCATCGGGCCGCTCCGAGCTGAACAGTTTCGAAGCCGACGTGCGGGACCGGCTGGCCGAGTGCGGGATCACCGTGGTGCCGCAGTACGGGGTGGGGGGCTACCGGGTGGACTTCGCCGCCACCCACCCGGACGACACCAGCCGGATGGTGCTGGCCATCGAGACCGACGGGGCGTCTTACCACCAGTCGCGCAGCGTCCGGGATCGGGACCGGCTGCGCGGCGAGCACCTGCAGCGGCTGGGCTGGAGCTTCCACCGGCTGTGGTCCACCAACTGGTTCCAGAACCCGCAGGCCGAGGTGGCCCGGCTGCGCGACGCCTACCAGCAGGCGGTCGCGGCCGCCGAGCCGGCGGCTGCCGAGCCGCCGGCCGGTGCGCCGCCGGCGGCCGGGCCGCCGCCCGGGCCGCCGGAACCGGGCCGTGAGCTGACCCGTGCCGCGCGGCCAACGCTGCGCAAGTCGGAGCCTGGCTGACCGCGGCGAGCCGCTCTGGCCTTTCCGGGATGTGGGCGTTACGTTGCCTGCGAGGTTGGCCACATCACGAGCCCCGGCCGGGCCGCGGCCGGGGCGGAACGGGGAGACGCCATGACGAGATCAAGACTGCGGCTGCGTGCCGCGGCCGTGGCGCTGGCCGGTTTAGCGGCAGCGTCGATCACCGTGCCCGGGCTGACGGGCGCGGCGGCCAGTACACCAGCCGGGCCACAGGTCAAGCTGATCCCGGCGCAGAACAGCGTCACGCTGCCCAGGTTTGGTCGTGTGGTGTACATCGACCCGGGCATCTGGACCGCGTCGCTCGGCGCCGCCCTGGAGTTCGACGTGCAGCGGGCGAGCTACACGTCACCGCTCACCCTGACCCAGGTCATCCACCTGCCCGGCGGCGGGGTGCAGCAGGTGCCGTTCCCGGCCACGCTCATCGGCCGGGTGCCGTCCCGGCTGCGCCGTTTCCTCCAGGTCACGGTGGCCACCACCAAGGGGAAGGTGCTGCACAGCTCGAAGGTCGGCTTCTGCCCGGACAGCTACGATCCGCAGCGCGCCTCCCCGGACAGCCCGGCCGCCTCGCCCTACCCGCAGGAATGCGTGGCCGACCCGTTCCCGAAATCGCTGGTCTGGGGCGTGGCCCAGGGCTGGGCGGTCGACCCGCTGGAACAGAACTCGGTCGGCTACCGGCTCAACCTGGGCACCTACCGGGTGACCGAGACCATCCTGCCGCCATACACCAAGCTGCTGCACATCGCGGCGGCCGATGCCACCGCCACGGTGAAGGCCACCGTGGTGAAGGCGTCGGGGTGCTGCGGGTCGGCCAGCAGCCACGCCCGGCCCGCCATTCCGCCGAGCCGGGCGCTGCCCACCCTGCCGACGGTGCGCACGCTGGCCAGCCCGCCGGCCAGTTCGCTGCCCGACCTAGTTCCGCTGCCGTCGTGGGGGATCTCGGTCAGACACTTCCGGGCGACCAAGACGCACCCGGCCTCCGACCAGGTGGACTTCGGCGCCACGGTGGGGATCAGCGGTAACGGGCCGCTCGATGTCGAGGGGTTCCGGTCCAACGGCTCGCCCACCATGAAGGCGTACCAGTACTTCTGGCAGGACGGGCAGGTCATCGGCCGGGCCCGGGCCGGCACCATGGGGTTCGACGCCAAGAACGGCCACAACCACTGGCACTTCCAGCAGTTCGCGCAGTACACCCTGCTCAACTCTGCTCACCAACTGGCGGTGCCGAGCCACAAGGTGGGCTTCTGTATTGCGCCGACCGACCCGGTGGACCTGCTGCGGCCTGGTGCCGTGTGGCAGCCGTCGTTCCTCGGTTTCGGCGGCCAGTGCGGCTCACCGACCGCACTGTGGGTGCAGGAGATGCTGCCGCTGGGCTGGGCTGACACCTACTTCCAGTCGGTGGCCGGCCAGTCCTTCAACATCACCAAGGTGCCGAACGGCACCTACTACATCGAGATCCAGGCCAACCCGGAGCACGTGCTGTACGAGATGGACACCAGCAACGACGTCTCGCTGCGGAAGGTGATCCTGGGCGGCCGGCTGGGCCATCGCACGGTGCGGGTGCCGGCCCTGGACGGCATCGACCCAGAAGGCTGATCGCCGCGGATAGCTGACCGGCCGGCCGGGGTTTCATTACCCGGCCGGCCGGGCGGCTGCGCTGGGCCGGGCGGCGTCGTGGGCCAGCAGCGCCACGTGCAGCGCGGCGCGCGATTCGGCCGAGCCGAGGTCGACGCCGAGGATCCGCTCGATGTGCCGCAGCCGGTTATACAGCGTGGGCCGGGCCAGGTGCGCGTGCGCGGCCGCGTCGGCCTTGTTCCCGCCTGCGGCCAGATAGGCGGCCAGCACGCCGGTCAGGCTGGTGCCGTGCGCCGCGTCGTAACGGAGCAGCGGGGCCAGTTCCCGGTCCACGAACGTGGCCAGCCGCGGGTCCCCGCCCAGCAGGAAGAGCAGGCCGCGCAGCCGCAGGTCGGCCAGCCAGTAGAAGGGCCGGCCGCCGCCGTCCGGCCCGGCTTCGGCGGCCGCGTCGGCCACCTGCCGGGCTTCCAGCAGCGAGCGCCGCACCTCCGCGGCGGTGCTGACCGGGGCTCCGGCGCCGATCACCGGGTCGCCGCCCGGCACCCCGTAGGGCCGGCTGGCCCGGCGGGCCAGCCCCTGGCGGACCGTCTCGCACACCCGGCCCAGCAGCTGCTCCGGATCGGCCGTGCCGGGCACCGACAGCACCGCGGCGGCCCGGACGTCATCCAGCGAGCCGACCAGCACCGGGATCCGCTCCGCGCGGCAGGCATCGGCCACCGCCTCGGCCAGGTCCAGCACCCGGGCCTGGGCCAGCAGCCCGGCGCCCTGATCCGGTGACCTGAGCACCGCGGTGACCAGCTGGCGGCCGGTGACCGGCACGCCCAGCGCCCGGGCCTGCGCCGCGATCTCGTCCGGATCGGTGTCCGGGCCGGCCAGGATCGCGCTGATCAGGGTGCGGTGGGCCTGCCGTTCCAGGCTCTCCTGCTGCCGGGCCAGCAGCCGGCCCAGGGCTAGCGTGGTGGCGGTCCGCTCGACCAGCACGGTGTCCACCGGGCCGGGCGGGCCGTCGCAGACCAGGATGACCCGGCCCCAGTCCTCGCCGCGGGCGCCGACTGTGGTGACCAGCCAGCCGTGGCTCTCCTGGTAGCCGGTCCGCGGTGATGGCGGGACGGCCCGGGACCGGGCCTCGAAGCCGGCCAGCAGCTCGGCCGGGTCGGCCCCGGCCGGCTCGCAGGCCAGCACGTGATGCGACAGGTCCTCAAGCAGCACCGGCCGGCCCGCCAGCAGGCTGGCCTGGCGGAGGATTTCGCCTGGCCCGGCGCCGGCCACGGCCAGGTAGGTGAACACCTCGTGCAGCCGGGCCGAGGTGCGCAGCTGGTCCAGCTGGTCGCTGATGATCCGTGCGTGCACCGCCTCGGTGATCTCGACGAAGGGCACCTCATGCTCGAACACGATCAGCGGCAGGCGGTTTGCCTCGGCCGCGGCCACGAAGCCGGCCGGCAGCCCGCCGGTGTACTTGCGGCCCAGCTCGACCGCGAGCGCGCTGGCCCCGACCCCGGCCAGCCCGGCCACGTACGCGTCCAGCTGCGGCCCCTCGTCGGGCAGCGCGATGCCGGTGCTGAGTACCAGTTCCCCGCCGTGCAGCAGCCGGGCCGCGTCGGGCAGCTCGATCACATGCACCCAGCGGACCGGCCGGCCCAGCTGGCCCGCGGCCGCCACCACCCGGGGCAGCCCGCGCTGCACCACGTCCAGCCGCAGCACCTCGGCCACCGTTGGCATGGCCACCTCCCATCCGCCCGCTCCGACTGAGCATAGTGTCAGGATCCAGCCTGGATTCCTGACACTGTGTCGGAGCCCAGGTGGGCGGCTGGCGGGCAGACTGGGGGCATGTCAGAACTTCTTGAGCGGCACCGCCGCATCATCCCTAACTGGGTCGCCCTCTACTACGACGAGCCGCTCGAGCTGACCAGCGGCAGCGGCAGCCGGGTCACCGACTCCTCGGGCCACAGCTACCTGGATTTCTTCTGCGGGATCCTGACCAACATGCTCGGCTACGACGTGCCCGAGGTGCGCCAGGCCGTGCAGCGGCAGCTGGACACCGGCATCGTGCACACCTCGACGCTGTACCTGATCCGGCACCAGGTGGAGCTGGCCGAGAAGCTGGCCCGGCTGTCCGGCATCGAGAACGCCAAGGTGTTCTTCACCAACTCGGGCACCGAAGCGAACGAGACGGCGCTGATGCTGGCCACGGTGGCCCGCCGGTCCAACCAGGTGCTGGCGCTGCGCAACAGCTACCACGGCCGCTCGTTCGGTGCGGTCGCCATCACCGGGAACGGCGGCTGGAAGCCGTCGCAGCTGGCCCCGTTCAACGTGCACTACCTGCACGGCACCGACCGGCAACTGCCCGCGTTCGCCGGCCTGGACGACGCGCAGTACGCCGCGGCCTGCGTGGCGGACCTGCGGCACGTGCTGAGCACCGCCACCGCGGGCGATGTGGCCTGCCTTATCGCCGAGCCGGTGCAGGGCGTCGGCGGGTTCACCATGCCGCCGGACGGGCTGCTCGGCGAGTACGCGGCGGTGCTCCGGGAGCGCGGCGCGCTGCTCATCTCGGACGAGGTGCAGACCGGGTGGGGCCGCACCGGCGAGTACTTCTGGGGCATCGGCGCGCACGGCGTGACCCCGGACATCATCACGTTCGCCAAGGGACTGGGCAACGGCTTCGCCATCGGCAGGGTGATCGCCCGCGGCGACCTGATGGACGGGCTGCCCGGGAACAGCATCTCCACGTTCGGCGGCAACCCGCTGTCCACCGCGGCCGCCAACGCCACCCTCGACTACCTGCTCGACCATGACCTGCAGCACAACGCCGCCCAGCTCGGCAGCATGATCATCGGCGGGCTGCGCGAGGTCGCGGCGGCGCTGCCGGCCGTCGGCCAGGTGCGCGGCAAGGGCCTGATGTTCGCCATCGACATGGTCGACCCGGCCAGCGGGGCGCCCAGCCCGGCGCTGGCCACCCGGATGCTGGCCGAGACCCGGGAACGCGGCCTGCTGATCGGCAAGGGCGGGCTGTACGGGCACGCGCTGCGGATGGCCCCGCCGATGAACCTGGCCGAGGCCGACGCCAAGGAGGGCCTGGGCGTCCTGGCCGACGCGCTGCGCGCGGTGAATGAGGAGGCCAGCAAATGACGAAGCAGGTCAGCCACTGGATCGGCGGCCAGCCGTGGACAGGCGCGGCGGAGCGGCACGGTGACATCTACGACCCAGCCACCGGCCAGGTAACCGGCACGGTCGACTTCGCCTCGGCCGCGGTGGTGGACGACGCGGTGGCCGCGGCGGCCAAGGCGTTCGCCGGCTGGCGCGGCGTCTCGCTGGCCCGGCGGACCGCGATCCTGTTCCGGTTCCGTGAGCTGCTCGTGGCGCATGCCGATGAGCTGGCCGAGCTGGTCAGCTCCGAGCACGGCAAGGTCGCTTCGGACGCGGCCGGCGAGGTGGCCCGCGGCCTCGAGGTAGTGGAGTTCGCCTGCGGCATCCCGCACCTGCTCAAGGGCGGGTTCTCGGAGAACGTGTCGACCGGGGTGGATGCCTACTCGATCCGCCAGCCGCTCGGCGTGGTGGCCGGGATCACCCCGTTCAATTTCCCGGCCATGGTGCCGATGTGGATGTTCCCGCTGGCCATCGCGTGCGGCAACACGTTCGTGCTCAAGCCGTCGGAGAAGGACCCGTCGGCTTCGCTGCTGCTGGCCCGGCTGTGGGCCGAGGCCGGGCTGCCGGACGGCGTGTTCAACGTGGTCCAGGGGGACAAGGAAGCAGTCGACGCGCTGCTCACCCACCCGGACGTCCGGGCCGCCAGCTTCGTGGGATCGACCCCGATCGCGCGTTATGTCTATGAGACCGGGACCCGGGCCGGCAAGCGGGTGCAGGCGCTGGGCGGGGCCAAGAACCACATGGTGGTGCTGCCCGACGCCGACCTGGACCTGGCCGCCGACGCGGCCGTGTCGGCCGGCTTCGGCTCGGCGGGCGAGCGGTGCATGGCCGTCTCGGTGCTGGTCGCGGTGGGCTCCATCGGCGACGAGCTGGTGGCCAAGATCGCCGACCGGGTGGCCCGGCTGCGGGTCGGGCCGGGCAACGACGAGCGGTCCGAGATGGGCCCGCTGGTCACCGCCACGCACCGGGACCGGGTCGCGTCGTACCTGGACTCCGGGGTCCGCGAGGGCGCGACGCTGGCCGTGGACGGCCGGGTGCACCCGGTGATCGGCGGGGCCGAGGCCGGGTTCTGGCTCGGGCCCAGCGTGCTGGACCACGTCACCGCGGGGATGGGCTGCTACACCGACGAGATCTTCGGGCCGGTGCTGTCCGTGGTCCGCGCCCCGAGCTACGACGACGCGGTCCGGCTGGTCGGCGAGAACCCGTACGGGAACGGGACGGCCATCTTCACCAACGACGTGGGAGCGGCCCGCCGGTTCGTGTTCGACGTGGAGGCGGGCATGGTCGGCGTGAACGTGCCGATCCCGGTGCCGATGGCGTACTACTCGTTCGGCGGGTGGAAGGCCTCGCTGTTCGGTGACACGCACGTGTACGGCACCGAGGGGGTGCACTTCTACACCCGGGGCAAGGCGGTCACCTCACGCTGGCTCGACCCGAGCCACGGCGGCGTGAGCCTCGGCTTCCCAGTGAACAGGTAGTCAGCCGCTGGCCCGCGGGGTCCGGGTGACGGTGAGCCCGGCCTGGCGGGCCAGCGCGGCGAACGCGGCGGAGTCGCGGACGGCGGCCCCGCCCGGGTCGTTGTTGAAGTAGACGTATACGTCCGCGGCACCGGGCCAGGTCTGCTGGATCCGCTCGGCCCAGGAGCGCAGCGCCTGCGGGCCGTAGCGCGGCCACGGCTGCGCCGCGCCTTCGTGGAACCGGAGGTATCCCCAGCCGGCCGTGCGCCATAGCGGGCTGACCGGGTGGCCGAGCCGGTCCGCCCAGCACAGCGCCGCGTCATGATCGGCCAGCACCTGCCGCACCTCGCTGGCCTGGTCCTCGGCCCACCAGGACGGATGCCGGAGTTCCACGGCCACCCGGACCGGGCCGGTGCCTGCCGCCCGGGCGGCCGTCCGGAACTGGTCCAGGCAGGCGGCCAGCAGCGGCGGATCGGCGGCCAGGTTCGGCGGCAGCTGCAGCAGCACCGGGCCGAGCCGCGGGCCCAGCCCGGCCGCCGCACCGAGCAGCCGGGCCACCGGTTCGGCCGGGTCACGCAGCCGCCGGATATGGGTGAGGTAACGGCTCGCCTTGACGGCCATCACGAAACCGTCCGGGGTCCGGTCCCGCCAGGTCGCGAACGTGTCCCGGCTGGGCAGCCGGTAGAAACTGTTGTTGTTCTCCACCGTGGCGTACTGGCTGGCGTAGTGCTCGAGCCAGCGGCGCTGCGGCACCCCGTCGGGGTAAAGCACGCCGCGCCAGTCGCGGTACTGCCAGCCGGACGTGCCAACGAGGACGGGCATGCTGCCTGTCTACCCGGCCACCGGCGGCCAGATGACTTTGCCGGACTCTCCGGTTTCCCTGAGCGTCGGCAGAGCGATTAGAGAAATTTGCCGGTTAGCCTCCTTCGGGTAGCGCCGCCCCACCTACGGCGCTGCATCGGCCCGGGTCCTCCAGCCCCCGCGAGGACCCGGGCCCCCACGTGCCTGGCCGCAGGTCAGCCGGCCGCCGCGCTGAACACCGGGTAGTAGCCGTCGGCCTGGCCGGCCGCGGTCGGGTGGTAAGACTCGCTGATATCGAGGAAGTTCACCGGGTGCAGCCAGCTCGACGAGTCACATATCTCGTGCCCGGCGAACTGGTTCGCCGGATTGGCGAACACGTCGCCGTACCGGCCGGCCGCCGCCTGAATCTCGCTGTCCAGGATCTGCGCGCCCTGGTTCAGCGCGGTGCGGTTGCTGGTGCTCAGCCCGACGCAGCCGGAGGACCTGGACAGGTCATAGAGCGCGGGGTAGTCGAGCACCACGACCCGGGCGTTCGGCGCGTGGGCCTTGATGTCGGCCAGCACCGAATTCAGCTCGCCGGGTAGCTGGTTTTCCGCCTCGCTCTCCGCGTTGTCCACCGCGCTCACACAGTCCCACCCTTCCAGCACGCAGGTCTCCATCACGCTGCTGAACCCGATGTCGTTACCGCCGATGGTGATCGACACCAGCGTGGTTGAGGCGCTGAGTGCGGACAGCTGGCTGCTGATCACCGTTGAGGTGGTCGCACCCGAGCAGGCCACCGAGACATACGAGGCCGGGGAGTTGGCGTTGGCCCACAGCTGTGGGTAGGCGTTCGTGCTCCGGTCGCAGGACCCGCTGGAACTGGTGTAGCTGCCCGCGCCCACCCCGGAGGAGTAGGAATCACCGAGAGCCACATAGTTGACGGAGCTCGCGCTGGCCGCGGGGGCCAGGGCGAGCGGCAGGGCGAGGGCGCTGGCCGCGGCGACGAGTGCTAGCCAGGCCGGGCGGGAGCGGACGGGACGGGGGCATCTCCGGGGGTAAGGGATGCGCACGGGACCTCCTGCTGCGGCGTACCAGACCGGTCTACCCAGCAGTAACACTCGTCCCGGGGTCCGTCCATATGACGTTCGTGCCTAAGTTCGGCCCGGCTTTTGTCCGCTCCCGCGCATGGCCCACCGCCGCGCGGCCGGCCCGGCGGCTAGAGCGCGCCGAACGCGTCCTCCAGAATGCTCAGCCCCTCCTCGAGCAGTTGCTCGCCGATCACCAGCGGCGGCAGGAAACGCAGCACGTTGCTGAACGTGCCGCAGGTGAGCACGACCAGGCCAGCCGCGTGGCAGGCCCTGGCTACCTGGGCCGCCACGGCCGCCGCCGGCTCCAGCGTGCCGGGCCGGACCAGCTCGATGGCGGTCATCGCGCCGCGGCCGCGGACATCGCCGATGACCGGGTTGGCCTCGGCCAGCTTGTGCAGCCGGGGCAGCATGATGTCACCGATCCGCCTGGCCCGCCCGGCGAGATCCTCGGCGGCCATGGTCTCGATCGCGCCGAGCGCGGCCGCGCAGGCCACCGGGTTGCCGCCGTAGGTGCCGCCGAGCCCGCCCACGTGCACCGAGTCCATGATCTCGGTCCGGCCGGTCACCGCGGCCAGCGGCAGCCCGTCGGCGATGCCCTTGGCCGTGGTGACCAGGTCTGGCACGACCCCCTCGCGGTCGCAGGCGAACCAGTCGCCGGTCCGGCAGAACCCGCTCTGGATCTCGTCGGCGATGAGCAGGATGCCGTTCTCCCGGCAGAACGTGGCCAGCCCGGTCAGGAACCCGTCCGGCGGCACCACGAAGCCACCCTCGCCCTGGATCGGCTCGATGATCACCGCGGCCACATTGTCCTCGCCGACCTGGGTGTGGATCAGCCCGGTGATCACGTCCAGCGCGTTGGCCGCGCACGCCTCCGGGCCACCCGGCCAGCGGAATGGGTAGGCCATCGGCATCCGGTAGATCTCCCCGGCGAATGGCCCGAACTTGTCCTTGTACGGCATGTTCTTCGCGGTCAGCGCCATGGTCAGGTTGGTCCGGCCGTGGTAGGCGTGGTCGAACGCCACGATGGCTGGGCGGCCGGTGGCGTGCCGGGCGATCTTGACCGCGTTCTCTACCGCCTCCGCGCCCGAGTTGAACAGCGCTGATCTCTTGTCGTGCTCACCGGGGGTGCGCCGGGCCAGTTCCTCGCAGACGGCCACGTAGCCCTCGTACGGCGTGACCATGAAGCAGGTGTGCGTGAACCGCGCGACCTGTTCCTGCACGCCGGCCACCACCCGGGGTGCGCTGTTGCCCACCGACGTCACGGCGATGCCGGAGCCGAAGTCGATCAGCGAGTTGCCATCCACGTCGATGAGCACGCCACCGCCCGCCGCGGTGATGAACACCGGCAGGACGTGGCTGACCCCGCTGGCCACGGTGGCCTCCCGGCGGGCGAGCAGCTCGCGGGAAGCCGGTCCGGGGATCTCGGTGACGAGGCGGCGCGCCTGGGCCAGGCCGGGGCCGCCGGAAAGTGATGATTGCACGGTCATACAGGAGACGATAAGGCCCCACCCCTACCACCGCGCAATGGCCTCTTCCGGCGGCCTGACCAGCCCAGGCGCGCCGCTCAGCGACCGGCGGCGGACAGCGGCACGATGCCCAGCGCTCGCCCGGCCCGGTCATACCCGGTGGCCCGGGTCACCGCGGCGCCGGTCGGCAGGGCGAGTGCGACGTAGCGGCGCCCGCCCTCCCCAGTCACATCACTTACAGATGTCTACGCAACGTTGCGCGACGGCGGCGATTTCTTGGCCGGGTGCTGACGAATCCGCCGGGCTATCGTGGGGCGGTGCAGACTCCCGGTGGGCTTTTCGACGGCGTGTTCGGCCGCGGCCAGGTGGACACTTCGGACCGGGCCTGGCTGCAGGCCATGCTGGACACCGAGGCCGCGCTGGCCCGGGCCCTGGAAGCGGCCGGGCTGGCCGCCCCGGGCGCGGGCGCGGCGGTGACCGAGGCGGCCCGGGCCGACAGTTTCGACCTGGCCTTGCTGGGTGAGCAGGCGGCGCTCACCGGCAACCCGGTGCCCGCGCTGGCCCGGGAACTGGGCCGGCGGCTGCCGCCGGACGCCGCGGCCGCCGTGCATAAGGGCGCGACCAGCCAGGACATCCTGGACACCGCGGCCATGCTGCTGGCCCGGCAGGCACTGGCCGCCGTTTCCGCCGATCTGGCCGCCGCGGCGGCGGCCGCGGCCAGCCTGGCGGCCGGGCACCGGGACACGCTGATGATCGGGCGCACCCTGCTGCAGCAGGCGGTGCCGGTCACCTTCGGGCTGGTCGCGGCCGGCTGGCTGACCGGCCTGGACGAGGCGCGCCGCGGGCTGGCCCGGGTGGCCGCGACCCGGCTTGCGGTGCAGTTCGGCGGGGCCGCGGGCACGCTGGCCGCGCTGGGCGGGGCCGGGCCCGAGGTAGCCGTGCGGCTGGCCGCCGAACTGGGCCTGGCCGTGCCGACGCTGCCCTGGCACACCGACCAGCTGCGGATCATCGAGATCGGCGCGGCGTGCGCGGGTGTCACCGGCGTGCTCGGCAAGATCGCCCGGGACGTGACCTTGCTGGCCCAGTCCGAGGTGGCCGAGGTGCACGAGCGCGGCGGGGCCGGCCGGGGCGGCTCGTCGGCCATGCCGCACAAGCAGAACCCGGTAGCCGCCATCGCGGTGCTCGGCTGCACCAAGCAGGTGCCCGGGCTGCTCGCCACCCTGGTCGGTGCGGCTGAGCAGGAACTCCAGCGCGCGGCCGGGGCGTGGCACGCGGAGTGGCTGCCGCTGAGCGACCTGCTCCGGCGCACCGGGTCGGCCGCGTCCTGGGCGGCGGACATGCTGACCGGGCTGGCCCCTGACCCGGCCCAGATGCGGGCCAACCTGGATGCCACGGGCGGGTTCCCGCTGGCCGAGCACGTCGCGGCGCTGCTCGCGCCGGCCCTCGGCCGGGTCGCCGCGCACGACCTGCTGGCCCAGGCCAGCGCGCGGGCCGCGGCGGCCGGCCAGTCGTTGCGGGACGGCCTGCTGACCGGGCCGGAGGCGGGCCAGCTGGCCGCGGCCGGGATCACGCCGGAGCAGCTCGAGCAGGCCCTCGACCCGGCGGGTTACCTGGGCGCGGCAGGTGACTTCGTGACCGCCGCGCTGGCCGCGCACGCCGACACCGAGCAGAATGGCCGGCCATGAACGATGCCGAACGACACGCCCAGGGGATGACTGTCCGCCGCCAGGTCCTGGGTGATTCGCACGTGGACCGGGCGGTGGAAAGGACCACCGACTTCACCGCCCCGTTCCAGGACCTCATCACCCGGTACGCGTGGGGCGAGGTGTGGTCCCGGCCCGGGCTGACCCGGGCCGAGCGGAGCATGATCACGCTGACCGCGCTCGTCGTGCTGCGCCAGGAGGAGGAACTGGCCATGCACCTGCGCGCCGCGCTGCGTAACGGGCTCAGCGTCGAGCAGATCCGCGAGGTGCTGCTCCACGCGGCCATCTACGCCGGGGTGCCCGCGGCCAACCGGGCGTTCGCGATCGCGCAGCGGGTGCTGTCGGAGACACCCTGACCAGGGCGGCCAGCGCCCTGCCCGGCCGGTATGGGGTGTCCGTATGACGAACGGCTGTACTTATCGCGACCACGTGGCCATTATGGTGTCCGGGGGGACGCGGTCCGGGGCAGGAGGATATGGCGGAGATCGTTTCACTGGCTGAGGCCATCGCCCGCGCGGTGCACGATGGCGACCAGGTGGCCATGGAGGGATTCACCCACCTCATCCCGTTCGCCGCCGGGCACGAGGTGATCCGGCAGCGGCGCCGCGACCTGACCCTGGTCAGGATGACCCCGGACCTGATTTATGACCAGCTCATCGGGGCGGGCTGCGCGAGCCGGCTGATCTTTTCCTGGGGTGGCAACCCCGGCGTCGGCTCGCTGCACCGGTTCCGCGACGCGGTGGAGAACAACTGGCCGGGGCCGTTGCAGCTGGAGGAGCACAGCCACGCGGGCATGGCCAACCGGTACGTCGCGGGTGCGTCCGGGATGCCGTTTGCCATCCTGCGCGGGTATAGCGGGACCGGCCTGGAGGCCTTGCCCGGCCTGGATGGCCAGCCCGCGATCCGCCCCATCACCTGCCCGTTCACCGGCGAGCGGCTGACCGCGGTGGCCGCGCTCAACCCGGATGTGGCGGTCATCCACGCGCAGCGCGCCGACCGGGCCGGCAACGTGCAGTTCTGGGGCATCACTGGGGTGCAGAAGGAAGCCGTGCTCAGCGCCCGGCGTTCGGTCGTCACGGTGGAGGAGATCGTGGACCAGCTTCCCGCCCAGCCCGGGGCGGTCGTGCTGCCCACCTGGGTGGTGGACTACGTGGCGGCAGCGCCCGGCGGGTCGCACCCCTCGTACGCGCTCGGCTTCACCGTCCGGGACAACGACTACTACCAGGCCTGGGACGAGATCAGCCGGGACCGGGACCGGTTCAGCCGCTGGCTGGCCGGCGAGGTGCTGGCCGGTGCGGGCCCGACGGCTGGTGCCGGGGCCGCGGCGACGGGGCGTGGCGCGTGACCGCCACCGGGCGCGGGGAGGCACCGGCGACCGCGGCGGACACCTTTACCGCGGACGAGATCATGACGGCCTGCGCGGCCCGGGCGCTGGCCGACGGCATGACCTGCTTCGTCGGTATCGGCCTGCCCAGCGCCGCGGCCAACCTGGCCCGCGCCACGCACGCGCCGAACCTGGTGCTGATCTATGAGTCGGGCACGATCGGGGCCAAGCCGGGGCGGCTCCCACTGTCCATCGGCGACGGGATCCTGGCCGAGACCGCGGACGCGGTGGTGAGTGTCCCGGAGATCTTCAACTACTGGCTGCAGCCCGGCCGGATCGGGATCGGCTTCCTGGGCGCCGCGCAG
Organism: Streptosporangiaceae bacterium; assembly: GCA_036497945.1. Lineage (GTDB taxonomy): Bacteria > Actinomycetota > Actinomycetes > Streptosporangiales > Streptosporangiaceae > RYN-230. The sequence continues at coordinate 17,778 of DASXIN010000206.1, read as the reverse complement.
ATCGACCGGTTCGGCAACATCAACACCACCGTCATCGGCGCGTCCTACGCCGACCCGAAGGTGCGGCTGCCCGGCGCGGGCGGGGCACCGGAGATCGCCGCGTCCTGCCGGGAAGTGATCGTGGTGGTCCGGCAGACCCGCCGGTCGTTCGTGGACCGGGTGGACTTCGTCACCTCGGTCGGCTTCGGCGACGGGCCCGGCTACCGGGAGCGCCGCGGGCTGACCGGGGCGGGCCCCCGGAAGGTCATTACCGACCTCGGCATCCTCGAGCCGGACCCGGCCAGCTGCGAGCTGACGCTGACCGGGATCTACCCCGGGGTGACGGTGCCGGACGTCCGGGCCCGGACGGGCTGGGAACTCGCGGTGTCTGATGCCCTGGAGGAGCTTGCCCCGCCGACCGCCGCGGAACTCGCCGCTTTGCGCCAGCTTCAGGCGAACAGTACGAGCCTGTGAGGGAGAGCAGCCTGATGACCACCCACCCGCCGACCGATTTCCGCTTGCCGTCGTACCCGCGGGCGGCGGGGGTGCACCCGCCGCTGGATTCCCCGGGCTACCGGTCCACTGCCCTGCGCGCACCGCACCAGCCGCTCGTGCTGATTCCGCAGCGGCTGACCGAGATCACTGGTCCGCTGCTGGGCCCAGAGCGGGTCACCGCGGCCGACGCCGACCTGACCAGGCAGCACGCGGGGGAGCCGCTCGGCGAGCGGATCATTGTGACCGGCCGGGTGCTGGACAGCGACGGGCGGCCGATCCCGGACACGCTGCTCGAGGTGTGGCAGGCCAACGCGGCGGGCCGGTACCACCACAAGGTGGACCAGCACCCGGCGCCGCTGGACCCGAATTTCTCCGGGGTCGGCCGGTGCGTGACCGACTCCGCGGGCCGGTACCGGTTCGTGACCATCAAGCCGGGGTCCTATCCGTGGGGCAACCACCACAACGCCTGGCGGCCGGCCCACATCCATTTCTCTATGTTCGGCCGGGCGTTCACCCAGCGCCTGGTCACCCAGATGTACTTCCCGGACGACCCGCTGTTCCCGTACGACCCGATCTTCAACTCGATCCCCGACCCGGCGGCCCGGGAGCGGCTCATCTCCCGGTTCAGCATCGACCTGACCGAGCCGGACTGGGCGCTCGCCTACACCTGGGACATCGTGCTGCGCGGCACCGGCGCGACGCCGTTCGAGGCGCAGGACGGTGCCCGGTGAGCAGCGGGCTCACCCCGTCGCAGACCGTCGGGCCGTTCCTGGGCATGGGCCTGCCCTGGCCGGACGGCCCGTTTGTGGTGGCCGAGGGCACCCCGGGCGCGATCACGATCACCGGCCGGCTGACCGACGGGGCCGGCGACCCGGTGCCGGACGGGCTCATCGAGACCTGGCAGGCTGACCCGGCCGGGCGCTTCGATCATCCCGACGACCCGCGCGGCGCCCCGGCGGGCGGCACCGGGTTCCGCGCCTTCGGCCGGTGCCCGACCGGGCCGGACGGCCGCTACCGGATCATCACGCTGCGGCCCGGCGCGCTGCCCAGCCCGGACGGCGGGACCGAGGCACCGCACCTGGACGTGTCGGTGTTCGCCCGCGGCCTGCTGGACCGGGTGGTCACCCGGATCTACTTCGCGGACGAGGCGGCGGCCAACGCGGCCGACCCGGTGCTGGCCAGCATCGCCGACGAAGACCGCCGGGCCACCCTGGTCGCCACTGCGGCGGCCGCGGCGGCCGGTGCCGAGGACAGCTACCGCTTCGACATCCGGCTGCAGGGGGCCGGCGAGACCGTGTTCTTTGATGTCTGACCCGGTGCGGCTGGCGGCCACGGTGGACGGCCCGGCGGACGCGCCGGTGCTGGTCCTGGGCAACTCGCTGGGCACCACCGGGGAGCTGTGGCGGCCGCAACTGGCCAGCCTGCGTTCGCATTTCCGGGTGCTTCAGTACGAGCACCGCGGGCACGACGGCTCGCCTGCCCCGGCTGGCCCGTACTCGATTGCCGACCTGGGCGGGGACGTGCTGCGGCTGCTCGACGAGCTGGGCACCGGGCCGGTGGGCTACTGCGGTGTCTCGCTCGGCGGCATGGTCGGCATGTGGCTGGCCGCGCACGCGCCGGACCGGATCACCGCGCTGGCCGTCTGCTGCACCTCGGCCTGCTTCCCGGATCGGGCGTTCTGGTCTGACCGGGCGGCCAGGGTGCGGGCCAGTGGCCTGGCCCCGCTGGCCAGGCAGGTGGTGGGCCGCTGGTTCACCCCGGAGTTCGCGGCCCGTGACCCGGCCACCCCGGCCGCGTTCGTGCACACCATGAACAGCAGTGTCGCCCCGGTGGGCTACGCGGGCTGCTGCGACGCGATCGCGGGCATGGACCTGCGGCCCGTGCTGCCCGCCGTTACCGCGCCGACCCTCGTCATCGCGGGCAGCGAGGACCCGGCCACCCCGCCCTGGCACGGCGCAGTGATCGCGCGGGCCATCCCCGGTGCCCGGCTCCGGGTCATCCGCGGCGCCGCGCACCTGGCCAACGTGTCCCAGCCCGCCGAGGTGACCGTCGCGCTGACCAGCCACCTGCTCGCCGCCCAGGGCTAGCGCTGCCCTGAGCGGCGAGCGGTGCGCTGAGCGGTCAGCGGCGCGCGTGCCGGAGCAGCGTGCGGTGCAGTTGCAGGCCGTAGCTGGCCGCCAGGACCAGCGCGACGATGGCGCCGCTGAGATAGAAGCCTGGTCCGGTGATGCCGCCCACCGCGACCAGGCCGCCGCCGTGCATCAGGGCCAGCCAGGCCAGGCCGAGGCCGGCCGCGCCGAACAAGCTCACCGCGATGGTCGGGGTGAACCCGTCCGGTAGCACCCCTGGCGACCAGCCCCGGCGCCGGGCCAGGTAGTAGCCGCCCAGCAGGAGCAGGCCGAGCAGGCCCGCGCCGATCCGCAGCGAGACCGCGTCACTGCTGCTCTCCAGCATGTAGGCCTGGGCGCAGCTGTGCGCACCGGGCCAGTTGCTCAGCCAGTGCTGGCAGGACGCGGCCGGCAGCTTGATGCCGGGGGCCACCGCCGCGACGAACGACCGGCCGAAGATCACGTTCATGGCCGCCGCGACCAGGCCGCTGGCGCCCACCGCGAGCAGCCCGATCGAGCCCAGCTTCCAGCCCGACATGACCAGGTCGGTCAGCACCGCCGCGCCGGGCACCCGGCGCAGCCGGGTGTCGTGCGCCCGGACCACGGCCCGCACCGAGCCGAAGCTGGACACGGCGTGCTGCTGCGCTTCCTCCAGGGTGAGCCCACCAGCCAGCCCCTCGTCCACGCCCTGGCGCAGGTGGTCCTCGGCCTCGGCCAGCAGCCGCCGTCCCTGCCGGGGTGAGCCGCGCAGCTTGGTGTACAGCTGGTCCAGGTACTCCTCGACCAGATCGCTCATATCAGGCCTCCCGCCACGACGGGGCGGCCGGCCAGGCCGGGGCCGCTGGTTACCGCCTGGACCGCGCGTGCGAAGCGGCGCCATTCGCTCTGCTCGGCCGTCAGCGCGGCGGCGCCTTCGGTGGTCAGTGCGTACACCCGGCGGCGGCGGCCTTCCGCGTCGGCCCAGCTGCTGCTGAGCAGCCCGGCGTCCTCCAGCCGGTGCAGCGCCGGGTACACGGTGCCTTCCGGCAGGTCGAAGGTGCCCTCGCTGCGCTGGCGCAGGGCCGAGATCACCGCGTAGCCGTGGGCCGGCCCGGCCGCGAGCACGGCCAGCAGCAGCAGGTCGAGGTGCCCCTTGAGGCGTTCACGATTCATACTACGTAAGTCTATGCATAGGAACACTAGGTGTCTAGAGCGATCCCTTGGCTGCTACCCACTCCACCGGCTGGCCGGTTACCGCGGCGATCCGGTCGTAGTCCGCGTCATAGTGCAGCACGGTCGCGTCGTACTGCTCGGCCGTGGCCGCGATGATGAGGTCGGGCAGCCGGAAATGCCGGTGCTGGCTGGCTGCCGCGAGCATCCGGTGTACGTCCATGGCCCGCTGCATGGCCGCAGTGCTGACGTCCATCCACCGGTGTCCGTGCAGCGCGGCCCAGAGCACCTCGTAGCTCTCCGGGCTGGCCGCGTTGTTCAGGTACTCGAGCGCGGTCATCTGGCAGGCGGCCAGGCGTCCCTCGGTCAGCAGAGCGGCGAACCGGGTGCGTACCTGGGGGTGGCGGCCCTGCAGGACGTACGCGGACGTGTCGGCCAGATATACCGTCCCGGCCATCAGGACTGGGCGCCCTCCGGACGGCCGGTGCCCGGGATATCGGCCCGTGCCTGCTCTTCAAGCCGGGACAGGTCCCGGCCACCGCCGTAGCCGAACCCGTCCGATGACCCGAAATCCATCTCTGCGCTGTCAAGGGCCGCCAGCACCTCGGCCGCCTCCGCCTTTAGCGCCTGGGCGTGCAGCGCGGCGTTGATCGTGGCCACTTTGGTATCGGTTCCGAGCACCACCCGCGCCGCCTCCAGCCACCGATCGTTCACGTCCACTGTGATGCGTGTCACGCTCACTACGATACACCAAGATCAGATAAAGAAGAACACCAAGATCACCAGTGTAGTGGTGCGCCACGGTACAGGACAGCATCGGCGCGGTGCTTTTTGTTAGCGCGGTTCGTTGTGACACCGATACGTGCCATAACGAACCGCGCCGAGGGGTGGGCGAACTCTAGCCACGCCTGGGCTGGGACTGATGTGACTGGTGTGTCGCCGGCCTGCGCCGCACGCATTAGTGCGGTGAGAAATGCCCCGCCGGTGGGGCCAAAGTCACCGCACTAATGCGTTCACGCATGGGCGAGGTCAGCGGCGGGGGTTGCTGGTGGGGGGTAACGGGGTTGGGGTGGGGCGGAGGCGGGGGAGGACCGGGCGGATGACCGCGTCGGAGCCGTGCGCCGGGCGGCTGCCGAGCAGCACCCGGGTCAGGTCGTGGCTGCTGTCCAGGAGTTCGTCGAGGGCCCGGTTCAGCTGGCGGGCCGTCACCCGGAGCGGGATTCCCGGTCCGGTGACCGCGCCGTTGACCAGCGGCCCGGAATGCGGCGAAAGGCCGTTGACGGCCGGCCCGCTGCCGTTGACCGGGGGAGTGCGGGCGGCCCGCACGCCGTCCGCGTGCATGGCCGCGTGCAGCGCGGCCCGGCGGAGCAGTTCCCGGATGAACGAGGCCGTCACCCCGTCGGTGCGGGCCACCACGGTCATCGCGCTGGCCCGGCCGATGTGCAGGCCGCCCTGATACAGCCGGACCAATCGGCGCCGGGCCGCCGTGTCCGGCAGCGGCAGCCGCGCGGTGTGGTCGATCCGCCCCGGCCGCGCGGCCAGCGCGTCCTCCAGCACGTCGGCCTGGCTGGCGGTGAGCAGGAACGTCACGTTGGCGTCGGCGCCCAGCCCGTCCATCTCGTTCAGCAGCCGGGCCAGCAGCGGATGCCCGCCGACCGTCTCGCCCGGCCGGGCCAGCAGGTCCACGTCCTCGACCACGACGAGCGAGGGCTGCAGCGCCCGGGCGATCGAGCAGGCCTCCCCGATGGCCGCCAGCGACCCGCCGGACAGCACGATGACGGTCACCCCAGGCAGCTGGCTGAGCAGGTAGCGGACCGTGTGCGTCTTGCCCGTCCCCGGCGGGCCATGCAGCAGAACGCCGCGCTTGAGGTGCTGTCCGCTGGCCCGCAGCGCGGTGGCGTGCCGGGCGATCCCAACAACCTGCCGCTCGATGCCGTCGAGCAGGTCCCGGGGCAGCACCACCTCGGCCCGGCCGATCCGCGGCCGGGCCAGGAAGGCAGGCCGGCTCCCGGCCGCCGCGCAGTCCTCCGCGTCGAACGAGATGACCTGGCCGCGGTAGACGTTGTGCTCGGCGGCCAGCCGCCGTACCTCGCCGAGCAGCTGCCCGGCCCGGGCCTGGCTGGCCCCGGCCACCTGGAGCCGGACCGGCTCGTCGGGGCGGCCGTCCTCGGGGCCGCGGAGCAGCAGGGCGAACCGCTCGCCACGGTCTTCGATCAGGTAGACGCCGCAGCTGACGCAGGGATGGGTGACCCCGCCGGGCCCGGCCGGCCGCGGCTCGGTGGTGACGCTGCCGACCGCGGGCGAGCCGAGCAGCGGGTCGGGCGGGCCGTCGCTGAGCAGGTCGGCCAGCCCGGCCTGCCAGTACCGGGCGCCGGTGACGCCGAGCAGCTCGTGGCTCCGCCCCGGTCCGGCTAGCCAGGCCTGCACGCCCAGCTGGACGTTCACCTGGTCGAACGCGGGCCAGGACGTGGTCAGCACCGGCCAGGCAGCGGCCTGCGGGCCGAGGTGGGCGAGCAGCGCGCGGCGCAGCGGCGCCTCTTGCACCCGGGCGGCGGCCAGCGCGATAGCCCGGCCGATCAGACGGCCGGCCAGTCGCCCGGCACTGACCAGTTCCGGCCGCGAATCCAGCGCCGCCATCAGCCATGACGAATTGCCGAGGCGCCTTCGTGGTATCCCCGGAATCCCCACGTGAGCAGCATAGACACGCGCCGCCGCGTTTATCGGGACAACAGCAACCCCGGGATTAGTAATCGGGCAATTCGGTGGTCCGCGTGGTAACCGGACAATGGCGGCCCAGTGAACAACGGGTGCGGCCCGCTCAGCTGCACAACTCAGTTGGGCAGCTCGGCCAGCCGCCGGGCGGCGGACTCGATAGCCGCCTCGGACAGCAGCACCAGGTGGGCCGCCTCGCCCAGCGGGATGAAGCTGTCCGCGCTGGTTACCCGCGCGACCTGGCCACCGAACCCGGCGTCGGCCAGCGCGGTGACCACCGCCTCGGAGATCCCGCCGGTGCGCCGGGTCTCGTCAGCCACCAGGACCCGGCCGGTGGCGCTGGCCTCGCGCAGGATGTCGTCGGCGGGCAGCGGCGCGATCCAGCGCAGGTCGAGCACCCGGCAGCCGATGCCGTCGGCGGCCAGCCGGGCGGCCACCCGCAGGCTCATCGGCAGCCCGTTGCCGAACGTGACGATGGTCAGGTCACGCCCCTCCCCGTGGCAGCGCGCCCGGCCTACCGGGACGTGCCCGGCGGGCCAGGCAGCAGGCGGGTCATAGCGGGCCAGCCAGCCGCCGTCCCCCGGCTCGGCCAGGTCCCGGGTGTGATACAGCGCGATCGGCTCGAGGAACACGCACACCCGGCCGTCCGCTTCCGCGGCGGCCAGGCAGGTACGCAGCATGGCCGCCGCGTCGTCCGGCCGGGCCGGGCAGGCGATCACCAGGCCCGGGATGTCCCGCAGGCTGGCCAGCGCGTTGTCGTTGTGGAAGTGCCCGCCGAAGCCGCGCTGGTAGGCCAGCCCGGCGATGCGCAGCACCATCGGGTTGCGGTACTGCCCCTGGGAGAAGAAGGACAGCGTGGCCGCCTCGCCGCGAAGCTGGTCCGCCGCGTTATGCAGATAGGCCAGGTACTGGATCTCCGGCACCGGGAGCAGCCCAGCCAGGCCCGCGCCCAGGGCCAGGCCGAGGATGGACGACTCGTCGAGCAGCGTGTCGAACACCCGGGCGGCGCCGAACCGGTCCAGCAGGCCCCGGGTCACCCCGTACACCCCTCCCTTGCGCGCCACATCCTCGCCGAATACCAGCAGGCCCGGCCGGGCGGCCAGCGCGTCGGTCAGCGCGGCATTGACCGACTGGGCCAGGGTCAGCCCGCCAGCCCGCTCGGGCAGCCGCCCGGCAAAGGCGTTATGCCTGCTGGCCGGGTCGGCGCTGAGGCATGCCCCCGCCCACACCCGGTCGGGCCGGTGCGCGGCGAGCGGGGCCATCACCTGCTCCGCGGAGGCCAGCCGCGGGGCGTCAGCCAGTTGGCCGGCCAGGCCGAGCACGTAGGCGCGGGACTGCTCGTACCGGGCGAGCACTTCCGCCGGGGTCACCACCCCCGCGCTGACCAGCAGGCGCGCGGTGCCGAGCAGCGGGTCCGCGGCCAGGTCAGCGGCCAGGTCGGCCGGGGTGCGGTAGCCGCTCTCCACGTCCGAGCCCGCGTGGCCGCCGAACCGGACCACGTCCAGGTGCAGGAACGCGGGGGAGCGCCGGTCACGGACCCAGGCCGCGGCGGCCAGCGCGGTGTCGTAGACCGCAGCCAGGTCGGCGCCGTCGGCGTGGAAGTAGCCGATGCCCGGCACAGCCTTGAGGGCCGTACCGACCCAGCCGGGCGGGGTGCGCACGCTGATGCCGAGCCCGTTGTCCTCGACCACCATCAGCAACGGCAGCGGCAGGCGCTGGAACGCGCAGTACGCCGCGGTGTGCACCGCCCCGGCCGCGGTGGAGTGGTTGACCGACGCGTCACCCAGGCTGGCCACCACGATCGCGTCGGACGGCCAGGCCGTGCGCTGACCCAGCCGGGCGGCCCGGTCCAGGGCGAAGGCCAGCCCCATGGCCCGGGGCAGGTGCGAGGCGATGGTCGAGGTCTGCGGGATCACGTTCAGCTCCTGGCGGCCGAACACCTTGTGCCGGCCGCCGGCGATCGGCTCCGCCGTGGCCGCCACCAGGCCGAGCAGCACATCCCGCACGCCGTCCTGCGGCGGGCTGGCCTGCTGGGCCCGGGCCAGGTAGAACGCCCCGGACCGGTAGTGCAGCAGCGCCGGGTCGGTGAGCCGGAGCGCGGCCGCGACGCCGGCGTTGCCTTCGTGCCCGGACGAGCCGATGGTGTAGAAGCCCGCGCCGCGGGCGCGCAGCCAGCGCGCCGCGACGTCCAGGTGCCGGCTGGCCAGTTGCGCGTCGAACAGGTCCAGGCAGTGCTGGCCGGTGAGCGCCGAGCCGGCCCGGATTGGGGCGGCACCGGGCTGCCACCCCCCAGGGTCGGCACTGCCGTTCAGTGTGGCGGCCATCTCGGCGAAGTGCAGCTCCACTGGGTCTCGCTCGGCCTGCTCGGTGCTCATTCCTCTACGGTAGGTCCCAGCGCGGTCCGCTATCTGTGCCGAGAAGGAGGCCCTATGCTGCCCTGGTCCGCTGACCTGGCGGGGCGTATCGACGAGCACGTGATCGACAGTGAGCTGCTGTGGGGCAACCCGCTGGGTGATCCGGCCCAGCGGCCGCTGTGGGTCTACGTGCCGCCCGGCTACGACGCGGACCCGGCCCGCCGCTACCCCACGGTGTACGTGATCCAGGGCTACACCGGGCACCTCGCCATGTGGCGGAACCGGTCTCCGTACCGGCAGCCGTTCCCGGAGACGGCCGACGCGGTGTTCGGCTCGGGGCAGGCCCCCGGCACGATCGTGGTCTACGTGGACGCGTGGACCCGTTACGGCGGCAGCCAGTTCGTGGATTCGCCGGGCACCGGGCAGTACCACTCCTACCTGTGCAACGAAGTGGTGCCCTGGGTCGACGCGCACTACCGGACGCTGGACGCGGCCGCGCACCGGGCGATCATGGGCAAGTCCAGCGGCGGCTTCGGCGCGATGATCACCCCGATGCTGCGCCCTGACCTGTTCGGCGCGCTGGCCACGCATGCCGGTGACTCGCTCTACGAGCTGTGCTACATCCCGGAGTTCGGCAAGTCCGCGCGGCACCTGCGGGACTACGACGGGGACATCTGGAAGTGGTGGGCGGACTTCCAGTCGCGTACCTCGTTCACCAAGGAAGCTGACCACGACCTGCTCATGCTGCTCGGCGTGTCGGCCTGCTTCTCGGCCCTCGAGGACGGCACCGTGGAGCTGCCGTTCGAGCCGCTGACCGGTCAGCTCCGGCCCGAGGTGTGGCAGCGCTGGCTGGACTGGGACCCGGTCCGGATGGTGCCGCGGTACGTGGCCGCGCTGCGCGGGCTGGGCAGCATCTGGATCGACGCGGGCAAGCGCGACGAATGGTTTCTCGACCTGGGCGCGACGGCGTTCCGCGAGGCGCTGCGCGCAGCCGGGGTGGCCGACGACGTGATCCACTTCGAGCTGTTCGACGCCACCCACATGGGCATCGACTACCGGTACCCGACGTCGCTGGCCTGGCTGGCCGGCCGCATCGCGGCAGCGGGCTGACCAGCCCGGCGACCGCCAGTTACGGCCAGCCGGAACGCCGGTAAGAAAGACGTAATGCCGATTCCGCTGCTGCGGGTGAACGACCGGACCTAGCGTTACGTGCTCAGGGGATGTACATCCGCCCCTTTCTCGATGAGCGGAGAGGTTCGATGCGTTACCGCAGATGGACGCCCGCGGTGCTGGCCCTACCCGCGCTGCTGCTGGCCGCGTGCGGCAGCAGCACCACGCCCAGTTCGGCGGGCGGCAATAATTACGGCTCGTCCATGTCCACCAAGTCGAGCACGTCGGGCATGACCGGCAAGAGCACCGGCAAGAGCAAGAGCGGCAGCTCCGGGATGATGTCCTCCAGCACCGCCAGCCTGATGAAGGTCAAGACCCACCTCGGCGCGGTGCTGGCCGACTCCAAGGGCTTGACGCTGTACTGGTACTCCAAGGACACCTCGATGACCTCGGCCTGCACCGGCGGGTGCACGACCGCCTGGCCGCCGCTGACCGGCAAGCCGATGGCGGCGATGGGAGTGCGGCTGACCGGCAAGCTTGGCACCATCACCCGGTCCGGCGGGATCGTGCAGGCCACCTACAAGGGCCACCCGCTGTACACCTACGCGGGTGACGCCTCACCGGGCCAGGTCAAAGGCAACGGGCTGGGCGGCGTCTGGCACGTGCTCCGGGTGAACGCGATCTCCGCCGTGTCGGCCAACTCGCTGATGATGGGCGCCGGTTCGTCACCGAGCCCGAAGGCCAGCTCGTCGATGGGCAGTGGCGGCAGCGGCGGCGGCGGCTACTAGCCGAGCCCAGGTAAGCGCAGAACCCCTCCCGGCCTGCTCCCGGGAGGGGTTCCTGTATTACCGGGCGGATTCGCCGAAGAGGTCGATGTTTACCCGGGCCAGGTGGACGCGCATCGCCTCGGTGGCCCGGTCGGTGTCCCGGGCGCGCAACGCGGCGACCAGTTCAGCGTGATCCGCCTGATACCGCTCCCGGCGCTCCTGGGACGCGCTGCGCCGTTTCAGGTCACCCCAGGAGTGCCCGTGCCGGGCCGACTCGATGACCGCGTACAGCTGGGCCAGCAGCGGGCTGTGACTGGCCGCCATGATGCTCCGGTGCAGGGCGAGATCCCAGTTCTCGAACTCGTCGTAGCTGCGTGCCTGGCCCCCGCCGGCCAGGCAGCGGTCCATCTCCTTGAAGTCGGCGGCCGTGGCCCACGCCACCACCAGCGGCATGGCCAGCGGTTCGAGCAGCCGCCGGATCGTCATCACATCCGCGGGCGCGAAGCCGTCCATCGTTTCCGCGTCGCGGGCGGGCCGCCGGCCTGGCGCGGCAGTCGGCCCGCCGCCAGCCGGCCCGCCGCCAGCCGGCCCGTGCACGGCCCCGTCGCCCGGGCCGCCGGTTCCGGGGCTGACCGGTCCGGTTGTGCGGCGCAGGAACGTGCCCCGGCCGACTTCGCGGGAGATGTGGCCCTCCGCCTCGAGCACGTCCAGCGCCTGCCGGATCGAGGTACGCGTCGCGCCCATGTCGGTGGCCAGCTTGCGCTCGGTGGGCAGCCGGGAACCAGGTCCCAGGCCAGCCCGGACCGAGTCGGCCAGGATCAGCTCGGCCAGCCGGTATCTCAGCTGGGCCGGCAACGGGGTGGCGGCCCCGGCTGCGTTCCCCATGTCAACCAATCGTACCAATCGAGACCAGACCGTGACTAGCGAACGTCGCTAATTTCGCGTTAACCCTATTGACCCTCTTCTGGGACGCACCTATGCTCAACCAATCCGCTGTATACAACCAATTTGGAGCATAGCTCAACCAATCCGCGCACCGGCCAGACGGCCCGCGCCCGATGACCGCAGCAGCATCCCCGCGACTAAGGAGATCGGGCACGTGAGGCTCGCCACCATTGCCACCTCTGACGGACCACGGCTGCACGTCCGGGCCCGGTCCGGCTACGTCGATGTTGCTGAGGCCACGGGGGACCCCCGGTTCGCCTCGCTGCAGCACGTCCTCGGCACCGGGTTGCCCGCGATGGACACGGTCCGGGCGCTGCAGGACGCGGACGGGCGCGAGGTGGCCGAGGCTGACTTCGCACCGGCGGTGCCCAGCCCGCCGCGCATCCTGTGCCTGGGCCTGAACTACAGCGAGCATGCCCTGGAGGGTGGCCGCGAAGTGCCGACCTGGCCGGACGCCTTCGTGCGCGGCGCGGACAGCGTGCTCGGTCCGTACGCCGACCTGGTCAAGCCCGCGCTCACCGAGCGGTTCGACTACGAGGCGGAACTGGGCATCGTCATCGGCGCGGGCGGCCGGTACATCACCGCGGACAAGGCGCTGGACGCCATCGCGGGCTTCGTCGTGCTGAACGACGCGTCGGCCCGGGACTGGCAGCGGGCGGCCAGCCAGTGGACCGCGGGCAAGAACTTCGAGGGCAGCATGCCCATCGGCCCGGAGGTGGTCACCACCGACGAGCTCGACGTGACCGACCTGGCCATCAGCTCCCGGCTGAACGGCCAGGTCATGCAGTCGGCCCGCACCTCGCTGATGCTCGTCGACGTGCCCAGCGCGGTCGAGTTCTTCTCCTCTTTCACCCGGCTGGTCCCCGGTGACGTGATCGCCACCGGTACGCCCGGCGGTGTCGGCTTCGCCCGCACGCCACCGGTCTGGATGCAGCCCGGGGACGTCATCGAAATCACCGTCGAAGGGCTCGGCAGCATCCGGAACCGGGTGGTCGCCGAGGAGGGCGCGCCCGCGGACTGGCGCTGGCGCCCCGGCGGCCCGCTGAAGAGCGGCTTCTGAGCCGCCCGTTCCACGCCGTCCCGCATCCGCCCAGTAGGCAACAAATCAGTCCAAGCAGCGCCACTCCACCAAGGTTTGGAGGGGGACAATGAAGTTCATCACTCTTACGGCAGCACTCGGCGCGACGGTGCTCGCGGCCGGGCTGGCCGCTTGCGGCAGTTCCGGTGGTTCCACATCGTCCAGCAGCAGTTCCGGCTCCGGGTCGGGCAAGCTGACCATCGCCGACGTGGCCCCGTTCAGCGGTGCCGACGCCGCGCTCGGCCCCACCTACCTGGCCTCCTGCTACGGCGCGACGGCGACCATCAACAAGGCGGGCGGGGTGCTCGGGCACACGCTGGCGTGCAAGAGCGTGGACACCCGCGGCGAGCCGGCCGACGCCGTGCCCGCGGTGAACCAGATGTTCGCGTCGACCCCCAGCCTGGCCCTGGTCATCGGCTGCACCTCGGACGAGGCGGCCTCGGTCGTCCCGATCGTCAACTCGCACAAGATGGCCATGTTCTGCATGACCGGCCAGTCCGAGTTCGATCACGTCCACTTCCCGTACTTCTACCGGTTGGTCCCACCTGACCTGGAGGAGTCCTTCGCGATGGTGGCGATCGCCCAGCAACTGCACTACAAGCGGATCGCGCTGGCGTTCGGCAACGACATCGGCTCGCAGACCTTCATCCAGCCCGCGATCAGCGCGCTGCACAAGGCCGGCCTCACGATGACCACCAACCAGACCCTCGACCTGAGCGCGACCACGTTCCGCACCGAGGCCGAGGCGATCATCCAGTCGCACCCGGACGCCATCATGACCGAGGCACTCGGCGCGGCCGACCCGACGTTGTTCTCCGAGATCAAGCAGCTCAACCACGGCAAGATGATCCCGATCATCGGCACCTCGGCGGCCATCTCGCCGGCCTTCTTCAAGTCGGCCGCGGCGGCCGTGGGCGGCAGTACGTTCGCCAGCGGTTTCCACGCGGACAACCTGGTGGTCGAGTCGTCGGGGCCGGCGTTCAGCGCGTTCAAGACCGCACTGCTGTCCCAGCAGGGCAAGGTCCCCGGGGCTACCGGTAACTTCACCACCTATCTGAGCGCGCCGGGTGGCGTGCACCTGTACGACGGGATCAACCTGGCCGCGCTCGCCATGATCATGTCGAAGAGCACCAGCCCCAGCGTGTACGGCCCGGACATCGTCAAGATCGGGAACGGGGTGCCCGGCGCCACCGTCTGTTACTCGTTCGCTGGCTGCGCCAGCCTGCTCAAGGCGGGCAAGTCGATCCGGTACGAGGGACCGGGCGGGCCGACCAACTTCGACAGCTACCACGACTCGACCGGCATCTTCCAGGTCGATACCTACAGTTCGTCGGGCACGGTGAACGTGGTCGGCAACCTGACCGCGGCGCAGCTCAGGGCGCTGTCTTGACGGTGCTCCCGGCACCCCGCAGCCAGGCCGTGGCCGCCCCTACCCCCCTGGGGCGGCCACGGCCTGCCGGGTGGCCGGGCGCGGCCCGGCGGCCCGTGGTCCGGCGCGGAGGAGCGGCTGGATGAGCCTGTTCGTCGCGTCCCTCGGGTTCGGGCTGGTCACCGCAGCCGTGCTGGCCATCGCGTCGGTCGGGTTCACCCTCCAGTTCGCGGTGACCGACGTGCTCAACCTGGCCTATGCGGCGATCATGATCTTCGGTGCGTTCATCGCCTACGCGGTCAACCAGGCCGGTCTGTCGGTATGGCTCGGCCTGCTGGTCGCGGTCGTCGCCTCCGCATTCATCTCGGTCCTGCTCAACGTCGGCGTGTACGCACCGTTCCAGCGGCGCGGCACCGCGCCGATCACCATGGTGATCGTGTCGCTCGGCATGACGCTCATCATCGAGTTCGGCGTGCAGGCGGTGACCGGCGGCACCGCGGTGTCGTACACCATGAGCAACGGCCCCACGCTGCAGGCGGGCGGGCTCAACCTGACCGGCGTCCAGATCGCCATCATGGTGCTGGCGGTGCTGGTGATGGGGGCCGTGCACGGCCTGCTCCGGTACACCAAGCTGGGCAAGGCGATGCGGGCCACCGCGGCGAACCGGTCGCTGGCCCGCAACTGCGGCATCCGGGCCAGCCAGGTCATCACGCTGACCTGGGCCATCACCGGCGCGCTGTGCGGGCTGGCCGGAGTGGTCTTCGCCATCGACTCGGGCAGCTTCGACGCCACCGCCACCGACATCTTCCTGATCCTCATCCTGGCCGCCGTGTTCCTCGGCGGCCCCGGGTCGGCCTACGGCGCGATGCTCGGCGCGGTGGTGATCGGGCTGGCCACCGAGGTGAGCGCGGTGTTCATCCCGGCCGACTACAAGTACGTGGTCGCGTTCGTCGCGCTGCTCGTCATCCTCGGCGTGCGCCCCACCGGGTTGCTTGGAGCGCGGACATGACGGCCGGAGGCGACCGCTGATGAACTCCTTCTACGCGCTGAACCTGGTGATCTACGCGGCGGTGGACGCGATGGCCTGCCTCGGGCTCAGCCAGCAGTTCGGGGTGGCCGGGGTGACCAACTTCGGCTTCATCATCTTCCAGGCGGCCGGCGGCTACGCGGCCGCACTGCTGGCACTGCCCGGCGACCACGCCAACGGCGGCTTCCAGTCCTATATCGGCGGGTGGAACCTGCCGTTCCCGCTGCCCTGGATCGGGGCTGCCGTGGTGGGCGGGGTGCTGGCCCTGCCGTTCACCTTCCTGGTCGGCCGGCGACTGCGCGGCGACTTCGCCGCGGTCGGCCTGCTGGTCACCGCGGTGCTGCTGAACCTGCTGGTGACCAACTACCGGCCGCTGCTGAACGGGGAGGCCGGGCTGTCCCTGATCCCGGCCCCGTTCGCCGCGGCCGGGTTCTCCACCACGTCCGGCGGGTATCAGTGGGCGTTCGGGGCTGGCGCCGTCGTGCTGACCGCCGCGGTGTTCTGGTTCGTCCAGCGGATCACGTTCTCGCCCTATGGCCGGTCGCTGCGGGCCATGCGGGACAACGACACGGTGGCTGACTCACTGGGTAAGAACCTGTTCTCGCTGCGCACCGCGATGCTGGTCATCGGCGGGGCCATCGCCGGGCTGAGCGGGGGGATCCTGGTCTCCTACATCAGCACCTGGTCGCCGGCCGCGTGGGGGTACGCGGAGACGGTCGTGCTGTTCGCGGCGGTCATCATCGGCGGGGCGGGAAACCACCTTGGTGCGGTCCTCGGGGCCATTCTGGTGCCGGTCGGGTTCGAGGAGATCACCCGGTTCATTCCGACGTCTAATAATCTGCCGCCTAACTTGATCCCATCCCTGGAATGGGTGGCGATTGGGCTGCTGATCGTGATTTTCCTGTGGGTTCGGCCGCAGGGGATCCTGCCTGAACGGAAGCGCGTTATTCGCTTGTTGGGGTCGGCGACGACTGGCGCGGCGAGCGCGGGCTGGCGAGGGTCCGTTACGGCGGACATCGTAGGGCCCGAGACGCGTGAGGAGGACGGTAACGGGCGGCCACGCGACGCCCGCTATTCGCCCCACCAGCCGTCGCCTTCGGCGGACGGCGGTCCGCGCGATTCAGCCAGACCCTCTGTTGCGGCTGCTGCCGCGGCTGGACACGGTCAGCCGCCGGTGGTGCTTGAGGCACGGGACGTGGTTCGGGAGTTTGGCGGGGTCCGGGCCGTTGATGGGGTGTCTTTTGCGGTGCGGAAAGGGCAGTTGACTGGGCTGATTGGGCCTAATGGGGCGGGCAAATCCACGCTCCTGGCTATGTTGGCGGGCACCTTGTCGGTCACGTCCGGGCAAATCATTTACCGGGGTAATGACATTACCGGGGTGCCGGCGTTCAGGAGAGCGCGGGTGGGGTTGGTTCGGACGTTTCAGCTGGCATCCGAGTTCAAGCGGCTGACGGTCATGGAGAATTTGCTGTCCGCGGTACCGGGGAATCGGGGGGATTCGCTACGCGGGGCGCTGCTCGGGCGGCGGTACTGGCGGGGAGACGAAGAGGCAGCGGTGCGGCGGGCTACCGGATTGCTGGAGCGGTTCGGGCTGGCGGAGATGGCCAACAGTTATGCGGGGGAGTTGAGTGGGGGGCAGCGGCGGCTGGTGGAGATCATGCGGGCGCTGATGACCGAGCCGGCCACGCTGCTGCTGGACGAGCCGATGGCCGGGGTGCACCCGAACCTGGCCCGGCGGATCGGCGCGGAACTGGTGGCGCTGTGCGCCGAGGGAATGACCATCCTGATGGTGGAGCACGAGCTGGCGATTATGGACGAGTTCTGCGACCCGGTGGTGGTGATGGCCGAAGGGCGGGTGCTGGCCGAGGGAACCATGCAGGAGCTGCGCGGCCGCAGCGAGGTCGTGGAGGCCTACCTTGTCGGCTGAGCTGGCGCTGCCCGGCCTGCCGCTGCGGGCCGTCGGCATCACCGCGGGCTACGGCGGTGACCCGGTGATCCGGGACATCACCGTGCAGACCAACCCGGGCGAGGTGGTCTCCCTGGTCGGCCCCAACGGGTCTGGGAAGAGCACGCTGCTGAAGAGCCTGGTCGGGGTGGTACGGGTGTCGTCCGGCACGGTCCGGGTCGGGGACCGCGACCTCACCAACGCCGCGCCTGAGGAGGTGGCCCGGGCCGCGGTGGGCTACGTGCCCCAGGTGGACGACGTGTTCGCCCCGCTGACCGTGCGGGAGAACCTGGAGATGGGTGGCTACCTGCTGCGCCGCAAGCAGATCGCCGAGCACATCGAGCGGGTGCTGGCGGTGTTCCCCCGGCTCGGCGAGATGCTGGGCCGCAGTGCCGGCAAGCTCAGCGGCGGCGAGCGCAAGATGCTGGCCATGGGCCGGGTGCTGATGATCGATCCCGGCGTGTTCCTGCTCGACGAGCCGACCGCGAACCTGGCGCCCAAGGTGGCCACCGCGCTGCTCACCGAGCATGTGCACAAGCTGGCCGCCAGCGGCGCCGCGGTGCTCATCGTGGAGCAGCGGGCCCGGGCCGTGCTGGCCATCTCGGACCGGACCTATGTGCTCGGCGGCGGGGAGGTCCGGATGGTCGGCACCCCGGCCGAGCTGTCGGCCAGCCCGGATTTCGTGGAATCCTTCCTCGGCGGTGGCCGCGGCCAGGCTGCCGCGCCCCGAGCTGAACCGT
>DASXIN010000205.1:0-62445 GCA_036497945.1 Streptosporangiaceae bacterium | reverse complement strand
ACGGCCCGCTTGGCGTCGTCGACGCGGGTGATCCCCTTGACCAGGAACGGCCCGCCCCACAGTTGCCGCAGCCAGGCCACGTCCTCCCAGGCCGGCGGCGGCGTAGCGGCCCACTGGGCGTAGGCACCGAAGAACGTGGGCGCGGGCTGGCCCGCCGCGACCATGTTCGGCACCGCCAGGTCCGGCGGGCGGAGGGTCCGGGCGTAGGCGGCCAGCCACCGTGGCCGCACCAGGGCCTGCGGCGCGTACCGCACCATGGCGTCCAGGTCTATCCGCTCCGGGATCTTCGGGCTGCCCCAGTCCCGGCCGTTGGCGAACGTCCAGTCCAGGGTGATGATCAGCCCCGCCGCGCCGGCGGCGCGAGCCCGCTCCACCCGCGCCTCCATCTGGTCGCGGCCGCCGACCCAGTACACCTGGAAGAAGGTCTTGGGGTTGGCCGCGGCCACCTGCTCGACCGGCTTGCTGCCGAACGAGCTCAGCCCCACCGCGGTGCCCCGGCTGGCCGCCGCGCGGGCGACCGCTACCTCGCCGTCGGGGTGCACCGCCTGCACCCCGGTCGGAGAGCAGATGACCGGCATCGACACCGGCTGGCCCAGCACCGTCGTGGCCAGGTCCCGCTTGGCGGGCAGCCCCGCCACGTGCGGGGTGAACCCCAGTTCGCCGAACGCCGCCACGTTGTCCTTCAGCGTGGCGCCCTGCTCCGACCCGGCCACGATCGACCAGTACACCGATTTCGGCAGCTGTTTTTGGCACGGCGCTGCGCCACGGCCACCGTCTCGAACCATCGACTGCTCATCACGATCCTCCCAGGCCCTACTTGATGACTATGCCGGCGTCGACCGGCAGTGCCACGCCGGTGACGTACCGGGCCTCGTCAGAGGCCAGCCACAGCACCGCGTTGCTGATGTCCACCGGCTCCACCCACGGGACAGGCAGCGCGTTCAGCGCGGCCGCCGGCCCGGCCATGTCATCGGCCGTCGGGTTCTCCAGGTCCGGGCGGAGCAGCCGGTAGGTCGCTTAATTCATGACCATGGGAGTGTCGACTGCGGTCGGCGCCAGCGCGTTGACCCGGATGAAGTCCGCCGCGAGCTCCAGCGCCAGGGTGCGCATCAGCCCGATGACACCGTGATTGGCCGCCACGTAGTGGGCCTGGTTCGCAGCAGCCTTCAGCCCGAGATCGGAACTAGTCAAGATGATCGACCCGCCGCGCCCGCCGGCCCGCAGGTGCGGGATCGCGGCCTTGGCGGCGTGCCACACCCCGGTCAGGTCGACATCGATCACGTCCCGCCAGGTCTGCTCGGCCAGGTCCTCGGCCCGGCCGAAGCTGGTGATGCCGGCGTTGGCGGACACGATGTCGAGCCGGCCGAGCTGGGCCACCCCGTCATCGAGCGCCTCCTTCAGCGCCTCATAATCCCGCACGTCGGCCACGGCGGCCACGATCCGCCGCCCCGCCGCCTCGACCTCCTTTACCGTCTGGGCCAGGTCCTCCGGCGTGGCCATCGGGTAGGGCACCGTGCCGATCTGGGCGGCTATGTCGACCGCGATGATGTCCGCGCCCTCCCGGGCCAGCGTGACCGCGTGGCTGCGGCCCTGGCCGCGCGCGGCCCCAGTGATGAAGGCAACCTTGCCTTCGACTCGTCCAGTCATTGTGCTGTCATCCCTTTCGTTGTGTGTGTGCTGCGTCCAGCACGTAGTGCTGGTCCTTGCTGGCTTCAGAACCAAAGCCGGCGAGCGGGTTGGCGTCGCAGGCCCGGGCGGGCGGTGCCGCCGGGCTTGGCAGGCTGGCGGGGGGCGGGCGGGACCCGATGGCGACCGGCACCGGCCCGGCCCGCCCGGAACGGCTCCTCGCGGCGGCCGGGGCCCGGACCGCCCCGGTGAGAGTGGTCGTCGGCCAGGCGCAGACGTTCCGGTACCAGCACTGTCACCGCCTGCTGAGTGATGGTTGCCTCCCTGGCCGGGCCCGCGGCGGGCGCGCCGCGGGCTCTTCGTCGTCCATGCCAAGGTCGTCCCGGACCGGGTGATCCGGCGTCGCTCGATCCGCATGATCCGCGCGGCACCGCCCGTGCCCGCCGCGTGCTGCGCAACCGCGGCCTGACCGTAGTGGCCACGCCCCGCGGACACCGACTACACGATTCGGCTGGAAAACCTTGGCACCGGGCTGGCGCACGGCCGACCGCGGCGTCGAGGAACTGACCGGCCGCGACATCGTCGCCTCGACCCGCGCCAGGACCGGGGAGGAGCTCCGCGAACGCTTCGGTGTGCAGAGCGGCTCTGCGACAGGGTGGCGCTCATCGACCAGGGCAGGGTCGTCGCCCTCGGCGAGCCTTCGCACCTCGCCGAGCAGGCTGCGACCGCCACGCGAGTCCGCCTGCGGGCGCCGGGACAGTGGATGCTTCAGCGCGGAGGCAGACTGCGCACTTCGAGCAGTTCGAGCCCGAGCGCCTCGATCTCGGCCAGCACGCCGTAGAGCGCGGCCTGGTCGGCCAACATTCCAGTCAGCACGGTCTGGTCGCCGTCCGTACGGGCCTGGAGGACCGGGAACGCGGCGCACATCGTCTGGCCCAGGCGGCCGCGGACACTGATCTGGTAGCGCTGAGGCTGCGGATCCCGGCGCGCGCCGCCGGCTTGCTTACCGCGCATCGGCGAACCCGGCGGATGTTCCGCGAATGACCAGCTTGATGGTGATCCCCTCCGCTCTGGAGAACTCTGCTGCGAGTCTCGGCACCGACAGGATGAGCGGCCATCGCACGATCCGGGTGAATCCCGCGATGGCCAGCGCCGGAACGCAGGCCAGGCCGCGCAGCCGACGGTGCGGCTGGCGATCCCGTCTGGGAGGGTTCTGCCGACCGTCGACTTCGCGGCCTGGCCCCGGTGCGCTCGGGCCGGGCGGCCGGTGGCCGGACGCGGGCGCGCCGGACCGAGATGGCAGGGTGAGCGCCGCGCTGAACAGGATGCTGAGAGCGAGGGCGGCGACGGCGAATGCCACCGCGATCCGGGGTGACGGCTCCCTGGTCGCGGCCTTGCCCGGAGAGCACCCGCTCCGATGCTGGCATCTCCTGGCCGCGGTACAGCCTGCCGAACACGAACAGCATCCCGGCGAGACGGGAATCCGACCGGAACAGGCCGGCTTCGATGTCGCGGAGCTGACGTTGCTCGCGATAACAGAAGCTCATCGTAGGCTCCTGACCTGCGGCCTGCTGCGGGACGCCGCCCCTGCGGGTTACCTGCTGTGCGACGTGAGATCGCAGTGAGCGTGGACGACGACGCCTACCGTCACGACAGCCGGCGAGATAGCTCCGACGGTTAGGTCCAGGGGCGCGGCTGCATCCAGGGCGATCCGCGAAATCACCTCAACCGAGGGATGCCTGCTCATTCTCCCGAACGCGAGGCTGGCATCAAGCCACGGAAGGGAGCATGCGATGCGGATTGGATTCCCCGGAACCGGGACGGCCGGCCGCCACCTCCCGCCGGAGGTCGCCGGGCCCGAACACGAGGTACCCCCGGGACCGGACATGATGGACCAGGACACGGCGGAACTCGCCTATCGGCGCGGGGCCGGCATCGAGGTTACGCTGCTGTGGCACCGGACGAGCGGCGAGCTGACGGTCTCGGTCACCGACGCGGCGTCAGGCGCTTCGTTCGAGCTGTCCGTCGCTGCTGACGAGGCGCTCGCCGCCTTCCACCACCCCTACGCACACGCCGCCGCCCAGGGAGTGGCCTACTAGGAGCACCTCGACAGGGCTTCCGGAACGAGCAGGTGATACCACGGATTGTTCGGCAAATTTTGAATGATCCGAACCGACCGTGGTGTTACGGTCCGCATGCGACGGATCCCCGGTCCGGGCCGAGGCTTGCTGCACCGCGAACCTATGGCACGATCACGAGGGGAACCGGTGAATGGCGGGCCAGGCTGACGGCGACCGACCATGCGGTCAGTGGCACGGGACGAGCTCCCGATGACGATCGCCACGTTCTGGCCGGGGCGGGCATCGCGGATGCCGGCCGCCACGGCGATCAACTCCTCCGCGACGACCCCCTGGCGCCGGTACTTGACAGGTGAGCCACCCACACGACGCCGATGCAGCCGATCCGGCCTTGCAGCAACCTGACCGCAGCATCAAGCGCCCGGCTCGCCGGAGCAGAACCGTCATACCCGACGACGATGTGCAGGAACCCCGCGGATGGTGCGGCGTGTGCGGCATCGACCCGCGGCTTCCATTGCAGGTCCTTTTGCACTGCCTGCTGCAGGTCCGTGTCGTCCATGGCGATGTCTCCTCTGGCGTCGGGATAGAGCGTCGCCATATCCGTCGTGCTCCGCGCTGGTGGCAGTACCGTTCTACTGACGCCGCGCCCTGATGAACCGCCTGCCCAGCCTCACCGCAGCCGAGGAGCCGACGAAGTTGGCCAGCGTGACCGCCGCGATCACCTCTGATTTCAGCCCGGCGTTGTGGCCCTGCAGCGCGGTCACGGTGATCGTGGTCGTGACCATCCCGGCCGGCCACATCAGGCAGTCCAGCAGCCCGGCCAGCAGCGCCCGGTTGCGAGCCTCAGACTGCACCAGGAACACGGCGAGGACGTTTTGCACCAGCATCGCGACGGCAGCCCAGACTGGAGACACGGCGGCCTCAGTGCGGCTTAGATCCGGGCGTCGGCTGGCGGCCGAGTGCGAGGACCGGTGTCAGCACCGGCTGCTGCGCATTCATCCGCTGATGCGGCGAAGGCTGGCCCCGGTCGCGGCCACCGCGACCAGCGGCGGCAGCCACCACGCGGCCACGCCCGCGCTGTGCAGCAGCCAGGTCGCCGCCAGCGCGGACGCCACGGCCGCCGCGACGGTCCAGTCGTCGCCGATGACGAACCCGTACCAGAACTTCCCGAAGGCCACGAGCCCGCGAAGGCTCACGGTCCCTGCCCGGTTGAGCCAGGAAACGATCATGGTTCACCTCACGTGCTGGAGAGCGAGCTGGCTGGCATGCCGGGTCTGCCGCCGCAGCCGCCTGATGTACCAGGCGGCGGCGAGGGCGTACCAGGCCACCAAAGCGATGATGAACAAGTCCGCGCCGGGCCACGCGATCCCGAGCCCCTCCACCGCCCAGAAGGAGCCGAAGGCGGACAGCAGCGTGCCGACCAGCAACTGCAGGGCGCTGCGCGGGATGCGCTCCACGAGCCGGCGGGCCAGCGTGCCGACGCCGCCGATGATCACCAGGGCGGCGGCCGCGGCGAGGGCCGCGGAGGGGAACGCCCCTGCGGCCGCGCCGAAGGTGGCCACAATGATCGCGACTTCTAGGCCCTCGAGCACGACACCCCGGAACGCCAGGAGGAACGCGATCCAGTCCACGCCGTGGGCGGGGATGTCGTCGTCGGTTGCGTTCCGCGCGCCCATGCCGCGCAGGCCGTTGGCGGCGACCCGGCGGATCCCCTTGCGGAGCCACTGCAGGCCGAACACGAACAGCAGCGAGCCAGCCACGACCCGCAGCCCATTGATCGGCACGTGCGTCAGCGCCGTGCCGAGCGCCAGGATGAGCGCCGCGACGACGGCCAGGCCGGCGCCGGTGCCCAGCAGGGTCGACCGCCAGCCGCGGATGGCACCGACGCCGACCACGATGATCACCATCTCGATGATCTCGACGGCCGCGGCGAGGAACGTGGTGGCGAAGACTGCGGGGTTGATCATGGCGACGTCTCTCCCTTCCCGTCAAGGCTCGCGCCGGTCTGGAACCGCGTGCTGCCGCTGTCGTCGGCTGCCCGTTTTAGAGGCGTGTACCGCGATGTCCTGGCTCATCGACTGCAGCTTTTCGGCGAGCGGGGCGAGCGCGCCGAGGCCCGCTCGCTGGCTGAGGGAAGCGCAGGCCTGCTCCAGTGCGTCGAGCTGTTCCTTGATGATCTTCCAGGCCGCGTCCTGGTGCGGCAGCAAGAAGATGGCCGGGCGGGCGATGTCGAAGGCCGGGCCGGCGGTCTGGCCGGGTGGGACGGGCCCACCGGCAAGGCGGTCAGCACCGGCCCCAGGTCGCGCATGACCCAGTTCATCAGGTGTTTGGCCGTGCGGGCCAGGGCGTTAAGTTCGGCCGCGGTCTCGCCGTGGTGGATGTAGTAGTACCCCTCCGGGATATACAGCAGGGGGTTCGTATCAGGGGCGCCGTACTCCAGCAGCAGTACCTGGTTGCCCAGGTCCTCGGAGAGTCGGCTGGCTAGCACGCAGCCGGCGGCTCCGGCGCCGACGATGACGTAGTCGAGGTCCACCATCACACTTCCTGTTCCCTGTTCAAAGGCCTATCGCCCGGAGCCAGACCGCCACCACCTTCGAGTCACCGGCTGATCTGGTGGGCGTTAGCAACGCTCCTGCCGGGGATACGGGCTAGCCGCGGGCTGTCGCTACTGGTCCCACGGTCGCGGCGGACCGGGTGAGTCGCCGTCATGCGAACCGGTTGATATCGATCCGGCAATCGGGCCAGTGCCGGTATCAAGCACAGACGCCGCTGGCGCGGCGTGCGCCCGGTGAGCTTCGCGTACCCGACCGCTGCTGGCCGCGGCAGTACTTCGCGGCAGCAGGCGAGATGGCGTGCGCCAGGCCGATGCCGACGCTTTCCAGCCGCATCGTGCAGTCCGTGTCCGGCGACAAACGCGGCCCCCGCGCCAATCAGTCGGTTCGGCCGGTGGCGGATCACCCGCTTCGGGACGAACCTGCAAATACGAGGCGCGCGGCACTCGACGCGACCGGCCCGGCTACGTCGTACTGCCCGACGCCCTCGGCGCTCTAGCCAAATCCAGGAACGAAAGGAACCATCGGCATGACTACCCGGCCCAACATCCTCGCGCAGAACCTGTCCGCCGTTCCTGCAGTTAGGGGGAACGAGTGGTGAGCGCCCAGTTGAGCCCTGAAGATGTCGTGCGCAAGTTCTTCGACTGCTACACCAACGGCCGCCCGGAGGATTTCGACGAGGTCGTCACGCCCGACTATCTCGACTATGGCCACACGCCGCCCTGGCGCGGTCCCGGCGGAGCGCGGGACGACTACCAGAACGCGGTCAAGCTGGCCGGCGCGGTGATCGGCTACACGATCGACGGGCTGGTCGCCGACGGGGAGATGGTGGCGGCCGTCTGGACCGGCACGCTGGCCTCGTGAGGATCCTGTGGCGTGCCAAAGCCGCCAGGGCCGGCGGAACCGGCCAGCTGGTGCCGGCCGCCAAGACCGGCCCATCATGAACCAGCCAATCGAGGAGCACGCGAAATGAGGACGTCGACGCTGGAACTAGCAGCTCGCGGGCTTGTAATAGGAGGACAGCCGTGAACCAATCCTGGACCGTGCCGATGAGGTCCTGCAATGACATCAGCCGGAAGACCGTCGGCACCCCGCTCGGTACGGTCGGCCGCGGACTGGCCGCGGAGGCGGTAGGCACTCTCGCGATGGACGTGTTGTAGCCCTAAGTACCGAACGGCGCGCCGCCGACGTCGGCCTGATCGTGCGCGACCAGCCAGGCCAGGGCTTCGCGCAGGGCCTGGAGCGTGCTGTACCGGGGCGCGTAGCCGAGCGCCTCCCGGGCCCGCGCGATGCTCGCGGTGATGCTGCGGAACGTGTGCTCCCGGGTGGTCGCGGCGTGCTCAGCGCCGGCCCGCTGCTCGAACTCCGGCCAGTCCACGAAGTCCAGCACCGGCTCCCGGCCGAACCACTGGGCCACCCCCTCGGCCAGCCCACGCAGCGTCATGGCCTGCTCGGCCACCACGTGGAAACTGGCCCCGATGGCGGCAGGCCGGGTCAGCGCCCGCTCGAACGCCTGGGCCACGTCGTCGGCGTGCACGTGGTGCAGCACGCCCAGGCCGTGGTCGGGCAGCGCCAGCGGCTTGCCGGTGGCCAGGCAGGTCCACACGTCCGAGTCCAGGTTCCCGGCCGGGGTGATGACCGGCCAGCCCGGGCCGCTGATGTGCCCGGGGTGCAGCACCACGGCGGGCACCCCGCCGGACCGGGTCTCCCGGTGCAGCAGCGCCTCGATCTCCGCCTTGGCCGCGCCGTACTCGCCGTAGCCAGTGCGCGGCTCGTCCTCGGTCACCGGCACCCGCAGCGCCGGGCCGTGCACCCAGATCGTGCCGCAGTGCAGCAGCAGTGGCCGGGCCGGGCGCAGTGCGTCGACCAGCTGCTGGGCCGAGGCAACAGTGAAGCAGACCAGGTCGATGACCACGTCCGGGCGCAGCGCCGCGACCCGGGCGCCGAACTCGCCCGCCGCGTCCTCCGCGTCGCGGTCCACGGTGACCCGGCTGACCTCGTCCCACTGCGGGCTCGGGTGGTACGGCTCGCGGGTGCCGCGGCTCATCGCGACCACCTCGTGGCCGCCGCGGACCAGCCGCGGCACCAGGTACGTGCCGATGTGCCCGGTAGCGCCGATGACGACCACGCGACTCATGACGGGGGCCCTTTCCGTGCCGATGGCGGGTGACGTCATCCTGGCACAGTGCCCATTACCCAGTCGGATATGACCCAGTTCGCCGCCACCCTGCCCAAAGTCGAGCTGCACCTGCACCTGGTGGGGTCGGCCGCGCCGGAGACCGTGCTGACGCTAGCCCGGCGGCACCCGGACGGCGGGGTGCCCACGGAGCCGGCCGCGCTGCGCCAGTTCTACGCGTTCACCTCTTTCCCGCACTTCCTGGACGTGTACGCCCAGGTCAACCTGCTGGTCCGGACCGGCGCCGACGTGCTCACCCTGCTCGACGGGCTGGCCGCCCAACTGGCCGCGAACCAGGTGCGCTACGCCGAGGTGCAGGTCACCGCAGTGCGCAACCGGATGGCCGGCATCGGCTTCGACGAACTGGCCCAGGCGCTGACCGACGGGCGGACGCTGGCCCGCGACCGGCACCAGGTCGAGCTGGGCTGGATCTTCGACGCCGATGCCGCGCTCGGCCCGCCAGGCGCGGCAGAGACGGCCGACTTCGCGGTGCGCTACCGGCCCGAGGGCACGGTCGGCATCGGGCTCGCCGGGCCGGAGGCCGGGGTACACCGGGCCGACTTCGCCCAGGCCTTCCGGGTGGCCCGCGATGCCGGGCTGCACAGCGACCCGCACGCCGGGGAGACCGTGGGCCCGGCCGAGGTGTGGGCGGCGCTGCGCGAACTCGGCGCGGAGCGGATCGGGCACGGCATCGGCGCGGCCGCCGATCCGGCCCTGCTGGCCCACCTAGCCGGCCACGGCATCACGCTGGAGGTCTGCCCGACCTCGAACGTGCGCACCGGCGCGGTGCCGTCGCTGGCTGAGCACCCACTGCCCACGCTGCTCGCCGCGGGGGTGCCGGTCACGCTGGCCACCGATGACCCCGGCATGTTTCACACCAGCCTGAACGACGAGTACCTGCGCTGCCACCAGGCGTTCGGGCTGACCGCGGCCGACCTGGCTGAGCTGGCCCGGACCGGAGCGCGGGCCGCGTTCTGCCCGGAAGCCACCCGCCGCGCCATCCTGGCCGAAATCGACCAGCTGCCCATTCCGGCCGACTGACCGATAAACTAAATGGCGTACGCCGGACGATGCTGACCGACGTAATCAATTGCCAAAGCACGCAACGTCAGGTACCGTCCCGTTCTGCGTCAAGTAGAGCTGCCCGCAAATACGGTTCTGCCCGTTTTGCCCCGCTGCGCGGGTAATTCACGGGGGGTCGAGATGCGGGTACCGGGCATCCGAGCACACGGCAAGCAAACGGCGGCTGAGCCCGTTCCCGGACATCTGGGCCGCCGCCAGTTCCTGATCGCCGGGGGCGCCGCCGCGGCCCTGTTCGGCGGTTCGTCGGTCCGGGGCCGTCCGGCGGCAGCCAATCCGGCGGTAACCGGATCGTGGACCAAGCCATTCAACCTGACTCTGGTCTCCATCCACGCGGTCGTGCTGCACACCGGAAGGGTGCTGCTGTTCTCCTGGCCGAACAAGACGGTCGGCAGCGACGCCGTGCTGTGGGACCCGGCCTCCGGCAAGATCACCAACGTCGCCCTCAGCTACCAGCGCGACATCTTCTGCTCCGGCACGAGCGTGCTGCCGGACGGCCGGGTGTTCGTCGCGGGCGGTCACTTGTACCAGGGGGTCTTCGGGAATGGCGTGGTTAATACGACCATCTTCGACCCGGCGGCCAACTCCTGGACCGAGGGCCCGCTGATGGCGCAGCCGCGCTGGTACCCGACGACCGCGCAGCTCGGCGACGGCTCGGTCATGATCTTCGGGGGGACGACGACGCTGAAGGTCAACGCCATCAAGGTGAATCACTACGACCCGGCCGGCAACTCGATGCACACCGCGCCCGCCTCGGCCAACCGGGCGATGCTCACGTATCCGCGGATGAAGCTGACCACCAGCGGCCTGCTCGCCTGGACCAACCTGGCCACCACCAACTTCTTCCACCCAGCCACCTCGACCTGGAGCGCGGGGCCGAAGCTGCACTCCGGCGGGCGTGGCCTGACCGACACGTCCGTACTGCTGCCCGGGCTCACCCGGATCATGGAAATCGGCGGATCGACCGCGTCCGGTCCCACGGCTAGCTGCGAGATCCTCGACCTGTCGGCCACCCCGATGGCCTGGAAGGCCACCGGCTCGATGCATCATCCGCGGCTGTGGGCCAATACCGTGCTGCTCGCCGACGGCACGGTACTGGTGGTCGGCGGCGGCCGACTGGGCTCGTTCGGCGACCCGGTCTTCAGTGCCGAGATGTACCACCCAGCTTCGGGGACCTGGACCATGATGGCGGCGCAGACTGCGCCGCGGATGTACCACTCCACCGCGGTGCTGCTGCCAGACGGCCGGGTGCTGTCCGCGGGGGAGAGCCACGGCCGCCTGGCCCAGACCGGCGAGATCTTCTCGCCGCCGTACCTGTTCAAGGGTGCCCGCCCGAAGATCTCCAGTGCGCCGGCCACCCTGGGTTATGGCCAGGCATTCACCGTCGGCACCCCGAACGCGGCCAGCATCAGGCGGGTGGCGCTGGTCAAGGCGGCTGCGGTGACCCACTCGGACAACTTCGACCAGCGCTACGTGGACTGCGCGTTCTCGGCCGGCGGCGGCAAGCTCCACGCGACCTCGCCGCCGAACAGCAACCACGCCCCGCCGGGCTGGTACATGGTGTTCCTGGTCAATGCCGCCGGAGTGCCTTCAGTGGCCCACTGGGTGCGGGTCGGCTAAATAAATGGCGTACGCTGGACGGCGCTGAGTGGACTAATCAATGCGCACAATGGGCGCCAAGCTTATACACATCCGTTATCAGGATTCTCTTGCCAGGTAAAGCTACGTGGTAGTAACGTCCGACCTGCGTCCAGTAGAGCGCCGGCAAGACAGGTGGGGAGGCCGGCCGCAGTCCGTGTTCGCTGCACGGCGACTGCGACTGAGGCCCCTTTTTCGAGCTGCCCGCAAATTACGGCTCGCCAGTTTTGCCCGTTTAGGGTGGGTAATTCACGGGGGGTCGAGATGCGGGTACCGGGCATCCCAGCGCGCGACAAGCAACCGGTGACCGGGCCAACTCCCGGGCACCTGGGCCGCCGCCAGTTCCTGGTCGCCGGGGGTGCGGCCGCGGCCCTGCTCGGCGGTTCCTCGACGCGGTCCCTGTTCGGCGCGCCGGTGGCGCGTACCAGTGCCACCGCACCGCGGGCCCGGGCCGCAGCCGATCCGGCGGCCACCGGATCGTGGACCGCGCCATTCAGCCTGAGTCTGGTCTCCATCCACGCGGTCGTGCTGCACACCGGGAACGTGCTGCTGTTCTCCTGGCCGAACAAGACGGTCGGCAGCGACGCCGTGCTCTGGAACCCGGTGTCCGGCAAGATCACCAATATCGCGCTTACCTATCAGCGGGACATCTTCTGCTCCGGCACCACCGTCATGTCGGATGGCCGCGTGTTTATCGCTGGCGGGCACATCTACCAGGGGGCCATCAACGACACCCAGGGCGTGATCAACACGACGGTCTTCGACCCGGCGTCCAACGCCTGGACCGAGGGCCCGCTCATGTCGGAGGCACGCTGGTACCCGACCACGATGCTGCTCGGCGACGGCACGGTGATCGCTTGCGCGGGCACGCTGAACAGCGGGGCCAACGCGACCACCGTAGATCACTACAATCCGGCCGCGAATACCCTCAGCACGCTGCCCAGCACGGCCAGCAAGGCGATGGCCACCTATCCGCGGATGAAGCTCACCACCAAGGGACTGCTCGCCTGGACGAACCTCGCGACCACGTGGTTCCTCAACCCGGCCACCGCGACCTGGACCAAGGGCCCGGCGCTGCATTCCGCCGGGCGGGGCGTCAGCGACACGTCCGTGCTGCTGCCCGGGCTCACCAAGATCATGGAGATCGGCGGCTCGACGGCGGCGGGCCCGACCGCGACGTGCGAGATCCTCGACACGTCCGCGGGCACGCTGGCCTGGGCGCCCACCGGCTCGATGAACTTCGCCCGGCTGTGGGCCAACACTGTGCTGCTGGCCGACGGCACCGTCCTGGTCGTCGGCGGCGGCCAGTCGGGCTCCTACGGCAGCCCGATCTTCACCGCCGAGATCTACGACCCGGCCACCGGCGTCTGGACTGAGATGGCGGCGCAAACCGCGCCGCGGATCTACCATTCCACGGCCGTACTGCTCCCTGACGGTCGCGTGCTGTCCGCCGGGGAGAGCCACGGCACTCTGGCGCAGACCGGCGAGATCTTCTCCCCGCCCTATCTGTTCAAGGGCGCCCGGCCGACCATCTCCAGCGCCCCGGGCACACTGGGCTACGGCCAGGCGTTCACCATCTCCACCCCGAACGCGGCCAGCATCTCCCGGGTGGCGCTGGTCAAGGCGGGCTCGGTCACCCACTCCAACAACTTCGACCAGCGTTACGTGGACTGCACCTTCTCGGCGGGCAGCGGCTCACTCAGCGCAACCGCGCCGCCGGACAGCAACCACGCCCCGCCCGGCTGGTACATGCTGTTCCTGGTCAACTCCACCGGGGTGCCCTCGGTGGCCAGCTGGGTGCAGGTCAGCTAGCGTGCCGCGGCTCGCCGAGCGGCCGGCCAGCATCGCGGATGACCCGGGCCGGCCCAGTCGGCCCAGGCGGCTCCCCTGGGCGCTGCTGGCCGTGCTAGCCATCGGGGTGGCCGGCTGCGTGATCGTCCTGGTGGTCGGGCTGCCCAGCGGGCGCGCGGCGAGCCGCGCCGGGGTGGCCGGCGCCGGGCTGGTGCGCGTCCTGCCCGGCACGAACCGGGTGCTGACCGGTCCCAGCCTGCCCGAGGTCAACGGCCTGGCCGACGCGATGGGCAGCGTCTGGGTGACCGGTGGCAGCGCCGGGCAGAACCATGTGCTGTACGCGGTGAACCCGGTGACCAACCGGATCGACGGCACCATCGCGCTGCCGTCCCGCCTGGTCATCAACCCGGGTGACCTGGCCGTCGGGCCGGACGCGGTCTGGGTGGCCGTCGGGGCCAGCCTGTACCGGGTGGTGCCGGGCCTGTCCGGCCGCACGGTGACCCAACCGTTCGCCACGCTGCCGCGCGGCGGCCTGATCGGCGACGTGATCACCGCGGCCGGTGCGGTCTGGGTGGACGACACGGCGCACGGCACGGTCTACCGGTACGCGGCCGCCACCGGGCGGCTCGACGCGACGGTGACCGTCGGCCGCACCGCCGGGGCGATGGCCGGGGGTGACGGTGGCGTGTGGGTGACCGACCCGGACGCGCGCAGCGTCTCGCGGATCAGCACGACGCGCAACCGGGTCGACGCGGTGGTGACCGTCCCGGTGGCGCCGACGCACCTCGCCGCGACCGGCGACCGGCTGTGGGCGACCGGCGGGACGGACAGCGTGCTGGTCATCGGGCCGGGCGGCCGGGTGCGCACCGTGCCGGTCGGCGGGCAGCCCACCGGCCTGGCCGCCGTGGGCGGCTCGGTCTGGGTGGCCAGCACCGCCGCTGGCACGCTGAGCCGCATCGACGCGGGCCGGGATGTGCTGACGGCCACGGTGCGGGTCGGCGAGCGGCCGTACGCGGTGACGGCCGACCCGCAGGGCGTCTGGGTCGCCGTGCTCGGCCAGCCGGTCATGATGCATACCGGGTCGGCGCCGGGCAGCGGAACGCTGGGCTGGCTGCTCCGGCTGTGCGGTATCGGGTAGTCAGCGGGGCAGCAGGCCGGTCAGGATCCGGGTCAGCGCGCGGTCGAACAGCGGCTCCGCACCGGCCGGGTCACCGGCGGGCTGATCGGCCAGCGCGGCGGCCAGCTGCGGGTGCTGCCCGTCGGCCGCGATCTGCAGCAGATAACCGGCCAGCGAGCCCTGCCACTGGGCGGTGTCCCGGCCGGCCCGCAGCTGGCTGATCTCGGTCTCCGCGAACAGCCGGACCGCGCCGGAGAACAGGCCGATGGTCTCCAGCCGCTCCGGCCCGGACAGGCCGGTCCCGGCCAGCGCGGCCAGCGTGTGCTCGATGAAGGCCACCGCGTTCGGCCCGGGCAGGCTCCCGGTGGCCGGGACGTCGAGCAGCCACGGATGCCGGTGGTAGATGGTGCGGCCCTGGTGCGCGAGCCGGAGCAGATTGGCCACCGGGCGGCCCGGCTCCGGCTCGGCGTAGCGGTACTCCCCGTACACCTGGTCGGCCATCAGCTCGACCAGCTCATCCCGGCTGGCCACGTACCGGTACAGCGAGGCGGGCGCGGTGCCGATGGCCGCCGCGGCCGAGCGCATGGTCACCGCGGCCAGGCCGCTGCTGTCGGCCAGCGCGACCGCGGCCGCCGCGATCTCGGCCCGGCTGTACTCGGGGGCCGGCCCACGCGCCGCGCGCTCCGGGCGGGTCCAGATGCTCGCCAGCTTCGCCATCATTGCGAACACTGTACTCAGTGACATAGCCTGACGATATGGCGAACAATGATCGCAGTTCCGTAGCCGGCCCGTGGACGCCGACGCAGTTCACGCACAACGGCCCGGTGCGGATCGCTTACGACACGATGGCCGGCTCAAGCGGTGACCCGCTGCTGCTGGTCATGGGACTGGCCGTGTCCCGGTTCTGGTGGCCGGCCGGGCTGGCCCAGGCGTTCGCTGACCAGGGCTTCGCGGTGGCCCGGTACGACCAGCGGGACGCCGGGCAATCCAGCCGGATGCCGGACACCGGGGCCAGTAACCCGTTCGCCGCGCTGGCCCGCAAGCGGGGCGCCTACACGGCCGAGGACATGACCGACGACGCCGTGGCCGTGCTGGACGCGCTCGGCTGGGAGCGGGCGCACATCTTCGGCGGCTCGCTCGGCGGGATAATCGCGCAGCGGATCGCGCTGCGCCACCCGGACCGGGTGCTCAGCGTGGTGTCGGCCATGGCCATGCCCAGCGACGTGTCCGGCATCGGCGGCGGCCGGTATGTGCACTTCGGCCTGCTGGCCAAGCTCAGCCGGATGAAGTTCCCCGAGGGGCGGGACGGCGACATCCAGCTCTCGCTCACGCTGGCCCGGGAGACCGCGTCGCCCGATTACCCGTTCGACGAGACGGCCGCGCGGGAGTGGATCGAGCGCGAGGTGGACAGCGGCCCGCGGGACACCAAGGCGCAGAGCCGGCAGGTCGGCGCGCCGTGGCACGGCCCGAAACTGCGCGAGCTGCACAAGCCAGTGCTGGTGCTGCACGGCGACCGCGATCCCATCCTGCGGGTCAGCGCGGCCCGCGCCACGGCCAAGGCCATCGACAGCGCCCGCCTGGTCATCCTGCCCGGCGTCGGCCACGATCTGCCCGCGCCGCTGTGGCCGGACATCGCCCGGCTCGTCCGGGAGAACGCCGACCAGGCAAAGACCGCATCATCCTGAACGCCGGCGCGGCGAACTGGTTGCGCTGACCGACTGTGCACGCCCCGCTCATCCCCTAGCAGGCCCGGTGACATACTCGCAACGGTGCTAGCCATTCTGTGGGCGCTGGCATCGGCTCTCGGGTACGGCGCTTCTGACTATGCGGCTGGCCTGGCGACGCGGGCGGCCAGCGTCATCCGGGTGACCATCGTGGCCGAGGCGGCCAGCGTGCTGGCCCTACTGCTGGTCGCCCCGTGGGTCAGCTCGCAGTCTCCGTCGCCGGGCTCAGTGGCCTGGTCCGCGGCCGCCGGGCTGGGCGGCGTCATCGGCGCGATGGCGCTGTACCTGGGCTACCGGCATGCCGCGTTCAGCGTCGCCGGGCCGCTCAGCGCGGTGGCGTCGGCCGGGTTCTCGGTACTGGCCGGGCTGCTGTTCGGCGAGCGCCCCAGCGGCCTGGCCCTGGCCGGGATCGGGCTGGCTCTGCCGGCCATCGTCGCCGTGTCAGCTGGCCCGGGCGGCGAGCCCGGTGACGGGGAACCGGGCCAGCAGGCCGCGGGGGCGGCGTACGGCCTGGTCGCCGGGGCCGGCTTCGCCGTGCTGTTCATCGGCCTCAACCGGGCCGGCACCGGGCATGACCTGTGGCCGCCGGTCATCGCGCAGCTGGTTGGGCTGGCCGCGCTGTGCCTGGTGGGTGCGGTGACCCGCCAGCTCAAACCGCCATCCCGGCAGGCCGGCCGGCTGGCCATCCTGGCCGGCGTCACTGGCGCGGCCGGCACCGCCTGCTACTTCGTCGCGACGCACCTGGGCCTGCTCGCGGTCACCGCCGTCATCACCTCGCTGTACCCGGGGTCGACCATCCTGCTGGCCCGGGTGCTGATCGGTGAGCGGCTGACCAAAATCCGGCTGGCCGGGCTGGCCCTGGCCGCCGCGTCGGTCGTGCTGATCGCGATCGGCGGATCCGGCTGAACCGTCAGCGGGGCTCGAGCCATTCCACCCACTGACCGGACGGGTGCGCGCGGGCCAGCAATCGGCCCTGGTCGGCGTGGCCATGGAAGGTGCGCGCGCCGAGCACGGCGAACACGCCGCTGCGCTGGTAGTCGCGGACCAGCCAGCCGGGCAGCGGGAGACCCTGCACGCTGTCCCGCCCGGCCGGGCCCAGCGGCAGCAGCGGATCCAGGGACAGCCAGGTGACCGGGCGGGCCCGGCCCGCCTCGGCCAGCAGGGCGGCTAGCCTGGCGCGCCGCTCGGCGGGCAGGAAAACCGCCAGGTAGGCGTCCACCACGACCAGCGGGCGGTCCGGCGGGAAGCGGTCCAGCACACCAGGCAGCGCATCGACCACGTCGCCCGCGACCAGCGGCGCCGGATGCTGCTGAGTCACCTCGATGGCCGCGCTGAGCCGGGCCAGCGCGGACGCCTCCGGCGGGGCGCACGCCCGCAGCCAGGACCGGGCAGCTGGATCCCGTAGGTCGATGGGATGCAGATCGACGCCGGCCCGTTCCGCGATGGGCGGCAGGTCGGCCGGCGGCGGCTGGTGCGGCCCGCGCACCGTGCAGTCCAGGCTCAGCGCCGCGTCCGCCGGCCCGGTGGCCAGCTGGCCGACCCGGTAGCGGTACCGGTCCAGCGGCAGGCCGAGCCCGGCACCGGTACCCAGGTCGGCCACCGCGATCGGGTCCGGCCCTGGCCTGGTCGCAGCGATACCCAGGGCGATCTGGGTACACCGGGCCACCTCGTTCATCTGATACCGGCGGCCCTGGCATTCAGTCAGGATGTCGTCCAGCCGGGCCGCGACGAAGCCGCGCGCGGCAGGGTAGAAGCCATTGTCGAACGGCGGCTGCGCGGCGCCCGGTTCTGGGAAGTACCGGGCCAGCGGCTCCGGCCCGTCCCGGCGGACCAGGAACGAGATGGCCGCGCTGGCCAGCAGGGCGGGCAGCCGGTCGGCGGGCAGCGCGGCCAGCCGTCCGAGCAGGCCGTCGTGGCTCGCGATGGCCCGGAACAGCGCGGCGGTCAGCTGCCAGGACTCCGGCGCGCCCGGCGCCGACCAGCCGGCCGCCACTTCCTCCGCCTGAGCCCGGATCTCCGCTACCGACGACATGCCCCGCACCAGCCCACGGCCCGCCCGCTAACCCCCGGCTGCTTGTCCGGCGCATGTATACCCGGTATATTCCGCGGCATACGGCCTGGGTGTGGTGTCATGAACATTCATTTTGCCCTGCTCGCGCTGCTGGCTGGCGGACCGCGGTCGGGTCCCCGGCTCCGCGAGGAGCTCGAGACCCGTGCCCGCGGCATGCATCCGCTGGACACCGTCCAGGTGTATCCGGCGCTGGACCGGCTGGAGCGGGCCGGGCTGGTGCAAGCCGACGGCCCAGCCGGGGCGGACGATCCGCGGCAGGAGTTCCGGATCACCGCAGGCGGGCAGCGG
The DNA here is from genome assembly GCA_036497945.1 of Streptosporangiaceae bacterium. GTDB lineage: Bacteria > Actinomycetota > Actinomycetes > Streptosporangiales > Streptosporangiaceae > RYN-230. The sequence continues at coordinate 44,304 of DASXIN010000205.1, read as the reverse complement.
GAGCTGGCCGGATGGCTGCGCACTACCCCGAATCCGGCCGCGCCTGGGGATGAGCTGGTCCTGAAGATCTTGCTGGCCGGACAGGTGCCCGGCACCGACGTGCATGAGGTAATCCAGGCGCACCGCCGGTCCCTGATGCAGTCGATGCAGCGGTGCGCCCGGAGCAAGCGGGGCGGGGCCGAGCAGAATCTGGGCCCGGCCCTGGCCAGCTACGCCGAGCTGCTCCGGCTGGACTCGGTGATCCGGTGGCTGGACACCGCCGACAGTCTCATCGGCTGGGTTTCGGACGCCGACCGGGAACTGGCCGCGGCCCGGCTCCGCGAGCACTTCGCCGTGGGCCGGCTCACCCACGCGGAGCTGGATGAGCGCCTTACCGCCGCGCTGACTGCACGGACGGCGGGCGACCTGCGCGGCCTGCTGGCCGATCTGCCCTGATCGGCTGGCCGCGCAACAGTGACGCGGCGCCGGCCAGGATGGCCAGCAGCGCGCCTCCGGCGAACACCACCGACAGGCCGTGGTCAAAGGGCGCCGCGATCAGGTGCGGGAAGAACTCCCGGCCGGTCAGTACGCGCTGCGCTCTGGCCGGCAGCGAAGCCAGCACGCCGTTGGCGGCCAGCAGGTGCCGGATCGGGTTCACCCCGAGAACCGCCGCGAACAGGGACGCCACCGGCGGCAGGGTGGCGATGTGCTGGGCCGCCGCCTGTGGCACGCCGTGCCTGGTCAGACCGCTGGCCAGAGTCTTCGGCAGGCTGCTGGCCAGCCCGGCGATCATCAGCGAGAAGAACGCGCCGATGGACAGCGCGGTGCCGGAGTTCTGGAACGTGGACCGCATGCCGGACGCGGCGCCGCGCTGGCTGGCCGGCACGCTTCTCATGATGGATGCGGTGTTGGGCGCCAGCTGTTCCATCACTCAATAAGGCTAGCCTTATAAGTTATCCCTTGCAAGTTGACCTACCTGCCCGGGCCGATGACGGGCTGGTAGGTGAGGTAGGCGATGCCACCCTCGAGTGTCTGGCTGTCGAGGAGGCGCATGGGCTTCTTGTCGCTGGTCTCGCCGTAGAGGCGCTGGCCGACGCCGAGCACGACCGGGAAGATCTTCAGCCGTAGCTCGTTGACCAGGTCCTGCTCCAGCAGCGCGCGTACCAGCTGGAAGCTGCCGGGGACGATGATCTCCCCGGTGAGCTCTTCCTTCAGCTTCGCGACCTCGCCAAGCAGGTCGCCGTTGAGCACCGTCGAGTTGTTCCACGTGGGCTCTTGGAGGGTCGAGGACACGACGTACTTGGGCAGGCTGTTCAGCCTGCTCGCCAGCTCGCCAGTCCGGGATGGCCACCGCGCAGCGAACCATTCGTAGCTCCGCCGGCCCAGCAGCCAGGCCTCGGCGCCCAGCGCCTCGTCGAGCGCGAGCTTGCCGAGCTGTGGGCTGTCCTTGATCAGGCCGACCCAGCCGCCGAACCTGAAGCCTTCGTCTCCAGCCGGGTCCTGAATGACTCCGTCGAGCGTGACGTTCTCGCTCACGACGATCTTTCCCATTGTGGTTCTCCTTCTAGTTGGTGTTGTCAGTCCCTGGCACTGGCCGCCGGGACCGGCGCCGGCGACTCGTGCGCCGCGTTCCGCGGCCGGCCGGGGAGCAGGAGCGCCAGCACGAGGCCGATCGCGGCCAGCACGGCGCAAGCCAGGAACGCGGACTGGTAGCCCGCGGTCAGCGCGACGAGCGGGTCAGCGCCTTTGTGCCCGGCCAGGTAGTCCTGCGAGCGGGAGACGGCGACGGTAGTGACGATGGCGACGCCGAGCGCCGTGCCGATCTGCAGCGCGGTGTTGCTTAGGCCCTAGGCGAGCCCGGACTCGTGCTCGGCTACACCCGCGAGCGCCGCGACCGTCGCGGTCACGAACGCGAGGCCGATCCCGAGACCGCACAGGAGCAGCCCGAAGAAGATGTCTGGGAAGTAGCTGCTGCCCACGGCAACCTGCGTGAGCAGGAGCGATCCCGCGCCCATGAGCGCCAGGCCGGTCGCGGCGACCGAGCGGAAGCCGGCCTTGAGGACCGCGGCCTGGCCGGCGATCGCGCCGGCCGTGGCGCCGAGCGCGAGCACGACCGAGCTGACGCCGAACTTGATGGCCGAGTAGCCGAGCACCTGCTGGGCGTAGAGGGTGAGCACGAACGGCATGCCGACCGCCACGGTGCCGATCAGGACCGTCAGAGCGTCCGCGGCGGCCAGCGTTCGCGAGCCGAAGATGCGGAGCGGCACCAGCGGCGCGTGGTGGCGCGACTCGATCAGCGCGAAGGCGGCAATGAGCAGGGCCGAGCCGACGAGCGGGAGGATCGTCCGTAGGTTGCCCCAGCCGGCGTGCGGCGCCCCGACGACCGCGTAGACGAGCAGGACCAGCGCACCCGTGATGGTGAGCGCCCCGGCGGGGTCGTAGCTCCGCCGCGTTAGCGCGGCCCGGCTCTCGCGCAGGAACACGCGCGACAGCACGAGCGCGGCCAGGCCGACGGGGACGTTGATGAAGAAGATCCATCGCCAGCCGGGTCCATCGACGAGCGGGCCGCCTATCAGCCACGCCGTAGTGGCGCCGAGACCGCCAAGCGCGCCCCAGATCCCGAGTGCCTTGTTCCGCTCCGAGCCTTCGGAGAAGGTCGTGGAGATGATTGAGAGGGCAGTCGGGGTCATGATCGCTGCGCCGGCGCCTTGGACCACGCGGGCGGCCAGGAGCGCCGCCGGTGACCAGGCGAACCCACAGATGAGCGACGCGGCCGTGAAGAACAGGACACCGGCCATGAACACGCGCCGCCGTCCAAGCAGGTCGGCCGCCCGGCCGCCGAGCAGCAACAGGCCGCCGAAGGTGAGGGCGTAGGCGCTGAGCACCCAGGGCAGGCCTTGTTCCGAGAAGCGGAGGTCGGCCCCGATCGAGGGCAGCGCCACGATCGTGATCGTGCCGTCGAGGAGCACCATGAAGAACGCGCCGCACAGCAGCGCGAGCGCCCACCAGCGGCGCGGATCGAGAACGGCCGGTCCCATCATCAACCTCCGAAGTCGTTTTCAGTCGTCGATGAGGCATACACCGCGGCGCCGGGAAACTGGTCGCGGGCTAGCCGCCCAGTTCGCCCGTCCGGCGGTGTACATACAGGGTGGAAACAGTCCAGGCGCGGGAAGCAGGTGATCCGGGTGAGGCCGGTGAGATCCGACCTGATCTCGAAGGCGCGGGCCGGGGACGGCGATGCGTTCCGGGAACTGACCGAGCCGCACCGCCGGGAGCTGCAGGTGCACTGCTACCGGATGCTCGGGTCGGTCCAGGACGCCGAGGACACCGTCCAGGACACCCTGCTGGCCGCCTGGCAGGGCCTCGGCGGGTTCATCGAGGAACGCGCCTCGCTGCGCACCTGGCTCTACCGGATCGCCACCAACCGGTGCCTCAACGCGCGTCGCTCGGCCAGCCGGCGACCCGCCAGGGAGTGGGATGTGGGCAAGGTTGAACCGCCCGAGCCGACCCGCGTCGGCGAGGTTGTGTGGCTCGAGCCCTATCCCGACACCCTGCTCGAGGGTGCGATTGGCGTGCCGCTCGGCCCGGAGGCCCGCTACGAGCAGAGCGAATCCATTTCGCTGGCCTTCGTGACCGCCCTTCAGGTCCTGCCGCCTCGCCAGCTGGCCGTCCTCATCTTGCGGGACGTCCTCGGATTCCACGCCAGCGAAGTGGCCGACATGCTCGACTCGACGGTCGAATCGGTCAACAGCGCTCTCAAACGGGCGCGCGCCAGCCTGGAGCGCCGTCGGCTGGCCGCCGACCGGGAACGGCCACCTGCCGCCGGCTCACCGGCTGAGGATGCGATCGTGTCGGGGTTCGCCCGCGCGTGGGAGTCGGCCGATCTCGGCGCGCTGGTGGCCCTGCTGACGGACGACGCCTTCATCTCGATGCCACCGATGCCCTTCGAATACCAGGGCCGGGATGTGGTGGCCCGGTTCTGCGCCAGCTTGTTCGACGCGGGCCGCAGGTTCGACCTCGTGCCGACGCGGGCCAACGGCCAGCCAGCGTTCGGGGCCTACCTGCGCGCCTCGACCGGCTTCCGGCACGGGACCGGCCTGTACGTGCTCACCCTCACCGGCGACCGGATCTGCGCCATGACCCGCTTCGACAACAGCGTGCTCCCCTGGTTCGGGCTGCCCCGCTCGCTTCCCGGCCGATAGGTCTTGATCGCGGATCACTCGTGCGCTGTCATGAATCATGACCGACACCCTGGAACCGATGACCGTTGCCGCCACCGTCGAGCGGCGGAAACTGCAGCGGCACTTCGGCCGGTTCGACATCTTCTTCTTCCTGGTCTGCACGATCGTCGGGGTGGACACCATCGCCACCGTGGCCCAGGGCGGCGGCCAGGCCTTCACCTGGATGATGATCTTCGCGGTGGTGTTCTTCGTCCCGCAGGCGCTGCTGTTCGCCGAGCTGGGCACGGCCTTCCCGCAGGAAGGCGGGCCGTACTACTGGACCCGGCTGGCGTTCGGCCGGCTGCCCGGGGCGGTGAACAACTTCCTGTACTGGATCACCAACCCGGTCTGGATCGGCGGCTCGCTGACCATTACCTGCATCGGCGCGGTCCAGGTGTTCTTCAATCACGGCGCCAGCCTGTCCACGGCCGTGTGGTTCATCATCGCGCTGGCCTTCGTCTGGCTGTCCATCATCGCGGCCATCACGTCGTTCCGCGTCGGCAAGTGGCTGCCCACCGCGGGTGCGTTCGCCCGGTTCATCCTGCTCGGTCTGTTCACCATCTCGGTCATCATCTTCGCCATCCAGCACGGCGCCCAGGGCCTGGGCGCCAGCGGGTACAAGCCGTCACAGGGCGGCTTCGTGCTGCTGGTCGGCGTGCTGCTGTTCAACTTCGTCGGCTTCGAGCTGCCGAACAGCGCGGGCGAGGAGATGATCAACCCGCAGCGCGATGTGCCGTTCGGCATCGCCCGCTCGGCGATCGTCAGCGTGGCGCTCTACGCGCTGCCCGTGCTGGGCATCCTGGTCGTGCTGCCGGCCAGCGCTGTCACCAACTTCAGCGGGTTCATCAGCGCCATCCAGGACGTGTTCACCGTGTACGGCGGGCACGTCAGCGCCACCGGCACGGCCACCCTCACCGGGGCCGGCCTGATCCTCGGCGACGCGTGCGCGATCCTATTCATCCTCTGCCTGCTGACCTCCGGCGCGACCTGGATCATGGGCTCAGACCGCGCCCTGGCCGTGTCCTGCTACGACGGTGCGGGCCCGCGCTCCCTCGGCGTCATCAACGCCCGCTACGGAACGCCGGTCCGGGTCAATGTGTTCAGCGGCATCGTGGCCACCCTCGTGGTGGTGCTGGCGCACCAGATCACCAGCGGTGACGCCGCCAAGTACTTCAACGCCGTGCTCGGCGTCACCATCTCCACCACGCTGATCAGCTACCTGCTCATCTACCCGGCGCTGTGGAAGCTGCGCCGCAGCCACCCGGAGACGTCGCGGCCGTTCCGGATGCCGTGGTACCGGCCGCTGACCATCCTGCTGATGATCCTGGTCGCGATCGCCACCGTGCAGCTCATCGCGCCTGGGCTGGGCAGCACCTGGTTCGGCGCCGACTTCGCCCCGGAGAGCTGGACGTACGCCCAGCGGTACACCTACCTGTGGACCGAGCTCATCCCGGTGCTGGCGTTCATCGTGATCGGCGCGCTGTTCTGGTGGCTGGGCCGGCGGACCCGGCAGCAGTCCGCCGACCCAGCCGCGGCTACGGCAGCACCGCCGGAGCTACCGTGATCTTGTCGATGTTCGGCGCGTAGTACGACGGGTTGCCGAACGTGATCGTGTTACTTCCCGCCTTGAGCTGCACGGAGGAGCCAGATGGAAAGCCCGATCGAGGTGGTGCGCAGGTTTTGCGCCGCGTGGTCCGACAATATGGGAGCAGTCGAGCTGGCCGCATTCTTCACCGAGGACGCCGTTTACCACAACATCCCGCTGGCGCCGGTCACCGGCAGGGAGGACATCGCAAACACGATCGCTTCGGTCCTGCGCCCTGGCCCGCCAGGCATCGAGGGCATCGATTTCCGCGTCATCAACATCGCAGCCAATGGTCCGGTCGTGATGACGGAGCGGGTGGACGTCTTCAAGCTCCCCGACAAGTCGTTCGAGCTGCCGGTCATGGGCACCTTCGAGGTCAGCGGCGGCAAGATCAACGCCTGGCGGGACTATTTCGACATGAACCAATTCACGAGCCGGATGGGATAATGCGGCCATCCACTACGAGTTCAGCTGACCTTGCGCCGAACCTGCTGCGCGGAAATCCGCGCTAAAGCGCCAGGGCACTCGGGAACCGGGGTCTGGAAGTCGATTACCGCGGCCCAGTCCCCCGATGCCACCCCACCTGCCGCCCAGGATGATCCCGCCAGGCATCCCGCAGTGACCAGAGGCGAAGGTCCCGGGGCCGGGGCGGCTCCGGCGGCCGACTTGCGCGGTCATCGCGCTGATTGACGGGTTCATTGCGCCGGCCGGTTGACACCTCTGTGCATAGGAAAATAGCTTGTTAGCTATGTACCAATACGTGGTGGCCGACGTGTTCACCAGCACGCCGCTGGAGGGCAACCCGGTAGCGGTCGTCACGGACGCGCGCGGCCTGCCACCTCGGCGGATGCAGCAGATCGCCCGGGAGTTCAACCTTTCCGAGACCGTCTTCGTGCTGCCGGCGGAGGAAGGCTCGGACGCGCGGGTTCGCATCTTCACCCCGGCCACCGAACTCCCGTTCGCCGGGCACCCGGTACTCGGCACGGCGTTCGTGCTCAGCGCGGCCGCAGGTGGGGAGACGATCCGGCTGGAAACCGGCGCAGGCGTGATCCGCATCGACCTCACCCGGGAAAACGGGCGGATCGCCTCCGGCCGGATGCGGCAGCCGATCCCGAGCTGGGCGCCATACGACCGGGCCGGTGACCTGCTGGCGGCGCTGGGCGTGAAGTCTGCTGAGCTGCCGGTGGAGGCGTACCGCAACGGCCCGCAGCACGTCTACGTGACACTGGCCAGTGAGCAGGAGGTGGCCGCCGTGCAGCCGGATCTGGGTGCGCTCGGCAGGCTGCCCGCCATCGGGGCGGTTTGCCTGGCCGGCGCCGACCGCCAGTGGAAGGCCCGGAACTTCGCGCCCGGGCTCGGCGTCCCGGAGGATCCGGCCACCGGCTCGGCCGCCGGACCACTGGCCGTGCACCTGGCCCGGCACGGCCGGATCGCGTTCGGCCAAGAGATCGAGATCAGCCAGGGCGCCGAGATTGGCCGCCCGTCCACGCTGTACGCCCGCGCCACCGGGGCCGGTGACCGGATCGACGCGGTCGAGGTCGCTGGGGCCGCGGTCGTCGTCGCCCGTGGTGAACTGGATGCTTGACGCCACTGTGCTAGCCGCGCTGGCCAGCCCGAAACGGCTGCAGGTCCTGGAGTGGCTGCGCGACCCGACGGCGCACTTCCCGGCGCAGCGTGACGGCGACCTGGTCGAGGACGGCGTCTGCGTGCTGTTCATCGCCAACAAACTTGGCGTCGCCCAGCCGACCGCCACCGCGCACCTTCAGGCGCTGGCCCGCGCCGGGCTGGTGACCGCCAAGCGGATCGGCCAGTGGACGTTCTACCAGCGGAACGAGGCGGGGCTCACGGCCCTGAAACAGACAATCGCGGAGGAGCTATGACAGACAAGGTTGCGGTCGCATCGCCGTCGGCCCCGCCGGGCGGCCCGTACTCGCCTGGCCTGGTCGTCGGTGAGTGGGTCTTCCTGGCTGGCCAGGTTGGCGCGGGCAGCACCATCGAGGAGCAGGCCAGGGACGCGCTCAGCAAGGTCGACGCGCTGCTCGCCGCGGCCGGCGCCGCACCCGCCGACGTCGTATCCTGCCTGGTCCATCTGGCCGACCTGGCCGACTTCGAGCGCTTCAACGCGGTGTACGAGCGGCACTTCGCTGAGCCACGACCGGTGCGGACCACGGTAGGTGCGGCCCTGCTCGACGGCGCACTGGTGGAAATCACCGCCACCGGCCGCCGGCTCACCGCGGAGTGATGGTGGCGCCGACCCGGGTGCAATGGCCGGTTATTGGAGGTTGTGGGCCTGGGCGCACTTGGTGGCTGCGGCTCTGTCCCGGGATCTGGTTTTGGCGAAGATCCGGTTGATGTGGCTCTTGACGGTGTGGTTGCTCAGGACGAGGGCCGCGGCGATCTCGGGGTTGGTCATGCCCCGGGCGATCAGCGCCAGGATCTCAGCCTCCCGGTTGGTGAGGCCGTCAGGCAGCTCACGGGCTTCACCCGCGGGTAGCGTGCTGCCGGTGCCGGAGGCGGTGGCCGCGAGCAGAGTGGCCTGGACTGCGGGGTCCATGACCGACAGGCCGCGGACAGCGCTGTGCAGCGCCCGGGCGATGTCGGCGCTGTCGGCGTCCTTGGTGAGATAGCTGCGGGCCCCGGCGCGGAGGGCAGACAGGACCGAAGTGTCGTCGGCGTAGGTGGTCAGGACGACGATGGCGACCTCGGGATGCTCGGTCGTCAGCATCTGGGTGGCCTCGATTCCGTCCATGACGGGCATGTGCAGGTCGAGCAGGATCGCATCGGGATGATGCTCGGCCACGAGATCGAGTGCCTGCTGCCCGTCAGCGGCAGCCGCGGTGACCTCGATGCCGGGCTGCATGCCGAGCAGCAGGACCAGGCCCTCACGGACACTGGCCTGGTCATCGGCGATGATGACGCGCAGCGCCGCCTCGGCCGGCCCGCTCACCGGGGCACCTGCGCCGTAACCGTCCATCGGCCGTCGCCGGATCCCGCGGTGAGGGAGCCGTTGATCAGCAGCAGGCGCTCGCGCATCCCGGTCAGGCCGTACCCGCCGTTAACGGTGGTGAATGCGGTTCCGGGGACCGGGCGGTCATGACCTTGGGGCGGCAGCGGATTGCTGATGATCATTTGGACTCCGTCCTCACCATAGTGGAGACCGATGTCGACGGGCTGACGCGGAGCGTGCTTGGCCGTGTTGACCAGGGCCTCCTGAGCGGTGCGGATCAGGGCGACGGTCGCCTCGGGCGGCAGCGGCCGTGGCTGCCCGCCGATGCTGAAGCCGACGGTGGCGTGATGCCGCAGCCGGTGCGTATCGACCAGGGCGGTGAGTTGCTCATCGAGCCCGGCGGTGTCGGCGCGCAGCGCGTGCACGGCCCGCCGGGTCTCGGTCAGGCCATCCTTGGCCATCCGCTGGGCCTGGTCCAGCAGGCTCAGCGCGCGGCCGGTGTCGTCGTGCTTGGCCAGCACGGCGCGCACGGCCTGGAGCTGGATTCCCAGCGCGCCGAGGGAGTGTGCGAGCACGTCGTGGATCTCGCGGGCGATACGCGTCCGCTCGTCCAGCACCGCGGCCCGGCGCTGCTCGGCGCGCAACTGTTCCATCTGCGTCACCAGTGCGGCGGACTGTTCCGCCTGGCGCCGGTAGGCGGCCCGGTTCCGGCCGCTGACGAAGGCCACGATGAGCAGGAGCGGGAAGCCCAGCGCGCTCGTCGCGCTGGCCCCGGTGACCAGTGCGCCGACCTCCACACCGACCAGGGCGATCGCGGTGGTCACGCAGCCTGTCAGCAGGCTGCTGGCCGCCCCAGCGCCGATCGCGGCCATGAACGCCAGGCCGATCAGCGGGCCCCCGTGCGTGCCCGTGCTGGCAAAGGCGGATACCGCGGCCATCACGATCAAGGCGCCGTCCAGGACACGCGGCTGCCGGTACTCCGGGCGCAGGTCGGTCACCAGCCAGTAGGCCACCGCCCAGGCCCCGATCGCGAAGGCGACCGCCTCGATGATGAGGTCCCGGCCGGACGCCGGGGAGTAGCCGAAGGTCGCCACCCCGATCAGGACGGTCCCGCCTGCGCGGAACAGCAGGGTCAGCGCGTGCAGCATGGACTCAGTCTGCGCGCTGGCCCGCGGCGGCGGCGAGGCCACGGTACCGCTCCGCGGTCCCGGGCTGGCTACGGGCTGGCTGGTCACGGCCGGTATCGCCGTCGCCGCCGCGCCCGCCGCTCAACGGCCAGGCGCGCCCCCCGCTCGCCTGCCTTGCGGGCCAGTATCTGCAGGTCCGGGACGGTGCTGCGGTGGTCCGCAGGTTCGCTGGCCTTGGGTTCATGCTGTAGCGGGTACTGGGAGGCCGGACCAGAAGAGCCTGATTCCGGGCCAGTGATCCTGCCCGGGAGGCCGGAGAGGAATGAGCTGCCGTCTTTCTCGGGGGCGAACGGGATGCCCGTCGCCACGGCGTGCCGCATCACGATGGCCGCCTGGCCGATCCGGTTAATCCCGAGGAGCATGATGATCGGCGCGCTGGAACCAGCGACCTTCGCGCCGACGGCCAGGGCGATGACCGTCATGATGAGCCGTGCTCCGATCAGCACCGCCCACAGCCACAGGCCGCGCACCGGCATCTGCCCCCACAACGCGCCGTTCCTGGATTCCAGCCGCATCTTGCGGCCTTGCAGCAAGCCGATCGTCCGGGCGATCAAGCCGCTGATCACCAGGCAGGCAACATCGGCCGGCCGGACATGGCGGCCGTGCGTGCCCAGGTCGGCCGCGCCGGCGACGGCCAGGATGACCGGCAGCAGCACGACCCGCTTGCCGCGCAGCGGCTCCCCCATCAGCTGCCGCCCGATGACGTAACCGATGACCGCAATGACCGCGAGCACCCTGATGACCTCTGACACGACTGTTCCTCAGCTTGCGGGGTCCTGAACTCTCCGTGCCGACGCTAGAGACGAGCCGGCGCCGCCACATCGAACCGCGGACTGAGATCCGGGTTGAGAACCCCGCGTGATCTTCATGCCTGCTGGCATGAGACGCCGGCACCCCGGTGCATGCCCGAATTGAGCCCGCGCTCCGACGCGCTGCACCCACCGGTCACGGCAGCGTCAAGAACGTCAGCGAACGACCAGATATCGGCTCGAAGGAGCGTCACCGGCATGTCCACCGTGGATCAGGCCCTGCTCATCAACGTCATCGTCTTGTTCGTCGTGCTGGAGGCTGATGTCGGGCCGCACCGCAAGATCGGCCGGTTCCGCATCGCGCGGCCGCTGGTCCTGGCCGGCGTGATCGTCCCGATCTACCTGAAGTCCCTCACCACGCACGGGACCGGCCTGTACCTGGAGCTGGCCGGGACCGCCGCCGGCATCCTGCTCGGCCTGATGGCGACCGGGCTCATGAAGGTCTACCGCAGCCCGAAGACGGGCAGGCCGGTCAGCCGCGCCGACTTCGGTTACGCCGTGCTCTGGATCATCGTCATCGGGGCGCGGTCCGCGTTCTCCTACGGATCCGCCCACTGGTTCGGCCCGCAGCTCGGCACCTGGATGACCACGCACCATGTCGTCTCCGCGGCCATCACCGACACCCTCCTTCTCATGGCCCTGGGCATGCTGCTCACCCGCACGCTCGGCCTGGCCGTCCGCGCTCGCGCGCTGTCCCCCGCGGCCACCCGCGACCGCGACCGTGCCGCCGCCAGTCGATGACTTCCTGGAACACCGAGCCAGCCGGGTCAGGGCCGGGCCGCGGCCAGTTGCCCGCGGAGTACCGAGCGGGCGGTGACCAGCGACGGACCGTACCAGGTCAGGCTGCGCCCATCGACCAGGGCTACGCGCTGCGCCGGGAACATCTCCGGGCCGTCGTCCGCGCTGAATGGGTACGGCTCGTCGGGCAGCACGATGATCTCGGGCCGGCCGGCGGTGAGCCCGGCCGGCCCGGCGGTGAGCTCGGCCAGTTCGACCTTGGGGTAGCGGGCGGCGTGGCCGCGGTAGACGTTGTCCAGGCCGAGCCGGGTGGCCAGGTCGCCGGCGAACGTGTCCGAGCCGATCACCATCCATGGATCGCGCCAGATGGGGATGGCCGCCGCGACTGGCGGCCCGGCGGGTGGCTCGGCCCAGGCCTGCCGGGCGGCATCCAGCCAGTCCGGCGCGGGCCAGCCCAGCCCTTCGGTGAACATGCGGTGCAGCGAGGCCAGCGCCTGGTCCAGGGTGCGCACGTCGGTCACCCACACCGGCACCCCGGCCGCGCGGAGCCGCTCGACGTCGAGCCGCCGGTTCTCCTCCTGGTTGGCCAGCACCAGGTCAGGTTCCAGCGCCCGGATCGCGGCCAGGTCGGGATTCTTGGTGCCGCGGACCCGGGCCACGTCCAGGCCGGCTGGGTGCGTGCACCAGTCGGTGGCGCCGGCCAGCGCCTCCGGCCGGGTCACCGCGACTGACTCGGTCAGCGACGGCACCAGCGAGACCACCCGGCGCGCCGGACGTGGCCCGGGGACAGGATGACCCAGGTCATCGTGGGGACACTCGGCGGTTCCTGTCATCTGTTCTCCGGCTCGGTTTACGGTGACATCATGCGTGCCGTTACCGTCATGCCCGGTCAGCCGGGCTCCATTGCGCTGACTGATATGCCGGAACCGCCCGGCGAGGATGGGCCGGTCCTGGTCGAGACGCTGGCCATCGGCATCTGCGGCACCGATCTGGAAATCATTAACGGCGACTATGGCTCGGCGCCGCCCGGCGCGGACCGCCTGGTCATCGGGCACGAGTCGCTGGGCCGGGTGATCGAAGCCCCCGCCGGGTCCGAGTTCCGCCCCGGCGACCTCGTGGTCGGCATCGTCCGCCGCCGCGACCCGGTGCCCTGCCCGGCCTGCGCCGCCGGAGACTGGGACATGTGCACCAATGGCCGGTACACCGAGCGGGGCATCAAGGACCGGCACGGCTACGCGTCCGAGCGGTACCGGATCCACCCGGAGTACCTGGTCGCCGTGGATCCGGCCCTGGGCACGCGCGGCGTACTGCTGGAACCAGCGACCGTCGTGGCCAAGGCGTGGCAGCACATCGAGCAGATCGGCCGCCGGTCCACCTGGACGCCGCGCAAGGTGCTGATCACCGGGGCCGGACCGATCGGGCTGCTGGCCGCGCTGCTGTCCGTCCAGCGGGGCTTCAACACCTACGTGATCGACCTGGTCGCCGAGGGCCGCAAACCGGACATGGTGCGTCGGCTGGGCGCGCACTACTCGCCCCGGGCCGAGCTTGGCGAGGTGTCCGCCGAGGCCGACATCGTCATCGAATGCACCGGTTTCGCGGAGATGCTGCTCGAAGCGGGTAAGCACGACGTGCACAACCGGGTGGCCTGCCTGACCGGCGTGTCCGCCGCGGGCACCGAGTGGGTGGTCGACCCGGGCCAGCTCAACCGCAACATGGTGCTGCGCAACTCGGTGCTGTTCGGTTCGGTCAACGCCAACCGGCAGCATTATGAGCTGGCCGCCCAGGCGCTGGCCGCGGCCGACCCGGACTGGCTGGCCGGGCTGATCACCCGGCAGGTGCCGCTGGCCCAGTGGGCCGACGCCTACACCCGCCAGCCCGACGACATCAAAACCATCCTGACGTTCTGAGGAGACCCGGGGGTGATGGCCGCGGCAAGCCCGCCCGGTGCTGAGTCGGCGGAGGTGCCGCTGTGCCAGGCGGCGGACCTGGCGGTGGCGGTGCACTGGGAGCGGGACGGCCCCGGCCTGCGCGGCCAGGTGGTCGCGGAGAACGTGGGCGGCCGGGCCTGCCGACTGGCGGGCAAGCCAGGGATCACACCGCTGGCCGTGGACGGCACGCCGTTGCCCGCCCAGACGGTGATCACGCTGGAGTGGCGCTCCCCCGGCTATGTGCTGCTGGAACCGGGCCAGCGGGCCGCCGCCCGGGTGGGCTGGCCCAGCTGGTGCGGACGGCAGGCAGCCGGCCAGGCCGAGGTGGACTGGGGCAGCGGTCAAGCCGTGGCTGAGGTACACGGGCCGGCCCAGCCGGACTGCTCCCCGGGCGAGCCGGGCAACCTGGTGTCGTCCTGGTTCCAGCTGATCGAATAAGCCGCCGCCGCGGGCAGCGCCCAGGCCGATGAATTTTCTGCGCCGAAGACGTCTCAACCTATGAGCTGCGCCCCACTTAATGGGTAAGGCAGCCACCCGGCACCGGGCGCACCGAAATTGTCGTACACCCGTGCTTTAGTCAGACGTAGCAGTCGTTGAGGAGGCCCACAATGAATCACCTCAGCATCAGCGAAGTACGGGCCGACGCTTTGTTCGTGTCGTCGCTACAGCGATCCGACCATCCCAGCACCGGCCAGGTCCGGCAGGCCGTGGCCGCGGTCGTGCGCCAGTTCGGCGGCCGGGGCTGCGTCGGCCTCGTCGCGCAGGAGTTCGGCGAGCACCCGGAACTGGCCACGGCGCGGATGCGCTGGGCGCTGCGGCTCACCGCCGGAGCATTCGGCGGGCCCGGCACTCCCGAGCCGGCCGAAACGGTGTGCTGCCAGCCACACGCCGCGTGACCCGGGTACGCCCGGCACCAGCCGGCCGCTCCCCCGCCCTGGCCGGGTGATGGATCTTGGCCAGGGCTGGCGGACCGGGCGGCTCGACCTGGAACCGCTGCTGGCCGGGCACCCCGCCGGGCTGTCGCCGACCGGCGCGGTGCACAACGGCGAAGTCTGCTGGATCACTAGCAAAACCGAATCCCCGGAGCGGCCGGAAAACCGCCATAGTTGAGCCATTAGCACAGACCCAGCCAAGGGGGCAGCATGGCGGGCCCGATGCGGATTCCGGGGTTCCGGCGCGACCCGGCTGCCCGTACGCCAGCGACCGGTGCGGCAGCGACCGATGTGGCAGCCGATACGGCGGCGGCCGCACCGACCGCCGCGGTCGAGCCATTCGACCGGCGCGTGATCGTCGTGGGCGGCGTCGTCTTCGCCGTCGAGATGGCCTTGTCCACCCGGTACGGCTTCCACCGCGACGAGCTGTATTTCCTGGATTGCGCCCGGCACCTGCAAGCCAGCTACGTGGATCAGCCGGTGCTGACGCCGCTGCTCGCCTGGGTGTCGCTGAAACTGTTCGGCGTGTCCCTGCCCGGGCTGCGGCTCTGGCCCGCACTGGCGGCGTGGGCCACCGTGCTGGTGGCCGGGCTGACCGCACGCGAGTTCGGCGGCGGCCGCCGCGCGCAGTTGCTGGCCGCGATCGGCACCGCCACCATGCCGGCCCTGCTGGCCATCGATCACCTGGCCGGGCCGACCGCGTTCGACGTGCTGGCCTGGGCCGGCCTGGCGTTCGTGGTTGCCCGGATCGGGCGGACTGGCGATGTGCGCTGGTGGCTGCTCGGTGGCGTGATCCTCGGCCTTGGCCTGGCCAACAAGCACAGCGTGGGCTTCTTCGGCCTGGCCGTGTTCGCCGGTGCCCTATTCAGCGGCGGCCGCCGGCTGGTGCTGAACCGCTGGTTCCTGGCCGGTTTCCTGATCGCGGCGCTGTTCACCATCCCGGACATCTGGTGGCAAGCGCAGCACGACTGGGCGACGATCGCCATGACCCGCTCGCTGAACCAGGAAAACGGCAGTCTGACCAATATCCCGAGCTGGATCGTCGGCCAGCTGCTCATGACGGCGGTGGCCCTGGCCCCCGTGTGGCTGCTCGGGCTGCGCTCACTGTGGCGCTCCGGCCGGCCGCTGTGGAAGGCGCTGGCCTGGGCCTACGGGCTGCTGTTCGTGTTCTTCATGCTGACCAGCGGCTCGAAGATCTACTACCTGGCCGGCGCGTACGTCTACCTGCTGGCCGCGGGCGCGGTGGCCATCGACGGCTGGCTGGCCGCCAAGGCAGGCCGGTTCCGTTTCCTGCTCATCGTCACCGGGATCACCACCGCGTTCGCGCTGCCGCTCACCCTGCCCGTGCTGCCGGCCGGCAGCATCGGCTGGACGTACCAGGTCAACCAGGAACTGGCCGAGTCCATCGGCTGGCCGCAACTGGTCAGCACGGTCCGCGGCGTGTGGCTGTCGCTGCCGCCCAGCCAGCGGGCCCATGCGGTGATCTTCACCGGTGAATACGGCGAGGCCGGGGCCATCGACAACCTGGGCCGGGGCACCGGCCTGCCGACGGCGGTGAGCGGGCACAACACCTACTGGTGGTGGGGACCAGGCAAGCCCCACGCGACCACGGTGGTCGCGGTGGCGCCCGGGCCGATTGACGTCACCGGCTACGGTGCCTACCTGCGGCAGTTCTTCACCAGCGTCCGGCTGGCGGCCACGCTGTCCAATCCGTACCACATCCACAACCAGGAATGGGGCGGCCAGGTATACGTATGCACCGGGCCGCGGCACCCGTGGGCCGAGATGTGGCCCCGGCTACGGCACTACGACTGACTGGAGGCACGGTTGACCGGAGGCACGGGAACGCCCACCCTCAAGCTGACCCACGCGGTGCTCGACGCACCGGACGCCGCCGAGCTGGCCGCCTTCTACCGCAGGCTGCTCGGCTGGCCGGTGGATAAGGAAGAGCCGGGCTGGATCACACTGCGGCCACCGGGCGGCGGGGCCGGGCTGGCCTTCCAGACCGAGCCAGCCTACCTGCGGCCGGTGTGGCCGGCCGGGCCGGGTGACGTGCAGATGCAGGCCCATCTGGACATCGAGGTCGAGGATCTGGCCGCTGCGGGTGAGCACGCGGTCGCGGCTGGGGCCGTGCTGGCCGAGTATCAGCCGCAGGACGATGTCCGGGTCTACCTCGACCCGGCCGGCCACCCGTTCTGCCTGTTCCTGCCGGACTGACCGGGGCTGGTCAGGCGATCTTGCGGGCGCCCGGACCGGGCACCGGGGTGACCTCGCGGGCGTCGTCCAGCACATGCCCCGCCGCGCAGGCCAGTTGCAAGTGCACCGGCTCGCCGCAGTCCCGGTGCCGCAGCTCGACCTGCGGCCCAGCCGGGCCGACCGCGTGCTCGTTACCCCACTCCAGCAGCGCGACCAGCGCCGGGTACAGCTCCAGGCCCTTGCTGGTCAGCCGGTACTCCCACCGGGTGCGCTGACCGGAGTCCTGGTAGGGCACCTTGCGCAGCAGCCCTTCCCGGACCAGCCGGGCCAGCCGGTCGCTGAGCACCTGGCGCGGCATCTCAGTACGGCGCCGCATGTCATCGAACCGGCGCACGCCGTTGAACGCCTCGCGGAGCACGAGGAACGTCGACCGCTCGCCGATGATGGCCACTGTCGCACCGATCGCGCAGTTGGCCGAGTCGTAGTCCAGGATCCAGGGCCGTCCCATGAACGTATGCTAAGTCCGGTTGACAGACTCAGCAATCCGGGCGCAAGCTGAGTCCGTGAACCGAACTCAGGGGGATCAGGTTCCCGGCGTCCCGGCCGCCACCATCCGCCCGTCGGGCTGCGCCGATCTGGCCGGGCTCGGCGCGTTCTTCGCCGGGCTCTCGCTGCACACCCGGGTGAAGAGATTCTTCGCCCCGGTCAGCCCGGGCCCGGCCATGCTGCGCCGCCTGGGCGGCACAGCGGGCCAGGCCGACGTGCTGCTCGCGGTCCGCGGCGGTGTCATCATCGGCCACGCCATGGCGGTGGACCTGGCTGGTCCGGCAGCGGGCCGGGTGACCGATATCGGGGTGGTGGTGGCCGACGCCTGGCAGGGCCGGGGCGTGGGCGCCGCGCTGATGCGCGCGCTGCTCAGCCGAGCCCGGGCCCGCGGCGTGACCGAGGTCAGCATGGACGTGCTGCCCAGCAACCGCGCCGTGCTGGCCATGATCACCAACCACTGGGCGGCCGCGCGCACCGGCCGGTCCGCGGATAGCGTGACCGTCCAGCTCCAGCTTCTCCCCCCGCATACTGAACGCCAGCTGGTGGAACCGGCCGCCAGCCACCGCGCGGCCTAGCCGGGCTGGCGGTCAGGGCAGGCTGCGGACCAGGTAGTCCCAGGCCTGCCGGACGGCCCGCGGGTTATAGATGTGTTCGCGCTTGGCCACCGACTCGTCTTCGGGGGTCCACTGGTAGCCGGGCCCCAGCGACTGGGTCAGGATCTGCTGCTGGCAGGCGCGCTCGAGCAGGATGGCAGACACCGTAGCCGTCTCCAGGTCTGGCCCGGTGCACACGATCCCGTGATTGACCAGGAACAGCGCGGCCGAGTCGCCGAGCGTGCGGGCCACCGCGGCACCCAGCTCACGGTTCAGGATGAGGTCCGAGGTCTGGGTGAACCGCGGCACCGCCGGCGGGACGAAGTAGTTCGCCTCGTGGCTGACCGGCCGCAGCGGCTGCCCGCTGGCGCCCAGCGCGACTGCGTGCCGGCTGTGCACATGGACCACGCCGCCCACGTCGGGGCGGGCCAGCATGATCTCAGTGTGGATCGGGTACTCGCTGTGCCGCGGCCCACCGCCGTAAAGCACCTCGCCGTCCGGGGTGACCAGATGGACCAGTTCCGGGGTCACTTCCTCCAGGCCCCAGGAGGCCTGCTTGATCCAAACCCCCCGGCCGCCCGGGTCGCGCACTGAGGCGTGCCCCCAGATCAGGTCGGCGGCGCCGGAACCGGCCAGGATCCGGGACGCGAGCGAGACCGTCTGCCGGTAGAAGTCTTCGGCCAGATCCGCCACGGCACTCAGTAGACCACGCCCGGCGGGCGTGCGGCGCGGAACCCGCGGTCACCCGGTGCGGCGGGTGAGCGGCAGCCGGGCCGCGGTGTCCGCGTCCTGCGGGCTGTACACCGAAACCCGCAGCCCGGGCTGGGCCGAGACCTCGTACTCGGTGCGGGTGAACGTCATCAGGCCGGCGACCGGGTGCTGGAACCGGAGCGTGCGCTCGGCCGGCGAGGCGACTTCATGCCGGTCCCAGATCTCGGCGAACTCCGGGCTGAGCGCGGCCAGCCGCCGGATGTTCTCCGCCCACTCCGGGTCGCCGACGTGCCGGGCGTAGGCCGCGCGCAGCCGGGCGACCAGGTGCGGGATCTCCTCGGTGTAGTTGAGCAGCAGGTCGGGCGCGCGCGGCTCGGTGACTGCGCACCACAGCAGGTTCTTGTGGATGCACGGCAGGGAGTGCCAGTCCCAGAACATCTCCTCGTGGGCGTCGTTCGAGTCGAGGACGTCGAACCGCTCGTTGAGCAGCACCGCGGGGAACGGGTCCAGGGCGCGCAGCACCTGGCTGGCGGAACCCGGCACCGCGCACGGGTCGGCGGGCGGGCGTACCGGCATGGCCTCGGCCAGCCAGTACAGGTGCCACCGCCCGGCCGCATCGAGGTGCAGCGTGCGGGCCACCGCGTCCAGCACCTGCGCGCTGGCGTTGATCGGCCGGCCTTGCTCCAGCCAGGTGTACCAGCTGACCCCCACACCGGCCAGCAGCGCGACCTCCTCCCGCCGCAGCCCCGGCGTGCGGCGGCGCGGGCCCGGCGGCAGCCCGGCGTCCGCCGGACTCAGCTGGGCCCGCCGGGTCTTCAGGAAGCTGCCGAGCTCGGCCCGGCGGGACTTCGCGGTGCTGCTGGCGGGCTGGGGGGATACCACCACCCCACCGTCTCAGACGGGTCTGACAAAACGCGGCCACCGCCGGGGCCCGCCGGTCAGGCGCCGGTGACGACCAGCTTTCCGCCGGCCTGGCCGACCTCCATCACCTGCTGCGCCTCGGCGATCTCCTCGAACGGGAACACCCGGGCCGGCTTGGCCTGGTAGACGCCCGCTTCGGCGTTGGCCACGATCTGCTGGAACGGGATGGCGCAGATCGGGTAGGCCGCAGTCCCTACCTCGAAGCTGCCGAAGAAACTGAACTGCACGCCGCTGGGCATGTCGAAGACCGGCTGGAAGTCTGCCACCGGGCCGAGGCCGCCCAGGAAGCCGGCCTGGCAGACCCGGCCCGTCGGGGCGACGGCCTGCAGCGAGTCGCGCAGCACACTGTTCCCGACCAGGTCGAGCACCCGGTCGGCGCCGCCCGGCCGCAGCCCGCGCACCTCGTCCGCGATCGTGCCGGTCTCGGTCACCACGTGCGCTGCGCCCAGCGAGCGGAGCAGCGCGGCCCGATCCGCCCGCCGGGTGGTCGCGATCACCTGGGCGCCGGCCTCGCGGGCGATGTTCACCGCGGCCTGGCCGAGCGCGGACGTCGCCCCCCGGACGAGCAGCGAGTGCCCGGCGGCCAATTCGAGGTTACCGTGCAGCGCGAGCCACGCGGTGGCATAGCTTTCCGGGATGGCGGCCAGCTCCGCCCAGTCCAGCGACGTATCGATCGGGACCACGTTGGCCGCCGCGGCCGCGGTGTACTCGGCGTAGCTGCCGTTGCGGGTCCGGCCCAGGCCGCCCATGATCGTAAGCACCTTCGTCCCCTCGGCCAGCCGGCCGGACGGATCCGCCGCGACCGTACCGACCGCCTCGATGCCGCTGATCGGCGTGGCTTCCGGCCACTCGCCCTTGCGCATGTGTGTCTCGGCGTGGTTGACGCCGAACGCCCTGACCCGGATCAGGACGTCGCCGTCGCCCGGGACGGGATCGGGCACCTGCTGGATCTGGAGGACCTCGGGACCGCCGGGCTTGGTGATGACCATCGCGCGCATCGTGCTTCCCCTTCTGCCGACCTAGCGATTTTTTAGTGATCATTCAAAAATGAGAGCCGAAGAGAGGCGGCCCGCAGGCCGCCCTGACCCCGGCACACCGGGGACATAAAAGAACGATCGCTCAAAAATCTAACCGGATGCGCTAGGTGCTGTCAATGGGGGGCTGGGGTGCTGTCAACGGGGGCCGAGATCGGCGAACGCCGCGTCGACGATCGTTTGCAGCACGTCGCGGCCCGGGTCGGTCTTGCCCACCACCATCAGCCCCATCCCGGTCGCCATCAGCTGGGTCGCCTTGGTCGCCGGATCGATGTCCGCCGGGATCTCCCCGCGCCGCTTGGCGTTGCGCAGCGCGCGCTCCGCGTTCCGCTCCAGCCGCTGCATGTGCCGCCGGACGATCCCGCCGATCTCCGAGTCCACCGCGGCCAGTTCCATCGTCGAATTGACCATCAGGCAGCCCACCCGGCCTTCCGGGGTGATCAGGTCGCGGACCAGGCCGTCGAAGTACGCGCGCAGCTCGGCCAGCCTGGCGCCGTCACTCTCTAGCGCGCCCAGCTTCTCCGGCACGACCAGGTTCGAGTAGAGCTCGAGCGCCTTGAGGAACAGGTCGCGCTTGCCACCCCGGAACGAGTTGTACAGGCTGCCCGGCTGCACGCCTGTGGCCGCGACCAGGTGGTCGACTGAGGTATCCCGGTAGCCACGGTCCCAGAACTCGCGCATGGAGCGATCGACCACCTGATCAGGGTCGAATTTGCGCGGCCGGGCCATGCTGCCGAGCATAACGTAACGATCGCTCAAGAAACGTCTGGGTTGTAGCGCAGCTGGCGCGGTGGCGGATCGGCCCGTGACGTTACGCTGGTCGGACTGGCCCGGCCGGTGCTGGCCGGGATGCCGTTCCCCTGGGGTGAGCCGTGGCAGCCGCGAGTTACGCACGCATGCTGGCGTCGGTAGCGGACCGCGACCGCACGATCCGGACGCTCCAGCAGTCGTTCGCCGAGGGCAGGCTGACCCGGGACGAGCTGGATCAGCGGCTCGGGCAAGCGCTGCGGTCGCGGGACTTCCCCGAACTCCTGGCGCTCACCGCCGACCTGCCGCCGGACGGCCCGTTCGCCCGGCTGCCCGCGCACCGCTGCACCCCGCGCCGGACGGACCGCTAACCGGACGTCAGGGCCCGAGCGCCCCCGGGTCGGCCGGGACGTCGACGGCATGCTGCTGCAGCACGTCCAGTGGCACGATCCGCAGCGCCGCCTCATGGGTGGAGGCCAGCACCACGTGCGCGGCCGCGCCGTCGTGATGCGCGAGGAGCCAGTTCCGCGCGGTCACGCACCAGCGGTCGCCGGGCACCAGCCCGGGGAAATGGAACTGCGGCACCGGGGTGGTCAGGTCGTTGCCGATGCCGCGCTGGTGAGCCAGGAATTCAGCCGTCACCACCGCGCAGATCGTGTGGCTGCCCAGGTCCTCCGGCCCGGTACGGCAGCACCCATCGCGGTAGAAGCCGGTGACCGGGTCGCTGCCGCACGGCTCCAGCTCCTCGCCCAGCACATTGCGATCAGCCATACCGGCAGTATCCCCGATATCAGCCGACCTGCATCCGGCGGAAGTACGAACCAGGGTCGGTCAGGAACCGGCGCCACGCGGTGACCTGACACATCAATGTTGACACGTCAATCACTGTGAATATGATTGACGTGTCAACAAGGAGGTAGCGCATCGTGGCAGGCACAGACGCCCCGGCCGGCACCGGCCAGCGGCGCCGGATGACGGTACGGGAGCTGGCGATCTGGCGTGCGCTGATCGAGACGACCGCCGAGCTGAGCCGGATCCTGAGCGCACAGCTTCAGGAGTCCGGCCTGTCCGCGGCCGACTACCAGGTGCTGCTGGCGCTGACCGAGGCCGAGGGCAGGCAGCTGCGGTCCGCGCAGCTGGCGGCGGCCATCGACTGGGAGCGGAGCCGGCTGTCCCACCACCTGGGCCGGATGGAGCGGCGCGGGCTGATCGGCCGCAGCGGGTGTGCCACCGACAACCGGGGGGCCGAGATCTCGCTCACCCCAGCCGGGGCGCGGGCGTTCCGCGCCGCGAGCGTGCCGCACCTGCGCGCCATCAAGGAGCATTTCGCGGACGCCCTGACCCCTGACCAGTTCGACGCCCTCGACGGCATCCTCCGGGCGCTCGACCATCACCTGCACGGGCATCCGCACCGGGGGCAGCCGTGACAGCCGCAGCCCAGCCGCGGATCGCCGTGCTGGGGGCCGGGCACACCGGCCCGGTGATCGCCCGGGTCGCGCTGGCGGCGGGCTACCCAGTGTCCATCGCCGCGTCTGGTGACCCAGCCGACATCGAGCTGATCACGCAGTTCCTGGCCCCGGGCGCCGAGCCGCGCTGGGCGGCCGACGCGGTCGCCGACGCCGGCATCGTGGTGCTGGCCATCCCGCTGCACAGATTCGGCACCGTGGACCCCGGCGTACTGGCCGGCCGGCTGGTGGTGGACACGATGAACTACTGGCCGCCGGTGGACGGGGTGCAGCCGGAGTTCGCCGATCCCCGCTACGGCAGCAGCGAGATCGTGCAGCGCCGGCTGGCCCAGTCCGCCGTGGTCAAGACGCTGAATCACATCGGCTACCACGATCTCGACGAGGACCGCCGGCCGGCCGGCGCGCCGGACCGGCGCACCCTCGGGGTGGCCAGCGACGACCGGCGCGCAGCCGGCGTTGTGCAGGAATTTGTCGAGCGCATCGGATACGACGCGGTTCGGCTGGACAGCCTGCGGGCCGGGCAGCTGCTCGAGCCGGGCGGCCCGGTGTTCGGCGCCGCGCTGCGCCGGGCCGATTTCGCGCTGGCCCTGCGGGCCGAAGCCGCTTAACCCGTCAAGAACGGAAGGAAATACTCGTGAACACCGCACCGCTCGTCCTCGGCCTCGACACGTTCGGCGACGTCACCCACGACGAGCACGGCCACCCGCTGTCCCATGCCCAGACCATCCGCAACGTGGTCGAGCAGGGCGTCCTGGCCGACCAGGTCGGGGTGGACTTCTTCGGCATCGGCGAGCACCACACCGATGACTTCCCGATGCCCGCCGCGGACGTGGTGCTCGGCGCGATCGCCGCGCGCACCGGCCGCATCCGGCTCGGCTCGGCGGTGACCGTGCTCAGCTCCGACGATCCGGTCCGCGTGTTCCAGCGCTATTCCACACTCAACGCCCTCTCCGGCAACCGGGCCGAAGTCATTCTCGGCCGTGGCTCCAGCATCGATTCGTTCCCGCTGTTCGGCTACGACCTGGCCGACTACGAGGACCTGTTCGAGGAGAAGGCCAGCCTGTTCGCGGAGTTGCTCAAGGGCGGCCCGGTCAGCTGGCAGGGCAAGACGCGGCCGGCGCTGTACGACCAGGATGTCGTGCCGCACACCGAGTTCGGCCCGTTCCCGGCCTGGATCGGCGTCGGCGGCAGCCCGCAGTCGGTCATCCGGGCCGCCCATTACGGCTTCTCGCTGATGCTGGCCATCATCGGCGGGCCGCCGGCCCGGTTCGCCCCGTTCGCCCAGCTCTTCCAGCAGGCGCTGGCGCAGTTTGGGCGGGACCCGCTGCCGGTCGGCGTGCACTCGCCGGGCCATGTCGCGGCCACCGACGAGCAGGCCCGCGACGAGTTCTGGCCGCACTACCTGGAGGTCATCCGCAAGGTCAGCCAGACCCGCGGGTTCGCCGTGCCGACCAAGGAGTCGTTCCTGCGCGAGATCGGCCCGAACGGCGCGCTCTACGTCGGCTCGCCGGAGACCGTCGCGCAGAAGATCGCGGCCAACCTGCCGATGCTCGGCGCCACCCGGTTCGACCTGAAATACGGCATGGGCGGGCTGGCCCATGAGGCGCTGCTGACCAACATCGAGCTGTACGGCACGCAGGTCATCCCGCGGGTCCGCGAACTGCTGGCCGCCTAGTCGTCCGGGCCGAGCAGCGCGGCGCACACTTCGCTGATGTCGACCATGCCGATCAGGCCGGTGTCGTCCACCACGGGCAGATGGCGGAAATGCCCGTTGGTCATCATCCGGGCCGCCTTCCTGATGGTGGTCGTCGCGCTGATCACGGTCGGCTCCGAGGTCATCAGGTCCTGGATGCGGACATCGTTGACGTTCTTCCCGTCCGCGACCACCCGGGCGATGTCCGCCTCGGTGATGATGCCCCGGGGCTCGCCGGACTGCGGGTCCACCACCATGAGCGCGGTGGCGTTCGCGTGTTTCATCAGGTAGGCGGCCGCAGCGACATGGTCGCCCTGTTCCACCGTGGTCAGCGCGGGGTGCATGACATCCGCCACGGTGGCCGGTGCGGGCGGCTTGGGCGGCTGCGGCGCCGCTGTTTCAGTCATGGTCTGCTCCATTCCCGGCCTGGCGTCAATCGATCGGGCTAGCGCGCAGATTATGCCTCCGAGCCGTCGATGGCCAGACCGGGCCCCCGGGCCCGGCCCGGCCGGCCCCAGCAGTGAGCTGACGCCCCAGCACACTCAATCGTCACCGCAGGAAGGTATGGCCGAAGGTAGGAAATCACCCGCGGCGCCGGCTCGCCCAGCCCCCGCTCGGCCTAGTCCGGTAAGCCAACCGAATACCGGATGGCGGAGTTTCCGCGATGCAGCATTTGACCTGGTGCAATACCGCTTCCGGCGGACCGAATTCGGCGTCCGGTGGGGGCATTCTGGCCGGTCACCGGAAGACGGCGGGATGCTGAATTCTGGCCCAGGCAGACTCGCCCGGGGCGGGCAATGCCTGGACTGTCCCACTTTGTGGGCGTAGCTTAGTCTGCGGTTGATGAACCAGCCAGGTTTTGGCCTTGCTCGGCTCGCATTACCGGCCCCCCACCCAGGCCAGCCAGCACCAGTCCTGGGGCGGCAGGGGTAAGGACGTGCTCGACGCCTGAGCACAGATGGGAGCAACGACCCTCTACCGAGCTTCTGAATAGGCACGTCTACTGCGGCTCCGGGGCGCATTTCAGCCGCTTTCACCATGCACACCGACTCGGCGATATCAGCCGGAGGAGGCAACCCCTGTGATATTCCGCTATACCCGCGGCCTGCGGAGGCAGGAGGTGGCCTGCACGACGCTCATCGGTTAACCAAGGCGGTCCCGGCCAGGTGTTGCAGCACGCGGCCGGGACCTATGTCGGATCAACCCTTAGGAAGGAACCCCGACATGTTCAGTATTCCAGTTGCCGGGCTGACTAAGAGCCTGATAGCGGTCACGATTTCACTGCATCCGGCGGCGGCGCACCACGCCGCGCAGGGCTACACGGTGCAGGCGGGCGATACGCTGTCCGCGATCGCGGCGCATGAGTACGGCCGCGCGGCCGACTGGCCCGCGCTGTGGTGGGCCAACCGGCACCAGGTGAAGAACCCGTCGCTGATCACCGAAGGTCAGCGGCTGACGCTGCCCGCCTCGGGCGCAGTGGCGCCCTGGCTGTCCCGGGCGGCCACGGCGGCGATCCCGGCCGCGGCGCCCGCACCCCCGAGTTCGGCGCCCGCCGCCAGCAGCGCACCGGCCGCCGACCCGGCCCCGGCGCCGGCTCCCGCGCCCGCCCCGGCGGCCGGCTCGTCGGGCGGGGTGAACTGGTCGGCCATCGCGGCCTGCGAGTCGGGCGGCAACTGGAGTGCCGACACCGGGAACGGCTTCTACGGCGGGCTTCAGTTCACCCAGGGGACCTGGCTCGGCTACGGCGGCGGCCAGTATGCGTCGTCGGCCAGCCAGGCCACCCCGTCGGAGCAGATCGCGGTGGCCCAGCGGGTGCTGGCCGGCCAGGGCATCGGCGCCTGGCCGGTCTGCGGGGCCAACGGCTGACCCAGTCCCTGCTGGCCGCGCTCCATGGCCACCCCCGGTCAGGGCGCGGCCAGCAGTACGGCTAGCGCAGCCGAGCGGGCACCGGCTGCGCTAGCCGCCCGGGTGGCTGGCGTCCACCGGCGGCAGGCCGCCCACCTCATGTTTGGTCAGGCTGAGCTGGATGCCGTCATCGGTCCCGGTCACCGCGCTGATCGGGATGGCCACCTCCTTGCGGCCCCACAGGTGCCCTTCCTGGAGCAGCACGTGCGTCACATGGTGGGTGCTTGGGTGGATGACCAGGCCTTCGACGTGGCCGATGGCGCCGTCGCGGGCATGCACGCGGTCACCACGGCGTATCTCCACCTCGCCGACCGGGACACTGTCGTAGGTGACGGTCTCCGAGACCCCGTCGAGCAGCCGGTCCGGCACGCCGTGGCCGCCGCCCGCCGTGGAGTAGGGCCAGCTCAGCACCTGCTGCGGGCCGTACGCCTCGTACCCCTGCGTGCCCGGCACGAACTGGGTCTCCTCGGCCGGGTCCAGCTGCGCGAACTCGGCCACCGTGCAGCCGAGCCGGACCTGCCCAGCCGCGCCCCCAGCGCCGGCGTCCTCGTCGACCAGGTCGATGGGCACCAGCCGGGCCAGCCCCGCCCGCCCCTCCGGCTCGACCACCAGATGGGTCAGCTCGCTGGCCACCGGGTCGAAAACCACCCGGGTCAGCTCACCAGCCATCCCGTCGGTGCAACTGACCTCGGACCCGATCGTGAACGTTTCCTCTGCCATAGCCACCCTCCTCGCCCTCTCAGACCCTAGCCCGATTTGGGGCCGGTGTCGGGCCGGTGCCGCCGCGCCGCGCGGGGTTGCGAGAATGGGCCCGGTGAGCACGGACCAGCGGGCCGGCACGCTGCTGTCGGTGAACGTGGGCCTGCCCCAGGATGTGGCCTGGCGCGGCCGGACGGTGCACACGGCGGTGTGGAAACGGCCGGTCGACGGGCCGCGGCTGGTGCGGCGGCTGAACATCGACGGCGACGGGCAGGGCGACCTGGCCGGGCACGGCGGCGAGCAGCGCGCCGTGTTCGTCTACCAGATCGGGTCCTACCGCTACTGGCAGCAGCAGCTGAGCCGGGACGATTTCAGCTACGGCCAGTTCGGCGAGAACTTCACCGTGCACGGCCTGGCCGATGACCAGGTGTGCATCGGGGACCGCTACCGGATCGGCGAGGCGCTGTTCGAGGTGACCCAGCCCCGGGTCACCTGCTACCGGGTCGGCATCCGGATGAACGACCCGCGGATGCCGGCGCTGCTGGTCTCGCATCACCGGCCCGGGTTCTACTTCCGGGTGCTGCGCGAGGGCCGGGTGCAGGCCGGCGACGACATCGTGCGGGTGACCACCGGGCCAGAGGCCATGACGGTGGCCGACATCGACGCGCTGCTCTACCTGCCCGGCCATCCCCGCCCGCAGGTGCGCCGGGCGCTGCGCATCCCGGCGCTGCCGGATGGCTGGCGGGCCTCGTTCCAGGCCATGCTCGGCCAGCCCGAGGCGGCGGGCAACGCGGGCCTGACCGCGGTCAGCCCGCCGCTGGCCTGGCCGGGGTTCCGAGCGCTGGCGGTGACCGCGATCGAGCCGGAGAGCGACTCGGTGGCGTCGGTGTACCTGGCTGACCCGGCGGGTGCCGCCGTGCCGCCCGCGCTGCCCGGGCAGTTCCTCACCCTGCGGCTGCCCGCCGGGCCGGCCGGGCAGCCGGTGCTGCGCAGCTACTCGCTGTCCGGCGCGCCAGGCGAAGACTCGTACCGGGTCAGCGTCAAGCGGGAACCGCACGGGGTAGCCAGCCAGTACATCCACTCCCACCTGCGGGCAGGAGATCAGGTCGAGGTGGCCGCGCCGCGGGGCACGTTCCTGCTCCAGCCGGGCACCGCGCCGGTGCTGCTGATCAGTGCGGGCGTGGGCGCCACCCCGGTGCTGGCCATGCTGCACGCGCTGGCCGCCAGCCAGTCCAGCCGGGACATCTGGTGGCTGCACGGGGCGCGCAGCCGGGCCGCGGAACCGTTCGCCGCGGAATCACGGTCGCTGCTGGCCGGGCTGGCCCGCGGGCACCGGCACGTCTGCTACAGCCGCCCGGGCCCGGGCGACGTCGCGGGGCGCGACTACCAGACGGCGGGACGGCTGACCCCGGACCTGCTGGCCGAGCTGGACCTGCCGCGGGACGCCGACGCCTACCTGTGCGGCCCGGCCGGGTTCATGGCCGAGATGTCCGCCGCCCTGGCCAGCCTGGGCATCGCCGGTCCCCGGGTGCACACCGAGATCTTCGGCGCGGCGCCGCCGTCCACCCCCGGGATCGCGGCCGCCCCGGCCCGGCCGCCACACCCGCCCAGCGATGCAGGCGGCGACGGCCCGCAGGTGGCGTTCTCCCGCAGCGGGCTGACCGTCCGCTGGAGCCAGGACTACGCCAGCCTGCTCGAACTGGCCGAGGCGTGCGACGTGCCGGTGCGCTGGTCGTGCCGCATCGGGGTGTGCCACACCTGCGAGACCGGCCTGCTGTCCGGGACGGTCAGCTACACGCCCGATCCAGTCGATGCACCCGCCGCGGGCGACGCGTTGATCTGCTGCTCCCAGCCGCGCGGTGATCTCGCGCTCGACCTGTGAACAGAGCTCAGTGCCCGGCGATCTCACCGCCGTCGATGTGCAGGATCACGCCGGTGACGTACGGCGCTGACTCCAGGTAGAGGATGCCGCCGACCACGTCGCTGATCTGGCCCACCCGGCCGACCGGCGGCATCCGGGGGCCGAGGTCGGCGTAGCTCTCCGGCGGGTGCATCGGCGTCTGGATGACACCGGGCGAAACAGCGTTGACCCGGATGCCCCGGGACGCGTACTCGATGGCCAGCGACCTGGTCGCTGCGGCCAGTCCGCCCTTGGTCAGCGCGGCCAGCACGGACGGCGAGGCCGAAGTGGCCACGTCGGCCACCGTGGCGCTCATGTTGACCACGTGGCCGCTACCGCGCTTGAGCATCTCGGTGATGACCCGCTGGGTCAGATAGAAGAACCCGGTCAGGTTGACCCCGATCACCGCCGTGTAGTCCGCCGCGGTGTACTCGGTGAACGGCTTGCTGATGAAGATGCCGGCGTTGTTGACCAGGGTGTCGATGCGCCCGAAGCGGCTGAGCGCCGCATCGATGAGCTGGGCCGCGGTGCCCGGTTCGGCGATGTCCCCGGCCACGACGACCAGGTCCGGGTCGTCGGACGGTTTCATCCGCCGGGCCGTGGCCACCACCGCCCAGCCGAGCTGCCGGTACCCAGCGACGACGCCGGCCCCGATGCCCTGCGAGCCGCCGGTGATGATGGCGACCTTTCGACCCGATCCGTTCATCTCAGGGTCAGCTCCTTGTCATCCAACGCGACGACTGCGGCGTCTAGACAGATAGAACCGTCAAGGGTGGGGCTTTATGTTTTCTTTGGCTAGGTCGGTTCTCCCGGGGCTGATGATCGCGGCGCTGCTGCCTGCCGCCTCCAGTGTGACCGGCCGCATTGGGGCCGTGTCCGCCAGGGCCGCGGTGGCCGCGGACGAAACCACCACGGCGCACGACAACCTGCGGACCGGCTGGGATCCGGGCGAGCCGGAGCTGACCCGGGCCAACGTCTCCGGCCAGACCCCGGGCTACACGTTCGGCCAGGTCTTCCGGACCGCGGTGACCGGCCAGGTGTACGCGCAGCCGCTGGTGATCGGCTCGACCGTCATCGTGGCCACCGAGCAGGACTATGTGTACGGGCTGAACGCCAGCACCGGGGCGGTGCAGTGGCAGACCAGCCTGGGCACCCCGTACCAGATCACGAATTGCAGTGACCTGGCGCCCGACATCGGGGTGACGGGTGGCCCGGTGTACGACCCGGCCACCGGCGATATCTACCTGGTCGCGCAGACCGTGCCCAAGACCACGCCCAGCTACCACCTGTTCGGGATCAACCCGGCCACCGGCGCGATCGTGTTCAAGGACTTCCTCGGCGGCCGGCCCAGCAACGACCCGAACATCACGTTCAACGCCGCCGACCAACTGGAACGCCCGGGGCTGTTGCTGATGAACGGGTGGGTCTACGCGGCGTTCGGGTCGCACTGCGACCACAGCCCGTGGACCGGGTTCGTGGACGGCGTGAATGTCCGTA
Organism: Streptosporangiaceae bacterium; assembly: GCA_036497945.1. GTDB lineage: Bacteria > Actinomycetota > Actinomycetes > Streptosporangiales > Streptosporangiaceae > RYN-230. The sequence goes on along the minus strand of DASXIN010000205.1, from coordinate 14,071 downwards.
CCAAGGCGACCACCGAGTGGGGCGACGAGACCGGGGTGACGGACAACGAGGCCGGTATCTGGCAGGGCGGCAGCGGGCTGATGTCCGACGGCTCCGGGCGCATCATCGTCTCCTCCGGGAACGGCGTCTCGCCGCCGCCCGGGCCGGGTACCCGGCCGCCGGGCCAGCTCGGCGATTCGGTCATCAGGCTCGGCGTGCGCAGCAACGGCACCCTGGCCGCCAGGGACTTCTTCAGCCCGGTAAACGCCCCGGCCCTCGACGCGGGCGACACCGACATCGGCTCCGGCGGGCCGGTCGGGCTGCCGCTGCGCACCCGCAAGTACCCGCACGTGCTCGCTCAGGCCGGCAAGGACGGCCGGATCTTCCTGCTCAACCGCGACGACCTGGGCGGCCGTGAGCAGGGCCGCCAGCACGGCGACGACGCGCTGAGCGTCACCCGGCCGTACACCGGCCAGTGGGGGCACCCCGCGGTGTTCGGCGGCACTCCCACCCTGTCCGCCGCCAATCAGGCCAACGCCAGCGATTTCCTGTATTACCTCGGCCGGAACGACAGCCTGCGGATGCTGAAGTTCGGAGTCAACAACTCCGACGAGCCCCGGCTGTCCGACGTGGCCAACAGCAACCTGGTGTTCGGCTTCTCGTCCGGCTCACCCGTGGTGACGTCCAACGGCCCGCACATCTCGGCCGCGGTGGTCTGGGCGGTGTACTCGTCCGGCATCACGGGCGCCAACGGCGCGCTGGAAGCATTCGCGGCCAACCCGGGCGGGAAGTGCACGGCCGCCGCGCCGTGCGCGATCAACCCGATCTGGTCCGCGCCGATCGGGACGGCCAGCCAGTTCACCGTCGTGGCCACCGCCCGCGGGATGGTGTACGTGGGCACCCGGGACGGCGCTGTGTACGGCTTCGGCGACACGGCGGCCGCGGCGCTGTCCGCCACCCAGCCGGCCACCCTGCCGCGGACGCCGGTCGGCAGCACCAGCGCAGCCCGGACCGTGACGGTCACCGCACACTCGGCCGTCACCGTGACCGGGGTCAGCGCAGGCGCCACCGCGACCAGCGCCAGCACGCCGGCCAGCCAATTCCGGGTGGGCCAGGTGACGGAGACGGTGCCGGGCGGCGGCCCGGCCACGCCGGTCTCGTTCCCGGTCACCCTGCACCCCGGCGACACGCTGGCCGCACCGGTCCGGTTCCACCCGACCGCGCCGGGCGGAGCCACCGGCGCGGTCTCGTTCGCCACGTCGTCCGGCACCGCCCCGGTGCACGTCCCGGTGACCGGCGACGGCACCACCGGCGGGCTGTACCTCACCCCCAGCTCGCAGCAGTTCGCCCTGGTCACCGACACCGGGTCGTTCGCCAGCAACGTCCCGGTCGGGGTGATCGTGCTGCACGAGATCAACCTGGTCAATGGCAGCACGCAGGCGGAGACGGTCCGGTCGGTACGGCCGCCGCGGCCGCCCTACTCGGCTACCGGCCTGCCCGCGCCGGGCACGGTGCTCCAGCCCGGCCAGTCGGCGGTGATCCAGGTTGTCTTCGCGCCAACCCGACCGGGCAATTACCCGGGCACCATCGCCGTCACCGGGAGCAGCGGCGGCACGGCCACCGCGGACCTCACCGGTGTCGGGCTGCCCGCGAGCGGCCTGTTCCGCGCCACCCCGGCCAGGGTCGGCTTCGGCACCGTGCCGGTGGGCAGGACGGCCCGCAGCACCATCACGCTGGCCAACACGGGCAACGAGCCGGCCACGGTGGACCGCGCCAGCACGCTGAACGCCCCGTTCGCCAACCGGCCCAACGTGCCCACCGGGCTGCCCATCAACGCGGGCTACGACGTGGTGGTCCCGGTCACGTTCACCCCGCACCGGGCTGGCCGGTTCACCGCTAGCTACACGTTCACCTGGACCGACGTGACCGGCAAGCACACCATCACGGTGCACATCAGCGGCACGGCGGGATAACGTAACGGGCCCCGGTCGCCCGGGGCCCGGTACGTTCGGTCCAGCTAGCCCTGCCCGGCGCGGACGCCGGTCTCGATCTTGTCGCCGAGGTCCTTGTCCACGTTGCGCCAGTAGTCGAACGCGCGCTGCAGCACCGGCTCGGTCACCCCCTCGAGCAGGTGGCCGACGATGTTGCTGACCAGCCGCTCCCGCGCCGCGTCGTCCAGCACCTCGCGGACCATCGTGCCCGGCTGGCCGAAGTCGTCGTCCGCCTCACGCTTGGTGTACGCGGAGCGGACGAAGTCGCCGTCGGCGTACCAGTAGTTCGGCCGGTAGTGCTCCGAATCGGCCCGCGGGCCGCCCTTGGAGTTCGGCGCGTACACCGGATCGGACACGTTGCTGATCCGCATCACGCCGTCCTTGCTGTAGCTGTGCACCTCGACCCGGGGCGTGTTCACCGGGATCTGCTTGTAGTTCACGCCGAGCCGGGCGCGGTGCGCATCGGAGTAAGAGAAGCCCCGGGCCAGCAGCATCTTGTCCGGGCTCAGCGCGATCCCGGGCACCAGGTTGTTGGGCTCGAACGCGGCCTGCTCTATCTCGGTGTGGTAGTCGGACACGTTGCGGTCCAGCGTCAGCCGGCCGACCTCGATCAGCGGGTAGTCGCCGTGCGGCCATACCTTGGTCAGGTCGAACGGGTTGAACCGGTAGGTCTTGGCCTCCTCGAACGGCATGATCTGCATCCTCAGCGTCCAGCTCGGGAACTCGCCGCGCTTGATCGCCCCGTACAGGTCACGCTGGTGGTAGTCGCCGTCCGACCCGGCCAGCTGGTCCGCCTCGCCCTGCGGGATGAACTCGATGCCCTGATCGGTCTTGAAGTGGTACTTGACCCAGAACTTCTGGCCGCCCGCGTTGATCCACAGGTAAGTGTGCGAGCTGTACCCGTTCATGTGCCGCCAGCTCCGCGGGATGCCGCGGTCGCCCATCAGCCAGGTCACCTGGTGCGCCGACTCCGGGGACAGCGTCCAGAAGTCCCACTGCATGTCGTGGTCCCGCATGTTGTTGTCGGCGCGGCGCTTCTGCGAGCGGATGAAGTGCTGGAACTTGAGCGGGTCGCGGACGAAGAAGACCGGGGTGTTGTTCCCGACCATGTCGTAGTTGCCGTCGGACGTGTAGAACTTCAGCGCGAAACCGCGCGGATCACGCCAGGTGTCCGGGCTGCCCCGCTCCCCCGCCACGGTGGAGAAGCGGATCAGCGTGTCGGTCCGGGTGCCGGGCTGGAACACCGCGGCCTCGGTGTACGCGCTGACGTCGTTCGTCACCTCGAAGTGGCCGAACGCGCCGCCGCCCTTGGCATGCGGCTGGCGCTCCGGGATGCGCTCCCGGTTGAAGTTCGCCATCTGCTCGATGAGGTAGTGATCCTGCAGCAGGACGGGACCATCCGGGCCTACGGTCAGCGAGAACTCATCGCTCTCGACCGGCGCGCCAGCATCGGTGGTCGTCGCGGCAGGGTGCTTGTCGGTCACTGCCATACCTCCTCGTCACGCTGTTCCCCGTCAGCGGAGCGGTCGGCTAGCTGGCACCTGGGGCAGACGCCCCAGAACACGACTTCTGCCTCGTCGACAACGAAGTCCATGTCCCCGGCCGGGGTCAGGCAGGGCTGCGCCCCGATCGCGCAATCGACATCCTCGGTCCGGCCGCAGCGACGGCACACCAGATGGTGATGGTTGTCACCGACCCGGCGCTCGAACCGGGCCGGATGCCCGGCCGGCTCGATACGCCGCAGCAGGCCGGCCGCGGCGCACGCGGCCAGCATGTCGTAGACGGCCTGGGTGGACACGGCGCCGAAGCGCTCCCGCACACCCACCGCGATGGCGTCCACCGTGGTGTGCGGATGCTCGGCCAGCCAGGTCAGCATGGCCAGCCGAGGCATGGTCACGCGCAGCCCAGCCGAGCGCAAGGCCCGGGACATCTCACCGTCCGGATCGACCGCTCCGACTGCCATAACCCTGCCCATGCTGCCGAATTATCTGGAATGAGTCAAGTTATCGTCGCGCTCACCCGGCCACGGGCTGGCCCCGGGCCGGAGCCGGGAGGCGTGCGCGGCGAAGCGGGCCCGGTAGGTGGTCGCGCTCAGCCCGTAGTGTGCCTGGGCGGAGCGGCGGCGGTGGACTCGGACCTGCGGGTGGAGTTCTAGGCGGCGGCCGCCGCGGCGTCGGTGGCCGCCTGCTTCATGGCCTGCGGGGAGTGCCGGGCGATGAGCACGATGCCGGCCGTCATCAGGATCAGGCAGATGATCTCCCCGGCGATGGCCGCCGGGCTGCTGCTCACCTTCTCGTTCAGCAGCGCGTAGGCCAGCGCGATGGAGATGAGCGGGTCGGACGCGGTGATGATGGCCATCACCGGCGCGATGAAGGTGCCTGACTGGAACGCGTCCTGGTTGAGCACGAAGCCGACCGGGCCGGCCACCGCGAGCGCGTAGATCGGCCAGTCGGTCAGCACGTGGCCGAACCCTCCGTGGCTGGCCTCGGACGTGACCACCTTGATCAGGAAGGCGGACAGGCCATAGCAGATGCCGGTGGCCAGGGCCAGGGCGAGCGGCCGCAGCGTATCGCTGCTCTGGCCCAGCATGAGACAGCCAGTCACGGCCGCGACCGCGCCTACGGCCAGCCATATCGCCTCGGCCAGGCCGACCGAGCCGCTGCCCGCGGTGGGCCGCGCGATGACCAGGAAGCCCGCCACGCCAGCCACGCACGCCGCCACCCCGGCCAGCATGACCGGATCCGCCGACCGGCGCAGGTACGCGGCGATCAGCACGGCGAACACCAGGTCAAAGACGAGGATCGGCTCGACCACGGCCAGCGGCGCGTACTTCAGCCCCACCACCTGCAGCGCGAAGCCGATGATGGTGCCGACGATGGCGATGTCCCACAGCGGCTCGCGCACCAGGTCGAGCAGGATCTTCGGGGATCCGGTCCGCTCCTGCTTGACGCGCTTGGTGCTGCGCTGTTCGGCGACGGACGTGACCCCGAAAACCAGCGCGGCGCCGACCGCCGCCGCTACCCCCGCCGCAATGGACACAGGGTCAGCCTTCCCGACCTCCCCCCGGCTCATACCCCCCAGGCAGGTAGTTAGTTAGCCAGGCCCAGGTCAGAGGCACAGGTCAGGCAGGCGCGAAGCGCAGCCCGAGGCCGAGCCTGCGCAGCACGACGCGGAACCACAGCGCACAGCCCGCGGCCCCGACGGCCAGCATGGCCACCGTGGCCACGGTGGACAGCTCGAGGAACCTGGGCACCGACTGGGTGGCCAGCAGCGCGCCCAGGGTGGCGCCCAGCAGCAGGAAGATGGCCGCCCAGACCAGGGTCACCCGCTGGAAGAAGCGGTGCAGTCCGGGCAGATGGCCCGGGTGGCGCAGCGCGATCACCTCGGCGGCCAGCTTGGCGCACAGCGGGTTGGGCCCGCGCGCCCCCAGCGCGAACAGGACACACAGCGCCAAGTTGCCTACCGGGAAGTGCAGCAGGAAGATCCACAGGTCGCCGGTGGCGATGGCGGCCACGGTCTGGATGGTGAGCACGAGGGCCGAGATGACCAGCAGGCCGGGCACAGACCCGGTGACCACCTTGCGGGCGATGGCGGTGAGCCAGATGGCGGCGACGCTGGCCACCAGGCCGACGTTGCGCCCGGCGAGCCATGCCCCGGCCACGTACGCCACGAGCGGCAGCCCCAGGGACTCCATGACATTCCATCCCACCGTGCGCAGCAGGCACAGCGGGCGGGGCAGCTCCAGGTGGTCGGCCATTGGGCTGAGTGTAGACCAGGACATACACGTTACTCACCGGATGAGTCAAATGCTTTACGCTGCGATCCGGGATCCGGGCTGGGAAACCCATGCCGGTCAGGCGAAGCGGGCCGCGAGCATCCGGTACAGGCCGGGAAAATTTACTTTCAGCCGGGCCGGGAAGGACAGCCACGGCGGGATGACCACCTCGTCCCGGCCGCGCCGGATGGCGTCCACGATGGCCGCCGCGGCGGCCTGCGCGCTCATCAGCTGCGGGTGATGCCGCTGGTACGGCACCTTGCGGCGCTCGAAGAACGCGGTGTCCACCACCCCGGGGCTGACCAGTGTGACGCCGACCCCGCGGGGCCGCAGTTCGGCGCGCAGCGTGTCGGCCAGACAGCTCAGCCCGGCCTTGGTCGCCGAGTAACATGCCTCGCCTGACACCCCGACCAGCCCAGCGATGGACCCGACGAACACGATCCGGCCGCGGCCCGGTTCCAGGTGCGGGATCGCCGCGTGCGCCAGATGGGCCGCGGCGCGCAGATTGACGTCGATGAGCGCGTCGATGTCTGCCTCCGTCATCGACGAGAACGAGCCGGCCCAGCCGATCCCGGCGTTGGACACCATCAGGTCCAGGCCGCCCAGCTCGTCGTAGGCGGCCAGGATCGTCCGCCGCGGGCAGCCCGGTTCGCGCAGGTCACCGGGGATGCAGACGGCGCCGGTGTCGGCCGCCACGCTGTGCAGCGCGGTCAGGTTGCGCCCGGCGATGGCCAACTGCATACCGTGCGCGGCGAACGCTCGGGCCGTGGCGGCGCCGATGCCGCTCGACCCGCCGGTGATCAGCGCGCGCATCCCGTGCAGCCCGGCCGGCCCGGACATGGTCAGGCCCTCCGCCGCTGCGGGGCGTGGATGTACAGCTCCTTCCGGTCCGGTGCGGTCACCGGCGGCGCGGGCGGGGGGAGCAGGTACTCCGCCTCGCGCTGGTGCTCGCCGTACTGCCGGTCGGCGTTGTAGACCTGGTCGAACTTCCAGATCATCCGGACGAAGTTGGTCTGCCTGTGCAGCAACTGCCGGGCGACGATGCCGGTGGTCTTGGCCAGCGCCGCCACGCCCAGGTGCTTGCGGGCCAGCACCGACTGGGTCTTGACCAGCTCCTCATAGAACCGGTGCAGCGGCAGCCGGGTCGGCAGCACCGCATGCTGCACGTCGAACAGGCGGTAGTCGAGCGTGGTCAGCCGGCGGGCTTCGGTGAACCAGGTCTCGGTCCCCGGGTAGGGCGTCTGCACGGTGAGGTTGACGATCTCCGGCACGCTCATCGCCCAGTCCCGGACGAACGCGAACCGCGCCTCGTCCCAGTCCGGGTCGGCGATGATGTTGATGGCCACGCTCAGCCCCATGGACCGGGCCACTTCCAGCGCCTTGTTGTTGATCTTCGGCGTGGTCCGCTTGCGGAACGCCTTCAGCCCGTCCTCGTCCAGCGCCTCCAGCCCGAGGAACATGTAGTTCAGCCCGAGCCGCCGCCAGCGCCGGAACACCTCCTCGTTGCGGAGCAGCACGTCGCACCGGGTTTCCAGGTAGTACTGCTTGTGGATGCCGCGGCGTTCCAGCTGGCGGGCGATCTCGTCGCCCTCCTCGGCCTTGATGAAGGCCACGTCGTCCACGATGAACACGCCCGGCTCGGCGATCCGGGACATGTCCTCGGCGGCGGCTTCCGGCGACAGCCTGCGGTAGCTGCGGCCGTAGAACGTCCACGCGCTGCAGAACGAGCAGTCCCACGGGCAGCCGCGGGTGAACTCGATGGACGCCGCCGGGTCCATCACCCCGATGAAGTACTTGCGGCGGCGGCGGCCCAGCTGCCGGGCAGGCAGCTGGTCGTCCAGGCTGTGCATCATGGCGGGCGGACGGCCCGGCCCGTCCAGCGTGACGATCCCGGGCACCTGGCCGAGCCCGCCGTCCGGCAGCGCGGCCAGTAGCGCGGGCGCACCGACCTCGCCCTCCCCCTTGAGCACGGCGTCGATCGCACCGTCGGCGTGCTGCAGCACCTGGTCGGCCACGAACGACACGCTGTGCCCGCCGACGAACACGGTGCAGCCCGGCAGCACCGTCTTGACCCACTTGGCCAGGTTCACCACTTCGGGCACGTTGGCCAGGTAGTTGAGGCTGAAGCCGATCGCCTCCGGCCGGAACTCGGCCACCTCCCGCTGCAGCTCGACCTGGCGGTAGACCTGCAGGTCGACCAGCCGGACGTCGTGGCCCTCGGCCAGCAGCGCGCTGGCCACCCGCTCCAGGCCGAGCGGCTCCAGCCGCAGGAAGATCTCCGAGTACATCAGCGCGCTGGGGTGTACCAGCAGGACACGCATCAGGCAGATCCTCCGTATCAGGCGGTCACCGCGGCACGGCCGTACGCGGCCGGCGGCGCAGGAAGCGGACGAACTCGCCGCCCTCGCGCAGCCGCCGGGCCGCCATGTCGGGCTGGCGGATCAGTTCGGCGGACATCTCGGCGATCTTGCCCGCGCGGAAGTAGAACCGTTTGTAGAAGGTGTCCACCGAATCCAGGATCTCGGTATGCCGCAGATGTGGATAGGACAGCGTGGCCAGCTGGGTGCCGTCGTCGCTGACCAGCGTGGCCCCGTCGGCATCCCCGGGCAGCCAGCCCTGGTCGATGGCCTGCCGGTAGAGCTGGGTGCCCGGGTAGGGCGCCGCCACCGACACCTGGATGGTGTGCGGGTTCACCTCCCGGGCGTAGCGGATCGTCTCCTCGATTGTTTCTTTAGTTTCCCCGGGCAGGCCGAGGATGAACGTGCCGTGCACGGTGATGCCGAGGTCGTGGCAGTCCCGGGCGAACCGCCGGGCCCGGTCAACTCGCAGGCCCTTCTTGATGTTGATCAGGATCTGCTGATTGCCGGACTCGTATCCCACCAGCAGCAGGCGCAGCCCGTTGTCCCGCAGCACCTGCAGCGTCTCCCGCGGCACGTTGGCCTTGGCGTTGCAGGACCAGGTGATGCCCAGCCGGCCCAGCCCGCGGGCGATGGCCTCAGCCCGGGGCCGGTCGGCGGTGAACGTGTCGTCGTCGAAGAACAGCTCCTTGACCTGGGGGAACAGCTGCGCGGTCAGCTCCGCTTCGGCCAGCACGTGCTCGACGCTCCGGGTCCGGTACAGGTGCCCCCCGACCGTCTGCGGCCACAGGCAGAACGTGCACCGCGACCGGCAGCCCCGCCCGGTGTACAGCGACAGATACGGGTGCCGCAGATAGCCGATGTAATAGTCCTCGGCCCGCAAGTCCCGCTTGTAGACCGGGGTAACGAACGGCAGCAGGTCCATGTCCGGCACCGGCTGCCGGTTGGTGTTGTGCACGACGCGGCCGTCCGGGGCGGTGAAGCTGATGCCGTCGATGGCGCCGAGCGGGCGTCCCTCGGCCACCTCGGCGATGGTGAAGTCGAACTCTTCCCGGGCCACGAAGTCGATCGCCGCGGACGCCCGCAGCGACTCGCCGGGCTGCACGGCCACCTTGGGCCCGACGAAGCCGACGAGCACGCTCGGGTTGGTCGCCTTGAACGCCTCGGCCAGCGCGACGTCACCGGCGAACGTGGGCGAACTGGTGTGCAGCACGATCAGCTCGTAGTCGCGGGCCAGCGGGATGACGTCGGCCGCGGTCAGGCCAGCCGGCGGCGCGTCGACCAGCCGGCTGCCCGGCACGATGGCCGCGGGCTGGGCCAGCCAGGTCGGGTACCAGTACGACCGGATTTCCCGTTTTGCCTGATATCTCGCACCGGCCCCGCCGTCGAAACCGGCATAGGACGGGGGGTTGAGAAACAGGGTACGCATCATGAGGGAGCGGCTCCTTCAGTCACGGTGGCCGCCGGGCTGGCCGGCTGGTTGGGGGCCACCGGGTCCAGGTCCACGCCGATCTGGCGCAGGGCGGCGGCATAGGCCGGTTCCCAGCGCGGCGGGGGAATGGCCGGCCCGGGTGTGCTCATCACCTCGTCCCGTACCGCCAGCGCGCTGTCCGTCAACCCGCGAGCCGTGGGCTGAGCCACATGCGCCCGGCCCAGCTCCAGCTCGTGCAGCAGGTTGTCCCGGCCGTGCCCCGGCATGACGTCGAGCAGCAGCAACTGGCGGCCGACCACCCGGGCCTCGCTGCAGGTGGTGGCGCCGGGCAGGGCCACCACCAGGTCGGCCGCGGCCATCAGCTCGGGCACCCGGTCGGTGAAGCCGAACGGGATGACCCGGGGCGTCTGCCGGGCCAGCTCGCGGAACCGCTGCTCGACGGCCTGGTCCCGGCCGGCCACGGCCAGCACGTGCACCCCCGCGGCGGCCAGTTCGGCCACCGTCCCGGTCAGCGGGCCGAAGCCCCAGCCGCTGTCGATGACCAGGACACAGAACTCCCCCGGCGGCACGCCCAGCGCCGCCCGGGCCGCTTCCTGGCTGGGCGCGGCGTAGAACTCGGCCCGCACCGGGGGCGGCACCACCGCCACCGCCGCCCGGGGCAGGTAGCGGCGTACCGAGGCGGCGGCGGCCGGTGAGGTGACCAGGAACAGGTCGGTGCCCGGGGCGGCCCAGATCCGGTGCACGGTCACGTCGGTGCACAGCACGACCGTGCGCAGCCCCGGGCGCCGGGCCTTGAGCCGGCCGGCCGCGGTGGCCCCAGTGGCGAACACGCTCAACAGCAGGTCGGCTGGCTGCCGGGCCAGGTCGGCCTCGAGCGCGGGCACCAGCCGGGCGCTGGCCGCCCAGGCCATCAGGTCGGCCAGCCGGCTCCCGGTGCGCAGGTGCGCGAAGTGCAGCCCGTCGTACAGGCCCGGGATGGCGACCAGCCGGCCGAATACCCGTTCCCCCGCACCACCGCTGCGCCGCCCCAGCAGGGACATGCTGTCCACGTTACGGGTCCGCCAGCCGGACTGTTCCAGCAGGCCGGCGCAGCCGCGCGCCATCATCTCGTGGCCCAGGCCCAGTGACCCGGTCAGCAGCACAGCCTCCTGCACCGCGTCACCTCCAGGACCGTGGGCTCCGACCGCAGAGCGCTCCCGGGCCGCGCAGCCCGGGATTCAGACGGCTACTTCGGCGGTTCGTTTAGTTCGGCTATGACCCACTCGACCGTAACGGCCATCAAGCAGGCGGCGGCAGCGAGCAGTAGCGCCACACGTGCTTCCTTCGGCATCGCTTCCTCCAGTCTCAGGCCCTGCCTGGTGTCGCGGGCCCGGCACAGGGTTCAGCCTCTATCGCGCCGGCCCGGCCCATATCCCCAAGGTAGCTAGTTTCATTTCGTCCGCGCTGGCGGGGCCGGCCGAACGGCAGCTGAACGGCAGCCGAACGCAGCCGTCGAACGCTGCCGGAACGCTGCCGCCATTAGCGTGGCCAGGCAACGCCTGGGGAATGGGGGCCGCTGATGGATACCTACCTGATGTTCATGGATTGCCCGGCGTACCTGTGCGCGGGCGGGGCCGTGCGCTGCGGGCTGCCGGCTGAGGTGGTGTACCGCTACGCCGTGGTATCCACCGACGGCCCGCTGGAGTGCGCCAAGATCAGCTGCCCGCACGGGCACTGGTTCAACGGGCCGGTCGAGTCGCTGATCTGGGACAAGCGGCCGAAGCCCAGCCTGCGCTGCGCGCGCAGCCTCCCTTCCACCGGTGGCGCTGCCGGATTACAGTCAGTGTTCTAGCTGGGCGTCGAAGGGGGGCCGCCATGGCTTGGCAGCTGACCGGCGAGTACATGGAGAACTGCAACTGTGACATCCTCTGTCCCTGCATAACGTCCTCGCTGCAGGGCCCTGCGGACAACGAGCGCTGCTATCTGCCGCTGGCCATGCACATCAGCCAGGGGCAGAGCGACGGGGTGCGGCTGGACGACCTGAACGCCGTGCTGGTGGTGGATTCGCCCGCGGTGATGGGTGCGGGTGGCTGGCGGGTAGCGGTGTACATCGATGAGCGCGCGGACGAGCGGCAGCGCGCGGCACTCGGGGCCGTGCTGTCCGGCGCACAGGGGGGCCCGCCGGAAATGCTGGCCGGCCTGGTCGGCGAGCAACTCGGCGTGAAGTTCGTCCCGATCAGCTTCAGCTCCGACGGCGACCGCAAGCGGGTCGAGGTGCCGGGAATCATGGAGTTCGAGATCGAGGGGCTGCACCCGCCGAACTCGACCGCCGTGATGGAGATCGTCAACGTGTTCCACCCGATGGGCAGCAACCTGCCCATCGCCCGCAGCATCACCGGCCGGTACAGCGACCCCGACTACGGCCTGTCGTTCGACAACACCGGGAAAAATGGCCACTTCCGCGAGTTCGCCTGGCAGGCGTAGCAGCCTGGCCCTGTGGGCCGGGCTGCTGATCGTCGCCGCCTTCGCCTGGGTGCTGCTGATCGAACAGCGCCCGGGGATGCCCGCCGCGATGGCCGACCCGTGGCTCGTGTTCGGCGAGTTCCTGCTGCTCTGGCTGGTCATGATGGCGGCCATGATGCTGCCCTCGGTGGCGCCGGTCGCCTCGATGTACCTGCGCGCGGTCCGGTCCCGCCGGAACGGGCCGGCCGCCGCGCACACCGCCGCGCTGGTCGGCGGGTACTTGCTGGCCTGGGCCGGCTTCGGTGTGCTGGCCTACGGCCTGTCCCGGGCTCTGGGCACGCTGGCCCCGATGGGCATGGGCATGACACCGTCCACCCGGACCGTGTGGAGCGCGGCCATCATCCTGGCCGTGGCCGGGCTGTACCAGTTCAGCCCGCTGAAAGCGCGGTGCCTGCGGCACTGCCGGTCGCCGCTCGGTTTCCTGCTTCACTTCGGCAGCTACACGGGCCGGCTGCGGGACGTCCGGGCCGGCGCCTACCACGGTGCCTACTGCGTCGGCTGCTGCTGGAGCCTGATGCTCATCCTGGTCGCGGTCGGCCTGATGAACTGGGCCTGGATGATCGGGCTGACCGCGGTGATCTTGGTGGAGAAGATCTGGCGGTCCGGACAGGCGTTCGGCTACGCGGTGGGCGCCGCGCTGATCTTCGCCGCGCTGCTGCTGCCCTGGCTGTCCCCGATGCAGTCCGCCCTGCTCACCTGACGGGCCGCCGCGCGGTCAGCGGCCTCAGTCGATCCAGTACCGGCAGATCGGGGTCGGCTGCGCGGCGATGGCGGTGACGCAGTCGAGCTTCCCCCCGCACGACTCGATGACGGCTCTCGACCCGGCGTTGTCCTCATCGCAGTACATCAGCACCCGGTCCACGCCGTTCGCCCGGGCGATGATCAGGCTCTGCCGGAGGATCTCGGTCGCATAGCCGCCGCCGGTGTTCGGGCAGCACGCCGTAGCCGATATGGCCGCCTTCGCGGGCCAGGAACTCGTTGAGCTCATGCCGGATGGATGCCCGCCCGACGATCTCCCCGGCCACGTCGGCCACCAGGAACGTGGCCGGGACCTTTCCCGCGGGCTGGTCCGGGCTGCACCGCCGGTCAGCCAGTTCGTTCAGGTAGCTGCGCCACGGCATGCCGGGCTCCAGGCCCAGCCCGAACGGGAACCCCTCCGCCTCCATGACCTGGCAGGCAGCCCGGAACGCGGTCTCGTCATCGGGCCGCAGCGGCCGAAGCCGGAGCGCCGGCGTCACCCGCGGCCTGCGTTCCCTATCGGTGTGCATCGCATCACGCTAGCCGCGGCACTCCTCCCTGCCGAACGATTTACCGTTCCCCCGCAGCCAGCCGAGCACGGGCGCCGTCAGCTGGCACCCTGGATCCGGACGATGGCGGCGCTGGTGGCCGACACGGTCAGGCTGATCCGGGCGCCGCCCGGGCCGCTGGGCAGCGCGGTCCACTGCCCGGCCCAGGGGGCGTCGCCGGTGATCGCGGCCCCGCCGAGCGTGCCGCGGCCTGCCCCCGGATCGCCTGGTTCCGCGCTGCTCAGCGTCATGACTTCGGCATTCTGCGCTGCTGGGCCGGGTGCCGTGATCGTCACCGCCGCGTCCGCCGCCGCCCGCCCGTGTGTCTTGTTGATCAGCGTGAGGTAATCCCCTACGCAGTAGGCGGTCAGGTTGAGGCCGTCCGCGCTGCCGACCGTCACCGGCCGGACCGGACCGATCGAGCCCAGGGTGAACGCCTTGATGCCGTACCCCTTGGGGGTCACCGCGTAGCGGCCGGGGGCGGCCGGGTCGGGCACGATCGTGTCGGTGTACAGCCACTGCTTGTTGTGGAAGTTGATGCCCGCGGCCCCGTGCGCGGCCCACCAGTGCAGGTGATCCAGCGCCCACAACGCCGCGGCGAACGCGTTGCTCGCGCCCGGCACGCCGGTCAGGTAGTCGTTCGACTCGGTGAGCCGGTAGCGCAGGCCTGCTGCCAGCACCGGCGCGAGGTTGCTGGCGTAGAACCAGGGATACGGGATGTACGTGGTGCCCGCGGGCTGGCTCCCGAT
>DASXIN010000204.1:0-5235 GCA_036497945.1 Streptosporangiaceae bacterium | reverse complement strand
CTGCGCACCGAAGCAGTGGCTGCGCTGGACCTCAACGCCGGCCAGACCTCGCTGACCGAGCTGGCCGAGGCCACCCCGGCCGCAACCGCGCGCGGCCTGCTGGGCGGCCAGCAGGCCACCGGCCCGCATAGGCCGGGCCAGCTGGACCTGATCACGCACGACTCGGTGGCCGACGGACGGCCGGACCTGACCGACGCGGAGTACGCCCGGCTGATCCGGATCCTGGCCAGCCGCTACCCGCTGACCCTGGCTGACCCCGGGGCAACCGCGGTGGCCCGGGTGCTGGCCGTCGCCGACCAGCTCGTCCTGGTCACCCCGGCCAGCGCCGACGCGGCCCAGGCGGTGACGATGACGATGGAGTGGCTGGACGGGCATGGCTACGGCGACCTAGTCACCAGCTCGGTCGCGGTGATCAATGGGGTGAGCAAGCGCAGCATGACTCATGTCGAGCAGGCCGAACTCGTCGTCCGGGGCCGGTGCCGGGCCATCGTCCGGGTGCCCTGGGACGATCATCTCGGCGCGCCGCCAGGCGAGCAGGACGTCGGCGACAGCGGGGTGGCCTCCCGGTTCGGGCAGCTGCGGCCGCCGGTACAGCACGCCTACACCGCGCTGGCCGGGGTGCTCGTCTCGGCCCTCGCGGTGGACCCGGCCCGGCAGCACGGGGCGGCCACATGAGTTCCCGGACTCGTGGCCAGTCGCGGCTCAGTCTGCGCTACTTCGACGACCGGATCCTGCTGACCGAGACGCACGCCTGGGCCTACTACCGGCTGCCCACCCAGCCGTATGAGTTCACCACCCCGGCCGACCGGGAAGCGCTGGCCACCAACATCACCGTGGCGCTGTCCGCGATCCGGATGCCGGACGCCGAGGTGCACCTGCGCATCTGTCACCGGTCCTACCCGGCGGCGGAATGGGCCGCCCAGCTCGATGCCACGTCGGACGGCGGTCCCGGCTGGCGGGACTATCTGGACGAGATGTACCGGCATGTCTGGGCCAAGGACTTCTGGACCAAGGAGGTCTACCTGGGCGTCCGGCTCGGCCAGCGGAGCATGGGCGCGCAGTTCTCCGGCGGCGTGTTCGCCCAGTTCCTGAACACCTACCGGGCCGGCGAGCGGGCGATGGGCCTGGACGACGAGGCGCTGTCCAACACCGAGATCAACCGGTGGACCGACCACGCCGAGCGGCTCGGCCGGGCGCTGGGCGCCAGCGCGCTGGCCGCCCGGCACGCGACCAGCGACGAGATCGCCTGGCTGGTCCGGCACACGCTGATGGGCACGGCGGGCGACCCGCGGCCGTCGGCGGTGCGCCGCCGCCGCTGGGGGCCGGGCGAGATCGAGGCGCTGTACGAGGGTCAGGTACACAACGGCCGTTCGATCCTCGGCCTGGAGCACCCTGACGGGGAGGCCTTCGCGGCGTTCCTATCGTTCTCCCGGTTCCCGGACGTGATGTCCTTCCCGGACGGCGAGCCGTGGCTGCACTTCGCCGACTCGCTGCCGTTCCCGGTCGAGATCAGCTCCCGGATGCGGCTGATCCCGCCGGCCAAAGCGAGCAAGGATGTCGGGCGCAGGCTGGCGCACGCCCGGGACATGGACGCGCACATCCGGGAAGCGGGGGTGGACGCGCCGCTGGCGCTGGCCGAGCAGATCACCGCGGCCCGGATGCTGGAGCACGGCATCACCAAGGAACGGCTGCCGTTCGTCTACGGGTGGCACCGGGTGATGGTCACCGCGCCGACCCGGGAGCTGTGCCAGCGCCGGGTGGAGGCGGTCGTCGAGCACTACCGGGACATGGGCATCGACGTGGTGAACTCCACCGGAGACCAGTTCTCGCTGCTCCGCGAGTCGCTGCCGGGGGACCGGGTCCGGCTGAGCTCCTACGTGCAGCGGCAGCCGCTGTACACGATCGCGGGTGGGGTGCCGACGGCCACCGTGGGCCTGGGCGACCGGCCCAGGGACGAGCAGGGCTGGGTGGGCCCGTACATCGGCGAGACGCTGGGCCGGGCGCGGGCGGTGGTGCACTTCGACCCGCTGCTGGCCGCGGCGCTGAACCGGCCGACCGCGATCGCCATCACCGGCGAGCCGGGCGGCGGCAAGACCACCCTGGCCCTGCTGCTCATCCTGCAGTGCGCGCTGCGCGGCGTGACGGTGGCCGTGATCGACCCCAAGGGGGATGCGGAACCGCTGGTCGACCTGCTGGCCAAGCGCGGCCGGAAGGCGCGGGTGCTGCCGCTCGGCGCGGCGGCGCCCGGGCTGCTCGACCCGTTCTCGTTCGGTGACGACCTGGCCGAGAAGCGGACCATGGCCACTGAGACGCTGCGCCTGCTGCTGCCCCGGATGAGCGAGGAGCGGGAGAGCGCGATGATCCAGGCGGTGGCCAGCGTGGCCGGCCGGGAGCGGCCCAGCCTGGGCAAGGTGATCCGGCATCTGGAGGAGTCGCCCGACCCGGCGTCGAAGAACCTGGGCGCGGTGCTCCGGTCCATGTCCGAGATGCGACTGGCCCGGCTCTGCTTCGCGCCGTCCGGCGGCCAGCAGATCGACACGGCCGGCTGGACCACCGTGTTCACCCTGGCCGGCCTGACGCTGCCGGACACCGCGGCGGGCCGGGAAGACTACTCCTACGAGCAGCGGCTGTCCGTAGCCCTGCTCTACCTGGTCTCCCAGTTCGCCCGCAGATTGCTGAACGCCCTGGACCGGCGGCTGCCGAAGGCTATCTTCCTGGACGAAGCGTGGGCCATCACGGCCACGCCACAGGGCGCCAAGCTGGTCCCCGAGGTGTCCCGGATGGGCCGGTCGCGGAACACCGCGCTGATCCTGGTCTCGCAGAACGCCGGTGACCTGCTCAGCGAGCAGGTGACCAACTGCCTGTCCAGCGTGTTCGCGTTCCGGTCCTCGGAACGCGTCGAGGTGACCAACGTGATGGCCCTGCTGGGCGTCGAGGCGTCGGAGGAACACAAGGCTGTGCTGCGGGGGCTCGGCAACGGCGAGTGTATTTTCCGTGACCTGGAGGGCAGGGCGGGCCGCATCGGCATCGACCTGGTCTCCAATGAAGTACGGCAATGGCTGGACACCAACCCCACGCGTGCCCGGCCTGCCGAGAAACAGACGGCGCCCCCGGACAGCGACCCTGACACCGGGCTGTTAGGCGCCGCCCCGCCAATCGAGCCGGCTCAATAGCCGGTGGTCAGCACGATGCCTGTCCCAGCCTTTGCCCCCCAGGCTTCAGGAGCTCATGATGGCCAGACTCTTCCGACGGGCAGCCCCGCGTGCCCGCAGAGCCCTGACCGTGCCCGGCGTCATCATCGCCGTGGTCGTCGCAGGCGTGCTCGGGTCGCCGGCCATCGCCCAGGCCGCGGTAGGCGCGGCGGGGTCATCGACTAGCACCGCCCAGCACGCCAGCACGAGCCAGCAGGCCAGCCCAGCCAAGCCAGCCGCGGTAACCCAGCCGGCCGCCCCCGGCGGGATCTGTGGCGTCCCCGGCATCGGCGACATCGGCGGCCTGCTCGGCTTCTGCAACGCCGGCTCCAGCGGTCTCATCGGCGACCTGAACAACATCTGCCAGCCGTCGGTGCCTGCCCCGGAACCAGCCAACGGCGGGATCGACTCGCTGATCAAACCGCCCGCCACCGGCGGCAAGGCGGCGCCCACGCTGTACGAGAGCTACGGTATGGCCGGCCAGTCCTGGGCCGCCTACGACATGCAGTGCTCGGACATGACGTCGCTGATCGGGAACAGCGTCGCGGGGATGGTGTTCGACGCGTCCAAGGCGCTGGACCGGGTCACCATCACCGTCTACCAGTCGGCGGCGGGCGAGGGCATCCTGTCCTGGCTGACCAACGCGGTGGACCAGCTGATCACCAGCCTGGGCAACGCGATCTACTTCCCCTACCTGGCCCCGGTGGTCATCCTGGGCGCGATCTGGCTGGCCTGGCAGGGCCTGATCCGCAAACGGGCCACCCGGACCATCGAGGGCACTATCTGGATGGTCATCGCGTGCGCGGCCGCCATCTGGCTGATCGGCCGCCCAGCTGACTTCACCGGGATGGGCAAGACCGTGTCCGACGGCATCACCCAGACGCTCAACGTCGCGTTCGCCGGGCTGCCCGCCCCGGCGCAGACCAACTGCGTGCCGGTCGGCGGCACCGACCCTCAGGTGAAGACGGCCAGCTTCAGCTACACCGGGGGCTCGTCGATCGTGGACCAGAACGCCAACGAGCTGTGGACCGTGCTGGTCTGCAAGCCGTGGCTGGATGGCGAGTTCGGCACCACCGTGTACACCACCGGCAAGGGCGCCAAGCCCACCGTGGTCAACCAGTACGGCCGCCAGTTGCTCTGGGCCCAGGCCATCGCGACCAACGAGACGGCCACCCCGTCGCTGATCACCGCCAAGGAGAACACCTACGCAGGCATCGCGGCCGCCATCAAGCAGAACGACCCGGCCGTCTACTCGCTGTTCCAGGGCAACCAGTACCCGACCCGGCTGGAGATCGCGTTCGCCGCGCTGTTCGCCGCGCTGGTCGCGGGCGTGCTGGTACTGCTGATCGCGATCACCCTGATCATCCTGAAACTCGGCTTCCTGCTGCTGCTGGTGGCCGGGCCGTTCTTCCTGATCGTGGGCACCCATCCCGGCTTCGGCCGGGTGGTCGCGCTGCGCTGGGTCGAGATGCTGATCGGCGTGCTGCTGAAACAGGCCGCCATCGCGCTGGTGCTGAGCGTGCTGCTGTACGCCTACTCGCTGATCATGGGCACCAGTGACGCGACGCTGCCCTGGGCGCTGAAGATCCTGATGATCGCCCTGGTCACGGTCGCGGTCTTCATCTACCGCAAGCCGTTCGTGCACCTGTTCTCGGCCGTCGGCTACGGCATGGTCGGATCCCGGGACCGGAGCGACACCGAAATGGTCCGCGCGGGCAACGTGGCCCGGCGGAACACGGTGGAGGCGGCCACGGTGGGCGTGCCCGGGTTCGCGGCTTACCGGGCCGCACGCTGGGCCCGGCGCAACCCGGGCCAGGCGGCAGGGGTGGCCGCCCAGGTCGCGGTGGCGGGCGGCGCCGGTGCCGCGGCCGGGGCGGCGGCCGGGGCTGCCGCCGGCTCCGGCGAGGACGCGGCCGGTACCGAGAAGCCGGGAACCGCCGCGGGCGAGGGCCAGTCCGACGAGGCCTACCAGAATGCCTCGGGCCGGGCCAGTCCGGCCGCCCGGGGCCGTGGCCGGGCCACCCCCGGCGGCGACACCAGCCCG
>DASXIN010000203.1:0-8941 GCA_036497945.1 Streptosporangiaceae bacterium | reverse complement strand
CCCAGGGCGACCACCGACACGTGGTAACGCTCAGTGAGGTAATAGGACAGGAACCCGGTGGTGACCAGGCCACCGCCAGCAGCGTCCACGGGCGGCCAGCAGCGCCCGAGCAGAACCGCGGTGAACCCGTACCCGGCCTTCACTGTCCCGGCGACGACGAGCGGGGCGCCCAGGGCAATCTGCTGCACAATGCCGGCGACCAGCGGCCCGGCGGGCCGGACGGTGTACCGGGCGGCGTTGGTGACCGCCGCCGCGGCGGTCCGCTCATCGGGGGTGACGACGGTCATGACCAGCGCCTGGCGGGTCGGGACATCCATCTGCGACAAGGTGGTCCGGACGAGCAGCAGCACGGCTGCGATCGGGAACGTGGGCGCGAACGCGACCGCCGCGAGCAGCAGGTTGCTGGGCAGGTGCGTGCCGACCATGGTGGCGACCAGGCCGAACCGGCGGGCCAGCAGCGGCGCCAGCGCGACCGAGACGGCCTGCACGACCGACACGGCGAAGAACAGCCAGCCCAGGGCGACCACCGACACGTGGTAACGCTCAGTGAGGTAATAGGACAGGAACCCGGTGGTGACCAGGCCACCGCCAGCAGCGTCCACGGCGAACAGGCCAGCCAGTCGCCGCACCACCGCCCGGGACGGGCCCAGCCGCGACCGGACCCTGGCCCCCGGCCGCAGCGATGATGCCCCAGCGACGGGGGCCTCAGCATCCGGGGACAGGCGCGCAGCCAGGACGGCGCCGGTGATCCCGACCGGGACCAGGACCAGGAACAGCCACGCGTGCACGCCTCCGGACGCGCCATGCGGGCCCAGGCCCGTCAGGATCACGGCCAGCGAGCCGAGAGCGCCCGCGGCCGCCCCGACCATGTTGTACCGCCCGTACACCGCGGATGTGCCGGCATCTTCGGCGGCGAGCATGGTCTGCTCCAGCGTGGTCGCCGGGCCGTTGTCGACCACGTCGGTCGACAGCGTGCCGGTGAGCGCGACCACCAGGAGAACCCACAGCGGTGCACCCGCCGCGACCAGCACTCCCGCGATCGCGATGCCGCCGAAGAACAGCGCATACGAGCGCCTGCGGCCAAACCGGTCGCTGAACGCGCCGACCACCAGACTGGCCAGCGCCGTCCCGGCAATCAGCGCGGTCAGCACCACGCCGACCTGCAGGCTGCTGTACCCGCGGGCGGCCAGCAGCGCCCCGAGCAGAACCGCGGTGAACCCGTACCCGGCCGCCCGCACGCCCTGCCCGGCCACCAGCAGCCTGGCGTCCCGGCTCAGACCCGGCTGCCTGGGCTTCACGCTGTCACCACCGGGCCGCTCTGTGGGCGGATGCCTGCCTGCACACCCGGATGATTCTGCAACCACGGTCGCACTTATGCAACCCCGGTCGCAGGTCAGATACACTCGCCGCGGGGTG
Source organism: Streptosporangiaceae bacterium (assembly GCA_036497945.1). Taxonomy (GTDB): domain Bacteria; phylum Actinomycetota; class Actinomycetes; order Streptosporangiales; family Streptosporangiaceae; genus RYN-230. The sequence goes on along the minus strand of DASXIN010000203.1, from coordinate 7,525 downwards.
ATGGGGCATGAGCCACGCTGAGGACTGGGTGCTGCTGGCCTACCGGCTGCCGCGCGTGCCGTCCACGCCACGCTCGGCCGTCTGGCGCAAGCTCAAGCGCCTCGGTGTCGCCTGGCTCGGCGACGGGCTGGTGGCCCTGCCCGCCGATCCGAGGACCCGGGAGCAGCTTGAATGGGTCGCCGAGGAAGTCACCGAGCATGGCGGCGAGGCGACGGTCTGGCTGGGCCGTCCGCTCGATGCAACCGCCCGGTCCGCGATCGTGAGCCGGATGACGGCCGCGGTGGCCGCCGAGTATGAGGCGGTAGCCGCCGAAGCGGCTGCGGTGCGCACCGCGGACACGAGGGCACAGCGCCGGGCCGCGACGCGGTTGCGCCGTGAACTGCACCGCATTCAGGACCGCGACTTCTTCACCTGCCCGCAGCGTGAGGCCGCCCGGCGTGCGGTCGAGACCCTGGCCGCGGCCGACACGGCCGGGGTACGCGCATGAAGTGGGCCACCCGCCCAGGTGTGCACGTGGACCGGGCCGCGTGCGCATGGCTGATCCGCCGGTTCATCGATCCCGTCCCGGAATTCGTCTTCGCGGGCGACCTGGCGGCTGTCCCCGCCGACGCGACGCCGTTCGACATGCGGGGCGCCGGGCTGGGACATCACCAGGGCCGGTGCTCGTTCGAAACCGCGCTGGCCTCATTCGACCTGACCACTGACCCAGCCCTCGAAGAGATCGGCCGCATCGTCCACGAAGCCGACCTGGCCGACGAGCGTTACGACGCACCAGCCGCCGCAGGCCTCGACGTCCTCATCCGCGGCCTCACCCTGACCAGCGGTTCCGACCACGACACCCTGGCCATCACCGACCAGATATTCGACGGCCTGTATGAACACACCCGCCGCCAGCTGATGACCGGACGCCCGCCCGCCTAGCCCAGACCCCGGTCAGCTGTGGGATTCCCTTCCCGCTGCGGACGGGTCAGTGTGAACAGCCGGTCGCGCTCGCGTACTGCTGCGGGGTCATCCGGTAGAGCTTCACCGAATCCGGGTTGCTGAGCACGAGATCAAAACGCCAGCTGCGGTGGACGTAGAACCAGTAATCGGTCAGCTGCTGGCCGCCGATCTCATAATGCACCAGCCATGCGCCATGCGGGCCGGGGGTAGCGCTCTCGGTCAGGGATGGCGTATGAGGAGCGCCCGGGCAATCCTTGTGGCGCTCGATGTACTGGGCTCTGGTGATGACGGCCTGGCTGCGGGTATCCCAGCGGGCGTAGACCGGGCCATAGTCGCCGTTGTCGTAGTCGTCGTTAAAGGTCGTGGCGATCTTGAGCAACGCCGACGCAGTCCGCGGGTCAGGTGGCAGCGGTGACGAGGACGCCGCGGCATGGCCCGTACCGTGACCCGTGCTCGCCGTGCAGCCCGCCGCCAGCAAAGCCGCGGTGGCCACGGCTGCCGCAAGAAACCGGCGCATCATCAAGTCCTCCCTGAACCTGCCAGCATCGGAAGCAGCTCAGAAGCAGCAAGGGCCGGGCCGCCACAGGCCCAGCTGGCTCTGCCCAGATCCGCGGTCATGAACCGGGCGAGCACCGTGCCGGGAGCGTACCCGACCGCCCGGATCAGGCAGCACGGCAGTGCCGCCGGCCGCATCACCCGACGGAGGACGAGGCGGAACAGCTGGACCATGAGCGGAATCACAACCGGCCGCGCAACCGGTCCCGCCACGGGCGGCCGTCCGGGTCGTACACCGCCTGGTACAGCGGCGTCGCCCAGAGCCGCTGCACAGCGCCGGGAGCCGTCACCCGGTGCGGCATCACCCGCCCCGGCGGCCGCGCCCCAGGCTGCCCGGCCGCGTGCCAGATGGCCAGCCGCTCGGCCTGGGCGCGGAACGCGGCGAACGCCGAAGCCGGGTCCTGCAGATCGGTGACGTCATCCTCGGCCCGGTCCAGGTGCTCGCGCCACAGCCGCAGCCGCAGGTCGCGGGCGAAGGCCCGGGCGCCGTCCCCCAGCCCGGCCGGGTCCACCGGCGCCCGGGTGTCCCGGGTGTGGTCCAGCACGCCGATGGACAGCTCGCTGTCGTGGCTCCACGACCGCCGGTTCAGGTTGTCCGACCCGACCATGGCCCACACGTCGTCCACGATCACCACCTTGGCGTGTACGTACACCGGGGTGCCCTGCTGGTTCTCCAGGTCGTACACCGCGAACCGGGAGCCGCCCGCGGCGCGGCAGGCCCGCACCGCGTCATTACGGGCCAATAGCCCGGGCCACCGCGTCACCACCCCCTCGTTATCAGGGAACCGCGGCACCACCGCGATCACGTGCAACCCGGGATTGGCCCGCAAGGCCGAGGCGATCAAACGGGAGACGGGCCGGGACCACAGGTACTGATCTTCCAGGTAGACCAGGCAGCGCGCCCGGCCGAACGCCTTCCGGTAGGCGTGCGCGATGCTCCGCTCGCCGAGCGGCGCGAACGGGTAGCGGCGCAGCCGGGCCGGATAGGTGCGCAACACCTGCACCGCGTGCGGCCCACGCCGGACACCGTCGTCCGGCACCGGGTCAGGCAGCGGACGGCTGGTCGTCGCGCCCATGTGGTAGGCCCGGTCGTAGAGCTGGCGGACCGGGCTGGGCAGGTCCAGCACGCTGCTGCCGTACCAGCGCTCGCGGAACGTGTGCTCCAGGTCGTGCACGGCGGGCCCGCGCACCTCGGCCTGAATGTCATGCCACGGCGGCCGCGGCCCGTACGTATCCGGGAACTCCATCATCTGCGGGTCACCGGCGTGCTCGGCGTCGTCGTTGCGGCTGTGCCCCAGGTCGATGCCGCCGACAAAGGCCACGTCCTGCCCGGGTGCGGCCGGGTGTACTCCCGCCCGTCGACCAGCGGCGTGACCAGGTTGCCGACTGTGAACGCGCGCAGATCGGTGGCCCGGTTGGCCCGGTCGCCCTCGGCCAGGAACCAGGCCGGGATGGCCGGATCATTCGCCTGATGATCGGGGGCGTCCTGCTCGAGCGGATCATCGGCGGAATCGGCGGCACCTGGGAGCATGTCCGGATTGTGCACGATCGGCCGCCCCCGGCAGGGCAGTTTCCGGCCGGTAAAGAATTAACCAGCGTTCCGCCACATCGGCGCCCTATCCCGCGACACAAGGCCCGCGGGGCGATGATGGGCACTATGGATTCCGGCTCCGACTATTCGCGGCGGGTCTTCATCGGCCTGACGGCGGCAGGCGCCGCGGGCCTGGCGGCGGGCTGCTCAGCGGGCGCCACGACATCCGGTTCCTCCGGCAGCACGCACACCGGCGCGCACCAGGCGGCGAGCCACCGCCCGGTCAGCGAGAATTCCCTGCCCGGCGACCCGCACTGGGAGATCAGGCACCTCGGCGCGCCGATGGCCATCGTGGGCTACGCCGGCCAGGCCAGCGTGCTGCCCGGCGAACCGGTCACACTGTACGTGTCCACCACGGCACGCTCGTTCACGGTGAGCGCGTTCCGGATGGGCTGGTACCACGGCGACCGCGCCCGGCGGCTGTGGAAGTCGGCGTCGGTCAAGGGCCACCGGCAGCGGGCCGCGACCATGATCCGGCCGACCCGGACGGTGGAGGCTGTCTGGGGCGAATCCCTCACCATCCCGACCCATGACTGGCCGGCGGGCTCCTACCTGCTCCGGCTGGACGCGGAAACCGGCGCGCAGCGCTACGTGCCCATCACCGTCCGGTCGGCCAGCACCAAGGGCAAGGTCGTCATCAAGAATGGCGTGGAGACCTGGCAGGCGTACAACACCTGGGGTGGCCACGACCTGTACCACGGGCCCGGCGGGACCGCGGACTACGCCAACCGGTCGTACGCGGTCAGCCTGGACCGGCCGTACGACGCCAATGGCGCGTACATGTTCCTCTACCACGAGCGGAAGACCATCGAACTGGCCGAGCGGATGGGCCTGCCGCTGGCCTACGTGACCAGCATGGAGATCGACGCCGACCCGCACCTGCTGTACGGCGCCAGCGCGCTGATCACCGCGGGCCACGACGAGTACTGGACCCCGCCGGAGCGGGCCAGCGTCACCGCGGCCCGGAACGCCGGGATGAACATCGCGTTTTTGGGCGCGAACACCATGTTCCGGCGGACCCGGATGGCCAGCACCCGGCTCGGCCAGCGGCGGCTGGTCATCTGCTACAAGACCAGCTACCTGCAGGACCCGATGTACGGCAAGGACAACACGCTGGTCACCAGCGACTGGCGGGAGCCGCCCAACCCGGACCCGGAGTCCTCGCTGATCGGAACGCTGTACGAGTCCAACCCGACCAGCGCGGACTACGTGGTCGCGTCGCCGGACGCGTGGCTGTTCGCCGGGACCGGGGTGCACAAGGGCAGCAAGTTCACCGGGCTGGTCGGCATCGAGTACGACCGAGTCAACCCGGTCTACCCGGTGCAGCGGCCGATCGAGGTGCTGTCCCACTCACCGCTGCGCTGCCGCGGCGTGCACAGCTACTCGGACTCGGCCTACTACACCCACCACAGCGGGGCCGGCGTGCTCAACACCGGCACCATGCGCTGGGTGGCCTGCTGCAACGACCTGCGGCTGTTCGGCCTGGACCGGCGGGCGTCCGAGTTCACCCGGCAGGTCACCAACAACGTGCTGCACGCGTTCGCGGACGGCCCGGCGGCGGCGAAATACCCGGCCCGGGACAATCTTGGGGCGATGCACGAATGGCCCGGCGACCCGATCGCCGCCCAGCACAATCTCTGGCCGCCCGTCGTGCTGTGAAATTTTGCCTAACGCCGGCACCTGCCCACTGGCCCTGCCTCACAGCGTGATCCATGTGGTCAGGGCGCTGATCCCGGAACTGCCGTGGCAATGCAGCCGGAACGGCGAGGTGGGCAGCGGACGGATCACGAAACAGCCGATCTCATCGATCTCGGTGGTCGAGGCGGGCCCGCTGGCCGGGCAGGCGTCGGCGTGACCAGGCTGCGGCGGCACGATCTGGCCGGTGATCGCGTCCGCCCCGACTTCCAGCTCGATGGTGAGGTCGGCAGTAGTGAAGGTGAGGAACCGGGGACTGGCCTCCTCCGCCCGGATAGCCGGTACCGCGGCCGGCTCGGCCGCCGAATCGAAGGTGAGCGCGGCCAGTTCGGCATCGATGCCGTGCCAGGTATACGCGGCCCGGCCCGCCTCGACGAAACTGGCCGGCACTTCGCGGGCGGCGCGGACCGCCTCGCCCAGCGCGGCTAGTAGCAGGTCATCGTCATCGGCCCACTGGCTGCTCACGGGTGTCACCTCCGTCCGCGGGGTCCGCGTTGATCAGGGCGGCCACCGCCGGGTGGCGGCGGACCCGGTCCAGGCAGCGGGCCCGGCTCGGCCCGATGCTGCCGACCGCGATGCCCAGCTCTGTGCTGATGTCAGCGTAGGGCACCGGGGGATCGGCGATGAGCAGGGCGAGCAGCCGCTGGCAAGGTATCGGCAGCGCGCCGAACGCCTCGCGCAGCGCGGCGTTGCGCTCAGCCATGAGCACCTCCGCTTCGGCCTCATCTGGGTGCCCGTCCGGGATATCCTCAGCGTCCAACCCGGAGCCGAAGGCCTCCCGGCGCCGGGCCGCGGTCACCAGCCGGCCGCACTCCCGCCGCGTCGTGGTGGCGATCCAGCCCGGCAGCGCGGCCGGTTCCCGGATGAACTCCAGCTGGTCCACCAGCCGCAGCCACACGCTCTGTCCCACGTCGTCGGCGTCGCACCGGTCCAGCTGGTAGCGGCGGCAGATGGACCAGATCAGTGGCGCGTACCGGACGACGATGGCATCCCAGGCCTGCTTGTCCCCGTCCCTGGCCTGGGCCACCAGCCTGGCGACCAGTGAGTCGTCACGCATCGCGGTCCCGTCCTCTCGCCGCGCAGACCGCGCCCCCCCGGTCGGCCGGCAGCTGCCCTGCATTCTACGGGCCCGGGCCAGGCCAGGCGCAGTCTCCATAGACGGGTTCCTCCGGCAGAGCATGGACGGCCAGGTGCCTGCCTCCGCGGGGCACCTGGCCGGGCTGGTGCATGGCGTTCACTAAGTCAGAGCACGCCCACCCCCCGCTGATACATGTCAGCCTGGGGCAGAACACCATCAGCCCGCGCCCAGTGCCACCAGGGACCAGGCGGCCGCGAGGAGGACCGGATCCGCACTGGCCCAGCGCCGGACCCCGCAGAGGGACTCGGCCAAGGTCGCACCGGAGCTGAGCCGCTGATGCAGATCCAGCATCAGCGGCACCGTGGCCTGGTCGTTGAGCGGGGCGACGCTGGCCACCACCCCAGCCGTGCCCAGCGGGAGCAGGCTGCTGACCAGGCCTAGCAGTTCATCCGCCCCGGCCGGAGCCACCACGCCGGAATCGCAGCTGGGCAGCACCAGCCGGTACGGGGCGCGCCGCAGCTGCTCGAAGTCGTAACCGGTCAGCAGGCCATCATGCATGCGCAACGAGGAGAACAGCGGGCTGTCGGCCCGGAAGCTGCCGTGCGCGGCGATGTGTGCCAGCCACGCCCCGTCCAGTGCGGCCAGCACCTGGGCGGCCGTGGCCTGGCCGCCCGACAGCATCGTGACGTCGGCGTACAGCGGGGCTATCAGCGGCACCTCGGCGCCGTCGGTGGCCAGGCCAGGCCCCCGGGCGAGCGTGACCGTCCGGCCGGGCGGCGGTGCCGAGGTGTGCGCGCGCAGCCAGGCGCCCGCCGACGGGGCGACGCTGAACACGCGGTCCCGCAGCGCGGGGAGCAGCGCCCATGGGATGGAATGCAGCCTGCTGGGCGGGACCACCACGGCCGGCCCGTCGCCCAGGTGGGCGGCGGCCGGGCCGAGCAGCGCGTCCTGGAGCTTCGGTGCGGTGCCATCGAGGATGGCCAGCGCGCTGGCCGGATCGGCGCCGGGCCGGGCGCGGGCCAGGCGGCGCAGGGCAAAACCGGCCAGGCCGACCGCCCGGGTGGCCGCGTCGGTGCGTCCGGCCGCGAACTGCCGTACCCGCCCGTCCCGGCAGGTCAGCACGTGCAGCAGGCCGTCGATGTCGACGATCTCGATGAGCTGGACGGCGCCGAGTTCCTGGATCAGTTGCGTGATGCTGATCGTGGCCCGGGCGTCGCCGGTGTTCCCCCGGGTGCGCAGCGTGGCGGAGCGCACCAGGTTCTCTAGCCGCCGCTGTTCCCGGAGCAGCGCGGCCGGCGGCTCGCCGGTGCGCCGTGCCTCCTGCGCCTCGCTGGTGACCCGGCGCAGCGCGGCCAGGCTGGTGCTGAGCTCCACGTCGGCGGGCGGCCGGACGGCCGGGACGGCCAGCGCGGTGGCCCGCCAGCGTTCTGCCCACGCGAGCAGTAGCCGTGGCCGGTGCGCCTGGGCGGCGTGCCGTTGCGCGAGCGCGGCCAGTTCGGCGCCGTGCGCGGTGGCCTGCGCGCGCAGTTCCGACGCGCCCAGGGTGAACCGGTGCTCGTCCAGCACGGCGAGCCCGGCGCGGCACGCCGCGAGCAGCCGGCGTGGGTCGGCCGCGGCCTGACCCCGGAGCGCTTCGGCCAGCCAGCCGCTGGCCCGGGACATCG
>DASXIN010000202.1:0-24989 GCA_036497945.1 Streptosporangiaceae bacterium | reverse complement strand
GTCCACCCAACGCCGCATCCTGGACACGATCCGGCAGCTCTGCCGCGGCTACGGGGTGGCCGCCGTGTACGTCAGCCACGACCTGGCCGTGGTCAGCGAGCTGGCCGACGAGGTGGCCGTCATGTACGCCGGGCGCATCGTAGAGGCCGGCCCGGCGGCCGGGCTGTTCGCCCGGCCGCGGCACCCTTATACCCAGGGGCTGCTGGCCGCGGTCCCGGAACCGGGCCGCGACCAGCCACTGGCCGGAATACCCGGGCAGCAGCCGCCGCCCGGCCGCCGCGGCCCGGGCTGCGCGTTCGCCGCCCGCTGCGAGCTGGTTTTGCCGCAGTGCCGCCAGCACGAGCCGGAGTTGGTCACGCTGTCCGGCCGTGCGGAGCCCGGCCACGCGGTGCGCTGCTGGCGTGCCGCGGCGGTGGGCGCGGGGCGGGTGGACCTGCCGCGGCCCAGGCTGGCCGAGGCCGGCCAGGGGCCGGCCGGGCTGCTGTCGGTCCGCCATGTCTCGGCCTCTTACCGTGGCGTGCCCGCGCTGTCCGGCATCGACCTGGATGCCCCCGGGCAGGGCTGCGTCGCCGTGGTCGGCGAGTCCGGCTCGGGCAAGACCACGCTGGCCCGGTGTATCACCGGGCTGCAGCAGGACTGGACCGGTGAGGTGACGCTGCGCGGCGTACTGCTGGCCCGGGCCGCCCGGCACCGCCCGAAGCAGGTGCTGAAGCAGATCCAGTACGTGTTCCAGAACCCCTATACCTCGCTCAACCCGAGGAAGACCGTCGGCCAGATCGTGGCCGAGCCGGTGCAGCGTTTCCTCGGGCTGCCCCGCGGCGAGCAGGCGGACCGGGTGGCCCAGGTACTCGACGACGTGGCGCTGGGCGGCGGCTTCCTGGCCCGCTACCCCGACCAGCTGTCCGGCGGCGAGCGGCAGCGGGTCGCCATCGCGCGCGCCCTGGCCGCCGAGCCGGACGTGCTGATCTGCGATGAGGTCACCTCCGCGCTGGACGTCTCGGTGCAGGCGGTGATCGTGGAACTGCTCCGGGCCGCGGCCGCGCAGCGCCAGCTGGCCATGATCTTCATCACGCACAACCTGGCCCTGGTGCGCAGCGTGGCCCAGACCGCGGTGGTGCTGCGGCATGGCCAGATCGTCGAGACCGGGCCGGCCGAGCAGATCCTGGCCAGGCCGGCCAGCGAGTACACCGCGCAGTTGCTGGCCGACGCGCCGCAGCTGGCCCGGCCCGGCGCCCGCGCCGAAGGGGGGCGCCGCCGACTGGACTGAGGAGCGCGGAGCGATGAACGAGCGACAAGCGACGAGGGAAGGAGGCGGATCCAAGCCCCCCGGAGGCGCAAGGAAGCACCGGCCGTCCGCCGCGGATCCCTATGCTGGCCTGGTGCGGTCGGATCCGGCGGTCCAGCAGCTGGCCCAGCGCGCGGCCAACCTGGCCGGCCGGCCGGGGCGGGCCATCCTGGGCATCACCGGGGCGCCCGCCGCGGGCAAGAGCACGCTGGCCGAACGGCTGCTGGCCGATCTGGGCGACCGCGCCGCGTACGTCCCGCTGGACGGCTTTCACCTGGCCCATCACGTGCTGCAGGAGCTAGGCACGGTGCACCGCAAAGGCGCGCCGGACACGTTCGACGCGGCCGGCTACGCCGCGCTGCTCCGGCGGCTGCGCGACCCGGCCGAAGGCACCGTCTACGCGCCGCAGTTCCGCCGCGAGATCGAGGATTCGGTGGCCAACGCGATCCCGGTGCCGCCGGATGTCCGGCTGGTCATCACCGAGGGCAACTACCTGCTGGTCCGCTCCGGGCCGTGGGCCGAGCTGGCCGGCCTGCTCGACGAGGTCTGGTACCTGGACCTGGCGGAGCCGACCCGGCTGCGCTGGCTGACCGACCGGCACGTGCGGTACGGCCGGGACGCCGCCGAGGCCAGCGCCCGGGCCACCGGGCCCGATCAGCGCAACGCCGAACTCATCGCAGCGACCAAACCGCGCGCCGACCTGATCATCTCGGTCAGCCCGGCCGGTTACTCAGTCAGCGCGGCGCAAAGTGCGTCATGAGCGCGGGGATTTTGGCGGCTGGCCCGGGTGCCGCGCTGGCCCGGCTGCGGCCTGGCCCAGCAGGCGGAGTCAGCCGCCAGGGAGGGCCGGTAGGGCGTTGGCGCGCGCCACCTCCGAGTAGAACCGGGCGCTCGACTTGGGAATGCGGCGCTGCGTGCCGAAGTCGACGAAGACCAGCCCGAACCGCTTCTGGTAACCCCAGCCCCACTCGAAGTTGTCCAGCAGCGACCAGACGAAGTAGCCGGCCAGGTTGACGCCCTCGCCGATGGCCCGGGCCGCCGCCGCCAGGTGCCGGTGCAAGTAGCTGACCCGCTCGAAATCGTCTACGACGCCCGCTGGGTTCACGTAATCCTCGGCGGCGCAGCCGTTCTCGGTCACGTACAGCGGCAGGCCGGGCGCATCCGCTGACAGCCGCAGCAGCAGGTCGTGCAGGCCGTCAGGGTCGATGGGCCAGCCCATCGCGGTCGTGTCGAGACCGTCCGGGCGGTACTCCACCACTCCGGGCACCCCGACCTGAGCCGGCGTCTCGGTCCGGCGGAGGTCGCTGGGGTCACCTGCGCGCAAGTAGATGCGGGCGTAGTAGTTGATGCCGAGGAAATCGATGGGCTGGCTGATCGTCTCCAGGTCGCCCGCAGCGATCAGTGCCGCTGGCGGCAGGACCGATGGCCGCGCGTGCTCCGGGTAGCGGCCCCGCAGCAGCGGCTCTAGGCAGATTCCGTTCTGCTCGGCGTCGGTGATCAGCCGCGCCTGGTCCAGCGCCGCCGAGGGCTGCCCGGCCGGCAGCCTGACCGGATGCAGGTCGAGGGAGATGCCGACCTCTGGCCCGTCCGGCAGCAGCGAGCGCAGTGCCTGTGTCGCCAGCCCGTGCCCGAGCAGCAGGTGATGAGCCGCGGCCGCGGCCGCCGGGGCGTCGCGGAGGCCGGGCGCGTGCACGCCGTCGCGGTAGCCGTGGCTGACCACGATCTGCGGCTCGTTCAGGGTGATCCAGCGGGTGACGCGGTCCCCGAGTGCCTCGGCGACGATCGCCGCGTAGTCGGCGAAGCGCTGTGCCGTGCTGCGTACCGCCCAGCCCCCCTGGTCCTGAAGTTCCTGCGGCAGGTCCCAGTGGTAGAGCGTCACGGCCGCGGAAATGCCCCGCTCGCCGAGCTCGTCGAGCAGCGCCCGGTAATGATCGAGGCCTTTCTGGTTCGCCGGCCCGCGGCCGCCGGGCTGGATACGCGGCCACGATATCGAGAACCGGTGCGAGTTAAGGCCGAGCGAGGCGATCAGCTCGACATCCTCCCGGTAGCGATGGTAGGAGTCGCAGGCGATGTCCCCGGTGTCGCCGCCGCGGACCTTGCCCGGTGTCCGGCTGAAGGTATCCCAGACCGACACGCCGCGGCCGTCCTCGGCGGCCGCGCCCTCGATCTGGTAGGCGGCGGTCGCGGCACCCCAGGCAAAGCCCGCGGGGAAGGTCAGCTGGCCGCTTTCGCCCGCCCCTGCTGTCGTCATCAGCCACTCCTTTGCGCACCGTCGTAACCATTTGGTAACGAGCCGGAAACCCTTGACGACCCCCATAACGGGTCTTAGTGTAAGCGCTTAGATTCCCGGATGTAAGCGCTTAGACAAATGAAGATTGCCTGCGCTTCACCACGGATGCGGCCGTCCCGCCGGACGGGCGCATCGGAGCCGGCGCAACCGCACAGCCCGCAGCCCGGACCGACAATCCCGGGCCTGAAGACCCCCGAGCCCTAAGTGGATGATGACTGCCATACCCCGGCCCAGCCCCGCCAGCAACCGCCGCTGACCTGGGAGGAAACGTGGTAACCCTGTATGACGTCGCTCGGCAGGCCGGGGTCTCCACGGCCACCGTCTCCCGGGTGGTGCACGGGCAGGACCGGGTGCGGGACAGCACCAGGCTGCGCGTGAATCAGGTGATCGAGCAGCTCGGCTACGTCCCGGACGGCGCCGCGCAGAGCCTGTCGCGTAGGCGCAAGGAGATCATCGGATTCGTCTGCGTCGAGAGCCACTCCCGGCAGTACGACGTGGAGAACATGAACCTGCTGTACTACGACGAGGTCATGCGCGGCGTCGGCGCTGGTATCAGCGATCGCGGCTGGTCGCTGCTGATCACCTATGTCAATGGCGAAGACGAGCGGGATTTCCCGCGGCTGCAGGCGCTGACCGGCAAGGTGGACGGGATACTCATCGGCCAGAGCGTGGTCCCGTCGCCGCTGTTAGCGCGACTTGCCGAGCGGGTTCCGGTCGTGGTCATCGCCGGGGCCCCCGGCGACAGCGCGGCTGACGTGGTGACCGCCGACAACCGCTCGGGCTCCGCTGCGCTGGTTACGCACCTGATCGAAGTCCATGGCCGGCGGCGGCTGTTCCATGTCGAAGGCCCGGCCGGTGTCGCGGATGCGAGGGAGCGGCGGCTCGGCATGGAGCGGGTGCTGCGCGCCCATCCCGATTGCACCCTCATCGGCAGCTACCAGGGACAGTTCAGTGTGCAGAGCGGCGAGGAAGCCGGGCAGAGCATGCTCGCCCAGCACGGGTCGGCACTCCCGGACGCCGTGGTGTGCGGCAACGACCAGATGGCGATCGGCGTCCTGCAGGCGCTGACGGCAGCAGGCATCCGGGTGCCGTGGGACATGGCCCTGGTCGGCTTCGATGACATCTACCCGGGTGGCCTCAGCGAGCCGCCGCTCACCACCGTGCACCAGCCGATGCGGCTGCTCGGCGAGCGGGCCTGCATCCGGCTGCTCGACCGCATCGCCCGGCCAGGCCTGCGCCGCCGGGTCGAGGTGCTGCCCACCGAACTCGTGCTGCGCTCCAGCTGCGGCTGCCCACCCGGGACCGTTACTCGGGAGCCGGTGAAGCCGGTGCGCGGCAGCAGGCTCACCAGCCGGGCCGGATCGGCATCCGCCGACCCCGCGCGCCAGTCCGGCCTTCCGCGTCCGCGGCCCTCCCGGGCCAGGACGAGCTAGGAGCAGACGATGTCCTTCATCCTCCGCCGCCTGGCGTTCTATCTGGTCGCGGCGTGGGTGGCGCTGACCATCAACTTCTTCATACCGCGCGCGATGCCGGGCAATGCCGTCCAGGCCATCATGTCCAAGTTCCCTAACCTGCAGCCCTCGGCCTATAAGGCGATCGAGGCGATGCTCGGCGTCGGCCATCCCGGCTCGCTCTGGCACCAGTACGTGTCGTATCTCGACGATGTCGCCCATCTAAACTTCGGCACCTCGGTCAGCCAGTACCCGGCGACGGTGTCCAGCCTGCTCGGGCAGACCATCCCGTGGACCCTCACGCTGGTCGGGATTGCGACCGTCATCGCCTTCGTCGTCGGCACCGGGCTCGGCATCGTGGCGGCCTGGCGGCGCGGCGGCTGGGTGGACCGCGCGCTGCCCGGCCTGATGTTCTTCCAGGCGATTCCCTACTTCTTCCTCGCGCTGATCCTGCTGGAGGTGCTCGCCGTCACCCTGCACCTCTTCCCGATCGGCCAGGGGTTCTCGCAGACCGTCACCCCCGGCTGGAACCTGCCGTTCATCGGCAGCGCCGTGGACCACTCGATCTTGCCGGCCTTCACCATCGTGATCACCTCCGTGGCCGGCTGGATGCTGCAGATGCGGAACGTGATGGTCACCACCATCGGCGAGGACTACGTGCTCGCCGGGCAGGCGAAGGGCCTGCCCGGCCGCCGGGTGGTGCTCAACTATGCGGCGCGCAACGCGTTCCTCCCGCAGCTGCAGGGATTCGGCCTCGCGCTCGGCTTCGTCGTCTCCGGAGCACTGATCATGGAGATCGTCTTCTCCTATCCCGGCATCGGCCTGCTGCTGCTGAGCGCGGTCTCGTCCAACGACTACCCGCTGATGCAGGCGATCTTCCTGGTCATCACGTTCGCGGTCCTGTTCGCCAACCTGATCGTCGACCTCGTCATCGTCGTCGTCGATCCCCGCGCCCGTAGCCGAGAGGGGGCCAGATGACCGTCGTGCTGCCCGTCAGCGCAGAGCCATCCTCGCTGTCCGTCCCGCCGCGGCAGCTCGGCCGCTGGCGGCGGCTGCCGACCAACGCCAAGGTGGGCGCCATCCTCCTAGGGATCTTTGCCCTGGCGGCCATCATCGGCCCGCTGGTCACGCCCTACGACCCCTCATTCCAGAACCCCTCGCCGAGTTTGTCCCTGCAGGCGCCGGGCGCTGCGCACCTGCTCGGCACGACGCAGAGCGGGCAGGACGTCCTGTCCCAGCTGCTCGTCGGGATCCGGCTGACGCTTGAACTGGCGCTCATCGTCGGGGTAGTGGCGACGGTGCTGGCGGTCATCATCGGGGTGACGGCAGCCTTCCTCGGCGGGGCCTGGGACGAGCTGCTGTCGCTGCTCACCAACGTCGTCCTGGTGATTCCGGCGCTGCCGCTGCTGATCGTGCTGCTCGGATACCTGCCGCAGCGGGGCCAGACGCCAACCATCCTGGTGCTCAGCCTGCTGGGCTGGCCCTGGGGGGCTCGGCTGATACGTGCGCAGACGCTGGCCATCCGGAGCCGGGACTTCGTCGCGGCGTCCCGCGAGACCGGCGAGAAGACCTGGCGGATCCTGGCCTTCGAGATCATCCCGAACGAGACCGGCCTGATCGCGGCCAGCTTCGTGAATACTGTGCTCTACGCGATCGGCGCCTCGGTTGCCCTGGCCTTCATCGGCGTCACCGACCTGTCCAGCTGGAGCCTCGGCACCATGCTCTACTGGGCGGAGAGCCAGCAGGCCCTGCAGCTCGGCGCTTGGTGGTGGTTCGCGCCGCCCGGGATTGCCGTGGCGCTCCTGGGCACGGCGCTGGTGTTGCTCAACACCGGATTCGACGAGCTGGGGAATCCGCGGCTGCGCGACGCCGCCAATGCCAGCACCATCGCCGGGCGCAGGCTGCGGCCCACCGACCCGACTCCCGTGCTGCTGGCGGAACCGCCACGGCGTGGCCGGGTGGGTGGCTTCCTGCACTCGTTCTCCCGCAGCTCACTCCTCGACGGGGGCGGTGAGCAGCGATGACCGAACACGGCGCCCCCGCATCGGTGCCCGCCGAAGGGGCACCCGGCTCGCCGCCGGGCTCGCCGGTGCTCGAGATCAGCGACTTCTCGGTCGTCTACCGCACCCCCACCGGCGATGTCCGGGCGGTAGATCACGTCAGCATCGACCTGAACGCGGGCGATGTGGTCGGTCTTGTCGGCGAGAGCGGATCGGGAAAGTCAACGCTCGCCTACGGCGCCAGCCGCCTGCTCCGGCCCCCTGCGCTCATCACCAGCGGCAGCGTCCGCTATCGCGGACGGCGGACAGCCGGGTCAGCGGACATCCTGCGGATGAGCCCGGACGAGCTCCGGCAGATGCGCTGGCGGGAGATTGCCATCGTCTTCCAGAGCGCGATGAACGCGCTGAATCCAGTGCTGTCGGTCCGGAACCAGCTGGTCGACGTCATACGGGCGCACCTGCGAGTATCCCGGGCCGAGGCGCAGGACCGGGCCGCCCGGCTGCTCGATCTCGTCGGCATCCCGCGCGGCCGGCTGAAGAGCTACCCGCATGAGCTGTCCGGCGGCATGCGGCAGCGGGTCATGATCGCGATGGCGCTGGCCACCGAGCCCGAGATCGTCATCATGGACGAGCCGACCACCGCGCTTGACGTTGTGGTGCAACGGGACATCCTGGTCCAGATCGTGGAGCTGAAAGAGCGCCTCGGCTTCTCGATCCTGTTCATCACGCACGACCTCTCCCTGCTGCTTGAGCTGGCCGACCGGATCGCTGTCATGTATTCCGGGCAGTTGCTGGAGATCGGCTCGGCCGATGCGATCCAGCACGCGCCTGCCCACCCATACACCAAGGGGTTGCTTAACTCGTTCCCGTCGCTCCGCGGCGCCCGCCGCGAGCTGGCGGGCATCCCGGGCGCCCCGCCCGACCTGCGCAGCCCGCCTCCCGGCTGCCCGTTCCTGCCACGGTGCGGCTACGGCACGGACGACTGCACAAAAGTCACTATGACCCTCGCCCCGGTCACCGCCGCCGCAGGCCTCGACCACGTGACGGCCTGCCCGTTCGTGGGTCCCGACGCACCAGCCGTGCCGATAACCACGGCCAGCGAGGAGGTGACGCCATGAGTGATGGACGCGAAGCGGACCAGGAAACGCAGCGCAGCGAGGTCACGTCCGCGGCCGCTACGCACGGGCCGCTCGCCATGGAGGCGATCTCCGTCAGCAAGGACTTCCGGCTCGGCCACGGCCAGATCCTGCATGCGGTCCGCGATGTCTCATTCAATCTCTACCGCAGCGCCGTGGTCGCGCTGGTGGGGGAGAGCGGCTCGGGCAAGACCACGGCCGCCCGGCTGCTCGCTGGGCAGGAACGGCTCACCTCCGGCTCGATCCGGGTAGACGGCGAGCCGGTCGACCTGTCCACCCACCGCGCTTTCCGGCATTACAAGAACCACGTGCAGCTGGTCTTCCAGGATCCGTTCGCATCGCTCAATCCCGTGCACACCGTGCGCTATCACCTGGAGCGCCCGGTACGGCTGCGGCAGGGCAAGAGGTCGAAAGAAGAGGTCGGGAAGGAAGTCACCGCCCTGCTGGAGCAGGTCCGGCTGACACCCGCCGACCAGTTCATCGGCAAGTACCCGCACGAACTCTCCGGCGGCCAGCGGCAGCGGGTCTCCTTTGCCCGGGCA
This sequence comes from Streptosporangiaceae bacterium, assembly GCA_036497945.1. GTDB lineage: Bacteria > Actinomycetota > Actinomycetes > Streptosporangiales > Streptosporangiaceae > RYN-230. Next base: position 16,285 of record DASXIN010000202.1, on the reverse strand, counting down.
CTCGCCGCCCGGCCGAGAGTGCTGCTCGCCGATGAGCCGGTCTCGATGCTCGACGTCTCGATCCGGCTGGAGATGCTCAGCCTGCTCGATGATCTGCGCCGCCGGTTCCAGCTCGCCATGCTCTACATCACCCACGACATCGCGTCGGCGCGGTACGTCGCCGACGAGGTGCTCGTCATGTACGCAGGGCAGATCGTGGAGCGGGGCCCGGCGGAGGACCTGACGCAGACTCCCGCACATCCCTACACGCAGCTGCTCGTCGCGTCGGCGCCCGATCCGGACAACCTCGGCGACGCGCTGCGCGGGGTCGGCGGGAACGGAAAGCCCCGCCCGGCGCAGCTCGCCGATGTCACGTCGACCGGCTGCCCGTTCAGCCCGAGGTGCCCGCTCGCCGAGGACCGCTGCCGGCAGGAGAACCCGGCTCTGCAGCGCATCTCCGCCCAGCGGTCAGCCGCCTGCTGGCGGCTCGACGTCGCCGCTCCTGAGCTCACCGCTCGAACGCAGGGGGGTGGCGATATGGATTCCTAGCTCGCGGCTCGCACTGTCACCCCCCCACGTATCCACGACAGGAAGACGAAGGCACATGAGGAGATTGGTAGAGCAGAGAAGGCTCATGACGGTTGCGGCGGCCGGCGTCCTAGCGGTCGGGCTCGCCGCATGCGGATCCTCGGGCTCGAACTCGACTAGCTCGGCGAGCTCGAACTCCAGCCGGGCGCTAGTGATGGAGAGTTCCCCCGAGACTTCCATCACCGACGACTTCAACCCGTACGCCACCACGCAGGCGGCCTATGGCATGGGCGCAACCGGGCTCATCTACGAACCGCTGGTCGAGTTCAACCTGGCCAGCACCACCGTCCAGTACCCGTGGCTGGCGACGAAGTACGCCTGGTCAAACGGCGGCAAGACGATCACCTTCACCATCCGCCAGGGCGTGAAGTGGAACGACGGCACTGCGTTTACGCCGGCCGACGTGGCGTTCACCTACAACCTGATGAAGAAGAACGCCGCGATCAACCTGGGCGGCCTGGCCATCTCCAGCGTCACCACCTCGGGCGACACCGTCACGCTGACCTTCCCAACGGCCCAGTACACCAACCTGGAGAACATCGCGGGCGTCGGGATCGTTCCTGAGCACATCTGGGGCAAGGCGGGCAACCCGGCGACGTTCGCTGACCCGAAACCGGTCGGCACCGGGCCCTACCAGCTGGGCAGCTTCACGGCGCAGGGGTTCACACTGGTCAAGAACCCGCACTACTGGCAGCCGTCGAAAGTCAAGGTCGCTAAGGTCTACTTCCCGGCCTACACCTCCAATACCGGTGCGCTGTCCGCGCTGTTCTCCGGCCAGATCGACTGGACCGGGAACTACATCCCGGGCCTGAAGAAGAACTTCGTGAGCACCGATCCGGCCCACCACCACTACTACGAGGCGGCCAACGGTGACGAGAGCCTCGAGCCGAACCTGACCAAGTGGCCGCTGTCCGACCTGGCCGTCCGCAAGGCGGTCAGCCTGGCGGTGGACCGCACGGTGCTCGGCGCCGAGGGCGAGGCCGGCCTGGAGAACCCGGTGACCAACGCCACCGGCCTGACCCTGCCTGCCTTCCAGGCCTGGGCCGGCCCGGTTGCCAACATGACGATCTCGGCGCACGCCAACGCCGCGGCGGCCGCGAAGGTGCTGGAGGCGGCCGGCTACAAGAAGGGCAGCAACGGCTTCTTCCAGAAGAATGGCAAGACCGTCGCCTTCACGATCATCAGCCCGTCGGCGTACACCGACATGGCTGAGGTCGACTCCATCGCCGCGCAGGAACTGCGGGCCGCGGGCATCGACGCGACCTTCCAGGGCCTGTCGGTGAACGCATGGAACGCCGATGTCGCCGACGGCAACTTCGACATGACCGAGCACTGGTCCAACGGCGGCATCTCGCCGTTCGCGGAGTACAACGGCTGGCTCAACAGCGCGCTTGCCACCAGCTCCGCGACGGGCGACTACGAGCGGCTGAAGAACCCGGCGCTCGACGCGGACCTGAACAAGCTGGCCGGCGCGGCCACTGTGGCCGAGCAGGCCCAGATGCTCGTGCCGCTGGAGAAGTATGTGGCCGCCAACCTGCCGATTATCCCGCTGGAGACCGCCGCGGAGTGGTTCGAGTACAACTCGCAGCACTTCGTCGGCTGGCCGACCCAGTCGAACCCCTATGAGGCCGGACAGCCCTCGGGCACGAACAACGGCCCTGGCTCCGGCACCGATCTGGTTGTCATCCTGCACCTGAGCCCGGCAGGCTGACAGCCCGCCTGCCCCGTCCTGCCCGCACGGGCGGGACGGGGCAGGCGTCACTTCCTGATAAGCCCGATACAAAGGATTTCCCGCCGCCAGTGACCGCGCCGCGCCTAGCCTTCAGCACCCTCGCCTTCCCCGCCGCCACCCTGGCGACCGCAGTGTCCCTCGGACGATCCTGGGGATACTCCGGCGTCGAGCTGCGGCTGATCGACGGAGAGCTGATCGACCCGGCAATGGACGCCGCGGCCCGCACCCAGGTCAGGCGGACTCTTGCCCACGGCGGCCTGCCGGTCGTCGCGGTGGACAGCTCAATCCGGCTCACCGGGGGTGATCCGCTGCCCGGCCTGATCGGGTTCCTGGAGCTGGCGAGCGAGTGGGAGTCCCCGCTGGTCCGGGTCTTCGGCGGCGAGCTGCCCGCTGATGATCCAGCTAACGCAGCCGGGCGCCGGGCACAGCTGGAGTCGGCGGCCCGGGTGCTGGAGACCGCGGCCCCGGCGGCGGAGCGGCTCGGCGTCGCGATCGGCGTGGAGACCCACGACAGTTTCTCGGCCTCGTCCGTCGTTGCCGAGCTGCTGGCGATGGTGAATTCTGGCTCCGCCGGCCTGGTGGGCGCGGTCTGGGACAGCCACCATCCGTACCGGATGGGCGAGAGCCCGGCCGAGGTCGCCGGCCACCTGGCCGGGCGGATCCTGCTCGCCCAGGTGAAGGACGCGCGGCGGGCACCGCAGCGGCCCGACGGCTGGCAGCTTGTGCTGCTCGGCCACGGCGAGGTCCCGGTGCCGCAGATGCTCGCGTTGCTGGCCGAGGCCGGCTACCAGGGCTGGATCTCGGTTGAATGGGAGAAGCGGTGGCACCCGGAGATCGAGGAGCCGGAGATCGCGCTGCCGCAGCACCTCGCGGTGCTCACCCAGTGGATGGAGGGCACGAGTGACTGACCGGGCCTGGAGTCACGGCTTCGGGATCGTCGGCGCCGGCGTGATCGCCGCGACCCACGCCGACGCGATCAGCGAGATCGGCGGAGCACGGCTGATCGCGGTGACCGACGTGGCGGCCGACCATGCCGCTGCCTTCGCCCACGCCCGCGGCTGCGCTGCGGAACCGGATCTCACGACGCTCCTGTCCCACGAGGACATCGACGTGGTCTGCGTGTGCGTACCGAGCGGCCTGCATGCCGAGGTCGGCATCGAGGCGGCCGCGGCGGGCAAGCACCTCGTCGTCGAGAAGCCGATGGACGTCTCGCTGGATGCGGCCGACGCGCTGATCGCCGCGGCCCGTGCGGCCGGCGTGCGGATGACGGTCATCTCACAGCACCGGTTCGACCCCGGGCCCGCCGAGCTGCGGCGGCTTCTTGACGATGACGCCCTCGGCCAGCTTGTCCTCGGCGAGGCCGCCACGAAGTGGCACCGGACCCAGGAGTACTACGACACCGCTGCCTGGCGGGGGACCTGGGCCCTCGACGGCGGATCGCTGCTCAACCAGGGCATCCACTATGCCGACCTGCTCCGCTGGTGCATGGGCCCGGTCGCCGAGGTCACCGCCAGGGTCGCGACCCGCGCACACCGCATGGAGGCGGAGGACGTCGCACTGGCTGTGCTGACCTTCGCATCCGGCGCGCTCGGCACGATCGTTACGACCACGGCGGCCTTCCCCGGCTCGGCCCAGCGGCTGGAGATCACCGGGACCGACGGGACCGTCGTCATCGAGGATGGCGAGATCACCCGGCGAGCGCTCGCCGCGGAGGGTCCAGACAGTGGCCGCCTTGCCGCCGTGGACTCAGCCGCCGCCGCGGATGCCGCCGCGATCGGGACCTCCGGGCACGCTGCCCAGATCGCCGACCTGCTCGCCGCGATTGATGCGGGCCACGAGCCGTCGGTCACCGGTCAGGACGGTCGCGACGCACTGGCGCTGGCCAGCGCCGTCTACCAGTCGGCCCGGGAGGGCCGGACCGTCGTCCTGGCCGCGGCGTCCGGCGATGCGGAGGCAGCGGCCGGATGACCGTCGTCCTCAGCGGGTTCGCCGACGAGATCTCACCCGACCTGGACAAGCAGCTGGCCACGCTCGCCGCCGAGTCCATCACCCACCTGGAGCTGCGTAGCGCGTGGTCGGTCAATGTCGCCGACTTCAGCGACGGCGATGTGGCCAGGATCGGCCGTGCGCTCAGCGGGGCCGGCGTTCGGGTCTCGGCGATCGGCTCGCCGGTCGGCAAGATCGGGGTGGACGCGCCGCTGGGACCGGAACTGGACCGGCTGCGGCGGATCGCGCAGATCGCCGGACAGCTGGGCACCGGGATCATCCGCGTCTTCTCCTTTTTCATCCCGGCCGGCGAGCCGCCCGGCCGCTACCGAGAGCAGGTCATCGACCGGATGGGCGCCCTGGCCAGGGTCGCGGAGGAGCACGGAGTGATTCTGGCGCACGAGAACGAGAAGGAGATCTACGGCGACATCCCGCAGCGGTGCGCCGACCTGATCGAGTCCGTCGGCTCCCCGGCGCTCCGGGCCACGTTCGACGCGGCGAACTTCGTCCAGTGCGGGGTCCGGCCGCAGCACGATGGATACGGTCCGCTCCGGCCGCACCTGGTGTACGTGCAGATAAAGGATGCGCTGGCGGCCACCGGCAAGGTGGTGCCTGCGGGCGAGGGGGACGGCGAGGTCCGTGAGACGCTCGCCGCCCTCCGGGACTCGGGGTTCGGCGGGTACCTGTCCCTCGAGCCGCACCTTGCGCAGGCCGGCCGGTTCGGCGGGTACAGCGGGCCGGAGGAGTTCCGCCGTGCCGCGCAGGCGCTGAAGGCCCTGCTCGCCGACCTGTCGATCCGGTGGCGTTAGCGTTCTGGCCGGCCTGACGGCCGGCTCGGTCAAGTAGCCCGGCCCGGGGCTGGTCCGCGCGGCCGGGGACTGGCCGCCTGGGCGGTGAGCTGGTCCAGGATGGGGGCCAGCCGGTGCAGCTCGTCCAGGTGCGCCACGGCCAGCCGGTCCAGCCGGTCGGCGCCGTCCGCGGTGAGCCGGACCCGGGTGATCCGGCCGTCGCCGTCGTCGCCCCACCGCTCGACCAGCCCGGCGGCCTCGGCCCGGTCGATGAGCTCCACCGTGCTGTGCGGCCGGAGCAGCAGGTACTCGGCCAGGTCGCCGACGGTGGGCGGGTCGGTGCCGGGATGGCCCTTGATGGTCAGCAGCAGCTGATGCTGGGCCGGGGTCAGGCCGACCTCCCGGGCTCGCGCCTCCGACCAGCGCAGGAAGCGGCGCAGCCCGGTGCGGAACGCGAGCAGGTTCTCGTAGTCCTCGCTGGTCAGCCGATCCACGTCCGTCACCGCCCGGGTTCGCCCGCCGGGCCCGTGCCTGCCAGCGCGCTGCCCGCCCAGCTTAACGCCGGCCGGCCCAGCCTGCCGGGCGAGTGGGATCCGGCGCCGGGTTACCCGCAGCCGGATGGCGGGCATGGTCTCGGCTAACGAAGAACCGGGCGACGAGGCCAGCAAGCGATGGCCGGCCTGCCCGGGCCAGCATCGGCATCATATGTCGTGCTACGATATAAATGGTCGCCAGCCGGGTCTGGCTTCCCCGTCTGCCAGCGTGTTCGGGGAAGCCAGGTTGCCAGTCAGGACGTGCGCCGTGCTGAAGCCTTATAAGTTCCAGGCCATAGTTACCCTCCTCCCGCAGCCGGGTACCGCCACCCGGGCCGTGCTGCCGGGACCGGTCTGCCGGCTGGTGGTTCGGGCGGCCCAGCCCGGCTCGGACGCCAGCCGGCTGTTCAGCGCCCTGGTCAGTCCGGGCCACGACGCGGTGCCGCCCGACGAGCGGCATGTGGTGCTGACCGTGACCGTGCTGGGTGACGGCGCGGCCGAATGCCTGGCCGCGGGCAGCGATTTCACCCTGTGGCGTGGCAGCGACATCGGCCGCGGCGTGGTCACCCAGCGCATCTTCGTCTGAGCTGAGCCGCGCCGTCGGTGTCGCCCCGCTCACCCGTTGCGGGTGACGAGCCCCGGCCAGCCCGAGTGCGAGGGTCGAAACTACGGCCCGCTGCGCTCTACTGCCGCGGGGTTTGGAGGTGCGGCGATGACGGATGTGCCGGTCAGGAACGCGCCCGGCCGGGTGGCGGGCGGCGTGCTGGACCCGGACCTGGGCCGGCTGACGATGGCGGAACGTGTGGCCCGGGGCAAGGAGGCCCGGGCACAGGTGCCCCGGGAGAGCCACGCGGTGTTCGAACCGCCCGCGGACCGGCCTGACCCGGTCGCGCAGCTGGAGCAGCAGGCCGAGTCGCGGGTGCCGGAACTGGTGCCGATCCGATACGGCCGGATGCTGGTCTCCCCGTTCGCCTACTTCCGCGGTGCGGCCCTGCCGATGGCCAGCGACCTGGCCGACACCCCGTGCACCGGCCTGGTCGTGCAGGCCTGCGGGGACGCGCACCTGTCCAACTTCGGCATCTTCGCCTCCCCGGAACGGAAGTTCCTGTTCGACGTCAACGACTTCGACGAGACGCTGCCCGGGCCATGGGAGTGGGACGTCAAGCGGCTGGCGGCCAGCCTGGAGGTGGCCGGCCGGGGCAACGGGTTCTCGCGCAAGGAGCGCCGCCGGATCGTCACCTCGAGCACCCGGATGTACCGGGAGACGATGCGCACGTTCGCCAGCATGAACAACATCGATGTCTGGTACGCGCGGGTCGACCTGGACCTGGTGGAGCAGATGTTCTCGCCCCGGATGGCCGCGAAGGACCGCAAAGTGGTGGCCAGGAACCTGGCCAAGGCACGGACCCGGGACAGCATGCAGGCGTTCAGCAAGCTGTGCGGGGTGGTGGACGGGCAGACCCGGATCATCGCCGACCCGCCGCTCGTCATGCCGGTGTCCCATCTGCGCCCGGAGGAGCGCGACGAGCTGGGCTTCGAGGCCCACCTGGACGAGATGCTGGCCCGGTACGGCGGCACGCTGAACGGTGCGCACCGCATCCTGTTCCGCCGCTACCAGCTCGTCGACCGGGCCCGGAAGGTGGTCGGCGTGGGCAGCGTCGGCACCCGCTGCTGGATCTTTCTGTTCACCTCGCGGGACGGCAGCGAGCCGCTGCTGCTCCAGGTCAAGGAGGCGCAGCCGTCCGTGCTGGCCGCCTACGCCGGCCCCAGCAAGTACGACAACCAGGGCCAGCGGGTGGTCGAGGGCCAGTGGCTGATCCAGCCGGTCAGCGACATCTTCCTCGGCTGGCAGCGCAGTGCGCCGGCCCGCGACGGCAGAACGCACGATTTCTACGTCCGCCAGTTGCGGGATTGGAAATTCTCCCTCGACACCGACCGGATGCGGCCGTCCGGCATGGAGATCTACGGCGAGCTGTGCGCCTGGACGCTGGCCCGCTCGCACGCCCGGTCCGGGGACCCCGTCGCGATCGCCGCCTACCTCGGCGGCTCGGACGTATTCGACCAGGCCATCGCGCAGTTCGCCAGCACGTACGCGGACCAGACCGAGCGCGATCACCAGGCGCTGGCCACCGCCGCGGCGACCGGCCGGGTCATCGCGCAGCGCGGCCTCTGACCCAGCCCGCGGCTGTCGCGCCGCGGCGGGCCGCCATTCTTGTTGCGCTCATTTCCAGGCTTTATCGATCCCCGGCCAGCCTCCCGTCCACCTCTTACGATGGTATTACGGACATCCGCTACGAGCCCGCTTCGGCGCATCAACCCTCATTAGCTTAACAGCAGTTGAGCTGCGAAGACGTCCTCGGATCCCGGTTTGCGCGGCCGAGGTTCTGTCCGTAACCCAGGTTTCGGGCCACTAGTTGAAAATCTTGGTTCCAGTGGCACCCGGCTCTGCAGCGGGACTAATGTCACGGCCGGGAGCGATACCCGATTAAAAGGGAACGGTGTCGTGTCTTATCGAAGTAGAGTCTTTAATCATGATCGCGAGTTCGACCCGCGGTCACGGACCCGGCTCCTCGCGATCGGAGGAATCGTGGCCGTGGTGGCCGGGGTCGGCGTGGCGCTGCTGGTGCCAGGTGTCAGCAATGTGTTCGGCGCCAGCAACAGCGCCAACGTAGCTGCTTGCGCCACGCCGTCGGCGGCCAGCACTGCAGCCGGGACCGCTGCTGCTGGCACCGCTGCCCCCGCGGCAGCCGCCACCGCAGCCGCTGCCGCGCCGACCCCGACCGGGGCCGTGACCGCGCCGACGGCGGCCACTCCGACAGCCGCGTCGACCGCGGCCGTCACTACCGCGCCGACCGCTGCGGCGACCACTGCCGCGACGACGGCGGCGACCGCTGCGGCCACGCCATGCACCACGGCGTCGGCCACTGCATCGGCCACGGCCGCGGCCGCGGCCGCAGCCGCCAACGTGAACTGCGACATCATCGTGCCGGCCAACCCGCTGAGCGCGCAGGGCCTGGCCACGCCGTGGCAGCTCACCGGCCCGAACGGGATGACCCCGGCGGCGTCCGGCTGCAACATGGCCAACGCGGCCGCCCTCGGTGCGTTCGTGCAGGCGACCATCCTGAACCCGGCCACCGGCGCGCTGTCGGTGTACGAGCCGCTGGTGATCACCCAGGGCACGACCCCGGCTGCGGCGCCCGTGGTGCCCACCCTGCCGGCTGGTGCCATCGTCACCATCGACGTCGGCTTCAACGGCACCGACCTGACTCAGGTGGGTGCGACCGCGGGCGCGCTGGCTCAGGGGCGCTGCGTCAACGGCCTCAACGGGTCGGTTTTCGGCCAGGTGTCGTTCTGCAACGGGCCGGCCTTCTTCGCGGCCGCGCAGCGGGCCGAGGCGGCGGGCATGCTCACCGTGCCGGCCACCGGTACAGCCGCCAAGGCAGCTGGCGTGGCCTGCCCGACGGTGCGCAACTTCAACATGATCGACCAGGACCAGAGCGACAACGTCACGTCGATCTACCTGCTCAACGGCAACGGGCAGACCGCGCAGATGAACGCGGCCAACACGGCCGCGATGCCCAATGCCACCAAGCTGGTCAACGGCAGTGACAACGCGCTGATCTCCGACTTCCTGGACCCGACGCTCGGCTGCACGGCGTTCACCGCGCCCGACCTGAGCCAGGGCGGCACCCCGTTCACGTCGCAGGCGCTCAACGAGCTGTCCGCGGCCAAGAACCAGACGGCACCCATCGCCCTGGTCCCGGAGAACGACGAGATGACCCTGGTCAACAACGCGTTCAGCGTGACCAAGACCAACCTGTACCGGTCTGAGGTCGGGCAGCCCCCCGTCTCGGCGGCTACCGATGCGGCGGACAGCCCGGCGAACTACTGCCAGAACATGGTCAACGTCCAGACCGCGTTCCTGAACGCCAACCAGACGCTGCTGGCCACGGGCGCCACGCCGGTGCCGGCGGTGGGGAACAACCTGCTGACCTTCCTGGCCAACCGGCTGAACATGTCCTTCACCAACCTCAACTGCCAGAACTTCGGCCTGACCAACCCGGTGACGGTCACCCTCGACGGGAACGGCGTGGCGACCGCCGCGACGTTCAACGTCACCCAGCAGAAGGCCACTGGCACGACCACCGGCGCGGGAACCGGCACCACCGGCACCAGGATGCCGCCGACCCGGCACCGGTTCGGGCGTGGCGGTAACGGTCCGGGCACTGGCCGGCGCCACCTGGACAACCCGTCCGGCCAGTAACGAAGTCCGCGCAGTAATCGGGTAATCCCCCGGGTGCGGTGGTCTCCAGGAACAACTGGGGGCCACCGCACCTCCTCATTTCCCAGACAAAGGATCCAGCATCGCCTGGTCGTCCGGGCCGGGCGCCCGGCCAGACGGCCCTGACCTGGTGTTGCGCCGGCTGCCAGGGTGATTGCGGCCGTTCCGCTAGCTGCTCCGCGCGGTCAGCCGGGCATCGCGGATCGTTGCTAGGCAGGCCAGGAAGGGCCTATTACCTGCGACGTAAGAATTACGCAATATTTGGCCCGTTCAGACCACGATGCGAATTAGCGCAGCATGCGCGAGTTATTTCGCTGTTTCGCTAACTAGCGCCCGGATTGCCGACTAGCGTGACCGTCTGAGTGCGTCCATCGGCCGCGTTGGAGGTGATGTCATGCGCAACAGCGGTTGGTCCGGGGATCGGCTCCCGAGGAACCGGATCATGCTGATCGCGGTTCCCCTGATCGTCACCATGGCGGTCGGCCTGATCGTGGGCATCCGGCTGGTCAGCGAGAAGAACGCCACGCTCAGGCTGTCCAACACCGGCCAGGGAACGGCGAACTCGACGCCGGCCGCACCGGCCACCCCGGCCCCGGCGGCCAGTCCCAGCGTGACCCCCGCACCGACGACGGCGATCACCCCGACCCCGGCGGCGACCCCCACCACGGCGGCGACCAACATGAGCCGCGTGCTCATCGGGCCGGGCAGCACCGCGAACGCGGCGGCGCGCCGCGGGGCCAGGGTGCTGGCGGACGGAGTGCTCGTGGACGGGCCTGGTGCCGCCACTGCCGCGATCGGCCACGCCACCCAGCGGACCGTCGGCCGCGCCGCTGGGATGGCCGGAGCGGCCAACCCAGCCGCCGCCCGGGCCCCGCGCCGGGACCAGTCGCAGACGTCGGGCTGGACCGCAGCCCCGATAGGCGTATAACCCGTGCGGGCCGTGGGGAACAGCCGAGCCGGGCCGGCGTGTCGGCGCGGTTGGGCGTGGCGAAGCCAGTGATCACAGCTTGCCCGTCCCTTACAGCTGGTAATTGTGACGGTACGTGTTGTGGATATGTGATCTAGCCCACATCGCTGGTTGCTCTGCCGACACAACTTTTTCAGCAGAAGTGGTTGCAGACCCCTCCCTCGTCTCTGGCAAGGTAGCGCCGATGGTCCAAGGCCTTACTGCCAAGCGGTTCCAGGCGATTGCGTTTCTGCGGCCGGTATTGGCAGGAGTGCGGGACCATGCGTTGCCCGATGGCGCAGCGGTCCGCTCCTGAGTGTCCCGCTCAAGAGTTCGGCCGACGGAAGGACAGCCTTGTCAGAGCACCGGAGGCGAAGCCCCGGAAAACGACGGGCGACACGCCGTAATGGCGTTTTGTTGCCAATGGCAGCTACCGCGGTGACCGCGGTGGCCGGGATCGCGATCGCGGGCTACATCGTGGTTTTCCGTCCAGGCACCGTGCCGGACACCGGTGCGGCTATCGCGGCCGCGGCCGTGTCCAGTAGCCGGGCCATGGCGGTGCTCGAGGAACAGCGCCAGCAGGAGATCGTCCTGTCCGCGGCCACGCACTCGGTGCACCTGATCGGCGCCCCCAAAGTCGCTGCTCAGCCGCTACAGGACTCGGCGGGCGGCGGCGGCGCCAGCGGTGCGGGCGGCGGCGCCACGGTGACTCTGCCGCCGCCTAACCCGGGCACCGCGCAGAGCATCGCGTACAACCTGCTGTCCTCCTATGGCTGGGCCCCCGGCACGTATTTCAGCTGCCTGAACAACATCTGGACCCGGGAAAGCGGCTGGAACTATCAGGCGGAGAACGCTAGCGGCGCATACGGGATTCCGCAGGCGCTGCCGGCCAGCAAGATGGCCAGCGCCGGGGCCGACTATCTGACGGACCCCAAAACGCAGATCATCTGGGGCCTCGGTTATATCCAGGGCAGGTATGGCAATCCGTGCAGCGCGTGGTCGTACTGGGAGGCGCACGGCTACTACTAAACTACGCCGGGTCACAGCCGCACTACATTAAGAAACCCGGCTGCCCTGTTTCTGGGCAGCCGGGGTTCTTCTTTGCTGGTCCGAATTCCACTTCTCTGGGTGAGAGAACCTGTGCGCACTGTTGAGAATCACGGCTTGTGAACCAGGTCATAGCTTCGATTCGTGGGTTTCGGGCAGAACTAATTGTCCGTATTGGGCATGGTCGGCGTCACGGCTGGCTGTGCAACGTACGCAGCGCCGAGCCGAACGCGGGCTCGGCCGCGCTGAACGTGGCCGCGGGCGCGATGTCCTGGATCACGAACCGCCGCAGTACCGGCGCGCCGAATGGGTGGAGCACGGTCTCCACCACCTGCCGGCGGCTGCGCCCGCCCGGCTGCCAGGCGAACGTCCAGCTGAACCCGGAGCCACTGGCCGCGTGGACCGGATGCAGCGCGGCCGGCAGTCCCTGGAAGCCGGGGAACGCATGCTGCTTGATCATGGTCAGCCGGAGCAGCTGCGCTTCGGCCGGCAGCGTGGTTGGGCCGGCCGGCACCGGATCCACGGCCACGGATACCGAGCCGTCCGGGCTGACGAAGTAGGTGCTGCGGCCATGCTGGCTGGTCTGCCAGCCGGCCGGCAGTTGCAGCGTGAACCCGGCAGTGGCCCCGGTGCCGCGCACGGTGTAGGTGCGGTACGCCGCCGCGTTGCCGCCGCTGCCCGGGGCCGCGCCCGCCGTGCCGCCGCCGCCCGCGGCGGCCAGCCCGATCAGCAGCCCGGCCGCCACGACGAGCAGGCCGGCCAGGGTGGCCAGCAGCCAGCGCGGCGTGCTGTCCAGCCAATCGCGCAGGCCAGCGGGCAGCTGGCGGGAGATGCCCGGCCCGGCCGCGCCGTGCCGGGCGGCCGGCCGCCCGGCGGGCCCGGCCCAGTCCGGTGCTGTGCCGGGCTCGCCGGCGGCCCAGGGCTGCACGGCGCTGGCCAGTGTCCCGTCCGGCTCATCAGAGGGGCTGAGCAGGTGCATCCCGGGCTGGTCCAGGCGGAGATTCGGTGGTGCCGGGCGGGCGGCCGCGTCATCCGGCGGGCCGCCGTCAGCCGCGGCCGCGGCCAGCATCCGGGCCGCGGTGGCCGCGTCCGGCCGCGCCCACGGGTCGCGGCGCAGCAGGGCCTCGATGGCCGGGCGCAGCGGCCCGGCCAGCCGGGGCCGGGGCGGGTCCTCGTTGGCGATCGCGGCCAGGATGGCCAGCGAGGTGTGCCGGTCGTCGAACGGGCCGTGCCCTTCCACCGCCGCGAACAGGGTGGCGCCCAGCGCCCACAGGTCGGAGGCCGGGCTGGCCGGCTCACCGCGGACCCGTTCCGGTGCGGTGAAGCCGGGCGTGCCCATGACCATCCCGGCCTGAGTGAGCCCGGTGTCGCCTTCCAGGGTGGCGATGCCGAAGTCGGTCAGCACGGCCCGGCCGTCCGTGCCGAGCAGCACGTTGCTCGGCTTGACGTCACGGTGCAGGATGCCGGCCGCGTGCGCACTGCGCAGCGCGCCGAGCAGCCGGCCACCCAGGTCCGCGGCCTGCGCCGGGTGCAGCGGGCCGTCCTCGGCCACCACCTGCTCCAGTGAGCGGCCCTGGATCAGCTCCATCACGATCCACGGGCAGCCGTTCGCCTCCTCGATCACGTCGAAGACGGTGATCACCGCGGGGTGGTTCAGCCGGGCCGCGGTGCGCGCCTCGCGCAGCGTGCGCTCGTACAGGACCCGGGTCTCCTCGGTGACCGGGCCGTCGCCCGGTGACCCGGGCGCACCCGGCACTGAGGTAGCGGGCACGGCGCCGCGGAGCCGGACCTCCTTGACCGCCACGTCGCGGGCCAGCAGCGAATCCTGGGCTCGCCAGACGGTACCCATCGCGCCGCGGCCGATGGGGTGCTGCAGGAGGTAACGCCCCGCGACCACCCGCCCCGTGCTGGCCGCAACGTGCATGACACGCGACGATACACGCGCTTTATCCCGAGTTTCCTGGGAAGCGGGTGAGAATAGCAGGTGTGTCGTATCTAGTTTTTGTTACGGGCGGGAACCGATGGTGACCAGCGGCGGTTCTGGCTCCGGGGTGAAGAAATCGTTGCCCTTGTCGTCGGTGATGATGAACGCGGGGAAGTCGCGCACCTCGATCCGCCAGACCGCTTCCATGCCCAGTTCCGGGTACTCCAGCACCTCGACCTTGGTGATGTGATCCTGGGCCAGTTTGGCCGCCGCACCGCCGATCGACCCCAGGTAGAACCCGCCGTACCGCTGGCAGGCGGCGGTGACTGCGGGCGACCGGTTACCTTTGGCCAGCATCACGAATGATCCACCGGCCGCCTGGAACTGCGCCACATAGGAATCCATCCGGCCCGCCGTGGTCGGCCCGAATGAGCCAGACGCGAATCCTTCCGGCGTCTTAGCCGGGCCCGCGTAGTACACCGCATGGTCGGCCAGGTACTGCGGCATAGGGTGCCCAGCCAGCAGGCGTTCAGCAATCTTGGCATGTGCGATATCGCGGGCCACCACCAGCGGGCCGGTCAGCGACAGGCGGGTCGCGACCGGATACTTGCTCAGCTCCGCGCGGATCTCGGACATCGGCCGGCTCAGGTCGATGCGGACCACGTCGTCGGCCAGTTCGTCCTCGGTCGTTTCCGGCAGGTACTGCGCCGGGTCGGTCTCCAGCCGCTCCAGGAACACGCCGTCCGGGGTGATCTTGGCCAGCGCCTGCCGGTCCGCCGAGCAGGACACCGCGATGGCCACCGGGCAGGACGCGCCATGCCGGGGCAGCCGGATCACCCGCACGTCGTGGCAGAAGTACTTCCCGCCGAACTGCGCGCCGATGCCGATCTTCCGGGTGATCTCCAGCACCTGCCGCTCGAGCTCCTGATCGCGGAACCCGTGCCCGGCCGGCGAGCCAGCCGCGGGCAGCGTGTCCAGGTATCGCGCCGAGGCGTACTTGGCCGTCTTCAGCGCGTATTCGGCGCTGGTCCCGCCGACCACGATGGCCAGGTGGTACGGCGGGCAGGCGGCGGTGCCCAGGGAGCGGATCTTCTCCTCGAGGAAGGCCAGCATCGCGCTGGGGTTGAGCACCGCCTTGGTCTGCTGGTACAGGAACGACTTGTTGGCCGAGCCGCCGCCCTTGGCCATGAACAGGAACTTGTACTCCCGCCCCGGCGCGGCGTAGATCTCGATCTGGGCCGGCAGGTTGCTGCCGGTGTTGCGCTCGGAGTACATGCTGGCCGGGGCGAGCTGCGAGTAGCGCAGGTTGAGCTGGGTGTACGCGTCGAAGATGCCGCGGGCCAGGTGCTCCTCGTCGCGGCCGTCGGTCAGCACCTCGCCGCCGCGTTTGCCCATCACGATCGCGGTGCCGGTGTCCTGGCACATAGGCAGCACGCCACCGGCCGCGATGCACGCGTTCCGCAGCAGGTCACGGGCCACGTACCGGTCGTTCGGAGAGGCCTCCGGATCATCCAGGATGGACCGCAGCTGGCGCAGGTGCCCGGGCCGCAGCAGGTGCGCGATGTCCCGCATCCCCTCCCGCGCCAGCATGCTGAGCACGCCCGGATCCAGCTCCAGGAATTCCCTGCCCAACGCCCGCCGGGTGCTGATGCCGTCCGCACTGAGCAGGCGGTACTCGGTGCTATCGGTGCCAAGTGGCAGCAGGTCGGTGTACTGGAACTCCGGCATCGGTGGCACGTCCTCGTAGTGGATATGGGCTCGGATTCATGGTAGAGCCGCCGCCGGGTCGCGGATCTGCCCGGCCGCCCCGTTGAAGCGCTTGCATGGCCACCGGCCGGCCGGGTAATGATTGGCCATCCCGGACGGCGGTGCTGGTGAGCGGTGGAGCCGGTGGGCGGGGTCCGGGCCTGGAGGGAGACGACCGTGAGCATGCCAATCGGCGACGAGCAGGCGATCAGCCTGGATGAGGCTTCCCGGCAGCTCGAGCTGGCCGTGCACGACGCGCAGGTGGCGTACGACTGCATCGCGCTGGGCAACCTGGACCGGGCGCACACCAACGCGATCACCGCGCGGGCCGCGACCGATGCGGCGGAGACGCTGCTCCGGTCCGTGCTGGGCGAGGCGGCGTCCATCAGCGACCCGGACTGACCGGCTACTTGGCCAGCCGGGGGAGCAGGGCCGAGGCGACGATGATGGCGGCTACCGCCGACCCGATCAGCACCATCACGTCCAGCGCCAGGTTGGTGGGTAGCCCGATGAGCAGCCCGCGCAGCGCGTCCACCTCGTAGGACAGCGGGTTGACCCCGCTGATCGCCTGCAGCCAGCCGGGCATCAGCGCAGTCGGGTACAGCGCGTTCGAGCTGAAGAACAGCGGCATGGTGATGGCCTGGCCGATGCCCATCAGCCGGTCCCGGTTCAGCGCGATGCCCGCGATGGACATGGACAGGCAGGAGAAGAACGCTGAGCCCAGCACCACTACG
>DASXIN010000201.1:0-1971 GCA_036497945.1 Streptosporangiaceae bacterium | reverse complement strand
GAATACACCGCCGGAACCGTCCGCGCAGCCTGCGCCCGGCTGGGGATCCGCCAGTCCATGGGCCGGCCCGGTTCCGCGCTGGACAATGCCGTCATCGAATCCTGGCACTCCACCCTGGAATGGGAACTGCGTGCCCTGGAGCACTTCGCCACCAAGGCCGCGGCGCGGGCCCGGATCCCGGCGTGGATCGATGACTACAACCACCACCGGCGGCACTCATCGCTGGCGATGATGTCACCGGCGGACTACGAGAAAACCCTGGCCGGGAAGGCGGCCTGACATGGGTCCCGCTTCTCCGCCTCCCAGTATCGGCCGGTGCTCAGCGCTGTCCAGGTCGTTCCTCCGCAGGCGGCTGCCCCAGGGCACCCGCCTGCGGGGGGCTCCACCTGGACAGCGCCTGCGCTCCGGCGGTTACATGGCAGCTACAAGAAGCGGGACCAAAGGCAAGATCAGCCAATCAGATGTGTCCACGCTTTCAGGGGAACCCCGCCTCTTTGCTGTTGGTGTCAAGGGTTACGCCGGGTTTTCTTTGATGTGGGTTTCGGTGAGGTGGTCCTGGTGGCCTGGGTGGCGGGTCGTAGGGTTGGGGCTGGGCTCGGGAGTGGCTTGTCCGAAGAGCCGGTTTAGGGGGTGCAAGCCGGCCGCGCTGGAGTCAGAGTCGTTCCCCGGTTGCCCTCCCGGGCCCTTCGCCGCTGCCGTGGCTGTGGCCTGCCGGGCATCGGCCTGGAGGCGGGCAAAGACGGCGTCGCTGATCCGCCGTTTGAGGCACCGGAGCGCTTCCTTGTGGGTCTTGCCCTCGGCGATCTTGCGCTCGTAGTAGGCGCGGCCGTCGCTGTGGGCGTGCCGGATCTGCGTGATCGCGGCCATGTGGAGGGCGTGGTTGATGCGCCGGTTCCCGCGCAGCGACAGCCGGTAGATCTTGCGGTTCCCCGACGACACCTCGACCGGCGCGGTGCCGTTGTAGGAAGCGAAGTGATCGCGGCTGGGGAACCGGGTCACGTTGGTGACGTCGCCGATCACGGTGCCCGTGTTGACCGGGCCGAAACCGAAGACCCCGGTGAGGCTGGTGCCTGAGGCCCTGACGGCCGCGGCCAGCTTCTTCTTGGTCTCGCGGAGCTGGGCATCCAGGCCTCGCAGGTCCTCCAGGAACTGGCCGGCCAGCTCGTGGCGCGCCGCCGCGACCGGGCCGGACGGCGTGACCTGCTCCAGGATGCGGGCGGCGTGAGCTGCGGTGATCTCCTTACTGACGCCGCCAGCGCGGAGCTCGCATAGCACCGAGTGAAGCCGGCAGGCGACCTGGTTGCGGGAGCGGGCCAGGTCCCGGTGCCGCTTGGCCCACACCTTCAGCACAGCCGCGTGATCCTCGGCCAGCACCTGACGCCGGGCCTTCGACCGCAGCGCCGCGACAGCGACCGACAGGGCATCGTTTGGGTCGTTCTTGTTCGTGTCACCAGCCTGCAGCAGCCGCACCCGGGAAGCCAGCTTGGGCGGCACGTCCAGCACCCGCTCCCCGGCGGCGACCAGCTGCTGGGCCAGCAGGTGCCCCAGCCCGCCGGCGCCCTCCACCGCCCACGTCCGCTTCGGCCACGGCGCCGCCCACGCGACCAGCGTGCCGGCCTGGGCCGCGCTGGCGCGGACCCGCAGCTCGCCAAGCGGCTCTTCCGCTGCGCCGATTGCCACCGCCGTATGCGAGCCCTTGTGCGGGTCGATCCCGATCATCACTGCCATCATCAGCACGCTCCAGCATCGTCACCAGAAAATGGGCGGACCATGGCGGGCATGCCTAATACCGGATCTGCTAGCGCTCGCACCTCTTTCGAGCCACGCCACGGCGAGAACCGACAGGCCGGCACCTCGTTCTAAAGCCAGACCGCAGCGCGGCCGGCAGGCGGTTCGGGAGCCAGCCCATCGGACCTCTGAACGCTACGGCAAACACCGCACCGTCGACCTCAGTCACTATTAGGCGGCTCG
>DASXIN010000200.1:0-26149 GCA_036497945.1 Streptosporangiaceae bacterium | reverse complement strand
GCCCGCCACGCCGCCTTCACCATCGCCACCGGCGTCCCGGTCTACTTCGCCGACCCCCACTCACCCTGGCAGCGCGGCACCAACGAGAACACCAACGGCCTGATCCGCTACTACCTGCCCAAAGGCACCGACCTGTCCGGCCACACCCAGCACGACCTGGACGCCATCGCCGCCAAACTCAATACCCGCCCCCGCCGCACCCTGCACTACGCCACTCCCGCCGAAGCCCTCAACGACCTCCTCGTTGCAACCGCCGCTTGACACCGCCCCCCGGGACACCAGGGAAATATCGGCTTTGCCGCTTATGTCCAGTGTTCCGGGGTGATATGTGCCCACCGGCCATCGGCCGGCGGCCACCGGCCACCCGCCGCGGCTGCCGACTATTCACGTAGTTGGTGCGCTGGGACCGTGACAAATCGGGCAGCCGGCGCACCGAATCCGTGAAAGGTGCGCGGATGTGCTTGTAGGCACGAGCCAACCAGGTCAGCGCGGCTGCGCGTTACCCCCGCCGGGTGAAGTCCCGGGCGGCGCCGCCGCCAACTGGCGGACGGCTGGCCAGCGCCGGGCCAGCCGCGAGGCCACCTGCTGCACCGCGGCCCCGCTCCACGCGGCGGGCCGTGGACTGGCCCCGTCCACCAGGCCGTTCCAGTACAGCGACCAGGTCCCGGCGACCAGCCGGCTCACCCCGGGGGCGGTCAGCAGCCGGACTGCGCCGGACGCCAGCCGTGGCCGGCGGAGCAAGGCCGCCTGCAGCGCCGCCGCGCCCGGCATATACCGGCCGAACGTATCCCGCACCGCCTCGGTGTACGCGGCTGCCGCCGCACCAGGCCCGCCGGCCAGCAGGCACTCCGCGGCCAGCCGGCCGCTGACCATGCCCGGCCCGATGCCCTCGCCTTGCAGCGGGTTGATCAGCCCGGCCGCGTCCCCGGCCAGCAGCAGGTTGCCGGCCGCCGCGGGCGTGCCGGTGCCGCCCATCCGCAGCCAGCCGCCGGTGACCCCGCCGTGCTGCGCGTCGGCGGCCAAGTCCCCGGCGCTGCGCAGCATGGCGCAGAACCCGGCCAGGTCGGCGCGCAGGCTGGCCGCCTGGCGCCGGGTGCCCATCCCGACGCCGATGCCGACGTTGGCCTGGCCCGCCTCGCCGGGGAACAGCCAGCCGTAGCCCGGGTAGATCCGCCACGGCGCCGCGTCCAGCAGGACCAGCAGCGGCAGCGGCACCTCGGCCGGGATGTAGGCGCGGATCGCGAAGCCCCACAGCGCGGCGTCCGGGTCGAGCAGCCCAGCCAGCCGGGCCACCGGGCTGAGCGCGCCGTCCGCGCCGATGAACATGTCCCCCTCCAGCCGCTGCCCGTCGCTGGTCAGCAGCGCGCGTACCGGGCCGTCTGGGCCGCCGCCATCCACACCGCTGACCCGGGCCCGCACCGGCTCCGCCCCGGCCTGCACCGCGGCGGCGCGCAGCGCGTCGTCCAGCACCACCCGCGGCACCACCACGCCGTGCCCGGGGTAGCGACGGCCGGGGAACGCGGGCAGCCGGGACCGGTGCCCGGACGGGCCCACCGCCAGCAGGTCGGTGCCCTGCCCGGCGTCCGGCACCTTCACGGCCAGCTCGTCGAGCAGCCCGACGCCGCGTGGCCCGACCAGGTCGCCGCACGCCTTGTCCCGCGGGAACGTGGCCTTGTCCACCAGGGCCACCCGGGCCCCGCCGCGGGCCAGTACCAGCGCGGCCACGCTGCCGGCCGGCCCGGCCCCGGCTACGACTACGTCGAACCGGCCAGCCGGCGGCTTGCCGCCGCTCGGCGCGGAGCGGCGATCGGGGGGTTCCGGGGGGTCGCCCCCCCGGGCTGGCACCGTCACCGGGCGACCACCACGGCCACGGCCAGCGTCCCGGTGGCCCAGGTGAAGTAGCGCAGCGCGCGCTCCAGCGGGGCCAGCAGGTCGGCCCGGCCGAGCTCCTCCTCGCGCCCATCGCGCCACGTCACCCGGACCGTCACCGCGCCGACCCGGCGGCGCAACGCCCGCGCCGGGGTACTCAGCGAGCGCTGCCCCATGGACATGAAGAAGGCGAACACCGCGCCGATCAGCGCGGCCGGCGGCAGCGTCCAGTGCTGCGCGTAGGCGCCGACGATGAGCGGGAACGAGCCCCAGGCCAGGCCGAACCAGACGTCGCTGTGCATCAGCCCGCCGAACAGCTCCAGGTTGTACCCGATGACCAGGAGCGCGCCGACGATCACGAACGGGAGCAGCCGCCAGCCGCCGTAGACCAGGCCGAGCGCCATCGCGGCGGCCACCGAGACCAGCGCGATGCCCCAGAGCAGCACGCTGCTGATGCCGGTGCCCAGCGGCCGGCCGTTCAGCTCGTCCAGCGCGTGCGCGCCAATGCCCACCGCGAGGAAGAAGGCGAGCAGCGTGCCGGCCAGCCGCCACAGCACCGGGTGCGGCACCAGCGCGGCCCCGATGGCCACGTAGGACAGGTGCCACATGGTGTACGGCGGGTGCAGCAGGGTGAGCCAGTCGCGGAACCCGCCGGTGCCGCGGCCCATCGAGTAGAACGCGGTCTTGCTGGTCTTGTCCGTCCGCGCGCTCACGAACCAGGTCCCGCGGGCGGTGCGGCCTGGCGGCCCCACATGATCAGCCCGCCGCCCAGGCTCATCACCCCGGTCCCGACGTCGGTCAGCCCGGCGGCCTCCCACAAGGCGATGTGGTCGTCCAGGGAGTACCGCTGGTAGTGGGTGGAGATGCTCGGCCCGAGGAAGCGGCCGACCCGGTACCAGGCCGGGCCGCCGGCCAGCCCGCCGAGCAGCGGCAGCGCCAGCCGGGTGTACAGCCACCAGGCCGCCCGCCAGCCAGGCTGCGGCGGCACCATGAACTCCAGGCTGGCCAGGGTGCCGCCGGGGCGCACGCAGCGGGCCATTTCGGCCACTGTCGCGGCCGGATCGTCCACGTAGCGCAGCAGGTAGGAGAAGCTGACCGCGTCGAAGCTGGCGTCCGGGAACGGCAACTGGTCTGCCCGGCCCACGGCCAGCCGGACCCGGCCGCGCTGGCCGGGCCGCCGGGTCCGGGCCAGGCCAGCCCGCAGCATCGGCTCGTTGAGGTCGACCCCGACCACGTCAGCGCCGGTCCGGTCGGCGATGGCCAGCGCGATGCCGGCCGGCCCGGTGGCCACGTCCAGCACCAGCCCGGGCGCAGCGGCCGCGGTCCGGTTGACCACGGCCCGGCGCCAGCGCCGGTCCTGGCCGAAGGACAGCAGGTAGGCCAGCCGGTCGTAGTGCGCGGGCAGGCCGACGAACACATCACGGGCGACCCGCTCACCGCGCAAGCGAGCATCCTGGGCCGGTGCGGCGGTCACCGCGTTTGGGGCAGAGCCAACGGGACGCTCCCTGTAGGGGCTGCACGGTCGCTATCCAAGGATCGTCGCACGCGCGGCCCGCGCGGGCAAGAAACACCTACCCCAGCCATCACGGGGTAACCGTCCGTAAGCCCGGTCCCGCCAGGTGGCCGGCCCGCCGTACCCGAAAATTCTTTCTTTGCTTAACGCCGGTACCGGGCCGGTCAGCTCGCCTCGCGCAGCGGGGTACGCGGCCGCTGTCCCCGCCTCCGGCGGGGGCGCTGCCCGCCGCGCGGCGCCGCTCCGGTGCGGGCGGCCGGCGCCAGCCGCGGCGTAGCCGCAGGCCGGGCCGGGACCGGAATCGGGGTGCCGGACTCGGCGATGTCCCGGACCGCCTGGTGCCCGGGCTGCACCTGATGCCGGACCGGGGTGATGCCGGCCGCGTCCTGCAGCCGGGCCACGTCCCTGACCTGGGCCGGGTCGACGAACGCGACCACCGTGCCGGGCGCCCCGGCGCGTGCGGTCCGCCCGGAGCGGTGCAGGTAGTAATTGTGGACGTTGGGCGGGTCGAAGTGCACCACCAGGTCCACGTCGTCGATGTCCAGCCCGCGGGCGGCCACATCGGTGGCGACCAGCACCCTGGGCTGCCCGGCGGCGAATCCGTCCAGCGCACGCTGCCGCTGGTTCTGGTTGAGGTTGCCGTGGATCGCGGCCGCCTCGGCCCCAGCCCGGGTGAGCTGATTGGCCAGCCGGGCCGCGCCGTGCTTGGTGCGGACGAAGAACAGGGTGCGGCCCGGCCGGGCCGCGATCTCGGCCGCGATGGCCAGCTTGTCCTGCGCGGGCAGCACGAAAACCTGGTGGTCAGCGGCCGCGCCGGGCTCGCTGGCCGGCGCCACCGCGTGCAGCGCCGGGCTGGTCAGGTACGTGGTGACCAGCCGCTCCACGTCCCGGTCCAGGGTGGCGGAGAACAGCATCCGCTGCCCGCCGGCCGGGGTGGCGTCCAGGATCCGGGTCACCGCGGGCAGGAAACCCAGGTCGGCCATGTGGTCGGCCTCGTCCAGCACGGTGATCTCGACCGAGCCCAGGGTGCACACGCGCCGGTCCATCAGGTCGATCAGCCGGCCGGGGGTGGCCACCACGATGTCCACGCCGCGCCGCAGCCGGTCGATCTGGCGGCCGATCGGGGCGCCGCCGTACACGGTGGTGACGCTGACCCCGACCGGGTTACCCAGCGGCCGCAGCACGTCGGCCACCTGCCGGGCCAGTTCCCTGGTCGGTACCAGCACGAGCGCGCGCGGCGCGGTCGGCTGGCGGTGCGGGGTGCGACCCGCCGGGGCGGCCAGCCGGGTCAGTATGGCCAGGCCGAACGCGAGCGTCTTGCCGGACCCGGTCTGCGCCCGGCCGAGCACGTCCCGGCCGTCCAGCGCGTCTGGCAGCGCCCGGGCCTGGATGGCGAACGGCTCTTGAATGCCGCCCTGGGCCAGCGCGCTGACCAGCACCGCGGGCAGCCCCAGGTCGCGGAACGTGACCGGCTCCGGCGCGGGCTCGGCCAGCGCGGCGGCCAGCGCCCGGTCCAGCTCGGACCGCTGCTCCCGGGCCGGCCGCGTGGTGCGCGGTGGCCGGGACGGCCGGGACGGCCGGGACGGCCGGGTGGACCGGGCGGGACGCCGCCGGGCATAACTCTGTGGCAAGGAATCTCCATCTGCGCTTCGTGGGCCGCGTCGCGGAGAAAGCATCCGGGGCAGCGGCGAAGCCCGGCGCCCACCAGGAAGAGAAAACTGCTCACATACGCGACCACGCGGGCAACTCGCCCGCGGAAGTGGCGGCACGGTCCGCCGCCTTATGCCTCAACCCTACCAGTGGGGCTGGTGTTCCCGGCCTGGCCCGGATCCTCCTGATCCGTGACCGCGGGTAACGTCTCCGTCTCGGGATGCTCGAAGTAGCTGACCGCGAGGTAGGCGGCCACGAAGGCGACCACCATGCCGAGCAGCAGGCCGAGTTCGGTGGGCGGGATGGTGTGCTCGTTGCTGAGCAGGAACAGGATCCGCCGGATCACCGCGACCAGCCCGACCACGATGAATGGCTGCGCGGCTAGCCGGTGGGCGCGCAGCGACAGCACCACCGTGTGCACGATCTCGACCAAGATCAGCACCAGCAGCACCCGGTCCAGCAGGTTGATGGCGGCCATGCCGACCGGCTGTTTCTGCACGTCGGTGATGAAGCTGACCACGCCGGACACGGCCAGCGTGGCGGCCAGCACGATCAGCACCACGCCCACGGTCACCGTGACGATGTCCTGGGCGTGCTCCAGGGCCCAGATGGATCCCGCGACGACCGGGCGTGGCCGAGGCGCGGGCGGCGCATCGGTGTCAGTGTTGTCTGGCACGAGGTCCCTCCAGCCGGAGAACCGAGATGCTAACTGGCCGGATCGGGGCCAGGCATCCCCCGGCTGGGTGGCCTCCGGTGGGATCAGCCTAGAGTCGCGGCGTGCTCTGGGACGTAGGTCTGGATATCCCGGGGCACCCGGATGTAGCCCTTGGCGGGCGGCCGTGGCGGCAGCTTCAGCCGCTGCCGCCGCACGTCGTGGTAGGGGATGGTGGACAGCAGGTGGGCGATCATGTTGATCCGGGCCCGCCGCTTGTCGTCGCTCTCCACCACGTACCAGGGCGCCTCCGGCACGTCGGTGTGCAGCAGCATCTCGTCCTTGGCCCGGCTGTAGTCCTCCCACCGGGTCACCGATTCCAGGTCCATCGGGGACAGCTTCCACTGCCGCATCGGGTCCTCCAGCCGGGACCGGAAGCGCAACTGCTGCTCCGCGTCGCTGACCGAGAACCAGTACTTGCGGAGCAGGATGCCGTCCTCCACCAGCAGCCGCTCGAAGATCGGGCACTGGTGCAGGAACCGGGCGTACTCCTCCTTGGTGCAGAACCCCATGACGTGCTCGACGCCGGCCCGGTTGTACCAGCTCCGGTCGAACAGCACGATGTGGCCACCGGCCGGCAGGCGGTCCACGTAACGCTGGAAGTACCACTGGGTCTGCTCCCGCTCGGTCGGCGCGGGCAGCGCCGCGATCTGGGCGATCCGCGGGTTCAGGTACTGGGTGACCCGCTTGATCGTGCTGCCCTTGCCGGCCGCGTCCCGGCCCTCGAAGATGATCACGATCCGGGCGCCCTCGGCGCGCACCCACTCCTGGACCTTGACCAGTTCCGCCTGCAGCCGGTACAGCTCGGCCTCATACGGCTTCTTGGGCAGCCGCTTGACCTTGCTGACCTTGCCGTCCTTGGTCGCCTTGACCTTGGTCGCGCCGTTGCCTTGGGCCATCGTCACGCACCCCCTCTACCCAGGAGTCAACCACGGGCTGGCCCGGCTGACGAGAGCCCCGGCCCGCTCAGCCGGGCTCGGCGGGCGCGCCGAGCCGGGCGGCCACCGCGACCAGATCCCGGGCTGGGCCGGCCGGCGGCTCGGCCGGCCCGGCCCACACTGCGCGCAGCCGCCGGTTCAGATCGAGGTCCGGCACGCTGACCAGGGCCAGCAGGCCGGCCGCCACCGCCTCGCGCACGGCCAGCAGGCTGAGCACCGCGGGCCCGGCCCCGGCCCGCACCGCCTGCCGGATGGCGGTGGTGGTGGTCAGCCGCAGCGCCGGCGCGGCCAGTTCGCTGCCCGGGCCGAGGCAGCCGGTGAGCGCGGCGTGCAGTGCCTGCCGGGTGCCGGATCCCTCCTCCCGCTCCACCAGCGGCGTGGCGGCCAGCTCGGCCGGGCGGACCGGCGACGTCCGGCGCGCCCACGGGTGATCCGGGCGGACCACCACGGCGAGCCGATCGCTGGCCACCACCCGGGACCGCAGCCCGCGCGGCGCGGCAGGCCCCTCGACGAAACCGAGATCGGCGCCGCGCTCGCTGACCAGGGCGGCCACCGCCTCGCTGTTGGCCGCCACCAGGGTCACCTCGGCGGGGGCCCGGCCCGCCTGCTCGTACTCGCCGCGCAGCGCGACCAGCCAGGCGGGCAGCAGATGCTCGGCCACGGTCAGGCTGGACGCCACCCGGAGCTGGGCGTCCCGGGCCCGGCGCAGGCTGGCGATGCCGGTGTCCAGCTCGCTGGCCAGCGCGAGCAGCGGCGCCGCCCAGTCCACCACCAGCCGGCCAGCCGGGGTGAGCCGGGAGCCACGCGGGTCACGGTCCAGCAGCACAGCGCCGACCTGCGCTTCCATGGCCCGCAACCGGGCCGATGCGGCCTGCTGGCTGATCCCGGCGTGCCGCGCCGCCGCCCCGATGCTGCCGTACCGGGCCACCGCGACGAAGAGTTCCAGGGCAGCCAGATCGGGCACATGCGGGCTCAGCGGCACCCGGCCACAATAATCCGGGCCTGGATAGACCACCCACAAGGGCTGGTTGTGGGTTGGCAGGGACAAGCCCACTACCCGGCGACGCTGCCCGGCCGGAGGCTGGAGCCATGAGCATCGACACCCCAGCCCGGCCCGCGGCGCCGCTGGCCGCTCCGGCCGCGGCGGCCCGCCGGGGCCCGCTGCGCGACCTGGACCGGCCCGCGGACGCGTTCGCCAGCCTCGGGCCGAACTGGTTCGCCTCGGTGATGGGTACCGGCATCGTGGCCATCGCGGCCGCGACCTTGCCCGTGCACTGGCCCGGATTGCGCGCCTTCGGCACCGCGGTCTGGCTGCTCGCCGCGCTCTGGCTGGCCGTGCTGGCGGTGGCCGAGGTGGTGCACTGGACCCGGTACCGGCAGGCCGCCCTGGGCCATGCCCGCAACCCGGTCATGGTGCAGTTCTACGGCGCGCCGCCGATGGCCTTGCTGACCGTGGGCGCCGGGGCGCTGCTGCTCGGGCCGGCGCTCATCGGCCCGCACGCCGCGCTGGCCATCGACGCGGTGCTCTGGCCGCTGGGCACGCTCACTGGCCTGGCCAGCAGCCTGGCCGTGCCGTACCTGATGATCAGCAGGCTGCCCGCCGCGCCGGACGGGGCGTTCGGCGGCTGGCTGATGCCGGTGGTGCCGCCCATGGTCAGCGCGGCCACCGGTGCCCTGCTGGTACCGCACCTGCCCGCCGGGCAGTTGCGGCTGACCATGGTGCTGGCCTGTTACGCGATGTTCGGCCTGAGCCTGCTGGCCAGTCTGGTGATCATCCCGCAGATCTGGCAGCGGCTGGTCCGGCACTCGGTAGGCCCGGCAGCCCTGGTGCCCACGCTGTGGATCGTGCTCGGCCCGCTCGGCCAGTCCATCACCGCGGCCAACCTGCTCGGCGGCGTGGCCCCGCTGGCGCTGCCGCGCCCGTACGGCACCGCGTTCGCGGTGTTCGGTGTGGTCTACGGCGTTCCGGTATGGGGCTTCGCCGCGCTGTGGGCGGCGCTGGCCGCCGCGCTGACCGTGCGGGCCGCGCGGCAGCGGCTCACGTTCAGCCTGACCTGGTGGTCGTTCACGTTCCCGGTCGGCACCTGCGTGACCGGCACCAGTGCGCTGGCCGCGCACACCGGGGCGGTCGGTTTCCGCTGGGCCGCGGTGGCCCTGTACCTGGGTCTGCTGGCCGCCTGGCTGGTGGTCAGCGTACGCACGGCACGCGGCGCCTGGCGGGGCGCTCTGCTGCGGCCAGCCGGGCCGGCCGGCCCGGCCGGAAATCATGCCGATGAGGTAGCCCGGCTCACCCCGGCGGCCCAGTGACATCGGGCCGGCCCGGCCATCTGCTGGCTCGTTTATCCCGGTTCCGGGGCCGGGGGTAACAGGGTCTCTTCCCGGGCGATCAGCCCGGTCGCCTCATCGAGCAGTCCGTAGCGGACCGCGTAGGAGGCGGCCTCCAGCCGCGAGTGCACGCCCAGTTTGGTCAGCACCGACTGGACGTGGGTGCGCACCGTGGCCGCGGACACCCCCAGCTTGGTCGCGATACCGGACGTGTCCAGCCCCTCGACCAGCAGGTTGAGGCATTCCCGCTCGCGGCCGGTGAGGAAGGCGGCCAGCCGGCGGGCATCGTCGGACCGGGCCCGGTCCCGGGCCGGCCGCGGTTTCGGCACGTCCACCACGACCTCGCCGCGCAGCACCCGGTCAATGGCCCGGGTCAGCGCGGCCACCCCGCGGGTCTTGTGCAGGTAGCCGGCCGCGCCGGCCTGCAGCGCCTGCCGGATGCCCTCGGTATCCGGGTCGGCGCTGAGTACCAGGATCTTGGTCCGGCCGCTGGCCGCCAGCATCGGGGCGATCGCGGCGATCCCGCTGTCCCCGGCGAAGTGCCGGTCGATCAGGCACACGTCGGGCTGCTTGCGGCGCACCGACTCGATCGTGTCCCGGACGCTGCGCGCCACGGTCACCTGGTAGCCACGCTGGATCAGCACGGCCGACATGGCGTCCAGGAATACGCTGTGGTAATCCCCGATGACTAGCCCGGTCATGTGCTCACCTGATTAGCCGACGGCCAGTCCGGGGCGGCGGGCGGGACTGGCTCAGCCGGGATCACGATGCGCACCAGCACGCCCCATCGGCCGGCGCCTCGACCTCCATGCTGCCGCGGCAGGATTCGAGCAGCCTAGTCACCACGCCCAGGCCGAGCGAGGCGGCTCCAGGAGGCCATGACCGAAGCCGGGACCGTTGTCCTGCACCTGGAGCAGGGCCCGTGGTGGCGGTTCTGCCAGCATACCCACGGTGAGTTCCACCCGGCCGGCCGGCCCGGCGGCGCGGACCGCGTTGTCCACGAGGTTGGTCAGCACCCGCCACAGCAGCACCGGGCTGGCCATGACCTGGACCTCTGGGCCGGGCCGCAGCATCACCGCGGCCTCATGCGCGATCCGGGCCAGCTGGGTCACCTGGCCCGCCAGCGAACGGAGGTTGACCTCACCAACCGCGGCCGCGTCCTCGCGGCCGGGAATCTCGTGCGCGATGACGTCCAGCAGCCGGGTCATCTCCAGGGACAGCAACTCCAACCGGAATCTCGCGTCTTCCGGCAGGTCCACATCCCCGCGCACTGCTTCGCCTAGATAGGACAAAGTTGTCATCTGATGTCCTAGATCATGCAAAAGTCCCCGCACGGCAAGCGCGTCCTGACCGTCAGACCGCCTGCGCCCGCGGCCCCGTCGCCGGTCGAACGACGGTTCCACAGCGTTTCCCCGCGAAAGGAGAGGTCACGGGCCCGTCACCCCTGTGTGCCTCCCCACCCCCGACTCATCACCGTCCGATGTGATTTCGTTACGGCATGCCGCATTGGAACCAGTTAACCATGCCCGGCCTAGGCAACGGCATACCCACCGGAGTAGGCCGCTACCAGCGCGCCGCGCAGCGCGTTCTCGCCGAACCGGGTGCCGAGCCGGTCCCGGGCGGTGGCCGCCAACCGGGCCGCGGCGGCCGGGGTGTCGAGCAGGAAGCCGACCGCTTCGGCCAGCAGTTCGGGGCGGCCCGGCGGGACGAGCAGCCCGGTTTCGCCGGGTATGACCACATCGCCGACCGCGTTGACCGCCGTGGCCACCACCGGGATACCGCACACCATCGCCTCGACCACGGCGGTGGGCAGCCCCTCGTAGCGGCTGGGCAGCGCGAACACGTCGAACGCGGGCAGCAGGTCTGGCACGTTGCTGCGCTGGCCGGCCAGCAGCACCTGGCTGCCCGGCAGGCTGGCCGCCCGGGCGGCCACCTGCCCGGCCAGCTCCCCGTCGCCGACCCAGACCCCGGTCACCCCGGGCCGCCCGAGCGCGCGCAGCGCGGCCAGGAAGTCGTCCGGCGCCTTCTGGTAGGTCAGCCGGCCGACCGCGCCGACCACCGTGGCGTCCGCGGGCAGGCCCAGTTCGGCGCGGGCCCGGCGGCGCCGGGCCGCGGCCGGTGGCGGCCGGGCGGCGGCCTGGTCGGCACCGTCCGCGACCACCCCGATGGTGCGCACCCGCTCCGGGGCGATCAGCCGACGGCGGACCGCCTCGACGGCCACCCCGGTGCCCACGCACAAGGCCACGTCGGTGATTCGGCCGAGGCGGCGTTCTATCTGGATGTAGCCCTGCCGCCGGGCGGCGCCCTGGAACTCGTGGAACGGGAAGCCGTGGTAGGTGTGCACCAGCCGGGGCACCCGGGCCCGGTGCGCGGCCAGCCGGCCGACCGCGCCCGCCTTGGCGCAGTGTGTGTGCACCACGTCGAACTGCCGGCGGCGCAGCAGCGTGCTCAGCCGGGTCAGCGCGCGCAGGTCGCTGGCGGGCGCGATGGGCGCGCGCAGCGACGGCTCGACGACGACCTCCAGGCCGGCTGCTACGGCCTCGGCCAGCAACTGGCCGCCGCTGCCGGTGATGATCGTCATGGTGAACTCGGCCGGGTCCAGGACCCGCGCCCCGCGCAGCGCGTGCTGACCCGCCCCGCCGTCCAGCCTGGTGATGACGGTGGCTACCCGGAGGGGCCTGCCGTCGGTCATTCGGCCAGCTCCTCCGGGCGGTGCAGGCCGGCCGCACGGGCCACCCGGACGGCCTCCAGGCGGCTGTGCACGTCCAGCTTGGCGAAGATGTTCCTGGTGTGCGTGCGCACGGTATCGGTGGATATGAGCAGATCCTGAGCGATTTGCCGGCCCCGTTTGCCGTCCATCATGGACAGCAGCACGTCCCGCTCGCGGGGACTGAGCACGTCCAGCAGGTCGTCGTGCTCGCGGGCCCGGCTCACATCGGCGCGTAGCTCGCGCAGGATCGCACCGAGCATGTCGGGCGGGAACCAGGAGTAACCCTGGCATACCCCGCGGACCACGATCTCCAGTTCCGCGGCACCCTGCTCCTTAGCCACCCAGGCGGCCACCCCGGCCCGGGCCGCCTCGACCGCGTGCCCGATGTTGTGGTCGGCGCTGAGCACCACCACCTTGGCCTCCGGGCGCGCCGCCACCAGCCCCTGCAGGACCTGGCCCGCAGCCGGGCCGAGCGGCTCCACCTCGATGGTGATGACGTCCGGGCGCAGCCCGCGCACGATGTCGAGCAGGTTCGGGTCGGCGGTGGTGCACCGCCCGGCTACCCACAAGTCCATGGCGGCCGATAGCCGCGAGGCTAGCGCCTCGGTAACCATCAGATGATCATCTACCAGCAGTATCCGCACCGGGTCCATGAGCTCGCTGTGCACGGTCGCCACTGGCCCATCCTCACCCAGATACATGACTAGCCTCCGCCACCGGAGCCGGCGTGCCCGGCTCGTCCTTGGTCCCGGCGTGATACGAGCCGCCGGCCGGCAGGCCAGCGGCGGGGAGTGGTGCCGTGGAGGCACTGCCCACCGCGCGGCGGGCAGGGCTCTTCCAGCGGCCGTTGGACACCGACAACCAGGCCGCCGGGACTGAGTACAGCGAGATGGCGGCGTCCAGCATGCGCATGAACGGGAAGAAGACGGCGAGCAGCAGCAGCCGTGGCTGGCGTTCCAGCATGGCCACCGCGCACGTGATCAGGAAGTCCGGCAGTACCACGCCGAGCAGCACGGCCGTCGGCGTGAGGTGCGTGGAGACAGCCAGGTGCAGCTCGCCGAACGGGGGCCAGGACAGCACCTGGCCGGCCAGTTCCGGCACCAGCAGTACCGACAGGGCCAGTGGCAGCAGGATGGCGGGACCGGCCGGGCACCGTTGCTGGCGCCCGGCTGTCTCTGCTGTACGCCGTCCTCGTTGCCCCCGCCACCTTGTCTGCCGTCCTATCCAGATCGGCATGTTTTATGCCGTCATGCCCGGCACCGTCCTGATTACGCCGCAGCCTGCCGGGTGGACGACTGCTCCGCCGCGACCGCCCGGATGATCTCGTCGAGGTCCCGGGTCGTGGCGAATCCGACCAGGTCAGCGGCCAGGGTGCAGTCCGGCACCCGGCGCTCCAGGTCCTCGTAGCCAGCGCCGTACGCCGCCAGGTAGGAGGCCTGAGTAATGCTGCTCGCCGAGCCGATGAAGCCGGCCGCGCCGGTGATGAAGCACCTCATCGCGATGCCTCCGCCCGGATGCCTGGCACCCGGAGGCCCCCCGCCCGGAGTATGGTGCGCCACCGGCGGCGGGCGGCCAGCCGCTCGTACAGATCGTCCAGCCGCGCGGTGACGGCCTCGATGCCGTACTCCTTCTCCACGGCGGGCTCACCGATCCGTGGCCGCGGGCCCGCGGCCAGTTCGGCCGCCATGGCGGCGCGCATCCCGTCCGCGGCCTGCGGCACCTGGCTGGCCCGGGTGACCGCCAGGCCGTCCAGGGCCGGGCAGGTCGTGTACAGCACGGGCAGCCCGTTGGCCAGCCCTTCCAGTACGGACAGGCCGAACGTCTCCTGCTTGGAGGACGCCACGAACAGGTCCATCGCGGACAGCATGGCCGCGACGTCGTGCCGCTCCCCGGTGAACACCACCTGCTCGGCCACCCCGTGCTCGCGGGCGACCTGCTCCAGGTGGGCGCGCTCGTGGCCCTTGCCCACGATGAGCAACTTGACGGTGTCGCTGAGCAGCGGCGCGGCCGCCTCGATGACCATGTCGAACTGCTTGTTCGGGTCGAGACGGCCGAGCACCCCGATGAGGTATACGTCGGCGCCGAGGCCGAACTCGGCCCGGACCTGGCGCCGGGTCGTCTCGTCGAACGCGAACCGCTGCACGTCCACGCCGTTCGGGATGACCGTCACCCGGCGGTCCCGCACGCCCCACTTGAGCAGCCGGTCGCGGACCTCCGGGGACACCGCGATGGTGACGTCGGACAGGAACTCGGTGCCCAGGTACAGCGCCCGGACGCCGGGCGTCATCCGCCTGCGCTCCAGGTGCGTCTCGCCGATGGAATGCTCGGTGCTCAGCACCACCGGGGTGGCGGCCAGCCAGGCCGCGGGCCGCCCGTAGATCTGGGACCGGTACAGGTGGGCATGCACCACGTCGTAGCGGCCGGCCCGGATCAGCCCGCGCAGCCGGAACAGCGCAGAGAGCTGGGTGTTGCTGGTCATCCCGAGGTCCCGCACGGACCCGCCGTCGGCCCGGATCATGTCCGCCACCGGCCCCGGGTTGTACAGCGTGACCACGTCGGACTCGTGCCGGGTGTGCTGCAGGATCGAGCGGAGCTGATGCTCCGCGCCGCCGACCCCCAGGCCGGTGATCACGTGCAGGACCCTCATGGGCGGCCTCCTCGGTGCGAACTCCGATTAGGTATCTCGACCGCGGCCTCAGCCAGCACGCTGGTCAGCGTGCGGGCCAGGATCACCAGGTCGAGCCAGCACGACCAGTACTCGATGTAGGCGTTGTCGAAGCGGGCCCGGTCGGTGATCGAGGTGTCGCCGTTCAGCCGGTGCACCTGGGCCCAGCCGGTCATCCCGGCGGGCATCCGCTGCCGGGCGGCGTAGCCCGGGATGTCCTGGCTGAACTGGCGGGCGAAGTGGGGCCGCTCCGGGCGCGGGCCGACCAGGGACATGTGCCCGCGCAGCACGCTGACCAGTTGCGGCAGCTCGTCGATGTGGGTGATGCGGAGGAACCGGCCCAGCGCACCGCACTTCTCGTCGGGCACTCTCCAGGCGGTTTCCGGGTCGCCGTGCTGGCCCAGCGTGCGCAGCTTGACGATCTCGGCCTGCTTTCCGCCGCCGACCACGCGGACCTGACGGAACAGCACCGGACCGGGCAGCCGCAGCCGGACCACGACCGCCGCCGCCGCGAACACCGGCCAGGTCACCGCCAGCGCCACGGCGGCGACCGCGATGTCCAGCGCCCGCTTGGCCAGCCGCGCCGGGCCCCGCCAGGCGCCCCGGCGCAGCGGGATGAGCGGGACTCCCCACACCTCGTCGAGGCACCCGGCGGGCACGGCCATGCCCAGCTCCGCGAGCCGGGGCAGCAGGCAGACGTCGGCGCCGAGCTGCCGGCAAGTGCGCAGCGCACCGGCCAGGTCGAGCTCGTCGCCGCTCAGGTCGGCCACGATGACCCGGCTGACCCGCTGCTGCCTGGCCAGCCCGGCGAGATCGGCCACCGATGCACAGCGGGTGGCCTGGAGCCCCAACTCGGGGTGCTCGCGGAGCAGCCGGGCCAGCTGTTCGCTGGCCGGGCCGGTCCCGGCCAGCACGGCCCGTTCGGTCAGCCGGCCGCGACGGTGCGCCGCGCGCAGCGCGGCGTAGCCGACGGTCCGGACCGCGATCAGGGCCAGCACGGTGACCAGCACCAGCCGGAGCAGCTGGACCGGATCCGCTGCCCAGGGCAGTAGCAGCAGCCCGGGCAGCGCGGCCGCCGCCGCGATCCGGCCCGCCCGATCTCCGGTCCGCGGGCAGATTCGCAACCGGTGCAGCCCGGCGGCGGCCAGGGCGCAGTACGCCGCGGCGGCGTAGCCCGCCAGCAGCCAGCCGGTGAACCAGCCGAGCAGCAGCCCGATGCCCGCGGCGGTGCTGACCGCGAGCAGGTCGACCAGTGGCAGCCCGGCCACGGCCAGCAGCGCGCCAGCGGCTGCCGGCGGGGGGGTCCCCGCGTCCACGGTGCCCGCCCCCGCAGTGCCCGTTTCCAGCGTGCCCGCTTCCGCGCTGGCCGTTTCCGTACTGGCCGTTTCCGTACTGGCCGTTTCCGCACTGGCCGCCGGGCTAGTCCTGGCCTGGGCCGGCCGGAGCGTGGCCCGGTAATTCGTCCTGCTCACCGCGGCGCCTCCACTGTCATGTCGGCGCGCTGGCCGGCCGCGACGGACAGCCGCCGCGCCACGGTCCGCGCCGCGTGGTCCGTGCCGTATACGAACCGCATCACCGGGCCGAACGTCGGCGCCACGCCGGGGCCGACCGCGTAGAGCCCGGGAACGCTGGTCTGGTAGTCGCGGTCCAGCGCCGGGGTGCGGGCCACCGTGCGCAGCCGGGCCCGCAGTTCCGGGTCCAGGAAGGACAGCCGGCCCAGGTCCGGCCGGTACCCGGTGGCCGCGATGACATGGTCGGCGGCCAGCTCGGTGCGCTGCCCGGTGGCGTCGGTGACAGTCAGCCGGACCCCGTCCGGACCAGCCGCCGCGCCGGCCAGCGCGTGGCCGGTCAGGATCGGGAACTCACCTTCTACCCGGCCGCGCAGCCAGCTGGCGCCGGCCGGGCCGAGCGCGGTCCGAACCCGGTAGATCCGGGTGGACTCGGGCAGGTGCCGGAAGCTGGCTGGCCGCCGGGAGTAGAACCAGGTCCTCCAGCCGGAGCCGAGCCCGGCTTCCGGCTCGCGCAGCCGCCGCAGCAGCGGCCGGCCGGCGGCCAGCGGGGCACCGTTCCACACCACCTGCTGCTTGCGCATTACGATGCGCACGTCGGCCCCGCTCTCGTGCAGCAGGGCCGCCGACTCCAGCGCGGACTGGCCGGCCCCGACGACCAGCACCCGCTGGCCGCCGAAGGCGGACAGGTCGGTGTGCGCCGAGCTGTGCGTGCAGGCCGACGCGGGCAGCCCAGACAGCTCGCCGGGCAGGTAGCCGAAGTGCTCCACGCCGATAGCCAGCACCACCTGGCGGGCGGTCACCGTCTCGCCGTCGGCCAGGCTGAGCTGGTAGCCGCCCGGCTGCTCGGCCAGGCTGGTCACCATGACCTCGGTCACCTCCAGGCCGGCCGACCGCTGGAACCAGGCGCCGTAGGCGACGAACGTGTCCAGCGGCACCGGCAGGCCGTAATCGGCGTACGGGCGGCCGGATGACCGGCAGAACGTGCCCAGCGTGAACGCGGCATCCGGGTCGGACAGGTTGGACGCGAAGCCCTGCGACTTGAGGTACATGCCGCGCGGCATGTTCGCCCGCCACAGGTGCATCGGCAGCCCGAACTGCCGGACGCTCAGCCCCGAGCGGCGCAGGTGCGCCGCGACGGACAGGCCGTACGGCCCGGCCCCGACAATGGCCACATCCGCGGTACGGGTCATACCTTCTCCCCCAGTGTGTGGAAACCTGCGCTCACGTCGGTGCGTGCTGGACGGCGGACAACCCGCCGGCCGGGGCAGTAGCGGGGCCCGCCCGCGGCGCGTGGCTGCGCGGGCGAGCCCCGGGTCCATGGCCGGTACACCGCCCGCCAGCCCATGCGCAGGCACATCAGGCCGAACGGGCGCAGGTCGTCCCGGGCGAACCAGGCCAGCTCGTCTACCCGGCGCAGTGAGGCGGCCCACGAAGTCAGCCCCAGCTGGCCGGCCCGCCAGTAGCCAGCCGCGCCGAGCGGGTCGTAGTTCTCCACCAGGAACCGGCGGCCGGCCACCATGGCCTGCCCGGCCATCGGCTGGCCGGTGAGGTCGAGGTAGGCGGCCCGGGCCACGTCCACCCCCGCGGTGTCCTCGAACAGCCGGAACTGCGCGCCCAGCCGCGGGTTGAAGTCGAGCAGCTTGTACTGGCCGTCCCGCGGGTCGAAGCGCAGGTCGAGGTCGACGATGCCGCGGAAGCCAAGCGCCCCGAGCAGCCCGGTGAGCTGCTCGCGCAGCTCGGTGTTGGGCACCGCA
Organism: Streptosporangiaceae bacterium; assembly: GCA_036497945.1. Taxonomy (GTDB): domain Bacteria; phylum Actinomycetota; class Actinomycetes; order Streptosporangiales; family Streptosporangiaceae; genus RYN-230. The sequence goes on along the minus strand of DASXIN010000200.1, from coordinate 8,502 downwards.
CGGCCCAGGCTGGTCAGCCCGGCATACGCCGGGTAGGACCGGTCCTTGACCCCGGTGAACGCCGGCTGGCAACGGCCTGCCACATCGCAGTAGCCGTGGAAGAACCAGTCCTGGGCCGGCCCGCCGGGCAGGTACTCCTGAATCATCAGGCCCAGCCCGGCCTCGGTGCAGCGCAGCCATACCTCGGCCAGTTCGGCCCGGTCGTGGATGATCGTGGTGCTGCGCAGCGGCGGCCCGTCATGCCACCCGGCCGCTCGCCACGGGGTGGTGAGCTTGCCGATGACCGGGAAGCCGGCCGTGGCCGCGAAGTCCGCCGCTTCCCCGGCCGAGCAGGCCAGCATGGCCTTCGGGCTGGGCACCCCGCGGTCCCGGCACAGCTGGAACAGCGAGTACTTGCCGGCCAGCTGCCGGGGTAGCTCCGCGGGCGGGTCGGGGAACAGGAAACTGTCCCGCAGCGGCCCGCCCCGCTCGGCCAGGAAGATCGCGCCCGCGTCGTCGGTGGGCAGCAGCACCGCTGGCCGGCCGATCCGGCCGGCCAGCTCGAGCAGCCCGGCGATGATCCGGTCCGCGTCGTCCGGCGGCGGCTGCCAGAACACCCGGCCGGCCAGGTACCGGGAGCTGGCCGCGGGCGCCCACCGGCCCTCATGCACCCCGTACACCGGCACGCCCAGCCGACCCAGGCTGCGGATCACCCCGAGCCCGCCGTGGTGCAGCATGTTCGGGTCGAGCTTGAGCACCACCGCCGGGGTGGTCACGTCCGCTTCGCGCAGCTCAGCGATCATGGCGGCCGCCCTCGGGCCACCGCGCCGATGATCCGCCGAGCCTGGCCGTGCAGGGCCACCGCGGTGGGCAGCCCGACGTACCCCAGTCCGACAATGGCGACCGAGCCCGCTGTCACCTGATGGCCATTTTCCCGGCCGGCCGCCGCGCGGTCCGCGGTGCGGCAAGTGATCAGCTTCTTGTCGAGCAGGTTTTCCCGCCCATTGACCGCTAGCGAAAGCCGGCGCTCGGCCACTATGCCCCCTTGCAACTCGGGCTAGGCGAAATCCCCCAACGCGCCTAGCGAGTTCCTTCTGTGGACTCCGACTGTGCCAGCCGACTTACTCCTCCGGGTCATCAACAGGGGTAGGCACCCTACGCAGAGTGCGGGATATTCAGGCCGCCCGGGCCCGGGTCAGCCAGTGCCGCATCGCCTTGACCCAGAGCCGGGGCGAGGTGTCGGCGTCGCCGATGTAGGTCCGCGGCAGCGCGTGCCGGCCGGCGTACTCCGACGGCCAGATGGCGCAGCCGTAGTCGTAACCCGCGTTGCGGACCGCGCCGACCACCTCCGCGTCCAGATGGCCGTACGGGTAGCAGAACCCGCCGGCCGGCTGGCCGGTGATGTCCTGCAGGATGCGCCGGCTGCCGCCGGTCTCGTCGGCCAGTGCGCCGTGCGCGGCGGGCAGCGAGACGTGTCGCAGCCCGTGTGAGCCGATCTCCACACCAGCCTCGGCCAGCCCTGCGACCTGGTCCGCGTCCAGCAGTGGCTTGCGTGGGCCCGCCAGGTCCCAGACGTTGTCCCCGCCCAGCCGGCCGGCGATCACGAACACCGTCGCGGTGAAGCCATAGCGCCGCAGCACCGGCAGCGCGTACTCGGCGAAATCGGCGTAGCCATCGTCGAAGGTGAGCCCGACCAGCCTCTTCCCGGCGCCCGCCGCCCGGGCGGCGAGCAGTTCGGCGATCGACACCCCGCGCAGCCCACGCCGGCTCAGCCAGCACATCTGCTGCTCGAAGCGCGGCGGCCCAACCGTCACCAGATAGGGATCCTCGGTGTACGGCTGCACCGAGTGGTACATCAGCACCATCGGCATACCCCGCGTGACCAGGCCATTCCGCTCTGCCCGGCGGTCATGGATCACCCGCTCCATAGTCGCACTCCCCACCTGCGCTATAACCGCAGGGTATGGTGCGGAGCAGGCAGCACGCCTCCTTTCTTCGGCTGGTTTTTGCTACCCCATCCGCCGGGTGAATTGGGGTAACCCTGATTAGCACAGCCAGAATTCAGCCAGTCGCGGTAATGCTGGCTTTACTTTCTTATTGCTTCACCATGGGACATAGCAGGCATTAGCGTGGCCAGCGGGCACCGGTACGATGATCTTCGACGCCGACCAGGAGGCCCGATGACCAGCACCGCTGCGGCCAACGCCGAGTCCGTCTTCACTTATGGCGCACCGCAGCTCAAGTTCGGCCCTAGCGGTCGGACGAAATCGGCTTCGATCTCAGCCAGTGCGGCGTACGCCGCGCCCTGGTCGTCACCGACCCCGGGGTAGCGGCCACCGGGATCCCGGCCCGGGTGGCCAGCCAGGTGCGGGCGTTGGGTATCGAAGCCGTGGTTTTCGATGGGGTGCGGGGTGGAGCCGACGGATGCGAGCATGGCCGCGGCCGTAGCGCAGGCCCGGGCCCTGGGCGGCATCTTCCGGGCGTCCCGGGAGCCGTGCCAGCTACTCGTCGGCGACCAGGGAGCCGACCCGGCCGGCCAGCTCAGGATCGCGGCTGTTCAGGAAGAACGCGTAGACCGCGGCCACCACGACCACGATCAGCGCCGCGTACGGGAACCAGTCGTACGGCGTGGGCTGGCCTGGCTTGGCCAGGTAGTACAGCGGCACGATGATGGCCAGCGCGCCGAGCCCGGGCAGCACCGCGTGCTTGAGCACGTTGAACTCCTGCGGCCGGAACCTGCGGTAGTAGAACGGCAGGGCCAGGTTGGCCAGCAGGTAGACGACCAGCACCAGGATGGTGCCCATGGTGGACGACTCGGCGAAGAACGCGATCGGGTCGAGCGAGCCGGTGCTGCCGCCGATCAGGTGCAGCAGCGCCCAGCCGCCGATGATCGCCATGGAGATGGCGACGAACGTGAAGATGGCGTTCATCGGGGTGCGCCGGGATGGGTTGACATGCCCGATAAAACGCGGCAGCAGGCCCTCCCGGCCCGCATTGAACACCAGCCGGGCCTGCGAGTTGGTGCCCGCGATGAGCGCGCCCAGGGTGGAGGTCATCCCGGCCAGGTAAGCGAAGAACGCCAGCACGCCGATGGTGTTCTCGGCCACCGAGATGAACGGGATCGGGGCGGCGCCGAGCTTGGTCACGTTGTAGCCGAACCCGCTGACCGTGGCGTAGGCGAACAAGACATAGCTGACGGCCATGATGGCCACCGAGGTGAACACGGCTCGCGGCACGTTGCGCCGCGGGTTGTCCGTCTCTTCGGCCAGCGCGGCCGAGTTCTCCCAGCCGATGAACAGGTAGATGGCCAGCGGGAAGCCGGCCGCCAAGCCGGAGAAGCCGTTGGTGATGTGGCTCGGCTCGAACGGGACGGCGGACAGGTGGCCGCCGTTCTTGATCAGGGACGCCACCGAGACCACCACGAGCACCAGCATCTCGAAGGCGAAGAAGAACCCGGCGATCTTGGTCGAGATGGCCACCCCGCGGATCATCATCAGCACGGCCAGCGCGGTGAGGATCACGGTCAGGTAGCCCCACGGGATGTTCACGTGCGCGTAGCGCTGCAGGGTGATGGACAGAAAGCCGCCGGAGATCGCGATGACCGAGGCCATCGCGATGATGTAGCCCACCCCGCAGAGCAGCGCCGTGGTCACCGCGCTGGTGCCGCCGAACGTCTTGCCGACGAACGTGATGAAGCCACCGGTGGACGGCTGCGCCCGGGAGAATTGGGCCAGCGTGTTGCCGAGCAGCGCGATGGCGATGCCGGCTGCCACGATGGTCAGCGGGGCGGCGACCCCGGCGGTGATGGCCAGAAACCGAACCCGAAGAAGAAGGACATCGCGGGCCCGATGTTGGCCATTGTGGCCGCGGAGATGTCCATGATGCCGAGCGCGCCGCGGCGCAGCCGGAGCTCGTGGCCTACCTCGCCGACTGGGGGGCTCTTGCTCTCCCCGAACGGAAGGGATTCGGTGCCGCTCATGGTGATCCTTCCCGCGCCGTGATCAGCTGGCCGGAACGTAACGCACCCGGGTCGACTGCACAAGAATCGCCTGTTACGACATGATCTCCATTACCGCTAACAGGGTGAAGCGGACGCCGCAGGTCCGGGAGCACGCAGCCGGGCCGGCTGGATCACTCTGGCTGGATGTTTCAGCCGGGCAGTCCTGTGTGTATGGAGATAACAGTCAGCCAACTGGCCACTGCGACAGCACAGCAGGGGGAGGCGGTACGTGAGCATTGATGCGCTCATCGGGCGGATGGAAGTGCTGCTCGGCCCGCTGGAGGCGGCCGGCGACCCGCGGCGCTACTTCCACGCCACCTATCTGCGCACCACCCGGGCCGTCCGGGACGCGCTGACGGCCGGGCTGTTCAGCGATCCGGACTGGGTGGAGCGGTGGGATGTCGCGTTCGCCTCCCGGTACCTCGACGCGCTGCGGGCCGACTCGGCGGGCGAGCCGGTGCCCGGCCCGTGGGCGGTCGCGTTCCGCACCGGACGGGAGCGGCCGGCCGCGGCTGCGCTGCGGCATGTGCTGCTCGGCATGAACGCGCACATCAACTACGACCTGCCGCAGGCGCTGCTCGCGGTGATCAGCGGCCCGGAGTTCGCCGACCCGGTGCTGCTCCGCCAGCGGCGGTCCGACCACCAGCGCATCGACGAGATACTCAGCCAGCGGGTCGGCGCCGAGGATGCCGAGCTGGCCGGCGCACGCCCGCGTTCTGCGACCGACGCCCTGCTCGCCCCGCTCAACCAGGCGGCCAGCCGGCGCTTCCTGCGCGAGGCGCGGGCCAAGGTATGGGACAACATCAGGGAGCTGAACGCCGCCCGGTCGCTCGGTGCCGCCGCCTATGCGGAGCGGCTGAGCGATCTCGAGGCGCTCAGCGCCGACCGGGTCGCCGACCTGGTCCGGCCGGGTCAGGTGGTGCTCCGGCTGGCCGTGCACGGCTTCGGCGTCCGGCTGGTGAAGCAGGGCAGCCGAGGTCGGGGCGGCGGGGGCCAGGGCGGCGGCGGGGCCCCGGGCGAGGGCGGCCGGGTCCACGGCGGCCGGGCCTACAGCGGCCGGGCTTACGGCGGCCGGGGCCAGGGCGGCGTCTCCGGGCGGATCCCGGGCGGGCCACGGTCGTTCGACCCGGCCCGGATGGCCGACCTGGAGTGCCGGGCCTGGGTGGGGTACTACGGCCGGGACTGGGCCGGGGTGCTGCGCGCGTCGGTCGGCCTGATCCGGGCCGGGTTCGGGATGAGCTGGCCGCGCACCCTGCAGGGCGCCTGGCTGGTGCTGCGGGCCATCCAGCTGTGGGCGCCCGCGGACAACGATCCGGATGGTGCGCGGCGCTGCATGCAGCGGTTCTACGGCCTGGTCCGGTCGGCCTACGGCCTGCCCGGTGACATCGCCGAGGCAGCCCGGCTCGAGGTGGAGTGGTGGCGGGTGCACCGGGAGAGCCAGCATGGCTCCGGGCCGGCCGACGCACTGGTGGACGCGCTGGCCCGGCTGTACGCGTTCCTGTACCAGGCCCCGCACGGTGCGGTCCGGCCGGCCGCGGCGCATCGCGCGCACGCCATGCACCTGTCCGATCGGTGGGTGGCCGAGGGTTGCCTGCCGGACAGCCCGCTGCTCGCTCTGGAGCACGCGGCCCTGGTCCGGTCCTACGCCGCCCTGCTCGCCGCGGTGCACCGGTTAATGGCAAGTACCGCTGGGCCGCCGGCCGAGCCGGTGGGCTGAGCCGGTCCGGTTGAGCCGGGACCGCGCCGGCCGGCGCTCCCCTCCGGCTGGGCCCAGGGGCCGGAAGGAGAGCGCTCCGCCGGTCAGCCGGTCAGGCGCAGTGGTCGATCTCGGTGGAAGCGGCGCCGCGGCCGGGGGCCTCGGTCATCAGCCGCTGTTGTGCCGCGATGAGCAGCGGCACGATCGTGATCACATCGTCCCGGCCCTGCCGGACGCCCGCCGTCCAGGACTCCTTCTCCTGGGCCAGCCGGTCGGCGGTGGCCTTGAACCGCTCCGTCTCCGCCTGCCAGCAGCGGATCTCCCGGCGCATCTGCTCCCGGGCGGGGGACATGGTGGCGGCGGCACGCAGCGCGCGCACGCCCCAGCCGGCTATCGCCCCGGTCAGGAACCAGACCACGGCCAGCAGCACACTCATCGGCTCACCTGGCCGGTCTCGTGCCAGGCGGTAGTTGCGTTGTACCGTAGGTCATGCCATTACTCCTGCTCATCGCGTTGGGGTGTGGTCGTTGGGCCTGGGCCGGTGGCGGCTACCGCCGGCCCGGCTGCATCTCCTGGGTCCGGGCTTGCGCAATCCGTGACCTGGTACGCCATTCGCGCTGCGGGGCGGGCCGCGGGCGTGATGGCCCGGACGGCGGGCCTGGTGGCCGGGGCAGGCACAGGGCGGGAGACCATCCGGGTAAACCCGCCTGCCGATCATCGCGGCGCCCCCTCCTCCACTCAGTGGGAGCAGGCCTCCTGCACTTTTTAATTCAACGGCACCATTCAGCGGTGGACAAGATGCAGTGCAGATTGCACTACTATTGGTCACGCAAACTTCACGTTTCTACTCACTAGGCATTACTCTGGACCATGACGCACATGCCACCGGCACACACTGCCGGCGTTTTAACCGCCAGCCGGAGGGGGCGGGGACCGCATGCCTGACCACGGCAGCCAGACCGTCCGGCGCCGTCGGCTCGCCGGGGAGCTGCGCCGGCTGCGGGAACGTGCTGGCCTGACCGGCGATGAAGCGGCTGCGACGCTGGGCTGGAGCGGCTCGAAGATCAGCCGCATCGAGCTGAACCGGATCGGCGTAAAGCGTGATGACCTGGACAAACTCCTTGACCTGTACAAAGTGGAGAGCCCTAACCGGGAAGAGCTCCAAGCCCTGGCCAGCGAGTCGAGCAAGATCGGGCGGCTACGGGCGGTGGTGGCCGGCCTGCCCACCGACTACGCCGAATACGTAACCGCCGAGGACGAGGCCCGCTCAATCTGGAACTGGGAACCGCTGGTCGTGCCGGGACTGCTGCAAGCCGAGGACTACACTCGGGCGGTCATGGCCGGCTATCAGTCAATGTTCCGGATTCCCCCAGGCGACGCGGAAAGGCGGATCACGCTCCGCCGCATGCGCCAGCAACTGCTCACCAGGGAGCCGCCTCTGCAACTGTCCTTCATCATCGACGAATCGGTGCTGCGCCGGCGATTTGGTAGTAACTCTGTCATGCATGGGCAATTGCGCCGGGTGGCCGAAGTTTCCGAAATGCCAAATGTGGACATCAGGATACTCCCGCTCGGCGGCGAGCATCCCACCACGACTGGGGCATTTTCTTACATGCAGTTCCCGCAAGTGCACGATGTGTCACTAAGAGACATCGTAAGTGTTGAGCACCTGACAGGCAGTTACGAACTGGAAGACGAAGAGCAAACGTTCCGATACCGAGTGACATTCGAGGGGTTGCTGGAGAAATCCCTGGATCCGTCTGAATCCCGGGATTTGATCAGCCGGACGGTCGGCGAGCTATGGGCCTAGCCAGCCCGACCCCGGCTGGCAGCCGGGCTGGCCAGGGAACTGGCTAGCGCCGACCGTCCTTGACGCTGGCCAGGAAGGCGGCCCACTGCGCCGGGGAGAACTGGAGCACAGGGCTTCCGGCGCCGGCCTTGGAGTCCCGGACACCAACCCGGCCTGCACCGAGGTCCGCGACCTCGACGCAATTGCCGTTGTAGCCACTGTACGAACTCTTCCGCCACTGGGCGAAATCGGACGACTGCGGAAAGTGCGCATCATTCGCCCGGTCAGGTGCACTTCGGGCGGTACGGGGCTGGCCTGCTTCATTGTGTCCGTCGACCACTGTTACCTCGCGATGGCCTAAGTCCGCCGGCTGCCGCCGGCGGACGGGATCGGATTTGGGGTCAAACAAAGGCATACGGGGCATTGCACCAGCAGCGGACGCTGGGGGGGAACTTTAAAGCCCGCCAGCGGCAGGCCTTTCGATTCGGTGAAACTGTAATACCTGGCTGTCTCGCCGCGCCATCTTTTCCATCAAAGATCGGTCAGGTGTCGGACGAATCTGAGCGGCGCTGCAAGAGGAGGACTAAGTGAGATCGATCCAGGCTAGGGCAGACCGGGCCGAACCACCCGCAACCCAGCCCACCTCAGACAAGTCGCCGCAGGTCAGCCCCACCAAGCACATCGCCCTCAGCAGCCACCTGCGCGGGACGATCGGGCTCAGCCGTGGGCCGGTCGGGCCTGGACGGTTAGCACACCTGATGGTCAGCCACAAACACTCAGATCAGCCCCCAGACGTGGTCGGCGACACTCAGATCGAGCGGCCATCAGCCAACCCGGTCATCTCACCCGGCACCGCAGCCGCCCCGACACCAGCCTGGACAGGTCCGCCGCGCACTCTTCACGGCTTGATCTCCAGACTCTGTTGCAACGCCTTGGGATGATCAAGGTTTCGCGGAGGCTGGGGAGGGTGTGGATGCCAGGTAGGCGGCTGAGTGTGGAGGAGCGGGAGGAGATCGTGGTCGGGCTGGCGCGGAAGGA
>DASXIN010000199.1:0-3881 GCA_036497945.1 Streptosporangiaceae bacterium | reverse complement strand
TACCAGTTGCAGCTGACGGTCAGCAACCAGGGCAGCGCCGCGAGCCGCGCCTGGACCGCGGGCTTCGCGTTCGCCGACACCGCCGAGTCGGTGACCAGCTCGTGGAACGCCGCGGTCAGCCAGTCCGGCCAGCAGGTCAGCGCGAGCAGCGAGAGCTACAACGGCGCCATCCCGGTCGGCGGATCGACCACCTGGGGCATGGTGGCTACCGGCGGCAACCCGATGCTGTCCAGGCTGACCTGCTCACTTAGCTGACGCCGAGTAGAACAGGGCGTTGGCGCTCTGGTCGGTGGCGATGCAGGAGTTCACCGCGACGCAGTCGATCCAGCTGAGCCCGATCGTGTCCACGGCCGAGGGCGCGGTCCAGTGGTCGCCGCCGTAGGTGGCGACCCCGGCACTGCCGGCCGCGAGGCAGGTGCCGACGGCCGGGCAGGATACGGACGTCGCGGTGAAACCGAGCGGCTGCTGCCTCCAGTGCCCGGCGGAGAACTGCACCGCCTGGCCGGCCGAGTCCACCGCCATGCAGAACCCGGTGCTGGGGCAGGACACGGAGACCAGGTCGTGACCGCTGTCCACCGTGCTCGGCCTACTCCACGAGGACCCGGTGTAGTTGTACACCGCGCCGCCCGCGCCGACCGCGACGCACTCGGTGCGGCTGGCACAGGACACCGAGTTCAGCGCCTGGCCGCTCGGCGCGATGGTGCGCTGTGACCAGCCGACCAACGGGCCGGCGTAGGTGAAGGCCTGGCCGATGGTGTCCACAGCCAGGCAGAAATCGGGGCTGGCGCAGGACACGCTGGTCACCGTCCCGGACCCGGTGCCGATCGGCACCGGGCTGCTCCAGTTGCCGTGGCTGAGCACGATGGACAGCCCCTGCGAGTCGATGGCCAGGCAGGACCCGGCGGCCGGGCAGGACAGGGCGACCAGGCCACCGTTCGGATCGCTCACCGCGACCGGCCAGTTCCCGGCGGAGTGCAGGGCCAGCACGGCACCCGCACTGTCCGCCGCGTAACACCCGCCGCCCGGCGCGCAGGACAGGCCGGTGATGCTGGTCCGGCTGGCCAGAGTCTGCGGGTCGATGGCGACCGGGGTGGTCCACTGGGCCACCCCCTGAGTGGCCGCGCCGGTCTGCACCGGGCTGGCCGAGGCCGAGCCGGGTTGACCGGGGCTGGCTGCCTGGGCCGAGCCAGCCGGCGTGGCCGGGCCGCCCGAGTGCATGACGACGAGCGTGCCGGTGATGCCGGTAATGCCGAGGATGGCCACGGCGGCCAGCCCGACCAGCATCCTGGTCCGGCTCGGCCGCCGGTAGCGCAGTTCGTCGACCGCGTCGGAACTCAGCACCGGGCCGGGTCGGGTGGACGGTCCCTCGTCGTACCAGCCGTGGCTGACCGGCGGCAGGTCCGGGCCGGTGTCGTCCAGCCAGCCCGGATAGCCACCGCGGTCCGGCTGGGGCGGGGCCGCCGCGGGGGCCGATAGCGGCGCGCTGAGCAGGGCCGGGAAACCAGTCTCCGGGGTGTACCGGGCCTCGTCGTCGGCCGGCCCGGGCGGCGCAGGCGGCGTGGCCGGCCCGGACCGCGCGGGCGGGAATGATCCGGCCGGGAAATCCGGAATGTCGGTGTCCGCGGCCAGCGCGTCGATGTATTCGGCGAAGGACCCGCTGGCGTAGTCCGCGGCGTATTGGGTGCCCGTCGCGCCGCCGTATCGCTGGTCAACGGCGGTGCCAGTGCCCGCCCAGGCGCCGCATGTCGCGCAGTACTCAGCCCGGGGGGAGTTGGCATGCCCGTTAACGCAACTCCACACCGGTCCCGCCTTCGATCGCCGCATTGCCCGCGCTGCTAGCTTGCCGAATATTAGGGCAGTTGCGTCCGGTTTGGAGACAGCTTGCCCAAGGCGATATTTAGTTGCCCGAACCGAGCTGCCACATCCCGGGATCGGCCCAATGACCGGTGATCACCGTGTCCGGGTCCTGGCCGCGCAGTGCGGCGAACCGCTCGGCCAGCAGCTGCAGCCGTACCGTCATCGGGAACTGGGCCAGCAGCGGAGAAAGCCCGGTGGCCGGGGCGGCCAGCGTGCGCACCGGGACCCCCTCGGCGACGGCCGCGGCACCGACCGCCGCGGTCAGCCCGTCCGGGTCGGCGTCCGGCTGCAGTAGCAGCACGCCGTCGGCCGCGGTCAAGGGCACCGCGTTGCCGTGCAGGAAGAGTTCGGTGTCGAAGCCCTCGGCCAGCATCCGGGCGCCCTCGCGGAGCTTGAGCGCGCCCTCCCGGGCGGTGATCCCCCACGGGCCGGGGCCGACGATGGCCAGGCTGCGTGCGGGTACCGGGACACCGTCGATGCCCGGATCGGCCAGCACGTCGCCGACCTGGGCGGCGGCCCGGCGCAACGCCTCCGGTGAGCCGTCGGTGGCGCCGGCCTGGCCAGCCAGCCGGGCCAGCACGGCGACCGCGGCGGTGTAGCTGACCGTGTAGGTCTCGGCTTCCTCCTTGGGCACCGTGTGGATGGCCTCGGGCCAGTCCACCTGGGTCCCGGTGATGGACAGCACCGGGACACCGGCGGCCAGCGCGGCGGCGCGGGCCCGGATCGCGTAGGCCGTCTCGCCGGTGTGCGTGATCACGATCAGCGCATCCCCCGGCTGCGGGCCCGGGCTCCACCGGGCCCAGCTGGCGGCTGGGAACCACCGTGCGTCCAGGCCTGCCTGCCCGAGCAGCAGCGTGCCCAGCTCGGCGGCATGCTGGCTGGTGCCGGTCCCGGTCAGAATGACCCGGCGGGCCGCGGTCAGCGTGGCCGCTGGGCCGGCCAGGTCGAGCCCGGCGATCCGGTCCAGCACGGCGGCCTGCTGGCCGATCATGCGGTGCAGTGCGGTGTGCGTCATGGTCTCCCCCTGCGTCAGCCAGCACGGTGTCAGCCAGCACGGTGTCAGCCAGCACGGTGTCAGCCAGCACGGTGTCAGCCAGCACTGTGTCAGCTGGCGGCCGGAGCCGGCTAGCCGAGTGTGAATGGGTCCCGGGTGCCGCCGGTCAGCTCGACCCAGACCGCCTTGGTCTGGGTGTACTCGTGCACCGCGTCGATGCCGTTCTCCCGGCCCAGCCCGCTCACCCCGAAGCCGCCGAACGGGACATCCGGCCCGACCACCCGGTAGGCGTTGATCCACACCGTGCCGGTGCGCAGCGCGTGCGCCACCCGGTGGCCGCGGTGGATGTCCTTGGTCCACACCGCCCCGGCCAGCCCGTACCGGGTGTCGTTGGCCAGCCGGACCGCCTCCTCCTCGGTGTCGAACGGCAGCACCGCGAGCACCGGGCCGAACACCTCCTCGCAGGCCACGGTCATCCCCGGGGTCACGCCGGTGAGCACGGTCGGCTGCACGAAATAGCCACCGAGCCGCCCGTCGGGCTGTCCGCCGGCCGCCACTGTGGCGCCCTCGCCGGCCGCCGAGGCGAAGAACGAAAGCACCTTGCGGTACTGCGGCTCGGTGGCCAGCGGCCCCATCTCGGTGGACGAGTCCCCCGGGTCGCCGAGCTTGATGGCCCGCGCCCGGGCGACGATCTTGGCCACCAGCGCGTCGTGCACGCTGCGCTGCACCAGCAGCCGGGAACCGGCCATACAGGTCTGCCCGGTGGCCGCGAACACCCCGGCCACCACCCCGTTGCACGCCGCGTCCAGGTCGGCGTCGTCGAACACGAGATGCGCGGACTTGCCGCCGAGTTCGAGCAGCACGCCGGTGATGTTGCCCGCGGCCGCCTTGGCGACCTCGGCGCCGACCGCGGTGGACCCGGTGAACGCGATCTTGTCCACCCCCGGGTGCCCGGCCAGCGCCTGGCCCACGGCCGGGCCGGACCCGGTGACCACGTTGAACACCCCGGGCGGGAAGCCAGCCTCGGCCA
>DASXIN010000198.1:0-90842 GCA_036497945.1 Streptosporangiaceae bacterium | reverse complement strand
CATCATCGAGCCAGCGCGCCAAGTGAGACGGGGCCGAAGGTCCCGCCCATGGTCCGCCGGACTAGTACTGGGATGGATCCGATCGCTCTTTGAGCATCCGCTGGCGGTCCTCAGCGCCGAGACGAGCGGGTTCCGTTGATTCCACGAAGTCGACTAGAGCATTGACGAACTGTTCCGGCGCCTCGATCTGAGGAAAGTGGCCAACGCCCTCAATGATCACCATTCGGCTCCCAGGAATGGCTTGGTGTGCAGCATGCGCATGGCTCACAGGGATGATGTCGTCACGGTCCCCCCAGATGATCAACGTCGGAATCGATGAAGCCAGGTATAGACGATCCATCGCGCTCACGGTCTGACCGCCGGGGTCGATGACGGATCTGATGGTGCGGGCGAACGCCTGACGGTTCTCCGCCTCGGCCAGTGACGCGTATGCGCTCCACATCTCGGTGATCCGACCGAGGCGGATGCCGCGGTCGTTGATCGACCGCAACAGGCTGTCTCCCCAGTCGCGAACGAATCCCGGGAAGATCAAGGGCATCAAGTACTCGCTCCCCGGCAGCGTCATGACTCGAAGGATCAAGTTCAATTCTCGCCCGAGACCGCCACTGTCTACGAGCACGAGACGATCGCAAAGCTCTGGATGCTGGTAGGCGAGTTGCATCGCCACCCCGCCGCCAAACGACTGGCCGACTACGGACGCTCGGTCGATGTCGAGGACGTCAAGAAGATCACGGATCCAAGTGGCGAATGCACCCAGCGAGTAATCCCCGACAGGCTTTTCGGACAGACCGTGACCGATGAGGTCCGGCGCGATAACGGTGAAGCGATTCGTCAGGATGGGGATCACGTCCCTCCAGGTCCGAGAACTCCCGGCGATGCCGTGGAGAAGTAGGAGTGCGGGTCCGCTACCCTCCATCCGGTAAGCGATGTCGTGACCGTGGATCGAGACGTGCTGGATTTGGGCCTCCATAAGAAACATCATCTCCCAGCGGGCGCAGAAGTTACCGAAGCACAACGACTCCACACAAATCTCGAAAACACAATGGCGGCGTTCGCGCCGACCGATGGATCTTAGATTGGGATAGCTGTCTAGCTCGACCGCCCATATCGCGCGGCCAACATTCCAGTTGGGAGCGCCACCTACCGCCTCTACCGCCGCACTTCACGTACCGCCAACTTGTTTGTGTCAAACAGGAAGGTACGCCGCGCCTCCGTTCGGGTGGTGCACCCACAGGTTTCGTTTTGTACCTCTTCCTTCTCGATTTCCTCGCGATTCGCGGAGGCGGTCTTCTCCAACCACCGCAATAGCTACTAAGGCGAGGACAGCGAGGCAACGGGCGTGCCGCCGAGCTTCCCTTGCCGCGGGCAGCCGCTCCGAATTGATGGGCACCGTTCGTTGTGTTCGCCTCACCAGCGCCGAGGAAGGTCACTCCGGGTTGGCTGTACCCGCCGTGTAGGCGTGCGCACCTGCACCGGCCAGATGACCTCCGTCGACGATGAGGTACTCCTCCCGTATCGGTCGCCCGTCGAGGAAGCACTCGAGGATCTCCCGAGTTCCCGCCGCATACCGTGCCTGAGCAGAGAGCGACGTACCTGAGATGTGAGGTGTCATGCCCTCATGGGGCATGGTCCGCCATGGATGGTCTGCCGGGGGAGGTTGCGGGTACCAAACATCACCCGCGTAGCCGGCCAACTGGCCGTTCTCGAGAGCCCGCACCACGGCGTCTCGGTCGCAGATTTTCCCCCGAGCAGTGTTGACGAGGTAGGTGCCGCGCTTCATCAGCGAAAACATGACGTCGTCGAAGAGGTGTTCGGTCTCGGGGTGCAGGGGGGCGTTGATGGTCACCACGTCGCAGTGCGGCACCATTGCTGCAGCATCGGGATGAAAGGTAAGACCCAGTTCGCGTTCGACGCCTTCGTCCAGTCGATGCTTGTCGGTGTAGTGGAGTTGGACGTCGAAGGGGGCCAGCCGTCTGAGAACAGCCAGGCCGATACGTCCCGCCGCAACCGATCCCACCGCCATGCCTTCGAGGTCGTAGGAGCGCTCCACGCAGTCGGCGATGTTCCAGCCACCCTTGACGACCCACTCGTGAGACGGGATGTAATTGCGCACGAGTCCGAGGATCATCATGACAACGTGCTCCGCCACGCTGATGCTGTTCGAGTAGGTGACCTCGGCCACTGTCACCCCGTGGGCGATGGCAGCGTCCAGGTCCACATGGTCGGAACCGATTCCCGCTGTCAGTGCCAGCTTGAGTCGCGGCGCCCGAGCCATTCTGTCGGCGGTGAGGTATGCAGGCCAGAACGGCTGTGAGATCACGACATCGGCATCGGCCAGCTCTCGATCGAACTCCGAATCGGGGCCTTCCTTGTCGGAAGTCACCACAAGTGTGTGTCCGGCTGCTTCGAGGAACGGACGGAGACCGAGTTCGCCCGAGACCGACCCCACCAACGTGCCAGGTGTGAAGTCGATTCCCTGCGGGCTGGGCACCGTCTGGCCGCCGGGATAATGGTCGATGCGGGGGATGGTGTCCCGGGCATAGCTGGTCGGGTAGCCGCCCACGGGATCCTCGTACAGCACGCAAAGAATCTTGGCCATTGTCGACTGTCCTCTCACTCCTCGCTACCGAGCGCCTACCAGGCTGAAGCCACGTGCTTGGTGCGTGTGTAGTCCTCGAGGCCGTACATGGAAAGGTCCTTCCCGTAGCCAGAGCTGCCGAACCCTCCGTGGGGCATCTCGGCGGTCATGGGGGCGTGGGTGTTGACCGACACCGCCCCGAAATCGAGACCCCTGCAAATTCGTTCGGCGCGCCCATGGTTTTCCGTCCAGACACTGGCGCACAGTCCCTGGGCGACGTCGTTGGCCTTTTCCAGGGCCTCGGTCTCGGTTGCGAACGGCTGCACGGTGATGACAGGTCCGAAGATCTCCTCTTGGACGATCTCGTCGCGCTGACCCACGTCGGCCACGACGGTCGCCTGATGGAAGAACCCCGGACGATCGATTTGACAGCCACCCGCAACCACCCGTACGTGGTCGGGGAGGCGGTCCAGCAGACCCTTCACCTTGTCGAGGTGATGCTGGCTGATGAGGGGCCCAAAGGTGACGCCAGGATCGAACGGATCACCAGTACGGGCTTGGGTCGCCTCAGCGGAGAGCGCGGTGACGACCGCCTCATAGGCGGGTCTCTCGACGAGGACGCGGGTGGCCGCAGTACAGTCCTGACCAGCGTTGAAGAACGCAGCGCCAGCCACCGCTTCCGCAGTGGCCGTCACGTCGGCATCGCCGAAGATCACGACCGGCGCGTTGCCACCAAGTTCCAGATGGACCCGGGTGAGCCGATCGGCCGCAACACGGGCCACCTCTCGGCCGGCCCTCGGGCTCCCCGTCAACGACACCATGGCCACCGCCGGATGGCGCACCAGTGCTTCGCCGGTATCGGCTCCGCCGCACACGACGTTGAGCACGCCGGGCGGAAAGACCTCGGCCAGCAGCTCGGCCATGCGCACAGTTGAGGCCGGAGTCAACTCGGATGGCTTCAATACGACGGTGTTCCCGGCGGCGATGGCTGGAGCCCACTTCCATACGGCCATCATCAACGGGTAGTTCCACGGCGTGATCTGACCGCACACCCCCACGGGCTCGCGTCGGATGCCCGAAGTCGTACGCGCCATATAGTCCCCGGTCGCCGACCCAGTCATGACACGACAGGCTCCGGCGAAGAACCGGACTTGATCGATGATCGGCGGGAGCTCGTCCTCCCGTGTGGCCGAGTACGGTTTGCCGGTGTCGGCCACCTCAATCCGGGTCAGCTCATCGGCGTTGGCCTCGACGAGGTCGGCCGCTCGGAGCATGGCTGCACTCCGCTCCGCCGGTGTCGTCTCTCCCCATTCGAGAAAGGCGGTCGCCGCGGCGACGCAAGCCATGTCGATGTCTTCAGCGTCCGACTCGGCCGCTCGCGCGTAAACCTCACCGGTCACCGGGTCCTGGACGGGTCGACGCCCGCCGGCCACTGGAGCAACGGACGTCCCGCCGATCACGTTGTCGAAGACGACCGGTGAGGCACCGGTCACCGTTCCCCCTGCGCATTTCGTCGGGCCGGCCACGCGTGCTCCCCACGGCTGACTCTCACCCTTGCCATGAAGGGTAAGCGTTTCATAGACTGAACATTCAGTCAACGGGAGGATCCGGGATCCCCGGGGGAGCACTATGGCCATCGAAACGACCCTGTCCGGACCGGTCTCGTCGCGATTGGACGACCTCATCAGCGAGGAGGAGCGGGTCTTCATCGATCGTCAGCCCACCTCGAGGGGCCTCCGAGATAGAGCCATCCGGGTCCTGGCCGGAGGCGTCACATCGAGCTGGCAAATCACCACGCCCCAGGCGGTGTGGATAAGCCACGGCGCGGGATCGAAGATCATCGACGTGGACGGCAACGAGTACGTCGACCTGCACGGTGGCTACGGGGCGGGATTGGCCGGGCACGGCCACCCCGCCATCGTCGAAGCTGTGCGGACCCAAGTCGCTCGGGGTACCCATTTTGCCCAGCCGACCGAGACGGCCATCGAAGTGGCCGATGAATTGGGACGCCGATTCGGTCTTCCCCTCTGGCGCTTCTGCAACTCCGGCACCGAGGCCACCATGGACGCCGTGCACCTCATGCGCTCCATCACCGGTCGCGACCTCATCATCAAGGTGGAGGGGTGCTACCACGGACATCACGACTCGGTGCAGGTTTCGGTCGCTCCGGAGCCCGACCAGATGGGGCCGAGCTCGGATCCCATCGGGGTCGCTGGGAGCACGGGAATACCCCAGGCGCTGCTCGACCTGACCCTGGTGGTCGGATTCAACGATCTCGATGCAGTGGAGCGCGCGCTCGTCAGGCACCCCGGCCAGGTCGCCGGCATGATCATCGAGCCGGTGATGATGAACGCCGGGATCATTCTCCCCGCTGATGGTTATTTGGCTGCCTTGAAATCGTTGCTGCACGCCCATGGAGCACTGCTCATCTTCGACGAGGTGAAAACTGGCCTCACGGCCGGACCGGGGGGAGCGGTCGGCCTCACCGGCGTGACCCCCGATCTCCTCTGCCTGGCCAAGGCCATCGGGGGCGGCATCGCGTCCGCGGCCGTCGGCGGCGCGGCCGAGGTGATGGACCATGTGGCCGAAGGGTGCTACGAGATGGTGGGCACCTTCAACGGCAACCCACTGGCGATGGCGGCGACGCGGGCCATGTTGATGGAGGTGGCGACCACGGAGGCATACCGGCGGATAGACCGCTTGAGGGACCGGGCCGTTGACGGTGTTACCAGGACCATCGCCGCCTACGGTCTCGAGGCCCATGTCGTCGCCGTCGGGGCGAAGGGGTGTGTCGTCTTCAGCCGTCAGCCGGTGACCGACTACCGCGGGTTCGTTTCCCTCGACGACCGCTTCAATCACGCCCACTGGTTGATCCAGCACAACGGAGGCGTCTTTCTGCCGCCCTGGGGCAAGACCGAGCAATGGCTGATCTCGACCCAGCATGACGACGCCGATATCGACCGTTTCCTGACTAACTTCGAGCGTCTGGCGGCCTCCCTGGTGGGGTGATCGGGCAGCGGCCTGGCCGTCAGCCGCCGAGACGCATTTTGTTAATGGAGGGCGAAATGTGGCCGGACCGCTTGCGGCAATTCGGGAGCGGTGTTTCAATGACGAGACCATTTGGATGACTGAACAATCAGTCAGAATCGGGAGTCGCCTTCGGGTACGCTCCGACGGGAGAGGTGACGAGTGTGGTTTTCCACCCACGCGAAGGTTGGTCGTCGGACGGTTCCCACAGCGCGCCGGTCGTGTCGAGGAGGTCCTTCCTGGCCGGTATGACCGGGCTGGCCGTCGCCGCTACCGCATACGGGTCCGACCCTGCTGACGCCACGACCGCGACCAGCCAGCCGCTCGCACTGCCCCGTCCCAACCGACCCGTGACGTGGCCGCGTTACGCGTCGAATCCGGCGATCGCCGACGGACTGAAACCGGAGAAGAACGCCACGCTCAAGGTGTACAACTGGGTGGCGTACGTCAATAAGAAGAACCTCAACAACTTTGCCAAAAAGTACAACTGCAAGGTGGAGCTGACGACGTTCAACACGATGAGCGAGGCCATCGCCAAGCTGCGGACCGGCCAGTTCAATTTCGACTTGTTCATCCCCACCGTGAATGTCCTGGGCGAGTTGGTGGCCGGAAAGCTCGTTCGCCCCCTCAATCACTCCTACATTCCCAACATCACTCAGGCCTGGGCCCAGTACCAGAATCCGTTCTACGACCAGAAATGGCAGTACACGGTGCCGTACACCATCTACACCACAGGCATCGCATGGCGGAAGGACAAGGTGAACGAAAATCCCTACGCCATGGCCAATCCGTGGGCGATGCCGTGGAACGCCAAGTACAAGGGGAAGGTGGCCATCCTCGACGACTACCGCGAGAGCCTGGCGCTGGGAATGATGAAGAACGGGAACTTCGACCCCAACACGACCAGCAAGGCCCAGCTGAACGCGGCCACCAACTCGCTGCTACAACTGGATCAACTGGTCAATCTCCACATCGACAACAACGACTACACGTCCATTCCCACCGGACAGACTTGGATCCATCACGCCTGGTCGGGCGACATGGCCGCCGCCGCCTCCTACATGCCCAAAGGGACCCCGGTGGACGTGGTCGGATACTGGTTCCCCACCAACGGGCGGGGACCTGTGGCCAACGACACCATGACGGTCATGTCCAGCGGGAAGAACCCCGTGCTCGCCCATCTCTTCATCAACGACATGCTGGACCTCCCCAACGTGCTGGAGAACATCTCCTTCAACGGGTACATGCAGCCCATCAACGGGGTGACCCCGGAGGTCCTCGAGAAAGAGGGCATCCTTCCTCCCAGCCTGGCCTCCACGGTGGTGCTGCCATCCAACTTCGACAACGGGACCAAGCAGCTCGAGCTCGCCCCCGCACTCGACGCCCAGTACCAGCAGGCTTGGCTGCGTGCGAGCAGCGGCGTGTGAGCGGCGACTGCTGATGGCGAAGGGGGAGGATCGCGGCCGCAACGGGTGGGCGGATCGGGCCCAGAACAGGTGGTTGTGGGCCGGTTTCGCGATGCCCGGGATCATCTGGCTCGCATTGTTGTTCCTCGTCCCCTTCTACACGGTGCTGGCGATTGCCGGCGGCCAGCTCAACACCATCTTCCAATCGCCGGAGCCCGTCTGGAATCCTCTCAACTGGACCGGGGCCAACTTCACCGCCGTCTTCCACGACCTGGTCGGTCAGGGGTCGTTCGTCGGGCCGATTTTCGCTCGAACGCTCGTGTACGTGACCATCGCCTCGGTGCTCTCGCTCCTCATCGCCTACCCCGCCGCCTACTTCGTCACCCGGTTCGCCGGGCGGCGCAAGGTGCTCTTCCTCGCCCTGCTCATAGCCCCGTTCTGGGTCAGCTACATGATGCGCATGCTGGCCTGGATCGGCCTGCTGCAGATCGACGGGTACGTAAACCGGGCGCTGCTCGACCTACACGTCGTCAGCCAGCCGATCGACTGGCTGGGCGGAAAGCCGGCGACCGTGATCCTCGGACTCGTGTACGGGTACATCCCTTACCTGATCCTGGTCCTCTACGCCGGACTCGACCGCATCGACCAGCGTTTGATCGAAGCTGGGCGCGATCTCGGCCTCAACCGGACTCGGACCTTCCTCCGGGTCACCCTCCCCTTGAGTCGGCAGGCCATCCTCACCGGCATGTTGATCACGGTGTTGCCGATGATCGGGGACTACTTCACCAATCAGCTGCTGTCGGGAGCGCCATCGACGGCCATGATCGGTAACGTCATCGACAGCCAGCTCGTCACGTCCAGCCAGCAGGCCCAGGGTGCCGCCCTCTCCCTGCTCCTGCTGGCCTTCCTGCTGGTGCCCATGGTCTATTACGTGGTCAAGACGCGCCACGCCTCGAGCGAGGCCTTCTGATGACGGTGACCACCAGGGCGATCCCCCCGACCAGACTGTCCCGTGAAGACGGGCCGCCGACCCCGGCGCCACCCTCGGCGTCGCCTCGCCGGTGGCGGCCGCCGTGGCGCAACCCCTGGCGCCGTCCGTGGCTCCTCGAGAGTTTCACGTGGCTCTACCTGCTCTGGTCCATCGTCCCCATCGCCATCGCCGTGCTGTTCTCGTTCAACAACGGCAAGTCCCAGAGCGTGTGGCAGGGATTCTCGACTCGTTGGTACTGGGGCGACCCCTTCAATTCGGTCTGGCACGATCCGACGCTGCGCAGCGCCGTCTTCCAGACCATCCGGCTCTCGGCCCTCACCACCGTGGTGGCCGTCCCCTTGGGTGTCGCCTTTGCCATTGGCATCAACCGGTGGCGGACCCGGACGTCCGCCACCTTCAACTTCGTGATGGTCTTCTCCTACGTGATCCCCGAGCTCATCTTCGGGGTGGCCCTGTTCTTCCTCTTCACCCAACTCTTCACCTTCATCCACCTGGGGACGGCGGCCGAGGTGCTCGGCCTTGTCACCTGGAACTTCAGCTGGCCGGCCATCATCGTCCTGGCTCGGCTGGTGTCGATCGGGAACTCCTACGAGGAAGCGGCGGCCGACCTCGGGGCGTCTCGGCTCCAGTCAATTCGGCGAGTACTGATTCCCCTTCTGATGCCTGCCATCTTCGCCAGCACGGTCCTGGTGTTCGCAAGCGTGGTGGACGATTTCGTGGTGGTGGACCTGCTCTCATCGACAGCCAACACCCAACCGATGTCGGTGATCATCTACTCCACCAGCCACGGGGGAAACGGGGGACCGGCACTCAACGCTCTGGCGACCATCATGCTCGTGCTTTCTTTCGTGGCCGCCGGTCTCGGCCTCGCCGCCTACCGGTGGATGACTCGCGGCGAGCGCGGGAGCAGTCGACAGGAGGCGATGACCAGCATCGCCGGGATGTAGGCCCCGGGTCAGTCTGAGTGATGGACGGACAGGCCGACCGGCTGCACGGAGGGCGTCTCGGCCTCGTTCAGGGGCGGGTCCTCCACCGGGGCCAGCGCCGACGATCGCAACACACGGAGCCCGTCGGGCGGCAGGTGGACCTGGACGGCTGTGCCCTGTTCGTACGGTGGCGGTCCGCCCCGGTTCTGCAGGAGGGCCTGAACAGTCTGGCCGTGGGCCAACCGAATGATGACCTGGGTGGACGAACCGAGGAATACCAGGCGCTCAACCATGCCCGGCACCCGGTTCGGCCCAGATGCGTCGTAAGGCTCGATGCCAATCCGCTCGGGTCGTACGGCCACCTTCACCGGGCCCACACAGTCAGTTGACCCCTGCTCGGCGATGAGGTTGAACGTCCCCAGCTTGATCCGGCACCCACCCCCGGGTCCGGGGCCGCCCGCGTTGGCGTCCATCAGATTGGAGACGCCCAAGAAGTCGGCCACATAGGCATCCACCGGCTGCTCGTAGACCTCGACCGGCGTGCCCACCTGTGCCACCTTGCCGGATTCCATCACCGCGAGGCGGTCCGACATGGTGAGTGCCTCTTCCTGGTCGTGGGTCACATAGAGAAAGGTGATCCCCACGGTCTCCTGCAGCGCCTTGAGCTCAATCTGGAGGGTGCGTCTGAGTTTGGCATCGAGTGCGCCGAGTGGCTCGTCGAGCAGGAGCACCGCTGGGTTGAGCACCAGGGCCCGGGCCAGGGCCACTCGCTGCTGTTGTCCGCCAGACAGTTGCCCCGGCCGACGCTTCTCGTAACCGAGCAGCTGTACCAGCTCCAGTGCGGCACCGGTCCGACGGGTCGACTCCGCCTTGGTCAGTCGCTGGTAGCGGAGCCCAAAGGCCACGTTGTCGGCCACGGACAGGAACGGGAAGAGGGCATAGCTCTGGAACACGGTGTTGACGTTGCGCTTGTGGGGCGGCTTGTCGGCGACATCAACCCCGTCGAGGTAAATGGATCCACTCGTGGGTTGCTCGAACCCGGCCACCAGGCGCAGCGTGGTGGTCTTCCCGCAGCCCGACGGTCCGAGGATGGAGAAGAACTCGCCCGAAGGGACGTCGAGGTCGATACCTGCCACCGCCTCGACGTCGCCGAAGCGCTTCCACAGGCCCACGATCTGCACTTCACCTCCAGCCAACGGGCCTCCCTCGCTCGACATGCTTCGATCCGCGGCCACACGGATGACCGCCCGCCCGGGCCACTATCGGCTCACCTTCGTCCCACTCCGTTCTTCCTTGCCGCGTTCTTCTTTGGCTTCCATGCGAAACACAGAGTCATGGCCGCAAAGTCCATGCTGGACCGGAAAGCCAGTTGGGGGTCGACGGCCGGGTCCTCGAGCGCGATCTGTATGGCGAACCCGTCCAGGAGCGCCGACAGCGTGATGGCGAACCGGGTGGCGTCGACCTTCTCGAATTCTCCTGTCGCGATCCCCTCGCGCACTACGGAGGCGATGGTCTCGCGCCAGTGGGCGTCGAACTCTTCCCGCACCCGGGCGACTTCGGGATGGCGGACCGACTGCGCCCACAGATCGAGCCACAGAGCCCACGAATCGGGAAGCTCGGTGTCCGTTTCGCTCAGGCAGGTCATGGCCACGATCTCTTCCAACCGGGCTGCGGCGCTCTCGATGACCTCCATGCGGCGGGCGCCGAGGTCGTACCAGAGGTCCTCGGCGTACCGCATGGCCTCGGTCAGGAGGTTGTCCTTGGTCTTGAAGTAGTAGATGACCAGGGCCGGGCTGGTCCCGGCGCGGGCCGCGACGTCCGCGATCCTGGTGTCCGGGAAGCCGCGCTCCTCGATCACGTCGAGGGCGGCGCGCAGCATCTGCTCGCGGCGCTGATCGGCGGTGTCGGCTACAGCGCCAGCACGTTCAGTCATGCGAACATCCTCGCCCACTCAGCGCACCGGGGTCGCTGACTCCGGTGCGTTCATCCGCCGTCTGCACGAGACCGATTGGGCGCCGGCCTCTTGTGGCAACCGTATCAGGTTTCTAGACTGAACATTCAGTCAACCTCGTGGGATTCTTCCCGCGAACGTCTTAGCACACCTGTATGGAGGGCGGACCGATGGCCGCAGCACAGGCCGGAACCTACGATGCGATCGTCGTCGGCGGGGGACACAACGGGCTGGTCGCGGCGGCCTACCTGGCTCGCTCCGGGGCACGCACGCTGGTCCTGGAAGGCCGCGGCAAGACCGGCGGCGCGGCCACCACCGACGCGCCCTGGCCGGACGCACCCGAGTTCGAGGTCACCCGGCTGTCCTACGTGATGAGCCTGCTCCCGCCGACCATCATCAAGGACCTGGAACTGCCCCGGCACGGCTACAAGATCTTCCCGATGGGCCCGTACTACCAGGCGTTCCCGGAGGGCGGCTCGATCAAGCTGTACGCGGACGATGCCCGGCGCAACCACGAGGAGGTGTCCAAGTGGTCCAAGAAGGACGCGGACGCGATGCCCCGCTGGGACGCCTGGCTGGCCGGCCTGGCTGAGGTGCTCGGCCCGCTGCTGCTCACCGTGCCGCCGAACCTGGGCTCACGCAGGCCGCGCGACCTGTCCGAGACGCTGCGGCTGGCCTGGCGGCACCGCGGCCTGGACGTGCGCACGATCGCCGACGTGACCCGGCTGATGACGATGAGCATCGCCGACCTGCTCGACGACTGGTTCGAGTCCCCGCAGGTCAAAGGCGCGCTGGCGGTCAACGGCGTGATCGGCACCTGGGCCGGCCCGTTCGAGCCGGGCACCGCCTACGTGATGGCGCACCACTCGATCGGCGACGTGGGGGACGGTCACCTGGGCAACTGGGGCTTCCAGGAAGGCGGCATGGGCGCGGTGTCCAGCGCCATCGAGTCGGCCGCCCGCGAGCACGGCGCCGAGGTCCGGCTGAACGCCAGGGTGGCCAAGGTCATCGTCGAGAACGGCAGGGCCCGCGGCGTGGTGCTGGACAACGGCGACGAACTGCGGGCCAGCGTGATCGTGTCCACGGTGCACCCGCGGATCGCGTTCCTGGACCAGATCGGCCAGGAGCACCTGCCGCCGGACTTCGTCACCGACATCGAGCACTGGAAGACCCGCAGCGGCGTGGTGAAGATCAACCTCGCCCTGTCCGAGCTGCCCGACTTCACCGCCGACCCCGGCTCGCAGCTGCAGGAACACCACACTGGCTCGGTCGAGATGGCGCCGACCATGGAGTACATGGAGCGGGCCTTCCAGGACGCCCGGGAAGGCCGGCCCGCGGCCCGGCCGTTCAGCGACGGGGTGATCCCCACCGCGTTCGACAAGACGCTGAGCCCGGAGGGCACGCACATCATGTCGCTGTTCACCCAGTGGGTGCCGCAGGACTGGAGCGAGCAGCCGTACATCGCGGAACTCGAGGCCTACACCGACCGCATGATCGATTGCTACAACGAGCTCGCGCCCAACTTCAAGGCGTCCATCCTGCACCGGGACATCGTCGGGCCGTACGAGATGGAGCAGGAGTACGGCCTGGTCGGCGGGAACATCTTCCACGGCGAGCTGTCCCTGGAGCAGCTGTTCCACATGCGCCCGGCACCCGGCTACGCCGACTACCGCACCCCGCTGCGCGGCCTGTACTACGGCAGCTCGGCCACGCACGCGGGCGGCGGGGTGTGCGGCATCCCCGGCTGGCAGGCGGCCCGGGCGGCCATCGCCGACCAGAAAGCGGCCAAGCGGTCCGGCAGCGTGCGCCGCCTCACCCGGCGGTCATGACCAACCCCCATCCAGCCCAACGCCGGTACCCGCGGACTCGCCCCAGCCCGGGACTCATGTCCCCGCCTACTCCCCCGCCCCTGGCTAGCTCCAACGACGTAGCAGCCAGGGGCCGGGGGCCAGCGGTGCCGGACGAGCGGACGGCGGTCGGCGCGATGCTGGCGGCGCGCAGCGTGGCGCTGGTCGGGGCCAGCCCGCGGGACGGCAGCCTGGGCCAGCGCATGATCACCGAGATGGCCCGGAGCAGCCCGGCGCCCACGACCTACCTGGTGAATCCGCGGCACACCGAGATCGCCGGAACCCGGTGCTACCCATCCCTGGCCGAGCTGCCGGAAGAATCCGTCGACCTGGTGCTGCTGGCCGTGCCCGACACGGCCCTGGAGGAGCAGCTCGGCCTGGCCGCGGAGCGGGGCGACCGGTCCGCGGTCATCTTCGGCAGCGCGTTCGACCCGCCCGGCCCGCACCCGGCCGGGCAGCCCAGCCTGCGCGACCGGCTGGCCGCCACCGCCCGGGCCGCGGGCATGGCGGTGTGCGGGGCGGGGTGCATGGGGTTCGTCAACGTGACCGGTGGGCTGCGCGCGGTCGGCTACGTGGAGCCCGACCCGCTGCCCCGCGGCCCGGTCGCGCTGGTCACCCACTCCGGCTCGGTGTTCTCCGCCATGCTGCGCACCCGGCGCGGGCTCGGCTACACGGTGGCCGTGTCGTCTGGGCAGGAACTCGTCACCAGCGCGGCCGAGTACGCCGAATGGGCGTTGGGTCAGCCGGAGACACAGGTGCTGGCGCTGGTGCTGGAAGCGGTCCGCGACGCCGGCCGGCTACGGGCCGTGCTCGCCGCGGCCGCGGCCCGGGACATCCCGGTGGTGCTGCTCACCGCGGGCCGCTCGGCGCGCGGCCGGGCCATGGTGTCCGCGCACTCCGGGGCGCTGGCCGCCGCGGACGGCGGCTGGGAGGCGCTGGCCCGCGGCTACGGCGTGCACCGGGTCGGCGACCTAGCCGAACTGGCCGACACGCTGGAGCTGTTCGCGATCGGCCGCCGCGTCCGGGGCGGCGCCGGCATCGCCACCGTGCACGACTCCGGGTTGGAACGCGCGCACGTCGCGGACGTGGCCGAGGAGTTGGGGGTGCCGTTCGCGGCGATCGGCGAGCCGGCCACGGCCCGGCTGGCCGGGCTGCTCGACTCGGGGCTGGAGCCAACCAACCCGCTGGACATCTGGGGCACCGGGGCCCGGGCCGGGGAACAGCTGTCCGGGGCGCTGGCCGCGCTGGCCGACGACCCGGCGGTGGCCGTGGTGGCGCTCGCCGTCGACCTGGTGCACGAGTACGACGGCGACCAGTCCTACCCGGCCGCGGTGACCGAGGCGGCGCGGCAGACCAGCAAGCCGGTCGTAGTGCTGAGCAACCTGCCCGCCGCCATCGACCCGGACGTCGCGGCGCGGTTGCGGGACGGCGGCATCCCGGTGCTGGAGGGCACCCGGACCGGGCTGCTCGCGTTGGGCCATCTCCTGCGGCACGGCGCCGCGGTGCCGCCGGCGCCGGCCCCGCCCATCGACTCCCCGCCCATCGACCCGGGCCGGCGGGCCCGCTGGACCGCGGTGCTCGCGGCGGGCCAGGCGCGCGGGTCCGCGCTGGCCGACCTGCTCCGCGACTACGGCATCCCAGTAGCCCGCACCCGCGCCGCCAGCAGCGAAGCGGAGGCACTGGCCGCCGCGGCCGAGATCGGCTACCCGGTGGTGCTGAAGACCGACGAGCCCGGGATCGCGCACAAGTCGGACGTGGGCGGCGTGGTGCTGGGGCTGGCCGGCCCGGCCGAGCTGACCGCGGCCTACCGCGACCTGGCCGAGCGGCTCGGCCGCCGGGTGCTGGTCGGCCAGACCATCCCGGCCGGCCCGGAACTGTCCCTGGGCCTGGCCCGGGACCACGAACTGGGCCCGCTGCTAGTGGTGGGCGCGGGCGGGCTGCTGGTGGAACTGCTGGCCGACCGCGCCGTCGCGCTGCCCCCGGCCGGGCCGGAGCAGGCCCACGAGCTGGTCAGTCAGCTCCGGGTGGCCGCCCTGCTGGCCGGGCCGCGCGGCCAGCCCGCGGCCGACCTGACCGCGGTGACGGCCGCTATCACCGGCCTGTCCCAGCTCGCGGTCGAGCTGGGCGACGTACTGGAAGCACTGGACATCAACCCGCTGATCTGCGGCCCGCACGGCGCGGTGGCCGTAGATGCCCTGGCCATCCCGAGAGAGTTCATATCAGGGACATAGGCCGGTCATCCGGGGGCAGGAGCGTAGCACTTATGCCCACCCGGATTGCCTGGGATGATTGGCCGATGGTGGCGGACGGCACTGGCCGCCTCGGCACGCTGATCCGGGACGGGCTGGCTGCGGCCCAGGTCGTCGCCCGGGAGCAGGGCCTGCCCGGCGCCGACCCGGTGATCCTGTCCTGCCGCGGCAACCTGGTGGTGCACCTGGCCCCGGCCCCGGTGGTGGCCAAGGTGGCCACGCTGACCGCGTGGACCCGGCGCGACCCATTCGACTGGCTGGCCCGCGAGGTATCGGTCGCGGACTATGCGGTCCGCCGGGGTGGGCCGGTGGTCCCGCCGACCGGGCTGGCCGAGCCCGGCCCGCACCGCAGCGGCGGACTGGCCGTCAGCCTGTGGACCTACCTGCCGCCGACCGCCGATCCGCCCGGGCCCCGGCCTGGCCCGGCCGAGGTGGGGGCGGCGCTGGCCGCGCTGCACGGCGCGCTGGATGGCTACCCGGCCCGGCTGCCCTGGCTCAGCCCGGCCCTGGACCAGGTGACCGAGGGCCTGGCCGCACTGGACGCCGGCCACGTGCTGGGCCCGGCCCGGCTGGCCGCGCTGCGCATCCGGCACGCCGAGATCCGGGCTGGGCTGGACCGGGTGGACGGGCCCCCAGTGGTGCTGCACGGAGACGCGCACGGCGGGAACCTGCTGGCTGGCCCGGATGGCTGGTTGTGGATCGACCTGGAGGAGACCTGCCACGGGCCACTGGCCTGGGACCTGGCCGTGCTGGCCAGCGCGCACGGCATGGCGACGGAGGAGAGCCAGGTTGCGCTGGACGCTTACGCCGCGGCCAGCGACCGCCCGGTGCCCGGTCCTGGCGCGCTGGCCCCGTTCGCCCGGGCCCGCGACCTGGAGGCCGCGGTGTGGGCGCTGGGCATGGCGCACCAGTACCCGGCCCGCTACCGGGAGATCGCCGGTTCCTGGCTGGCCCGGATCCTGCGCTAGGGCTCAGCTAACCGGCACGGCTGTGGCGGCGGCCGCCGCGCGCCGCGCCGGTCAGCGTGGCAGCCCGGCGGCGCAACTGGTCGACCCGGCGGTCGGCCATGATCTGGTGCACCACGTTGCGGCCCGGGATCCCGGTCACCCCGCCACCGCCATGCGTCGCTGAGCCGGCCTGGTATAGCCCGGCCACCGGCGTGCGCAGGTCGGCGTAGCCGGCCGCGGGACGGGCGTGGAACAACTGGCCCAGGCTGAGCTCGCCGTGGAAGATGTTCCCGCCGACCAGGCCGTACTCCTGCTGCATCTGGTGCGGCCCGATTACCTGGCGGTGCAGCACGGAACTGGTGAAGCCGGGCGCGACCCGCTCCATTCGGGCCAGCACCCGGTCCGCGTAGCCGGCCAGTTCCGCCTCGTCCGGGGCGGCCGCGTAGCTGGACGGCACCCACTGGGTGAACATCGACATGACATGGTGCCCGGGCGGGGCCAGCGAGTCGTCGAACACGCTCGGGATGCAGATGTCGGCGAACGGCCGCGCCGACGGCTGGCCGCTGACCGCCTGCTGGAACGCGGTCTCGATGTCGTCCAGGCTCTCCGCCAGCACGATCGTGCCGCCGTGGATCTGCCGGTCCGGCTCCGGGTGGCTGGCGAACACCGGCAGCCGGTCCAGGGCCAGGTTGATCTTGACTGTGCCGCTACGGGTCTGCCAGCGCCGGATCTCCGCGACGAAGTCCGGCGGCAGCACGGCCGGGTCGAGCAGCCGGAGGAAGGAGATCTGCGGGTGCGCGGTGGTGATCACGGTGGCCGCGTCGATCTCCTCGCCGCTGGCCAGGGTGACCCCGGCCACCGACGGGGCGGGCCCGCGGCCCGGCTGGGTGCGGATCTGGGCCACCTCGGCCTCGGTGCGCAACTCGGCGCCGAACGAGCGGGCCGCCGCGGCCAGCGCGCTGGTCACTCCGCCCATCCCGCCGCGCGGGAAGCCCCAGGCGCCGGCCTGGCCGCCGGTGTCGCCGATGTGGTGGTGCAGCATCACGTAGGCGGTGCCGGCCGACCGCGGGCCGGCCCAGGTGCCGATCACCCCGGACACCGACAGCAGGCCGAGCATGGCGTCGCTCTCGAAGTACTCCTCGATGAGGTCGGCGATGCTGGCCGCCAGCAGCCGGGTGACATCCACCATGCGACGCTCGTCCAGCCCGCGCAGATGACGCAGCAGCAGCGCCTGCCGCCACAGGTCGGCGGGGCGGCGGGAGCCGAGCCGGGGCGGGATCTCATCCAGCATCGGGGCCAGCACCTGGGCGAGTTCGGCCAGGTGGGCCTCGTAACGTGGGTAGGCGTCCGCGTCTTTCGCGGAGAACTTGGCGATCTCGGCGTGCCGCTCCGCCGGGTCGCTGGGCAGCCGCAGGTAGCGGCCGTCCTCGCGGGGCGCGAAGTACGGGCCCTGCGGGAATACGTGGTAGCCGTGCCGGGCCAACTGCAGGTCTTTGACCAGGGCCGGCGGCAGCAGCGAAACCACGTAGGACAGCGAGGTCACCGTGTAGTCCGGGCCGAACGGGTGCTCGCTCACCGCCGCGCCGCCGAGCACCGGCCGCCGCTCGCAGACCAGCACGTCCAGCCCGCTGCGGGCCAGGTAGGCCGCGGCCACCAGCCCGTTGTGCCCGCCGCCGACCACCACGACGTCCCGCTTCTGCCCCATCAGCACGCTCCTCCCGTGTCCCGGCCGACCCTAGCTCACGGTCACGAGTGGTCCCGAGACGGCGGCGCGCCGTCCCGGGATCAGCCAGCGGGTACTGGCGTTCAGAAAAGGACGTAGAGCTTGCGGATGGTCTCGTGGATCTGCCATGTGCCTGCCCAGCCACGGGGGAACACGGCGCTGTCGCCCGGGCCGATGTCCTGCGGCTCGCCGCCGTCCGGGGTGCACGTCATCCGGCCGGACACGATGTGGATGGCCTCATTGGTCTCCAGTTTCCAGTAGGACGGGCCCGGGGTGCACTCCCAGACGCCCACCTCGAGGTCGCCGTCGGCCCAGGTGGTGACGCCTGAGGTGTGCATCGGCTCACCGGTGGCCTCGGCGAGCGGGCCCCAGTCCTCCAGTTCCCCGTGCAGCGCGGCCGCGGACAGGAAGGGGGTAACCGGCATGGTTTCGGTCATGGTGCGGTTCAGTCCTCTCGGTAGCGGGTCAGTGATCTCGGGTCATGGGGTGGTCAGCGGGTCCGGGTAGGCCTGCTCGGGGAATGGCAGCGCGATCGGGTCGGCGATCAGCTTGCTGCGGCCCCGCTCGTCGAACCGGTCCAGGCCCAGCCCGGCCGTGTCCACCACGTCGGTGAAGCCGGTGAGCGCCAGGTCGGCGGCGGCCCGGGCGACGCCGGGACCGGACATCATGCCGTGCCCGCAGGCCGAGGCCACGGTCACGCCCGGCACCGCGGCGCCGTCCGGGCCGAGCGCCGGGCCGATGATCGGCAGGTGGTCCGGGGTGTACTCAATGGTGGCCGCCCACATCCGGCTCAGCCCGAGCCCGGTGGTCACCGGCACCAGCTGGTTCAGCCGGGTTCGCATCCGGGCCAGGTAGGCCTCATCCACCGCGTGCACCCAGCCGGGCGGCTCATCGGGGTTGCTCATCCCGAACAGCAGGCCGCCCTCCTCGGGCCGCCAGTACAGGCCCGAGGGCAGGTCGAAGACCATCGGCACCCGGGACGGGTGCAGGTCCGGGTGCGGCTCGGTCACCGCGACCTGGTGCCGGGCGCCGCCGACCGGGATGCGCAACCCGGCCAGCCGGCCGATCTCGGCCAGCTTGGGCCCGCCGGTCAGCACGACCGAGCCGGCCGAGATCGGGCCCGCGCTGGTGCGCACGCCGGTGACCCGGCCGGCCTCGCGGAGCAGCCCGAGGAACCGGACCCGCTCGCGCACGTCCACCCCGCTGATGGCCAGCGCCACCGCGTAGGCAGTCACGTTCCGCGGCGGGGGGAGGTAGCCGTCGGCCGCGTAGAACGTGCCGCCCAGCGTCTGGCCGGGGGCCAGCGTCGGGTTGCGCTCGTCCACCTCGTCCGGGCTCAGCCACTCCACGTCGAGGCCCAGCGAGTTCTGCATGACCATCCGCTGCTGGGCCACCGGGACTTCGGCCTCGGTGAAGCAGGGCAGCAGGTACCCCTGGGTGACGAACCCGGAGTCGATGCCGATCTCATCCCGCTGCCGCTGGTAGAAGCGCTGCGACCAGTGCGCCAGCTGGACCGCCTCGGGAGTACCGCCCTGGGCCCGCACGACGCCGGCCGCCCGGCTGCTCGCGCCCTGGCCGAGCGTGCCCTTCTCGATCAAGGTGACCCGGAGGCCGTCCCGGCGCAGGAAGTAGGCGCACCAGGCACCGACTGTCCCGCCGCCCACGACGACGACGTCCGCGGCGGGTGGCTGGCCAGTGGAGGGCATTGGCACGAGACCGATGCTGGCATAAACTGAACAGTCAGTCAAGATAGCTGAGCGTCACCCCGGGCGGCGCGGTGAAGCGCCCTGGCCAGCCAAAGGAGCACAGCGTGTACGGGTTGTCGGACGAGGACCTGGCCATCCAGACGCGGGCCCGTGAATTCGCGGACGAGCTGATCCCGTTCGAGGTCACGGCCGAGATGGACGACGGTGAGCTGCCGCCCGATGTGACCGCCGGGCACGCCAAGCGGGCCCGCGAGCTCGGCCTGCACTCCACCAACATGCCACGGGAACTCGGCGGCGGCGGGTGCAGCATGCTCCAGGTGGTCCTGGTCCAGGAGCAGATGGGCCGGGTGACGAACGCACTCGGCTGGGTGGCCGCCACACCCCCCTCCTGGCTGCCGCCCATCGCGACCCCGTACCAGATCGAGCAGTTCGTCCGGCCGGCCGTCGCCGGGCAGCGCGAGGAGTGCTACGCGATCACCGAGGAGGGGGCCGGCTCCGACGTGGCCGGCCTGCAGGCGACCGCCCGCCGGGTGAAAGGGGATGGTGAAGAGGGAATGGGGAGGCGGGCGGGGGGCGGCGACGACTACCTGCTGAACGGCGTCAAGTGGCATGTGACGTCGTACAACACGGCGGACTTCGCGTTCTTCCAGGGGGTGCTGGCCGACGGGCCGAATGCCGGGGAGCACGCCATGTTCCTGGTCGACCTGCCCAGCCCGGGGGTGACCGTGCTGCGCAACCCGGCCTACTCGCACACGATCAGCCACCACCACCCGATCGTCGAGTTCGCCGACGTCCGGGTACCGGCCAGCCATCTGATCGGCGCCGAGGGCGACGGGATGACGTTCGCCTACGAGTGGTTCCGCTTCGAGCGGCTGATGGTGGCCGCCCGCTGCCTGGGCGCGGCCGACCGGCTGACCGCCGAGATGACCAGGTTCGCCAATGAGCGGCAGGTGTCCGGCCGGCCGATCAGCGAGTTCGGCACGGTGGCCGCGATGCTGGCCGACAGCCTGACCGAACTGTTCGCGGCCCGCTCCCTGGTCTACGAGACCGCGCGCGGCATCGACCGGGGCAACGACGTCAAGATCGCCCATGCGCAGTGCTCGATGGCCAAGCTGTACGCCTCGGAGATGGCCGGCCGGGTGGCCGACCGCGCCGTGCAGGTCTTCGCCGGCCGCGGCTACATGCGCGAGAACGTGGCCGAACGCTTCTACCGCGAGCTGCGCGTCGAGCGGATCTGGGAAGGCACCAGCGAGGTGCAGCGAGCCATCATCGCCGCCCAGATGGCCAAGCGCGGCCCCGCCGCCCTGGCCTGAGGCGCCCTCGCCCCTGCCTGAGCCGGCCCTCGCCCCGGCCTGAGCCGGCCCGCGCGGCCGTACTCAGCCGCGCATCGTCAGCGCGGTGAGTTATGCCCCACGGGCGGGGCATAGCTCACCGCGCTGACGAGGTCGGCGGCCTCGCGGGCTGAGTGAACCCCGAGTAGTCGCCAAGGTTGACTCGCGCGATTAGTCGTGCGAGAGTAATCGCGTGTCATCAATTCGGGTATTCATCCTCGGCACGCTCGCCGCGAGCGGGCCGCTGCATGGTCATCAGATCCGCCAGCAGGCGCAGGCGGACCACACCGAGCTGTGGGCCGACGTCCACGTCGGATCGCTGTACGGCGCGCTGAAACGGCTGGCCAACGAGGGCCTGGTCCGGGAGGTGCGCACGGAACGGATCGGGAACCGGCCGGAGCGGACCGTCTACGAGATCACCCCGGACGGCCGACGGGCCCTGACCGTGCTCCGCGAGCAGGCCCTGCGGGAGTTCGACCACCACAACGACCCGTTCGACCTGGCCCTCACCCAGTCCCGGGACCTGCCCGAGGAAGTGCTCGCCCAGATCGCCGAGAACCGGCTGGCCGGGTTGCGGGTGGCCGAGTCCTCGATGCGACACCGGGCCGAGACCGCCGACATCTACCTCAACGAGGCGGAGCGGATGGTCCTGCGGCACCAGATCGAGCGCGCGGCCGCGGAGATCCGCTGGCACGAGGAGCTGATCGCGCGGATGCCCAAGATCGCCGCCGACTTCCGCGAGGGAGTGGGCGGGCCGCACTTCGGCGAGCCGGGCAACACCAGCCAGCCCGAGGAGGAGACGTGACCACGAGCACCGGTCCGGATCGGGCCAGCACAGCCGCCCCCGCCGCCGGCCACGGCTGGCGCGCCGTCTCGATCGTGCTGGTCGGCGCGTTCATGGCGCTGCTCGACACCACGATCGTGAACGTCGCGCTGCCGTCCATCCGGACCGGCCTGCACGCCTCGTCGGCCAGCCTGGAATGGATCGTGGCCGGGTATGCGCTGGCCTACGGCCTGGCCCTGGTGCCGGCCGGCCGGGCCGGGGACCGATTCGGGCACAAGTGGATGTTCCTCCTCGGGCTGACCGTGTTCACCCTGGCCAGCGTGGCCTGCGGGTTGGCCCAGCAGCCCACCGAGATCGTCGCGGCGCGAATCGTGCAGGGCTTCGGCGCCGGCCTGTTCTATCCGGCCATCTCGGCCACCATCCAGCTGTCGTTTACCGGCCCGGCGCGGTCGAAGGCGTTCAGCCTGCTGGGCGCCACGATCGGGGTGTCCACCGCGCTCGGGCCGCTGCTCGGTGGCCTGATCATCGCGGTGGCCGGCGTGGACCAGGGCTGGCGCTGGGTGTTCCTGGTCAACCTTTTCATCGGGGCGGTCACCGTGCCGCTGGCCGCCTGGCTGCTGCCCCGTTCGCCGGCCCGCGCCCGGCGTGGCTTCGACCCGGCCGGGCTGGGCCTGTTCACCGCGGCTCTGCTGCTGTTGCTCATCCCGCTGGTCGAGGGCCGGCAGGTGGGCTGGCCGGCCTGGTGCTGGGCCTGCCTGGGCGGCAGCGTGCTGGCCTTCGTGCTGCTCGGCTTCTGGGAGGTGGCCGAGGACCAGCGCGGCGGCGACGCCCTGCTCAAGCCGGGGCTGCTCCGGCAGATGTCGTTCTCGGCCGGCGCGATCTTCGCTGTGATCTACTTCGCCGGGTTCGCCAGCGTGTTCTTCACCCTGTCCATCCTGTGGCAGGAGGGCCTCGGGCACACCGCGCTGATCACCGGGCTGGTCATCGCCCCGTTCTCGGTCGGCAGCCTGATCGCCGCGGCCAGCAGCGACAAGCTGTCCGCCCGGCTGGGCCGGATGGTCCTGGTCACCGGGTGCCTACTGGTGATCATCGGTCTCGGCTGCACCGCCCTGGTGGTGCACCTCACCTCGCCCGCGACCAGCGGCTGGTACCTGGTGGCCCCGCTGCTGGTGGCCGGCCTGGGCAACGGCATGACGATCGCACCGAACCAGGATTTCGTGCTGGCCACGGTGTCCCGCCGGGAGGCAGGCACGGCCAGCGGCATCCTGGGCACCGCGCAGCGGATCGGCACCGCGCTGGGCATCGCGGTGATCGGCACCGTGCTGTTCGGCAGCCTGCATGTGCACCCCGGCCCGGATGCGGTCGCTGTGGCGTTCAGCCACAGCGCTGTGCTGGCCCTGCTGGCCAACGTCGGGTTCGTCGCGCTCGCCCTGGTGCTCGTGCTCGCCCTGCCCCGGCGCATCCCCGGCCACGACTGACCGCGGCCGGGGTCTACCGGGACGCGGCGGCCTGGGGCTGGTACTCGCCCGCGCGGCCCGGGTTCCAGACCCGCTCGCCCAGGTAGCCGCGGGCCACCATGGTGACGAACTGGTAGACGGCGTCTTCCTCGGCGGACAGCGGCCCGGGGATGGCGTGCGGCGAGGTCAGCCCGCGCTGCACCGACTCGCAGGCATGCCAGTCCTGCTGGTTGGTGATGTCCCAGAAGTTCACCGCGTAGCCCGGGTCGAAGTCCGCCGCCGCCACCGCCTCCGGAGCGAACGCCCAGGTGCACTCGATCTGGGTGCGGCCTGCGGCCAGCGGGGTCAGCCGGTGCGTCATCACGTAATCCGGATGCAGGCTGAGCAGCACGTTCGGCCAGACATTCACATAGATGACCGTCCGTAGCCCCTTCGCATCCAAATTACGCAACGCCAATCCCCGGCTCGTGCCGTCGAGCGACATCGTGGCCATCCCGTCGCGCAAGTCCATCCAGCCGCCGATCCAGTTGCCGGGAGCGGCGTAGTTTTCACCGCTCTTCGGCGGGCTGACCTTGCACAGTTCCGGGTGGATCTGCGGGCAGTGGTAGCACTCGTGGTAATTCTCGGTGAGCACCTTCCAGTTGGCCGCGACCTCGTAGTCGTGCTGGCCGCAGACCACCAGCCGCTCCACCTCGTACCCGGCGATCAGCTCGTCCAGGGTGCCGAGGGAGTCGGCCAGCGGCCCGGCCTGGCCGGAGCCGTCCACGAACACCAGCCCGTGCCATTCCTGCACCGGGAGTTCGACCAGGCCCCACTGGCTGGCGTCGAAGCCCGGCCTGTTCTTGAAGCCGGCCGCCGCGCGCAGGTCCCCGGCCAGCCCGTAGGTCCACGAGTGGTACGGGCAGATGATCACTTTCTGCTGGCTGGCCGCGCCGCACGGCAGCAGTTCGTGGCCGCGGTGCCGGCAGAAGTTCGCGAACCCGCGGAGCACTCCGTCTTCGCCACGCACGATCAGCACGCTGCCCGGCCCGACCTGCTCGGCGCGCATGTCGCCGGGCTCGGGGGTCTGCGCACTGCGCCCGATGCACATCCAGCCGCCGCCGAAGAAGTGCCGCCGCTCCCAGGCGAACACGTCCTCGTCCACGTACGCGGCGCGGGGCAGCATCCTGCTCTGGCCGAACGGGCGGAGTGCCTCCCGGACCCCGGCCAGGTCCAGCGGGGCAGGCGGGTATCCGGCAGGCCTGGCCGGGGACGTGGACGGGGGCGCGGCCGTGCGAAGATCTTGACTGACCATACAGTCAAGGATAGGCAGCCGGTTCCGGCGTGTCCAGAGCGGCCAACCGGTCAGGGCGTTTCGGCCTGCAGGATCTCGGCCACGGAACGGCGGGCGCCGATGCGGGCCGGGATGACGGTGAGCCCGGCCACCGCGAGAAGATAGACCCGGGCCGCCGCAAAGCCGCGCGGCCCTCCCGCAAGCCCTGCGGCCACCCGGCCAGTATGGTGATCGCCGGACCCGGAGGTGACGTGATGCGGACGCGCCCACTGGCCGGCCGCGCAGTGCAGGCCGGCTGCGCAGTGCTGGCGGGCTGCCTGGCGCTGGTGGCCTGCTCGGCGCCGGCCAGGCCAGCGGCCAGCGCAGGCCACACGGCGCCAGCCAGTCGCCCGGCCAGCACGCCCGCTGCTACCAGGACCTGGCCGCCCGATCCGGGGACCGTAGCCGCGCTGCTGCGCATCGCCCAGGTGTTCAACACGGACTATGACAGCGGCCGGTACGGCGCAGTCTACGACCGCTGGGACGCCCGCAGCCAGGCGATCATCTCCCGGGCCGAGTACATCCGGCGGCACCTGGAGTGCCCGACCGCACCCACCGGCGCCCCGGTTCGGGTGGAGAGCGCGGCCCGGGGCCCGCACGGCCGCTGGCTGGTCCGCTACGTCGTCGAGGGATCCCAGTCGGTGGACACTTGGTTCTACCTGGATCACCGCTGGGTGTTCGACATCATGCTGAGCAACCCGGGCGCCGCCGCGGAATACCGGCTGCCGTTCGGCAAGTATGCGGCCACGGTCGGCTGCCACCCCCAGTGACCAGCCGCGGCTGTTCGCTAGGTTGGTCGGCGTGAGCAGCCCACTGGATGTCACCGCCCAGGTCCGGGTGCGGGCCGACGCCGAGCAGGTGTGGCAGGCCGTCACCGACTGGTCCCAGCAGCGCGAGTGGATCTGGGCTACCCGGGTGCACGGCGGGCAGGGTGTGGGCGCCGCGGTGACCGGCTGGACCGGGGTGGGCCCGGTCGGCTTCACCGACACCATGGTGATCACCGAATGGGACCCGCCGCGCCGCTGCGTGGTCGAGCACACCGGCCGGCTGATCCGCGGGGTGGGCATCTTCGAGGTACGCGCGGACGGCGCGGCGTCCGAGTTCCGCTGGACCGAGCAGCTGCGGCTGCCGCTGCCGGCCGGGCTGGGCCGCCTGGTGGCAGCCGTGGTCCAGCCACTGGCCGAACGGGCCCTGGCCTCGTCGCTACGCCGGTTCGCCCGGCGGTTCTAGCCTCCGCCGCCACTCAGTCGCGGTTGCGGCTCGAGCCGAACCGCAGGTAGACGGTGAGTGCCCCGATGAAGATGGCCACGCCCGCGCCCAGGTACAGCACGTCGAGCGCGTGGCCGAACTCCAGCACGACGTCGGTGAAGCTCACCGCGGTGACCAGGATGATCATGGAGATGACCCGCGCCTTGAGGTCGTCCAGGTCGCTCATCTCCAGCCAGGCCGGCAGCGGCAGCGGCCGCCGCCCGCCCGCCTCGCCCACCTTGGCCACGAACAGCTCATAGAAGCCGAACGCGGCGATCATGAGCGTGGCGCCGATCAGGTACAGGTCGATCTCGGTCAGGAACAGCCGCAGGTTGTGCACGGCGAACGGCTCGGCGACGATATCCAGCACGAAGTGGACCACGACCACGGTGCCGTAGACGAACGCGCCGAACGCGGACAGCAACAGCACCACGACCGGGAGCAGCACGGTGAGCTGGGCCAGCGAGAGCCCCTGCTCGAAACCGCGCTGCAACCGCCCGCCGCCCGATACGTCCCGGCCGGACCCGGGCCCGCCGCCTGGTTCGGTCGATCCCGGCTCAGTCATCCGTCAATTCTCCCGGCGAACTGCCCGGCAAAGACCACGTTCGCCTCCCTGGACGGTGGGCGTACTGCTCATGGACATACTTCCTCATCGGGCCGCCAGGCCCCCCGCCGGGCAGCCTTTACCTGACGTTTGCCTTATGCTCGCTATGCATGGCGGGCCGCAACCCTGGTCACTTCGGTGAGTCGCTCAGCCCACGCGGCAAGTGGGTGCTGGGCATGATCGGCGTGGTCCTGGTGGCCGTGCTGGCCGGGGTGGGCATCTGGTCAGTCGTCGGCAAGAGCAGCTACGGACCGTCCCGGAACGGCTGCGTCAACCTGAACGTGGTCAGTTCCACTGGCGGGGCGCTCAGCCACAGTTGCGGCGCCAAGGCCCGCGCGTTGTGCCAGAGCGCGTTCAGCCACAACGACAACCTGTCCCGGCTGACCCGCACCCAGTGCCGCCTGGCCGGCCTAGCCCCCGCCAACCAGCCCTAACCGCCCCACCCAGGCACTCGCCAGCCTGTGCTCATGCCCACGCTGACGTCCCGTGCGGGTGTGGCTGATGTGGCAGGCGAGACGGCATACGGTGCCCCGGGAAACAGTGCGGCCCATGGCAGCCGGGCGACACGAGGTCGCCGGGCGCCATGGGCCGGGTCGTGGAGGTGGCGGGAATCGAACCCGCGTCCTTCAGTGCGTCACCAGGGCTTCTCCGAGCGCAGCCTGCGTCGCTTTTCTCAGCCCCGGCAGTCCTGCAGGCAGGCCGCCGACGGGCTCAGTCACTGTTTAGTGTCCCGCTCGGCCCCGCGACCGGGCCGACCGGTTGATCCTCCTAGCTGATGCCAGACACCGGGCCGGAGGCGTTCCCGGGCTGACAACCCCTAGCTCGCGGTTATTTAGGCCGCGAGGGCGAGGTGAGTGCGCTTAACATTGGCACTTATTAATGTGCGGTCACAGTATTAACGAGGTTATGTCCGCCGTCCTCGGCTCGCTTCCCCTAGCTCAACCACTGAAGTCGAAGCCAGTCACCCCCTGTGGGTAACCCTTGTGGAGTTGTCAAACTGCCGTGAGCCAGCCGATCAGAACACGGTGACTCACGACGGTACTGGAGTCAACACCCGGAGGCCAACCCGAATTCCAGCCCCTGGGCATCCCGCGGGGGTCGACCGGCAGGGTCGGGGCCTTAACCGCCCATACCACTCAGGAATGACCGGCCCAGCGGGACGGCCGAGCCGCCGGAGCCCTTGGTCAGCTGCAGCACGGCGAACGCCACACCGCCCCGGTACCCGACGAACCAGTGGGCCCACCACTTGCTGCCCGGGGTGACCTGGGCCGTGCCGACCTGGCCGGACACCGGGACACCGCGCAGGTTGGCGGACCGCGCGGCGCCGTTGGTCACCACCGCCCGCATCAGCTGGCGCAGCGCCCCCACGGTCTGCGCGCCGGCCACCGCGCGTGGGCTCAGCCCGGGGTCAGGCGGCGAGGTGACCAGCACCGGCGGGTGCCAGGTGCCCGCGTCCACGCCCGCCGCGACCAGGGCCATGTTCAGCGGGCTGACCTCGACACCCTGCTGGCCGACCGTGTTCGCGGCCAGGCCGGCCTGGGTCACCGCGGCCCGGAACGACCCGGTGAACGCGCTGAGCGGCAGTCGCCAGTCCAGGCCGAGCCCGAAGTTCGACGCGCTGGTAGCCAGCTTGGACCCGGTCAGGCCGAGCGACAGGGTGGTGAACGCGGTCCCGCAGGACTGCTCGAAGTCGCTGCTGAACGGCGGCGTCGCGCCGAGCCGGGGCGCGGCGGGCACGTTGCTGAACGTCTTGCCGCCCACGTTGGTGCTGGCCCGGCACGGGATCGGCGTGTCCAGCGACACCCGGCCGCCGGACAGCAGCGCGGCGGTGGACACGATGGTGAACGCGTTCCCCGGCTGGAACTGGCCGTTCAGCGGGTCGATCTTGGGGGCCCCGGCCGCGTTCCGGTTGGCCACGGCCAGCACGTGCCCGTTGGACGCCTGCACGGCGATGATGGCCGCGGCGGACGACTGGCCGGCCAGTGCCCGGTCCGCGGCCGTCTGCACACCGCCGTCGATGGTGGTGCGTACCGGGGTGCCGCGCTGCCCGTCCCACATCTTCAGCACGGACACGTGGCCGGCCGCGTTCTCCGCCACCACCTCGGTCTGCGCCGTGCCGGCCAGCATCCGCTGGTAGACCTGCTGCAGCCCGGACACGCCCACCGTGGTGCCCGGCCGGTAGGCGATGCCCTGCTCCTGCAGGGCTGGGGCGATCTCGGTGCCGACCGACCCGGTCACGTCGCTGGCCACGCTGCTGAACAGGCGGCGGGACACCCGGCGCATGGTCAGCCCGGGCACCCGGTCGAGCTTGCGGCGCAGCTTGTGGAAGGCGGACGGCGCCAGGGTCAGCAGGGACAGCGGCGCCGACTGCGGCGCCGCGCGGATCACGCTGAGCACCTGCTCCTCGTCCAGCCCGGTGGCATCGGCGAACGCGCTGGCGGTGGCCTCCGGGTTGCTCAGCTGGCCCGGGCGCACCTGGGCGATCCACGCCGCGGACAGCCGGATCAGCGAGCCGCCGCCCGCGTCGAGCACCCCCGCCCGCTTCGGCATCCGGGTCACCACGGCCATCCGCTCGCCCTGGCGCAGCCCGGGGTGGATCACCGCCGGGCTCCACACCACCTTCCAGGATCCGGCGACCTTGCGCAGCGTGAAATGACCCTGATAGTCCCAGGCCGCCCCGTCCTGGCCCAGATCCACCGACGCCTGGAAATAGGCCGTCGCGACCCCGGAATGCTGGCTGACCCGCCCCATCGACAGGTAGTAGGCGGCCGCGCCCAGCTGCTGGTAGGCGGTGCGCAGCGCGGTGGTCACCGGCCCGGGCGGCCCAGTGGTCAGCGCGGCCGCCTCCTTGTACTGGCCCTGCGCCCAGGCCAGCAGGAAGTTCTGCGCGGCCGGCTCGGCGGACGGCTCCCCGCCGGCGATTCCGGTGGCGACGCCGGCCACCAAGAGGGCACACGCCAGTCCGGCAGCCCCCAGTTTCAGCTGCCGCGACCTCGAGCGCAGGCCGCTCACTACTCCCCCGGCGCCGCCGCTGCGCGGTGCGTGTCCGCCGACGGCAGGCTGCGGATCACGCTTGACTGAGACGTCGGGCGCGGCGGGCTTGCGGGCAGCCGCGTGCGCCCCACGTCTACGGTAGGAGGCCACGGCCTGCTTCGCCATCAGCCCCGCCGCCGGAAGGCACGTTCCACCTCCCGAGCAGCATCGCGTTCGGCCAAGTCGTGACGCTTGTCGTAGGTACGTTTGCCGCGCGCCAGGGCCAATTCGACCTTGACCCGGCCATCTTTAAAATACAGCGACAACGGCACAATGGTGAGCCCGCGTTCTGCCGTCTGGCTGGCCCACCGGTCGATCTCCCTGCGGTGCAGCAGCACCTTGCGTGGCCGGCGTGGTTCATGATTGGTCCAGGTGCCCTGGGTGTACTCGGGGATGTGCACCCCGTGCAGCCAGATCTCACCGTCCTGGATCTGGGCAAACCCATCGGTCAGCGACGCCCGGCCCGCCCGCAGCGACTTCACCTCGGTCCCGGTGAGCACCAGACCGCCCTCGACGGTGTCCTCGATCTGGTAGTCGTGCCGGGCCCGCCGGTTGCGGGCGATGACCGTGGACTGCTGCCGCGAAGTGGATGCCATGGCTCAGCGTCCGCCGGGCTCAGGCGCGTAGATAACGCCTGAGGGTGAGGAAGGACGTGACGCCACAGAGCACCACTCCCATGACCATGGCCAGGACGATGACCTCGATGAGGTCGGCAAGGCTGAGCCGCACGTTGTAGGGGAAGTACTGCTGCAGCGCATCCAGGCCCATCGTCTTGACTGCGACGAGCAACGCGGCTGCGATCAGCCAGCCGAACATCCCCGCGATGACTCCTTCTAGCAGGAAGGGTAGCTGAACGTAGAAGTTGGACGCGCCAACCAGACGCATGATGCTGGTCTCCCGGCGGCGGTTGAACGCGGACAGCCGGATGGTGTTGGCGACCAGCAGGATGGCCGCGATGACCAGGATGACCGCGACGATGATGACCGCGTCCCGCGCCCCGTTCAGCAGCTTGTAGAAATTGGACAGGATCGACTGGACGTTGACGATGTTGTCCACCCCGGGGCGGCCCTGCACGGTGCCGGCCACCACGTTGTAGTCGGCCTGCGCGTTGGCCAGCTTGACCTGGAAGGAGTCCGGGATCTCGTTCTGGGTGACCAGGCTGGCGAATGACTTGTCCTGGGCGAAGTCCTGCTTGAACCGGGCGAACGCCTGGGCCTGCGACTCGTAGTAGACGTGCTGCACGCCGTGCGACCGCAGGGACAGCAGGTCGTTGTAGATCTGCTGCCGCTCGGTCGGGGTGGCCGGGCCGTTCTGCTTGCACTGCGGGCTCACGCTGGTCGTGGTGCACAGGTAGATCGACAGCTGGACCCGGCCTTGCCAGTAGGTCCGGGTGTTGTCCACCTGCTTGACGAACAGCAGCCCGGTGCCGAGTAGCGACAGGCTGATCGCCACCACGACAACCAGCGCAACCGTCATGGTGAGGTTGCGCCGGAGGCCGGTCCAGACCTCCGAAAACAGGAACTGTCCACGCATGGTTGCTTGAATCCCTCGGTAATTCCTCGGTATCCGGTACCGCCCAGACCCCGTCAGTCGCCCGCGGGAGGGCCACTGAGCTGGTCAGTACGCCTGGCCGTACACCCCGCGTGATTGGTCGCGCACGATCTTGCCGTACTCGATCTCGATGACCCGCTTGCGCATCGAGTCCACGATCGCCGCGTCGTGCGTCGCCATGACGACCGTAGTCCCTGTCCGGTTGATCCGGTCCAGAACCTTCATAATCCCGATGGAGGTGGCCGGGTCGATGTTCCCGGTCGGCTCGTCGGCCAGCAAGATCATCGGCCGGTTCACGAACGCCCGGGCCATCGCTACCCGCTGCTGCTCACCACCGGACAGCTCGTGCGGCATCCGGTCGTGCTTGCCTTCCATCCCGACCAGGTCCACCACTTCCGGCACCACCTTGCGGATGAACCGGCGCGGCTTGCCGATCACCTGCAGCGCGAAGGCCACGTTCTGGTAGACGTTCTTGTTGGGCAGCAGCCGGAAGTCCTGGAACACGCAGCCGATCCGGCGCCGCAGGTAGGGCACCTTCCAGCTGGTCAGCCGGGCGAGATCCTTGCCGGCCACGTGGATCTTGCCCTCGGTCGGCTTCTCCTCCTTGAGGACGAGCCGCAGGAACGTCGACTTGCCCGCGCCGGACGAGCCGACCAGGAAGACGAACTCACCCTTTTCGACGTCGATCGTGACGTTCTCCAGGGCCGGCCGGCTCTGGCTCGGGTACGCCTTAGTGACGTTATCGAAGTGGATCACAGGGCCCATCACTCACTCGACGGAAATGCGGACCAGGCGGCCGAATCCGGCTGCCAGACGGCCATCCGGGAACTGGGGGGCTGTCCGGTTTGACCACGGGCTAGTCTAGGGGGGAATGCGGCTCGCAGCGGGCAACACTGCCGAACTGGCCCGGGCGGGGCGCGGACCGGAGGGACCCAGGTGAGTTGTGAACACTTGATCTGCGCGCAGTGCGCGGGGCCTGTGGTCGAGGCGCGCTGCCCGGCCTGCCAGGCCGCACGGGCCCAGGTGCACCATCACTCCGGCCTGAGCAAGCCGCTGATCCTGGCCATCCTGCTCGCGCTCACTCTGCTCGCCCTATCGCTACAGCTCGCGCACTGACCTTCGGCCGACTAGCCCGCTGCGCTCACCCGGCCGGCCCGCGCGGTCACCCCGTGGGATTCTTGCGCAGCCACCTGATCTCGGCCTCGATGAAGTCGTCGATCTCGCCATCCATCACCGCGGCGGTGTTCCCGGTCTCGAAGCCGGTGCGCACGTCCTTGACGTTCTGGTACGGGTGTAGCACGTAATTTCGGATCTGCGTGCCCCAGCTGCCGGAGGAGTCTCCGCGCAGCTCAGCCATCTTGGCCGCCTGCTCGGCCCGCTTGCGTTCCAGCAGCTTGGCCTGGAGCACCGCCATCGCGGTGGCCTTGTTCTGGATCTGGCTGCGCTCGTTCTGGCAGGACACCACGATCCCGGTAGGCAAGTGGGTCAGCCGCACCGCGGAGTCGGTGGTGTTCACGCCCTGGCCACCGGGCCCGCTGGAGCGGTAGACGTCCACCCGGATCTCGTCTTCCGGGATGTCGATGTGGTCGGCCTGCTCCACCACCGGGATAACGTCCACCCCGGCGAACGAGGTCTGCCGGCGGCCCTGGTTGTCGTACTTGGAGATGCGCACCATCCGGTGCGTGCCGTGCTCGCCGCGCAGCGTGCCGTAGGCGTACGGCGCCTTGATGGCGAAGGTGGTGGACTTGATGCCCGCCTCTTCCGCGTAGGACGTGTCGTAGATCTCGCTCGGGTAGCCATGCCGCTCGGCCCAGCGCAGGTAGATGCGCCGCAGCCCCTCCGCCCAGTCGGCCGCGTCGGCCCCGCCCGCCTGGGCGTTGATCGTGATCAGCGCCTCCCGGG
Organism: Streptosporangiaceae bacterium; assembly: GCA_036497945.1. GTDB lineage: Bacteria > Actinomycetota > Actinomycetes > Streptosporangiales > Streptosporangiaceae > RYN-230. Next base: position 58,269 of record DASXIN010000198.1, on the reverse strand, counting down.
CGTCGTATTCGCCGGACAGCAACGTGCGGACCTCGAGCTGGTCGATCTCCTTGCGGAGCGCAGTGAGATCGCGGGTGGCCTCTTCGCGGGTCGGCTCGTCGTGCTCACTCTCGGCCAGTTCGAACATCACCCGGGTGTCGTCGAGGCGGCGCCGCAGGCTGTCCAGCCGGCTCAGTTCCCCCTCCAGGTAGGAGAGCCGGCGGGTGACCGCCTGGGCCTTCTCCTGGTCGTCCCAGAGCCCGGGGTCGGCGGCGCGTGCCCTCAGGTTGTCAGCTTCACGCCGCATGGCCTCGGGGTCGAGGACGGACTCCACGCTGGTAAGCGTCGACGACAGTTCCGAGAGTTCATTTGCGGGATCGGTACCTGCCATGCGGGAAAGCCTACGCGAGCGCGGGCATTCGAAAGGACGATCGCCCGCCAACTCACCCAGGATGTTCGGGAAGCGCACTTGCTGTGACGAGTGTCCGAATCGCGCGGACCGCGACGGACAGCATAGCCACGGTGAACCGGTCGCTCTCCCAGATCTCGGTCAGGGTCTGCGTGGCCCGGCTGACCGCGGTGCCGTTCCGCTCCACCCAGACACCGAGCCGCTCCTCCGGGCGGCCCGGGCCGGTCACTTCGAGCACGTCCCGGGTGATCGCGGCGTGTGCAGCGTACAGATCGTCGCGCAGCGCGGCCCGGGCCATCGTGTTCCACCGGTCGTCCCGGGGCAGCGCGGTGATCCGGTCCCGCAGCCGGGCGATCTGCAGCCGGTCGGCCAGGTCGAAGTAGACCTCCGCGGTCTCATCCACGCTGCGGCCGACCGCCGCGGCGATCTCTACCAGGTCGAACGCCGAGTAGGCGGGCACCATCCCGGCCACCCGCTCGGCCAGCGCATGCGGCACCCCGCGGGCGGTGAACGAGTCGAGCCGCCTGGTGAACTCGGACCGGTCCCGGCCGGTGAGCAGCTTGGGCAGCCCGGAGGTGACGGAGAGCACGCCGCCGGAGAAGAAGTCGATGGTCTCCGCGATATCGAACGGCGGCCGCCGGTTGTGCAGCAGCCACCGGGTGCCCCGCTCGGTCAGCTTGTGCCCCTCCAGCAGCATGTCCAGCTGGGTGGGCACGTCCACCACGCCGTCCAGCCCCTCCACCTGGGCCCAGAACCCGGCCATGTCGAAGACCTGCCGGGCGACCAGGTACGCGGCCGTAATGTCGGGCACCGACGCCCCGGTCTCCTCGTTCATCCGGAACAGGAACGTGGTCCCGGACCGGTCCACCATGTCATTGACCACCGCGGTGGTGATGATCTCCCGGCGCAGCGGGTGCGCATCCATCTGCCCGGCGAACTTCTCCCGCAGCGGCGCCGGGAAGTACCCGGTGAGCACCGACCGCAGGTACGGGTCGTCGGGCAGCGCCGAAGCCAGCATCTCCTGCTCGGCTCCGATCTTGACCTGGGCTAGCAGCACGGCAAACTCGGGTGTGGTCAGCCCCAGTCCCGCGGACCGGCGTTCGGCAACTTCCTTGTCTCCGGGCAGCACCTCCAGGCGGCGGCTGATCCGCCCGTCCCGGGCCATCTTGCGCATCATCCGGCTGTGCACGTGCAGCATCTCCGCGGCCTGTGCCCGGGACGAGGCCAGCGCCCGGTTCTGGTGGTAGTTGTCCGGCAGCACCAGGTCGGCGACCTCGTCGGTCATCTCCTGCAGCAGCCGGTTGCGCTGGTCCGGGGTGAGCTCGCCGCGGCTCACGCTCTCGGCCAGCAGGATCTTGATGTTCACCTCGTGGTCGGAGGTGTCCACGCCGGCCGAGTTGTCGATGAAGTCGGTGTTGATCAGGCCGCCGGCCAGCGCGTACTCGATCCGGCCGGCCTGGGTCACGCCCAGGTTGCCGCCCTCAGCGATCACCCTGGCGCGGACCGCGGTGGCATCGATGCGCACCGCGTCGTTGGCCCGGTCCCCGGCGTCCCGGTGCGACTGGCTGCTGGCCTTAACGTAGGTGCCGACCCCGCCGTTCCACAGCAGGTCCACCGGCGCGGCCAGGATGGCCGAGATCAGCTGGTCCGGTGACAGCGCGCGGACATCATCGGCCAGGCCGAGCGCCTGGCGGGCCGGCTCGGACACCGGGACCGACTTCACGCTGCGCGGCCACACCCCGCCGCCCGCCGAGATCAGCGCGGGCTCGTAGTCGGCCCAGGAGGACCGGGGCAGCGCGAACATCCGCTGCCGTTCCGCGAAGCTCACCTCCGGGTCCGGCACCGGGTCCAGGAAGACGTGCCGGTGGTCGAACGCGGCGACCAGCTTGATGCGCCGGGACAGCAGCATCCCGTTGCCGAACACGTCGCCGGACATGTCACCGATGCCGGCCACGGTGAAGTCGGTGGTCTGGGTGTCCACGCCGAGCGTGGCGAAGTGGAACTTGACCGACTCCCAGGCGCCGCGCGCGGTGATGCCCATCTTCTTGTGGTCGTAGCCCTCGGACCCGCCGGACGCGAACGCGTCGCCCAGCCAGAACCCGTAGCTGATGGCGATCTCGTTGGCCGTGTCGGAGAACGTGGCCGTGCCCTTGTCCGCCGCGACCACCAGGTACGGGTCGTCGGTGTCGTACCGGACCACGCCGGGCGGCGGCACCACCTGGCCCGCGTGCAGGTTGTCGGTCACCTCGAGCATGGCGCTGATGAACGTGCGGTAGCAGGCCAGCACCTCGGCCTGGTACGCCTCGCGGTCGGCGGCGTCCGGCAGCCGCTTGCAGACGAAGCCGCCCTTGGCCCCGGACGGCACGATGACCGAGTTCTTCACCTCCTGGGCCTTGGCCAGGCCGAGGATCTCGGTGCGGAAGTCCTCGCTGCGGTCCGACCAGCGCAGCCCGCCCCGGGCCACCGCGGCGAACCGCAGGTGCACCGCTTCCAGCCGCGGCGAGTAGACGAACAGCTCGTACTGCGGCCGCGGCGCGGGCAGGTCGGGCACCTGGGCCGCGTCCAGCTTGACCACCAGGTACGGCACCGCGGCCGGGTCTACTTTGGGCGCGGCGAAGTAGTTGGTGCGCAGTGTGACCAGGATCAGCGCCAGGTAGCCGCGCAGCACCCGGTCGTGATCGAGCACCGCGACGTCGTCCAGTTCGCCGCGGATCTCCTCGGTGATGGCCTCGCTGCGCTCGGCTTGGCCGGCCTGCCGGGCCGGGTCGAACCGGGACTCGAACAGCCGGACCAGCAGCCGGGTCACCGTGGTGTTGGAGCGCAGCACCCGCTCGATGTAGTCCTGGCTGAAGCGGGTGCCCGCCTGGCGCAGGTACTTGGCGTAGGCGCGCAGCATCGAGATCTGCCGCCAGCTCAGGTGCGCATCGAGGACCAGCGCGTTGAACCCGTCGTCCTCGATCTGGCCGCGCCACAGCGCGGCCAGCGCGTCCTCGAACAGGCCCTTGACCGCGCTCGGCGCGGGCACCGTGGCCGAGCTGCCCGACCCGCTGCGGCGCAGCCCGAAGTCGTAGATCCAGAACGGCGTGGCCAGCCCCGGGCCCTTGAACTCGTACGGGTGCTCGTCCACCACCTCGAGGCCCATGTGCTGCAGCCGGGGCAGCACGTCGGTCAGCGTGATCGGCGACCCGGTCCGGTAGATGGTCAGCCGCCAGACCAGCGGGCGGCCGGGCGGGGCATCCTCCACCGGCACCCCGCCGGAGAACCCCTCGGCCTCCCACATCTCGAACGCGACCTGCTCGCCGGAGTCCAGCATGCGGACGATCTGACTCAGGTCATCCAGCGCGTACACGGCGGGCACGTCGGCCTTGTAGGTCTCGGGGATGGCCGACGAGCAGATGCTGAGCAGCGTCTTGGCCCCCACCTCGCCCAGCTGCTCGTGCGCGGCGGCGGCCAGGTCCTCGTCCCAGGACCGGACCGCGGCGGCTAGCTTGGCTTCCAGCTCGGCCGTGTTCACCTCGGGCAGCCGGGTGCCGGGCTCGGCCCGCACCACGACGTGCAGCCGGGCCACCGCCGACTCGCCCACCGTCGCGCTGTACTCCACGGCCACCCCGCCGAACGCCTGCCGGAGCACCTCCTGGGCACGCAGCCGCACCGCGGTGGTGTACCGGTCCCGGGGCAGGTAGACCAGGCAGGACATGTACCGCCCGTAGCGGTCCCGGCGCAGGAACAGCCGGGTCTGCCGCCGCTCGCGCAGGGCCAGCACGCCGAGCGCGATCGGGACCAGCTCCTGCGGCGTGATCTGGAACAGCTCCTCGCGCGGGTAGCCCTCCAGGATCTCGGTCAGGTCTTGCCCGTCGTGGCTGTCCGCGGCCACCCCGGCCGCGTCCAGCACGCTGGCCAGCTTGCGCCGGAGCACCGGGATGCGGGTGATGCTCTCGTGGTAGGCGGCCTGCGTGAACAGCCCGAGGAACCGGTACTCGCCGTTGATCTGCCCGGCCTCGTCCACCCGCTTGACCGCGATATAGTCCAGGTAGTTCGGCCGGTGCACGGTGGACCGGGAGTTCGCCTTGGTGATGATGAGCCGGACCGGCTCCTTGGCCCGGGCACGGACCTCGGGCGGCAGCGCGCCGAACGACTTCGACCCCGGCCGGTCGTGCCGCAGGATGCCGAGCCCGGTGCCCGGCACGGCCTTCAGGGCCATCTCCGGGTCGTCCACCAGGTCGTACTCCCGGTAGCCGAGGAACGTGAAGTGGTTGTCGGCCAGCCAGTGCAGCAGCGCGATGGTCTCGGCCGGCGCGCTGGCCCCCTCGGCGGACAGCCGGTCGGCCAGCCAGGTGGCCTTGGCCTGCATCCGCGGGTAGTCCTCGACCGATACCCGGACGTCGTGCAGCACCCGGTGCAGGTCCTTTTCCAGCCCGGGCAGCGGCACATCGCAGGCCCGAACGTCGACCTCGATGTGCGTCCAGGACTCGGCCAGCTCGTCGTGGCCATTCCGGCTGGCGTCCAGCGGCCCGGACACCTGGCGCAGCGCCCCGGCCACGTCCCGGCGGACCAGCAACTGCGGGTGCACGATGCGGTAGCTGGTCACCCCGTGCCGGGTCAGTTCCATCGTCACCGAGTCGACCAGGAACGGCATGTCGTCGGTGCTGATGTCGATCACCGTGCTGGACGGGTCGAACGCGGCCACCGAGCCGCCTTGGCCGACCCGGATCAGGGCCCGGCCCTGCGGCCGGTCCGCGGCCAGCCGGGCCTGCTCCACGGCCACCGCGGCCACCGGGCCCGCCCCGGCCGCGGCCAGGTCCTCGTCCGGGACGTGCCGGTAGTAGGCGCGGAAATAGCTCAGCAGGTCACCGACGCCCACGTCCGCCTGCCCGGACGATTTGGCCAGTTGAGCCGCCTCGGCCAGCAGGGCATCCCGGTTATCCGACATAGGTAGTCACGCTCCAAGTGGTCACAGCACGTCCCGCAGTTCCCAGAGCAGGGGGTAGTAACGAATCGGCACCCGGGACCGCAGGTACGGCGCCCCGGTCGACCCGCCGGTGCCGGATTTGGTGCCGATCTGCCGCTCCACCATGACCACGTGCCGGGCCCGCCACAGCCCGGCCAGCTCATCGTGGGTGAGCAGGTCCTCGGCCAGCTGCCAGAGGTCGTCGTACCGGGCCCGGTCCCGGGCCACCACGGTCAGCGAGTCCAGCACCTCCGGGTCAGACCCGGCGGCCAGCCCGCGGGCGGCCAGCAGCGTCAGGTAGGCGTCCCAGATGCTCGGCTCGGCCAGGCGGCGGCGCAGCCGGTCACGTTCCGCGTCGGTCGGGCCGCGGAACCGGGCCACGAACCGCTCGTCCTTGAGCCCGGCCAGGAACTCCAGCTCGCGGAACTGCACCGACTGGAACCCGCTGGCCGGGGCCAGCAGCGTGCGGAACTCCATGAAGTCCTGTGGGGTCATCGTCTCCAGGATGTCCACCTGCGCGATCAGCAGCCGGTCCACCGCGTGCACCCGGCGCAGCAGGTGCCGGGCCCGCCAGGTCTGGCCGGCCGTCATCGCGTCCCGGACCGCCTCCAGCTCGTGCAGCAGCTGCTTGAACCACAGCTCGTAGACCTGGTGCACGGTGATGAACAGCAGCTCGTCGTGGGCGGGTGGGTCGGCTTGCGGCACCTGCTGTGCGAGCAGCTCGGGCAGCCGCAGGTAGCTGCCGTAGGTGAGCAGCCCGCCTTCCTCGCCGAAGTTGCGTGGGCTTGGCGAGGCCAGCCGCGCTGAGGAGGCCGAACTGGATACGTCCGCACCACGCCGTTGTGGTGTTGTCACCCGATAACGCTCCTCAATCACCATTCTTGCCGCGCTGCACTTCGTCCCGACTGTACGCGTGGTCAGCGTGGCTCGCGAACAGCGCCAGCACCTCCGGGTTGGCCAGCGCGTCCGGGTCGGCGGCCTGGGCCACCGGCGTGCCGAGCAGGATCTTGCGCACCGGGACCTCGAGTTTCTTGCCGGACAGCGTGCGCGGCACGCCGGGCACCTGGTGGATCTCGTCCGGCACGTGCCGCGGGGACAGCTCGCCGCGCAGCGCGCCGCGGATCCGCCCGGTCAGCTCCTCGTCCAGGCGGCAGCCCTCGGCCAGCACCACGTACAGCACCAGCCGTCCCGGGCTGCCCAGCTGCCCGGTGTCCACCACCAGGCTGTCGGTGATCTCCGGCAGCCGCTCCACGACCCGGTAGAACTCGCTGGTGCCCATCCGCACCCCGCCCCGGTTCAGCGTGGCATCCGAGCGCCCGTAGATCACGCACCCGCCGTCGGGCAGCATGGTGATCCAGTCCCCGTGCCGCCACACCCCGGGATAGGCGGCGAAGTAGCTGGCGTGGTACCGCTCGCCGCCGGGATCGTTCCAGAAGCCGACCGGCATGGACGGCATCGGCGCGGTGATGACCAGCTCGCCGATCTGGCCGGTGACCGGCTTGCCGGACTCGTCGAACGCCTCGACCCGGGCGCCCAGGCAGCGGCCGGCGATGATGCCGGCCCGCACCGGGAGCAGCGGCGACGGCCCGACGAACCCGGTGCACAGGTCGGTGCCGCCGGAGAACGAGCCGAGCAGCAGGTCGGCGCCGACCGCGCGGTATACCCAGTCGAAACCCTCCGGCGGCAGTGGCGACCCGGTGGAGCCGATGCCGCGCACCGCGGACAGGTCCAGCTCGCGGCCCACCGGCAGCCCGGCCTTGGCGCAGGCCAGCAGGTACGGCGCGCCGGTGCCGAAGTAGGTCACCCCGGTCCGGGCGGCCAGCCGCCACAGCGCGTCGGTGCCCGGGTAGGTGGCGCTGCCGTCGTAGAGCAGCACGGTCGCGCCGACCAGCAACCCGCCGGCCAGGTAGTTCCACATCATCCAGCCGGTGGTGGTGTACCAGAAGAACACCGAGCCGGGCCCGAGGTCCTGGTGCAGCGACAGCGCCTTGAGGTGTTCCAGCACCACCCCGCCGTGCCCGTGCATGATCGCCTTGGGCAGCCCGGTGGTGCCGGACGAGTACAGCACCCACAGCGGGTGGCTGAACGGCACGTCCGCGAATTCCAGCGGCCCGCCGCCCGCGCCCGGGAGCTGGTCCCAGCGCAGCAGGCTGGCCCCGGCCTGCGCCGCAGCCGTGGTCAGCGGCGGTCCGGCGGCCGGTCCGGCAGCAGGGCCGCCCACCATGATCACCGCACTCAGGCCGGGCAGCCCGGCGACGATCTCGGCCAGGGCATCTTCTCGGCCGAACGCCCGTCCGTTGTAGCGGTAGCCCGGCACGGCGACGAGTACCTTCGGGGTGATCTGGGCGAACCGGTCGATCACGCTGTGCGCGCCGAAGTCCGGCGAGCAGGACGACCAGATCGCGCCGAGGCTGGCCGTGGCCAGCAGCGCGATCAGCGCCTCGGGCACGGTCGGCAGGTAGCCGGCCACCCGGTCGCCGCGGGTCACGCCGAGCTCGCGCAGCGCGGCCTGGACCCGGGTCACCTCCGCGGCCAGCTCGCCGTACGTGATGCTGCGCGGCTCGCCGTCCTCGGCGGCGGCGATGACGGCCACCCGGTCAGGGTCGGTGCTGGCCAGGCGCAGCGCGTTCCGCGCGTAGTTGAGCGTGGCGCCAGGGAACCACTCGGCGTCCGGTAGCTGGCCGGTCAGCGCCGGGCCGGTGGCACGCTGGCCGAGCACGCCGAAGTAGTCCCAGAGCGAATCCCAGAACGCGGCGGGCTCGTCCACCGACCAGTCCCACAGCTCGGCGTAGCTGCCGGTGGCCACGCCCCGCTGCCCGGCCAGCCAGCGCTGGTACCGGGTGATCTGGGCCTGCTCGATGACCTCCGGCCCCGGTTCCCAGAGCACCGCGCCGTACCCGGCGCCGAGCAGCGCGGTGACGTCCTCGTCTCCTGGCATAGGCCCAGCATCGGCGGTCAGCCCCGGGCGCGCAATCTGCCCGCGCGCAGCGGACCAGGTGATCTATCCCACTGGCGCGCCGGCCAGGAAGGCCAGCACGCCCAGCCCGGCCGCGCCGAGGATGCCGCTGACCACGCCGCGGCGCAGCCCGATCAGCCACACCGCGGCCAGGGCCAGCAGGCCGAACTGCCAGACGTGGGCGAGGGCCACGGCCAGCGGGATGGCCGCCCCGGCGATGGCGCCGATGGCCGCCGGCCCAGCCCCGGTCAGGAACGCCTGCACCCGCACGTTCCGGCGGAGCCGGTCGAAGTAGCGGCCGCCGCCCAGCACGAACAGGAACGACGGAGCGAACGCGACGGCCGAGGCGAGCAGGCCGCCGGCCACGCCGTGCGCCGCGTAGCCGACCACCGCGACGGTCTGCACCACCGGCCCCGGGGTGACCTGGCCCAGCGCGACCGCGTCGAGGAACTGGGCGGCGGTCATCCAGTGGTAGGTGTGCACCGCGTCGTGCTGCATCAGCGGGATGATCACGAAGCCGCCGCCGTAGGACAGCGCGCCCACCTTGAGCGCCACCCAGGCCACCGCGAGCAGCCCGCCGGTGACCGGCACCGCGGCCAGCGGCAGCAGCAGCGCGCCGCGGCCCGGGGGTGGCCGGTCCGGACGTGGCTGGCCCAGGGGTGGCTGGTCCGGGGGTGGCTGACCCAGGGGTGGCTGGTCCGGGGGTGGCTGGTCCGGGGGTGGCTGGTCCGGCCTGGCCCGCCTGCTGGTCAGCGCGGTCTCGGCCAGCCCGCAGGCGGCCAGCACCAGCACCAGCCACGGCCCCACCGTGGCCGCCGCCACCCCACCCGCCAGCGCATATCCCACCCATCGGGCATGGGCCGCGCGCACACTTGTGCCCGAGCGCGTCATGCGCTGCCACGAGGCGGGGGCCAGGCCGATGGCGGCGGCTACCGCTACGGCGGGGACGGCGGCGCCGGCGCCGGACGCGGCGCCGCGGATCCAGCCGGGCGGGTGCTGGGCCAGGAACACCGCGGCCAGGCCGAGGATGATCACCAGGCCGGGCAGGATGAAGCACAGCCCGCCGATCAGCGCCCCGGCGGTGCCGCGCAGCCGCCAGGCGCAGAAGATGGCCAGCTGGGTGGAGGCCGGCCCGGGCAGCAGGTTGCAGGCGGCGATGCCGTCCTCGAACTCGCTGGCCGGCAGCCAGCCCCGGTCCTCGACACAGAGCTGGCGGAGCAGCGCGATGTGCGCGGGCGGCCCGCCGAAGCCGAGGCAGCCGATCCGGCCCCATTCCCGGGCGATGGTGCGCAGCGAGACGGCGGGCGGCTCCGCGGCCGGCTCCGCGGCACCCTCAGGCGCTCCGTCCCCAGCCACGGGGTCAAGATACGCCGCGCCCGGTTACCCCGCGGCGGCCAGGGTGAGCCGGTCCACCGCGGCCCGCACGGCGGCCGTGTCGGTCAGGTCAGCGAACACCGCGTCCGCGCCGGCCGCGCGGAGCTCACTGACCGAGGACCGGCCGCTGGCCACGGCCAGGCAGCGGGCTCCGCCGGCCCGGGCCGCTTCGACGTCCCGGGTCGAGTCGGCGATATACACGGTGGCGTCCTCACCGAACGCCACGCCGTACTTCTCGGCCGCCCGGGACCGGGTCATCAGCAGCTGCGCGCCCTTCGGGTATACCTGCGAGCCGTAGCCGCCCACCTCGGTGTCGAAGAACCGGTCCAGGCCGAACGCGCGCAGCTTCAGCACCGCGTTCGGCCGGATGGTGCCGGTCAGCACGGTCTGCACCACGCCGTGCAGGGTGCCCACGTCGGCTACCGCCTGGGCGGCGCCGGGCAGCAGCCGGCCCCGCTCGGTGAGGTCGTCCTGGCGGGCGGCGAACGCGCTGGCCAGCTCGTGGCTGAACCGGACGAGCAGTTCCTGACTGGCGGGGCCGGGCGGGACACTGACACCATTCAGGGCCAGCGCGTCGAAGAAGATCCCCGACTCCAGCCGGCCGGCCAGCTGCGGCAGCTGGACCAGCGGCCGCCCGGTGACCCGGCGGAACGCCTCGACATAGGCATCCCGGGTGACCCGTCCCACGTCGAGCAGGGTCAGGTCGATATTCCAAAGGACGAGGCGGTGAATGGAAGCCTCCGGGGTTGGGTCTCGGCGCGGCGCGCGGGGCCAGCGTAGCGCGAAGGGGACCGCCGGGAGCTGCGCAACGTCAGCGGTGTACATCGCTGCCCTTATAGGGGCAGCGATGTACACCGCTAATCGGGCGTGCGGTGTCAGCCCATGTACGGGTACCGGTAGTCGGTGGGCGGGGCCAACAGTTCCTTGATGGCCCGCGCGTTCACCCACCGGGTCAGGTTCCAGATCGAGCCGGCCTTGTCGTTGGTGCCGCTGGCCCGGGCCCCGCCGAACGGCTGGCGGCCGACCACGGCGCCGGTCGGCTTGTCGTTGATGTAGAAGTTGCCCGCCGAGTACCGCAGCACCTCGGCCGCGGCCGCGATCGCCGCCCGGTCCTGGGCGATGATCGAGCCGGTCAGCGCGTACGGGGCCACGTTGGCCGCCTGGGCCACCACCTCGTCGTAGCGCTGGTCGTCGAATACGTGCACGGCCAGGATCGGGCCGAAGTACTCGGTGCGGAACACCTCGTCCGTCGGGTCCGAGCATTCCAGCACGGTCGGCTGCACGAAGTAGCCCTGCGCGCCGTCGGCGTTCCCGCCCGCCAGCACCCGGATCGACGGCCTGCTCGGGGCGCTGGCCAGCACGTCAGAGAGCCGGTGGAAGGCCCGGGCGTCGATCACCGCGCCGAGGAACAGCGACAGGTCGGCCGATACGTCCCCCATGGTCAGCGAGTCCACCTGGGCCAGGAACGAGTCCTCCATCCGCGCCCACACCGAGCGCGCGACGTAGGCCCGGGACGCCGCCGAGCACTTCTGCCCCTGGTATTCGAACGCCCCACGGAGCAGCGCCACGGACAGCACGTCCGGGTCAGCCGACGGGTGCGCGATCACGAAGTCCTTGCCACCCGTCTCGCCGACCAGCCGGGGGTAGCCGCGGTAGCCCGCGATGTTCTCCCCCACGGTGCGCCACAGGTGCTGGAACGTCCGGGTCGACCCGGTGAAGTGGATGCCGGCCAGGTCCGGGTGCGGCAGCGCGACCCGGGACACCGCCTGGCCGTCCCCGGTGACCAGGTTGATCACGCCGGGCGGCAGCCCGGCCGCTTCCAGCAGCCGCATCGTGTAGTGCGCGGACAGCTGCTGGGTGGGCGACGGCTTCCACAGCACCACGTTGCCGAGCAGCGCGGGCGCGGTGGGCAGGTTGGCCGCGATCGAGGAGAAGTTGAACGGGGTAATGGCCAGCACGAAGCCTTCCAGCGGCCGGTATTCCATCCGGTCCCACTCGCCCGGGGCGGACGACGGCTGCTCGGCCAGCAGCCGCCGGGCGAAGTGCACGTTGTACCGCCAGAAGTCGATCAGCTCGCAGGCCGCGTCGATCTCGGCCTGGTATACCGATTTGGACTGGCCCAGGATGGTGGCCGCGTTGATGGTGGCCCGCCACGGACCGGCCAGCAGGTCGGCCGCCTTGAGAAAGATCGCGGCCCGGTCGTCGAAGGACATCGCCCGCCAGGCCGGGGCGGCCGCAGCGGCCGCCTTTATGGCCGCGGCCACGTCTACGTCGTCGGCGTTGGCCAGGTGCCCGAGCACGTGGGCGTGGTTGTGCGGCTGGACCACCGCGATCCGCTCGCCGCCGCCCATCCGCTGCTGCCCGGCCACGGTCATGGTCAGCTCGGCCGGGCTGGCGGCCAGCTCCTTGATCTTGGCTTCCACCGCGGCGCGCTCGGGACTGCCCGGCGAGTACGGCCGGACCGGCTCGTTAACGGGCTGCGGAACACTGCTGACGGCGTCCATGAGGATCTCCCTGGAACAAGGTCTCAATCTGGCGGTGTGCCCATCGTGCCACGCCGCAGGCCCAGCGCGGCCAGCGCGCCCGCCGCGGACGCCGCGGCCAGCAGCACCACGCAGTCGTGGAACGCCGCGACCGGCACGCCGGTGATCCTGACCCGCTGCGCGTAGTACGTGGCCAGCAGCGCGATCCCGAAGGAGCCGGACAGGCGTTCGGTAATGCTGAAGAGCGTGTTGGCGTCCGGCAGCTTATCCGCGGGCAGATCCCCGACCAGCTCCATGACTAGGGGCTGCACGGTCAGCCCGAGCGCGACGCCGCGGCCGCAGAACAGCGCGGCGCTGGCCCAGACCGGGGTGCTGGGGCCGAGCAGCAGCATGCCCAGGGTGGCTACGGCGAGTAGGGCCAGCCCGCCGACCACGCTGCCGACGATGATGGCCGGGCGGGCCCGGCCGCGCTCGATGAGCACGCTGCCCAGCCAGCTGGCCAGGCCCATGACCACGCCCTGGGGCAGCAGGGCCAGCCCGGTGACGCCGGCCGTCCGGTGCTGGATGTCCTGCAGGTAGACCGGGGCCAGGAACAGCACGGAGAACAGCACCACGCTGGCCACGCAGGCCAGCGCCAGGGTGAGCACCCGGCGCGGGGCGGCGAGCACGCTCAGGTTGACCGCGGGCGCGCGGCGACCCGGGTGCCGGTACCAGAGCAGGTAGCCGCCGATCAGGGCCAGCCCACCCAGCCAGGCCGGGGCCGACGCGGCGGACAGCCAGCCGTGGCTGGGGCCCTGGCTGGCACCGTAGGTGGCCAGGCCCAGGCCCGCGCTGAGCAGGACCAGACCGGGCAGGTCGAGCCGGGCCGACGGGTCGCCGCGCTGCTCGCCGTGGGCCTGCCGGAGCAGCAGCCGCAGGCCGGCCAGCGCGGCCAGCCCGACCGGCAGGTTGATCAGGAACACCGAGCGCCAGCCGAACGCCCCGACGAGCAGGCCGCCGAGGGCCGGCCCGAGGGCCGGCGCGGCGAACAGCATGATGCCCGCGCTGGGCGGCATGGTCTTCGCCGCGCCGTCCCGGCCCAGCAGCAGGCCCATGGCCAGTGGCACCATCGGCGCGCCGAGCAGGCCCTGCACCACCCGGGCCGCGATGAGCCAGCCCACGCTGGGCACCACGGCGCAGGCGGCCGAGGCGAGCACGAAGCCGGCCAGCGCGGCCCGGTAGGCGGGCATGGTGCCGAACCGCCGGGCCAGCCACGGGCTGGCGGCCAGCCCGCAGGCCAGGCCGAGCAGGTAGCCGCTCAGCGACCAGGCGGCGGTGGCCAGCGTGGTGTGCAGGTCGGTGACGATGGCCGGCACGGCCACGTTGACCACCGAGGAGTCGATCATCGAGAGCATCGGGCCGGCCAGCAGGACCACTTGCAGCACGCCGGCCGGGACGCCTGGCCGGCCGGCACCGGTACCGGTCCTGGTACGGGTCCCGGTCCCGGGGGCGGCCCGGGCGGCGGTCACGGCGTCCCCGCGGCCGCCGCGGTGGCCAGGTCGGCCAGCCAGTGCAGTTCGCGGCGGGCGTTGTCCCGGTGGAAGTCCATCACCCGCAGCCCCCAGGGTTCGGCCTGGGCGTCCGGCCGGAGCGAATCGAGGTGCTCGATCCGGGCCTGCACGATGTCCCGGCGCACCCCGATGATCCGCAGCCGGTCCTCGGGTGGCACGTCGGCGAAGAACGAGACGCGCAGCTGGAACTCGTTGTCGTCGGCCAGCAGTGCTGGGTCGGCGTCGCGGATCATCGACTGGAACAGGTCATGGCCGGTGTCGGTGAGGCGGTACACGTTCCGCGGCGGGCGGCCCGGGTCGGCCTCGGCCGCCGCCCGCTCGATCGCGCCCTGCTCCTCGAACCGGCGCAGCGCCGGGTAGAGCACGTTGTTGTTGATCGACCGGCCGCCCAGGATCCGCTCGACCTGCTTCTTGATCTCGTACCCATGCCGCGGCTGGTCGCGGAGCACGCGCAGCATCAGTATGTCAAAGTACACGGGGTTAGCCTAACCTAGGTTAGGCTAACTCACCAGGGCAAGCCGGTGCGCGGTCGTCGGGGCCGTTCCGGGCCGTTCGGGGCCGTTCGGGGTGGGCGGGGTTACTCTTCCTCGACGTAGCGGAGTTCCTGGGTCGCGTACCAGAGCAGCTCGTGCCCTTCCGCGCTGTCCACCAGGAACTTCGCGTCGTCATCGCCGGCGTCGGCCGCGGGCAGCGCGGCCGCCGCGGCCCCGATGTCCTCGACCGCGACCAGGTCGTCGATTTGCCCGGACGCCACCCGGGCCAGCGGGACCGGCCCGGACACCTGAACCAGGGTCGGCTCGTCGAAGCCGCCCTTGGCATCGACCTGATCATCCGGCACGTCGGCGGCCAGCACCACCCGGCGACGCGGCGCGCCGGGGTCGGCCAGCAGCAGCCGCAACGACGCCCGGGCCGCGTGCAGCATCGCCACGTACTCGAGTTCTTCCAGGTCACCGCTGGCGTACGACTCGCGTAGCGCGGGGGTTACCGCGAACGCCCGGACCGGCGCCGGGCCTGCTTCGCCGTCGCGCAGAACGTCGGCCAGCGTGCGGACAGTGGCCGGCAGGTAGACGCGCATCATGTTGTCCCCGATGAAAGGTGCGGTCAGCCCGTGCTGTCCGGTGCTGCCCTGCGGGCAAGTCTGCCACCCAGGGCCGCGACCACGGCGGCGATCGCCGCGTCCAGCGATTCATGTTCCCACACCCGGACCACCTGCCAGCCCGCCGCGGCCAGCGCGGCGTCCGCGGCCCGGTCCCGCTCGATGTTGCGGCGCAGCTTGGGCGCCCAGTACCACTCGTTGACCGCCGGGTCGCGGCCGTGTTCCGGGCAGACGTGCCAGAAGCAGCCGTCCACGAACACGGCCACCCGGCGCGCGGTGAACGCGATGTCCGGCCGGACCCGGGCGCCGCCGTCCAGGTCGAGCCGGTAGTCCTTGCGGAACCGGTAGCCCTGCCGGTGCAGCGCGCTGCGCAAGGCGAGCTCCGGCTTGGTCCCGGTGCGCCGGATGGCCCGCATGTTGGCCGAGCGTCCTGGGCTGGACGGGCTCGGGTAGTCAGCCACTGGCTCAGGCTAGGGCAGCGTGTCCCCGGTGGGCAGCCCAACCAGCGCACCGAGCCGGGTGACGGTTTCCACCGGGTCGGTGTGCCAGACCCCGGTCATCCCGAGCGCCTCGGCGGCCAGCACGTTAGCCTCGATATCGTCCACGAACGCGCACTCGTCGGGGGCCAGCCCGAGCAGCTGCGCGGCGTGCCGGAAGATGCGCTCCTCCGGCTTGCGCATGCCCACCTCGGCCGAGATGACCACCGCGTCGAACAGCTCGGGGAACAGGTGGCTCGGGTAGCCGGTGACACCCCACGAGTTGGACAGCAGCGCGGTACGCACGCCAGCCGCGCGCAGCTGGCGGAGCAGGTCGAGCATGGGCTGGCTGAGCACGGTCGCGGCGAACATCCGGTCCAGCAGCCCCTCGGCCGGGACCGGCGTGCCGTCGCGGCGGACCATCTGCGCCGCGAGCAGCCGCTCGAACTCGGCGTCGGTGCACTCGCCGCGCTCCAGCGCGTGGATCGGGTTGATCTCGTGGCTGGACTGGTAGGCGGCGCTCACCCAGGGCCGCATCACCGCGAGGTAGCTGTCGAAGTCGATGTCGTCGGCGGCGATCCATGCCCGCACCGTGTCCAGCAGCGGGCCGGTCAGTACGCCGCCCCAGTCAGTTATCACGCCACGCAGCACACCCCGATGGTACGAGGCGGCGAGAACCTCGTGGTTCTCGCCGCCTCGGTGGGCGCGCTTACTTCCCCCGCTCGCCGGGGGTCACCGGGTCTCGCTGGCCCCGGCGGGCTGCCCGGTCCGGGTGTGCGTGCGCACGGCTGGCTCGGCCGCGTGCCGGCGGCCGGGCACCACCCGGTACGGGGCCAGGTGCCGCCGGGCCACGGTCAGCCCGTCCACCGCGGCCACCGGGGTGGCCGGCACGAACTCGCTGACGTGCGGCTCGGCCGCTTCCTTGGCCCGGAAGTAGGCACGGGACTCGGCGTAGTCGGGCTGCCGGTGCGGGTGCTTGAAGGTGATCCACAACGGCACCCCGACGATGCCCAGCACGATCAGGGCGATGATGGGGAAGTTGGCGATCACGGTGCCAGTCACGGCGGTCTCCTCTTTTCTCCCGGCCGGCGGCGGGCCCGCCGGCGTTCAGGGCTGCACTCTGCCCACGGTGCCCCGGAGCATTCTGCTGACCGTTGGCAGCGCTTCTGCGCGGGCTCTGCATCTGCCCGGTACCCGGGGTCCCGGGACCGTCAGCACCAGGCCGTAACGTGCTGAGTAACAGCCCGCAGGGCCGGAGGGAGAGCCACCATGTCTGAAACCAGCGCACCCGGCACGCAGAGCGTGCTGACCGGCGAACGAGCCGACCTGCTGGCCGCGGTGGCCAAGCAGCGCCACTTCCTGCGGCTCACCGCCCGTGACCTGACCGACGAGCAGGCCGCGCGGCGGACTACCGCGAGCGAACTGTCCATTGGCGGCCTCATCAAGCACGTCTCGATCACCGAACGGCGCTGGATCCGGTTCATCCAGGACGGCCCGGCCGCGATGAGCTGGGACGGGACCGACGTGGCGCACTGGATGACCGGGTTCCGCATGGTGGAAGGCGAGACGCTGGCCGGGCTGCTGCAGGCCTACGAGCAGGTCGCCCAGGAGACCGCCGAGGTGATCGCCACGCTGCCTGACCTGGACACGACCCAGCCGCTGCCCGAGACGCCCTGGTTCGAGCGCGGCGCGAGCTGGTCCGCCCGCCGGGTGCTGCTGCACGTGCTGGCCGAGACCGCGCAGCACGCCGGGCACGCCGACATCATCCGCGAGTCGCTGGACGGCGCCAAGTCGATGGGCTAGCCGAGGCCCGGAATGCGTTCCAGGCCGGCTGGGCTGGCCAGCCGGCCTGGACGTCCGGGTCAGGCGAGGTCGAAGCGGTCCAGGTTCATCACCTTGTCCCAGGCCGCGACGAAGTCGCGGACGAACTTCTCCCTGGCGTCATCGCTCGCGTAGACCTCAGCCAGCGCGCGCAGCTCGGAGTTCGACCCGAAGATCAGGTCGACCCGGCTGCCGGTCCACTTGACCTGGCCAGTGGCGGCGTCCCGGCCCTCGAACGTGCTCCCGTCCTGGGCCGTCGGCTGCCACGTCGTGCCCATGTCGAGCAGGTTGACGAAGAAGTCGTTGGTCAGCGACCCGGGGATCGAGGTGAACACGCCGAGCGGCGACTGCTGGTAGTTCGCGCCCAGCACCCGCAGGCCACCGATGAGCACCGTCATCTCCGGGGCGCTCAGCGTGAGCAGGTTCGCCTTGTCGAGCAGCAGGTACTCGGCCGGCAGCCGGTTGCCCTTGCCCCGGTAGTTGCGGAACCCGTCCGCCTTCGGCTCCAGCGCCTCGAACGACTCCACGTCGGTCTGCTCCTGCGCCGCGTCCGCGCGGCCCGGCCGGAACGGGACCTCCACGTCGAAGCCGGCGTCCTGGGCCGCCTTCTGCACCCCTGCCGCACCGGCCAGCACGATCAGGTCGGCCAGCGAGACCTGCTTGCCGCCGGTCTGCGCGGCGTTGAAGGACTGCCGGATCCCGGCCAGGGTGCGCAGCACGGTGGCCAGCTGCTCGGGCTGGTTGACCTCCCACCCGCTCTGCGGTTCGAGCCGGATCCGCGCGCCGTTGGCGCCGCCGCGCTTGTCGCTGCCCCGGAACGACGAAGCGGCCGCCCACGCGGTGGACACCAGCTGGGACACCGGCAGGCCCGAGGCGAGGATCTGGCTCTTCAGCGCGGCGACATCCGCCGCGTCGATGAGCTGGTGCGTCACCGCCGGCAGGGGGTCCTGCCAGATCAGCGCCTCGGACGGAACCTCAGGGCCGAGGTAGCGCGCGATCGGGCCCATGTCCCGGTGGGTCAGCTTGAACCAGGCCCGGGCGAACGCGTCGGCGAGCTCGTCGGGGTTGGCCATGAACCGCCGGGTGATTCGCTCGTAGACCGGGTCCACCCGGAGCGACAGGTCGGTGGTCAGCATCGTCGGCGGGTGGCTCTTCGACGGGTCATGGGCGTCCGGCACGGTGCCCGCCCCGGCGCCGTCCTTCGGCTTCCACTGGTAGGCGCCGGCCGGGCTCTTGGTCAGCTCCCACTCGTAGCCGTACAGCGTCTCCAGGAAGCTGTTGTCCCAGCGGGTCGGGGTGGCGGTCCAGGTGACTTCGATACCACTGGTGATGGTGTCGCCACCCTTGCCCGTGCCGTAAGTGCTCTTCCAGCCCAGGCCCAGCTGCTCGATCGGGGCCGCCTCTGGGTCCGGGCCGACGTTGTCCGCCGGGCCGGCCCCGTGCGTCTTGCCGAACGTGTGACCGCCCGCGATCAGGGCCACCGTCTCCTCGTCGTTCATCGCCATCCGGCGGAACGTCTCCCGGATGTCGCGGGCCGCGGCCACCGGGTCCGGGGTGCCGTTCGGGCCCTCCGGGTTGACGTAGATGAGGCCCATCTGCACCGCGCCGAGCGGCTCCGCCAGCTCCCGGTCGCCGCTGTAGCGCTCGTCGTCCAGCCAGGTGGTCTCCGGACCCCAGTACACGTCCGCGTCCGGCTCCCACACGTCCGGACGGCCGCCGCCGAAGCCGAACGTCTTGAAGCCCATCGTCTCCAGCGCGACATTCCCGGTGAGGATCATCAGGTCGGCCCAGGAGATCTTCTGGCCGTACTTCTTCTTGACCGGCCACAGCAGCCGGCGCGCCTTGTCCAGGCTGACGTTGTCCGGCCAGCTGTTGAGCGGCGCGAAGCGCTGCTGGCCGGAGCCCGCGCCGCCGCGGCCGTCGCCGATCCGGTAGGTGCCCGCGCCATGCCAGGCCATCCGGATCATCAGCGGGCCGTAGTGGCCGAAGTCAGCCGGCCACCAGTCCTGCGAGGTCGTCAGCACCTCGGCGATGTCCCGCTTCACCGCCGCGAGGTCGAGGCTGCTGAACGCCGCGGCGTAGTTGAAGTCCTCGCCCATCGGGTTGGCCACCGCCGGGTTCTTGGCCAGGATCTTCAGGTTGAGCTTGCTCGGCCACCACTCATAGTTGGCATCCCCCATGGTGGGCTGCGTGAGGCCGGGCACGACCGGACATCCCCCGCTCTCCGGGGTCGCGCCTTCGACGTCTACTGGATCATGGTTCTCGGACATGGGAATCCTTCCGGATGAGGGCGGATCACGGTGCCCAGGAGTTGCGGGCGGTGGAGCAGCCGGGGCACAGGCCCCAGTGGGTGACCTCGGCTTCGTCGACCGAGAAGCCGTGGTCGTCGGACGGAGTCAGGCAGGGCGCCTGGCCGACCGCGCAGTCGACGTCAGCGACGGCGCCGCACGACCGGCACACGACGTGGTGGTGGTTGTCCCGGAGCCGCCCCTCGTACCGGGCCGGGCTGCCGGCCGGTTCGATGCGGCGGACCAGTCCGGCCGCGGCGAGCGCGTTCAGCGCGTCATACACGGCTTGCAGCGAGACCTGGCCGACCCGATCGCGCACCCCGGCGGTGATCGCCTCGACGCCGAGATGGTCACCGTCCCGGACGGTCTCCAGCAACGCGACACGGGCCGCCGTCACCCGCAGACCGGCACTGCGCAACTCGGCCGCGCCGGTCGAGGTCGGGGCTGCGGTCATGAAACCAAACCTACCGACTTAAACGCGAACGGCTCAAGACAAGGAATGACTCAAGTTTAGACACCCACCCCGGGTGGCGCGAGAGTGGCCGGCTCGGGTATTGGTGGGCAGGTGGATCCGGTAGACGCACTGCGCGAGATCGCGTTCCAGCTGGAACGGGCCGGGGCCCCCACCTACCGGGTGCGGGCCTTCCGCCGGGCCGCGCAGGTGGCCCGCGAGCTGCCCGCGGCCGAGCTGGCCCAGCGGGTCCGGGACGGGACGCTGCGCTCGCTGCCCGGCATCGGCGCCACCACCGCCGAGGTCATCACGCAGGCCGCGGCCGGGCAGCAGCCGGCCTACCTGACCACGCTGCTGGCCGAGGCGCCGGCCGACGAGGCAGCCGGCCCGGGAGCCAGGCCGATGACCGGCCTGCGGGCCGCGCTGCGCGGCGACTGTCACACCCACTCGGACTGGTCGGATGGCGGCAGCCCACCCGAGGAGATGGCCGATGCCGCGCGCCGCCTGGGCCACGAGTGGATCGCGCTGACCGACCACTCACCCCGGCTGACCGTGGCCAACGGCCTGTCCGCCGACCGGCTGCTCCGCCAGCTCGACCTGATCGGCCAGCTCAACGCGGAGCTGGCCCCGTTCCGCATCCTGACCGGGATCGAGGTGGACATCCTCGAGGACGGCGCCCTCGACCAGCGGGAGGATCTGCTGGCCCGGCTGGACGTGGTGGTGGCCAGCGTGCACTCCAAGCTGCGGATGCCCGCCGGGCCGATGACCGAGCGGATGGTCACCGCGATCAGCAACCCGCAGATGGACGTGCTGGGGCACTGCACCGGCCGGCTGCTCTACGGGCGGTGCCGGCCGGAATCCGAATTCGACCCGGACGCGGTGTTCGGCGCGTGCCGCGAGCACGGCGTCGCGGTCGAGATCAACTGCCGGCCGGAACGCCGGGACCCGCCAGGCCGGCTGCTCCGGCTGGCTATCGAGGCCGGCTGCGTGTTCGCCATCGACACCGACGCGCACGCGCCCGGGCAGCTGGACTGGCTGGGCAACGGCACCACCCGGGCGGACAGGTTCGGCATCCCGGCCGAACGCGTGATCAACACCCAGTCCGCGGCAGACCTGGTCAGCTGGACAGCCGACCACGCCGCACGGGCGCAGCGATGAGTTGCCCGAAGATCAGACCGGGTACGGCAGAATCGCATCGGAGCAGCCGAGCGCGGAAGGCGGGCACATGCAACCAGTCGCGGTGGTCACCGGGGCGAGCAGCGGGATCGGCGCGGCGACCGCGGTGAAGCTGGCCCAGGCCGGCTACCACGTCGTGCTGGCCGCCCGGCGGGCGGACCGGACCGAGGCCCTGGCCCGGCGGATCCGCGACGACGGCGGTCAGGCCGACCCGGCCCTGCTCGACGTGACCGACCGCGACGCGGTCCAGGCGTTCGCCGACGACCTGGACCGCTGCGACGTGCTGGTGAACAACGCGGGCGGGGCGTTCGGCGCGGAGACCGTGGCGGACAGCGACCCGGCCGACTGGCAGGCCATGTACGACGTCAACGTGCTCGGCACGCTGCACGTCACCCAGGCCCTGCTGGCCAAGCTGATCGGCAGCGGGGCGGGCACGATCGTGCTGATGGGCTCCACCGCCGGGCTCATCTCCTACGAGGGCGGCGGTGGGTATGTCGCGGCCAAGCACGCCGAGCACGCCATCGCCGAAACGCTGCGGCTGGAGCTGTACGACCAGCCGCTCCGGATCATCGAGATCGCGCCCGGCATGGTGCGCACCGACGAGTTCGCGGTCAACCGCTTCCGCGGCGACGCGGCCCAGGCGGCCGCGGTGTACGCCGGCGTGGCCGAGCCGCTGACCGCCGACGACGTGGCCGACACCGTGGTCTGGGCGGTCACCCGGCCGCCGCACGTGAACGTGGATCTGCTGGTGCTCCGGCCGCGCGCGCAGGCGGCCCAGCACAAGGTCTACCGGCGCAGCACCTGACTCAGCGCAGCGGCCAGCTGACGCTGCCCAGGTCGGGCACCACCCGGTCGGCGGCGGCCAGGTCAGCGGCGCCGTGTGAGGTGGTCACCGCGACGCAGTAGGCGCCGGCCGCCTGGGCCGCGGCCACGCCGGCCGGCGCGTCCTCGAACACCACCGTGGCCGCCGGGGCCACGCCAAGCGCGCTGCAGGCGGCCCGGTATCCCTCCGGATCCGGCTTGCCCGCCGTTACGTCCTCCGCGGTCACCACGACGGCGAACAGTTCGCGAACGCCCAGATCCACCAGCGATTCTTCGGCATAACGCCGGCCCGCCGAAGTCACCAGCCCCAGCGGGACGCCTGCGGCGGCAATCGAGCGGACCAGCCGCACCGCACCGGGCAGCGGCTGCAGCGGCGGCTGATCCGGGCCATGAAAGTGTGCGTTCGTCGCGGCCATCAGCTCGGCCGGGTCGTGCTCCGGCAGCCGGGCCAGCAGCAGGCCGTGCATGTCCACGCCGCGGCGGCCGATGAACGAGCGGATCAGCTCCTCGTCGACGGGCAGGCCACGGGTTTCGAACACGTGCAGCCAGGCCTCCCGGCTGCGCGCTTCGCTGTCGATCAGCGTGCCGTCCAGGTCGAAGACGGCCGCGGCAAAGGGCCCGGCCATCAGGTGGTCTGGGTGACTTTGCTGAGCCCGCGCGGGCTGTCCGGGTCGATGCCCAGCCGCCGGGACAGCGCCTCGGTCAGCAGTTGCCCGGGCACGATGAGGCCGAACGGGGCCAGCCACTCGGGCAGCGGCAGGCCGGGCACGGCCCGGCTGCTCGCCGCGGCCAGCCCGGGGCCGCCGCCGATCGCGTAGGCCCGCGCCCCGGCTTCGACCACCCGCCGGGCCAGCTCGATGGTGCCCGGCAGAGCCGGCCCGGAGTCGGCGGCCAGCAGGATGGCCGGGGTCTCCGCGTCCACCACCGCGATCGGGCCGTGCAGCAGGTCGGCCCAGGACAGTCCCATTGCGTGCAGGTAGCACGCCTCCTTGAGCTTGAGCGCGAGCTCCAGCGCCGCCGCGTAGGCCATGCCCCGCCCGGATACCACAACGCCAGCCACCCCGTCCAGGTCCGCGACGATCGGGTCCAGGATCTCGTCGAGCCCGCTGGCCAGCATTCGCTCGATCTCGTCCGGCACGCTGCGCAGCTGGCCCGGGTCCAGGCCGGCGCCCAGCCCGATGGCCAGCACGGCCAGCGCGGCGAGCTGGGTGGTGAACGTCTTGGTGGCCGGCACCGCGTGCTCCGGCCCGGCCCGGGTGACCAGAGCCAGGTCGGCCACCCCGGCCAGCGCGGAGCTGGCGCCGTTGGTGATGGCCAGCGTGGCCGCGCCGCAGTCCCGGGCCCAGCCCAGCGTCTCGACGATCTCCTCGGTCTGCCCGGACTGGGACAGCGCCACCGCGAGCACCCCGGACAGGTCCAGCCGGCTGCGGTACTCGGTGGCGATGGACGGCGAGGCCAGCGTGGCCAGCATTCCGGCGTGCGCCTGGAGCAGGTAGCTGCCGTACACCGCGGCGTTGTCCGAGGTGCCCCGGGCGATGAACAGCACCTGCCGGCGGCCGGCCGCGAGCTGGCCGGCCTCGGCCGCCCGGGGCAGCAGCGCGTCCAGGGTGGCGCGCAGCGCGGCCGGCTGCTGCTCGATCTCGGTCCGCATCGCGGTGGGCGGGGACACGGTCACGGATACACCTTCTCACCCTCGATCCAGGTCGCGGCAGTCCGCAGATCATCATCCAGCCAGACCAGGTCGGCCGGGCCACCGGGGGCCAAACGGCCCAGATCGGGCCGCCCGATCAGGTCGGCCGGGATCCGGCTCGCCGCGGCCACCACCGCGGCCAGGACAGAGTTGCCGTCGCCCGCGGCGGGCGGCCTGCCGCCGCTCGGCGCGAAGCGGCGATCGGGGGGTTCCGGGGGGTCGTCCCCCCGGGCCAGCACCGTGCTGACCATGTTGGCCACGGCCCGGTCCAGCCGCAGCACCGAGCCGGCCAGCGTGCCGTTCGCGCGGCGCGGCGGCGCGCCGTCGCCGGGCGACAGCACGATCCGCTCGCCGCCGAGCAGGTACTCGCCTGGTGGCCGGCCCGCACACGCGGCGGCGTCGGTGACCAGGCAGATCCGGCCGGGCGCGGCGGCGAACGCGACCGCGCAGGCCACCGCCGACACGTGGTGCAGGTCGGCGATCAGGCCGCTGGTCAGCCGCGGGTCGGCCAGCGCCTGGCCGACCACGCCCGGTTCCCGGTGGTGCAGCGGCCGCTGCGCGTCGTACAGGTGGGTGACCATCCGCGCCCCGGCCCCGGCCGCCGCGGCCACCTGGGCCGCGGTCGCGTCGCTGTGCCCCACGCTGACCAGCACCCCGGCCGCGGTCAGCTGCCCGATGGCGGTCATCCCGCCGTCCACCTCCGGGGCCAGCGTGACCAGCCGGAGCAGGCCCTCCCCCGCGGCCAGCAGCTCGGCGACGGCCGCCGGGCTGGCCGGGATGATCCAGTCTGGGTTGTGCGCGCCACGCCGGGCAGGCGAGATGAACGGCCCCTCCAGGTGCACACCGAGCACCCGCGCGCCGCGGTCCGGCAGCCGCCCGGCGAAGCCGGCCGCGCGGCGCAGCGCGTCGGCCAGCCGCGGCACCGGCGCGGTGACGAACGTGGGCAGGAACGCGGTGCACCCGGTACCGGGCAGCCCCGCCGCCACGGCCGCCCAGCCATCCGGGTCCGCGGCCATCAGCTCGACGCCGAAGTAGCCGTTGACCTGGAGATCCACCAGGCCGGGGACGAGCACCCCGGAGGTCAGCTCCAGGTCCGGGCGGCCGGGCGGCCTACCCTGGCCAACCTCGCTGATCCGGCCGTCCGCGATCCGCACGAAGCCGGGTTCGAGAACGCCGGAACCAGGCAGGGCGGGAATGACCCGCGGCGCGGTGATGATCAGGCTGGTCAACGGCCGATGTGCGCCATGAACTCGGCTGGGTACCGCTCCCCGGCGGCCGCGTCCCGGGGCACCGCCGACTCCAGCGCGGCCAGGTCCGCGGCGTGCAGCACGATGTCGGCGGCGGCTGCGTTCTGCTCCAGGTAGCTGCGCCGCTTGGTGCCCGGGATGGCGACGATGTCGTCTCCCTGGGCCAGCACCCAGGCGATGGCCAGCTGCGCCGCGGTGACGCCGGTGGCCTCAGCCAGCTGCTCGACGGCAGCCGTCATGGCCAGGTTGCGGGTGTAGTTCTCACCCTGGAAGCGCGGGGCGCGGGACCGGAAGTCGGCCGCGCCGAAGCCGCCCGCGGCGTCCAGCGTCCCGGTCAGCAGCCCGCGGCCGAGCGGGCTGTAGCTCACCAGGCCGATGCCCAGCTCGCGGAACAGCGGCAGCACCTCGTCCTCGGGTTCCCGGGTGAACAGCGAGTACTCGTACTGGCCGGCCGCGATCGGGTGCACCCCGTGCGCCCGGCGCACGGTGGCCGGCGCGGCCTCCGAGATACCCAGGTAGCGCACCTTCCCGGCGTGCACCAGCTCGCTCAGCGCGCCCCAGGTCTCCTCGACCGGCACGGTGGGGTCCACCCGGTGCTGGTAGTACAGGTCGATGCGATCGGTGCCGAGCCGGCGCAGCGAGGCGTCGCACGCCTCGCGTACGTACTCCGGGCGGCCGTTGACCGTCCTGGTGCCGTCCGGGCGGCGCTGGTTGCCGAACTTGGTGGCCAGCACGACCTCGTCCCGGCGGCCCTTGATCGCCCCGCCGACCAGCTCCTCATTGGTGAACGGGCCGTAGGCATCCGCGGTGTCCAGGAACGTGATCCCGAGGCCCAGCGCGCGGTGGATGGTGGCCACCGACTCCGCGTCGTCCGGCGTGCCGTAGGACTGGCTCATCCCCATGCAGCCCAGGCCGAGTTCGGTGACGGCAAGGCCCTGGCCGAGGGTGCGCGTTCTCATCAGTCGCCGCCAATCCTGGGTTCCATGGCCAGGCCAGATTACTTGGGCACTGGCGTTAGGCAGAAAGATTGCGGCTCAGGCGCTGGCGCGCTTGCGGGGCGGGCGCTTGCGCGTGCCGCCGGTGCTTTCCTTGCTCGCCGCGTCCAGGCTGGCCTGCAGCGCGTCCATCAGGCTGACCGGCTCGGCAGCCGGCCGTTCGGCGGGCTCCGGCGGGGCCAGGCCTTCCACCTTGGCCGCGACCAGTTCCTCCAGCGCCTCACGGTAGTTGTCGTGGTACTGCTCGGGATCGAAGTCCTCGGTCATCGAGTCGATCAGCGAGGACGCCATCTTCAGCTCCTGGGGCCGGGTCTGGATGTCCTCGTCCAGGAACGCGAAGTCGGCGGCGCGCACTTCATCCGGCCAGAGCAGGGTCTCCAGCACCAGCGCGCCGTCCCGGGTGCGCAGCGTGGCCAGTGACTCGCGCTGGCGCAGCGCGACCCGGGCCACGGCCACCCGGCCGGACTGCTCCAGCGCATCCCGGAGCAGCGCATAGGCCCGCGTCCCGGCTTTCTCCGGCTCCACGTAGTAGCTCCGGTTCATCAGGATCGGATCGATCTGGTCGGCCGGGGTGAAGTTCAGCACCTCGATGCTGCGCGCGGTAGGCAGCGGCAGCTGGGCGAAATCCTCGTCGGTCAGCACGACCGCCCGCCCATCCTCCAGCTCGTACCCCTTGGCCACTTCGGCGTACGGCACCTCTTCGCCGTCCAGCTCGCAGACTCGGCGGAACCTGATCCGGCCGCCGTCCGCTGCGTGCACTTGACGGAAAGTAACGTCCCGCTGCTCGGTAGCGGTATACAGCTTGACCGGGATCATTACGAGCCCGAACGAGATGGCACCTTTCCACATGCTGCGCATGCAGTGTCAGTACCCAGGATGCGCGGAATGTGCCCCTCTGCGGCGAGCCTCGGTGGCTCCGGCTGTCAGAATGACCGCGTCGGCCGGGAACGGACCGCGTAGGCAGAGCGAGGCGGGGGAGGATCAGCACATGCCTGACTTCGACGTCGTCGTGCTGGGCGGGGGAACATCCGGCACGCTCATCGCCACCGAGGTCTCCCGGGGCGGCCGCTCGGCGGCCCTGGTGGAGGCCGGCCTGGTCGGCGGCGAGTCGCCCTACCTGGCCGATATGCCGTCCAAGTCACTGCTTCAGTCGGCGCGCCGGGGCGAGACCTGGGAGCACGCGGTGGACCGCCGGGACGAGGTAGCCGGCCACCTGAACGACACCGTGGCCACCGCGCGGCTGGCCGAGGCCGGGGTGACCCTGCTCCGCGGGACCGGCCGGGTGACCAAGCCGGGCACGGTGGTGGTGGTGCCGAACCCGGTCAAGGCCAGCCTGGACGGGGCCGCCCCGTCCGGCGCAGTGACGCTGCGCTACAAGGACCTGGTGCTGGCCACCGGCAGCGAGCCGGTCGCGCCGCCGGTCGAAGGGCTGACCGACGTGCCCACCTGGACCAGCGCCGAGGCGCTGACCTGCCCTGACCTGCCGCGGCGGCTGATCGTGCTGGGAGCGGGCCCGGTGGGCTGCGAGCTGGCGCAGATCTACGCGGCGTTCGGCTCGCAGGTGACGCTGCTGGAAGCGGAACCACACGTGCTGCCGGGCGAGGCCACGTTCACCGGGGAGATCCTCGGCGACGCGCTCCGCCGCACCGGGGTGGACCTGCGGCTGGGCTCACCGGTGGTGAAGGCCGAGACGCTGGACTCCGGGCTGGCGCTGACCCTGGCCGACGGGACCCGGATCGAGGCGGACCGGGTGTTGCTGGCCACCGGACGGCAGCCGCGGGTCAGTGGCATCGGGCTCGAGGTGCTCGGCATCCCGGCCGGCGAGGCGCTACCGCTGGACGAGACGTGCCGGGTGGTCCCGGCCGCGCCGCCCAGCGGCACGCTGCTCGGCGCGGGCCAGCAGACCAGGCAGCCGGCCGGGCGGCTGTGGGCGGCGGGCGACGTGACCGCGGTCGCGCCGTACACGCACACCGCCAGGTACCAGGCCAGGATCGTGGCCGCCAACATCCTGGGCGGGAACCGCGCCGCGGACTACCGGGCGGTGCCCCGGACGGTGTACACCTCGCCGTCGGTGGTCACCGTGGGCATGTCGCCCGCGCTGGCCGCGGTCAGCGGGGTGGACCTGATCACGGTGAGCTGTGACCTGGCCGAGACGGCCCGGGCCACGGTGGAGGATGACGACCGCGGCCGGGTCGAACTGTACGCGGACGCGGGCAACGACGACTTCCTGGTCGGCGCGGCGGCGGTAGGCCCGTACGCGGAAGAGTGGATGGGCGAGGTGACGCTGGCCATCCGGGCCCGGATCCCGCTGTACGTGCTGGCCGACATGGTGCACGCCTTCCCCAGCTACGGTGAGGCGGTGGGCGCGCCGCTGCGCGGGCTGGCCGCCTCCGGGCCAGCCGCGGCAGGCCCGGAGCTGGCCGGGCAGACCGCCGGAGCACCGGGCAACCAGGGCCCGGGTGCGGGAGACCCGGCCGTGACCGAGGCCGGGCGAGCCAGCCAGCTGATGAATAAGGTGACTTCGTGAGCGACGGGAGCTGGGATTCCAGCGAGGACATAGAAGCACCGACCGCCGACGCCATCGAGCAGCACCGGCCGCTGCCCGGGGAGGACGACGAGCCGGCTGACTCCGTGCCGTTCGAGCTGCCCGACGAGGCGGACGAGGCGGACGCCGCGGAACAGCACCTCGAAGTGAGCAACGACGACGATAATTACCGCTGACCCGCCAACCCTCGAGTCACGTTCTGTTACCGGTCCCGGAGCGTCCGCGCGGTCGTAGGATGGCGTGATCAGGCGGGTTTGCCGCCGGACAGACGCATCGGAGTGTCTCGTGACAGCAACACCGCAGGCCCGTACGGCCGGTACGCGGCTGCCGAGGCCCGCCCGGCGCCGGCAGCTACTGGGGGCCGCCCAGGAGGTCTTCGTCGCGCAGGGCTACCACGCGGCGGCCATGGACGAGATCGCCGAACGGGCCGGGGTCAGCAAGCCGGTGCTGTACCAGCACTTCCCCGGCAAGCTGGAACTGTACCTGGCGCTGCTCGACGAGAGCGGCGAGGCACTCACCGCCACGATCCGTAACGCACTCGCCTCGACCACGGACAACAAGCAGCGGGTCACCGCCACGTTCCAGGCGTTCTTCGACTTCGTCACCGACACCGGCGGCGCGTTCCGCCTGGTGTTCGAGTCCGACCTGCGGAACGAGCCGGCCGTCCGGGACCGGCTGGACCAGACCATGCAGCACCACGCCGACATGATCAGCGAGGTCATCCGCGAGGACACCGGGATGAGCGACGCCGAGGCTCACCTGCTCAGCATCGGCCTGGTCGGCATGGCCAGGATCAGCGCCACCTACTGGCTGGGCACCGACCGGGCCATCCCCAAGAACGCGGCCGAGGAACTGATGGCCCGGCTGGCCTGGCGCGGCATCAGCGGCTGGCCGCGCACCACCTGACGACAGGAGCGCAGTGGAAGTCAAGATCGGGATCCAGTCCATCACGCGGGAACTGGTGCTGGAGACCCAGGTGTCCGCAGACGAGGTGCAGCGGCTGCTGAGCGAGGCGCTGGCCGACGGCAGTGGGTTGTTCGTGCTCCCGGACACCAAGGGCGGCAAGTTCCTGGTCCCGGCGGACAAGATCGCCTACATCGAGTTCACCGACGCCGAGACGCGCCGGGTCGGCTTCGGCAGTTAGCCGGCCAGGCCGAGGGCGGACATGCGCTGGGCGTGCGCGTCGGTGATCCGGGCCAGCATCCGCCCGATGTCGCCGAGGTCGCTGTCCGTGGCTGCGCCGTCGGCGGCCGGGGTACCCGTGGCTGAGAGGCCTGCGCCGGCCGAGAGCAGGGTGGCCAGCGGGCGCCGGTCGGCCACCACCCGGTAGGCCTGGGCCAGCGCCTCGCCGACCAGCCGCCTGGCCCACAGCGCCAGCCGGCCCGCGACCTGCGGGTCGGCGGCGATGGCCGCGCGCACCCGGGCGATGACGAACTCGGCGTGCCCGGTGTCGGCCAGCACCTGGAGCACCAGGTCGCGGGTCTGCGGGTCTACCAGCTCGGCCACCGCACGGTAGAAGTCGGCCGCGATGCCGTCCCCGACGTACGCCTTGACCAGGCCCTCCAGCCAGTCGGACGGGGCGGTGCGGGCGTGGAAGGCATCCAGCGCCGCGGTGAACGGGAGCATCACCTGGTCGGGTTGCGCGCCCAGCGCGGTGATGTGCTCCCAGAGCAGCCGGAAGTGGCCGAACTCGGCCACCGCCATCTCACCCAGGGCCGCCTTGTCGGCCAGCGACGGGGCCAGCGCGGCATCGTCGGACAGCCGGAAGAACGCCACCAGCTCGGCGTAAGCGAGCAGCCCAAGCAGGTCGAGGACGCCGGCCCGATCGGGGCCGTCGGGCTGCTGCGACGCGTCCTCGCGGCGCCGTGCTTCGGTCACCCGCGAAGCGTAACAACCTGGCACGGACGAGGCGGGCGCGTCGGATCACCCAGCGCGCAGCACGCATTGGTACACTGCTTGCAGTTTTGTGCTGGGAATGCGGCACACCCCGACCGTGTTCTTGGTGGCAGTAGGGCTCGTCGTTCGTCTGACTGGAAGCCCTATTGCGCTGGTGGGCCGAGCCCGTCAGCGGAGCCACTAGCGAGGCCCGAAAGGCCATCACGCGCGGTCAGCGTGCCGTCAGCCAGCGGGCCACTGATGGAAGCTGATTGAACTGACAACGCACACACTGACCTCATCCGTAGCAGAACCCCCGGGGGACAACCGCCCGGAAGCTGGTTCTCCGGACGTGGACGCCGCGCAAACCTTTCGTGACCTTGGCGTAGACGAGCGGATCTGCATCGCCTTGGAGGGCGTGGGCATCACCGCCCCGTTCCCCATCCAGAGCCTGGCCCTGCCGGTCGCGCTCGGCGGGCACGACATCATCGGCCAGGCCCGCACCGGCACGGGCAAGACGCTGGCCTTCGGCATCCCGCTGCTGCAGCACCTGGCCGACACCCCGGCCAGCGAGCCCACCGCCCCGGCGGCGCTCGTCGTGGTACCCACCCGGGAACTGGCCAGCCAGGTCGCCGAGGACCTGCGGGTGGCCAGCGTCGCGCTGGGCACCCGGGTGCTCACCGTGTACGGCGGGCGGGCCTACGAGCCGCAGATCGACGCGCTGCGCCGCGGCGTGGACATCGTGGTCGGCACGCCCGGCCGGCTGCTCGACCTGGTCGGGCAGCGGCACCTGAAACTGTCCGCGGTGCGCGCCCTGGTGCTCGACGAGGCGGACAAGATGCTCGACCTCGGGTTCCTGCCCGACGTGGAGCGGATCCTGGAGCGCACCCCGGCCGGGCGGCAGACCATGCTGTTCTCCGCCACCATGCCGGGTGAAGTGGTCACCCTGGCCCGGCGCCACCTGCGCCAGCCACTGCACGTCCGGGGCGAGCAGCACGACGAGCCCGACCTGGTGCCGCTGACCGTGCAGCACGTGTTCCGTGCGCACCAGATGGACAAGATCGAGATGCTGGCCCGCGTCCTGCAGGCCAACGGCCGGGGCCTGAGCATGGTGTTCTGCCGGACCAAGCGATCCGCGGACCAGGTGGCCGACGCGCTGACCACGCGCGGCTTCGCCGCCGCCGCGGTGCACGGCGACCTCGGCCAGGGCCAGCGTGAGCGGGCGCTGCGGGCGTTCCGCAATGGCAAGATCGATGTGCTGGTGGCCACCGACGTCGCGTCCCGCGGGCTGGACGTGGACGACGTCACGCACGTGATCAACTACGAATGCCCGGAAGACGACAAGGCCTACCTGCACCGTACCGGGCGCACCGGGCGGGCAGGCCGGGACGGCATCGCGGTGACGTTCGTGGACTGGTCGGACATGCCGCGCTGGAAGCTGATCAACGAGGCGCTCGGCATGGGCCAGCCGGAGCCGCCGGAGACGTACTCCACCTCAGAGCACCTGTACGCCACGCTGGACATCCCGGCCGGCGTCACCGGCAGCCTGCCCCGGGCCAGCCGGGAGCGGCTCGGCCTGGAAGCCGAGGAACTGGAGGACGTGGGCGAGACCGGCCGGGCCCGGTCCCCGATGCCGCGCCGCGGCCAGGCCGGCGAGCAGGCGGCCCGCAAGCCCCGGATCCGCAGGCGGACCCGGGGCGGTGTGACGGTGCGCGACGGGGAGCCGGCCAAGCCGGAAACCGAGAGCCACCCGCAGCATCAGGCGTCTGGCGACGGCACCGCCGAGCACAGCCAGCCGGCTCGCAGGCGGCGGCGCCGGTCCCGGCGCGGCGGCAAGAAGGACGCCGCCGCAGGCTGAGCTGATGTCCAACCAGCACCCAGGGATCACCAAGGAACTGGTGAGGCGTACCCGCAGCATCGGTGGGTAGGCTGGCCGCCTGTGAGCACACCCAAATCGCTGCAACTGCCCGCTGGGGTGCGGCAGCGGATCATCGAAACCAGCCGGGGCAAATTCGCCGCGCTCGAGGCGCTCCCGGCTACCGGCGTGCGCGAACGGCAGCCCGCGCTGCTGGTTCCTGGCTATACCGGCAGCAAGGAGGACTTCCTGCTCATCCTGCAGGCGCTGGCCTCGGCCGGCCGGCAGGTGATCGCGATGGACATGCGCGGCCAGTACGAGACCCCGGGCGGCGACGACCCCGCGGCCTACCAGCTGGATGCGCTGGCCGCGGACGTGGCCGTGGTCGCCGACTGGCTGAGTTCCGGGCGGGCTGACCCGGCCGACCCGGCCGAGGAGGGTGAGCGGGCCGGCGGGGCCGCGGACGGTCCGGCCGCCCGGGGCATCCACCTGCTCGGCCACTCTCTCGGTGGCCTGGTGGCCCGGGAGGTGCTGCTCGCCCGGGCGGCCCAGATCAGCTCCCTGACCCTGATGAGCTCGGGCCCCGGGGCGATCACCGGGCCGCGCGCGGCGGTGCTGAGTGAGCTGCTGGCCGAACTGGACGGCACCGGCCCGGCCGAGCTGGGCGCGGAGATCGAGCGCATCTGGAAGACCCGGATGGAGCCGGAGGCGGTGGCCGGCGGGGTCCCAGCCGGGATCATCGACTTCCTGGGCACCCGGATGCTGCAGAGCAGCCCGACCGGGCTGCGGGCCATGGGCGAAGCCCTGCTGTCCTGCCCGGACCGCACCCCGGCGCTGGCCAAGCTGGACAGCGTGCCGCTGCTGGTGGTCTACGGCGAGAATGACGACGCGTGGGAGCCGGCCGCCCAGGAGGACATGGCCACCCAGCTCGACGCGCAGCGGGTGTGCATCCCCGCCGCCGCACACTCCCCGGCGGTCGAGGCCCCGGAAACCACGGCGAGCACCCTCACCGGCTTCTGGAACACCGTCGAATGCCACCGGGGCCGCCCCACCCGCACCCCCTGAGGCGCCGCCCCGCTCAGCTGTCGGCCGGTAGGTCGAGGCCGTCCCAGGGGCGGCGGGCCGGGGTGGCCGCCGATCCTTCCGGGCACAGCGCGCGGAAGTCACACCAGCCGCAGGCCGGCCCGGGACTGGGCGGGAACACCTGATCCACGCCTCCCGGGTCCGGCAGCCCGGCGCGGAACTGATCGTCGGCGGCCGAGCACTCGGCGGCGATGTCCTCGGCCCGGCCCAGCTGCCGGGCCAGCGTGGCTTCGGTATGCGTCCAGGCGTGCACCGCGGCGGTCGGCAGGTGATGCAGTTCCACCCGGTGGCACGGCCGCCGCAGCGCCCGCGCCGCGGCCACCGCGTACAGCGCCAGCGGCAGCGAGCTGCGGGCGTCGTCGGTGCTCAGTGGCCGCCGCCCGGTCTTGTAGTCGACCACCACCAGCTCCCGCCCGGTACCGGACGGCCGGTCATCGAGCCGGTCGATCCGGCCGGACACCGCGATCCGCTCGGTGCGGGCGGCCACCGTGCGTTCCACCCCGGCCGGCTCGGCCGCCGGGTCCAGCCGGGCCACGTACGCCTCGACCATGCTGGCCGCCCGGCTGCGCACCTCCGCCGACTGCGCGTCGCTGGCGAAACCCTCGTTGATCCAGCCCTGCTCCAGCAAACCGCCCGCGGCCCCCACCGTCCGCTGCGAACGGGGCAGCCGCCACCACGCGGCCAGCGTGTTGTGCACGCTGGCGCCCAGGCTGTTGTGCGCCCACGGCGGTCCTTTGCGCGGCGCCGGCCGGTCCAGGTAGTTCATCCGGTACAGCCGTTGGCAGGCCAGCCAGGTGGTCAGCCGGGTCGGGGTACACGGATACAGACGGCGCGGCATCCCGTCCAGGCCGAGTTGCTCCCCGTGCAGCATGCCGGCTCAGTCCGGGTCGTCCAGGCTGGCCATGACCGGGCCCGCGGTCACCCAGGAGTCGAACCGCTTCTGCGCGGCGGCCACCGTGATCTCGCCACCGTGCCCGGGCAGCACCCGGGTCGCCGCGTCCAGCGTGAGCAGATGCTCACCGATGGCGCTGAGCTGGGCTGGGAAGTCCGGGAACTCGCCGTCGTGCGGTGCCGGGCCGCGGGCCAGCAGGCAGTCCCCGGAGAACACCGCCGCCAGTTCCTCGCTGTACAGGCAGACCGATCCCGGGGTGTGCCCGGGGGCGTGGATCACTTCCAGCGAGACGTCGGCCACCTCGAAGATGCCGCCGTCTGCCATGTCGATCTCTGGGTCGTCGCCCGCCTTGGCGGTGCGCCACTGCAGTAGGTCGCGGGGATGCAGCGCGATCGGGGACTCGTCCCGGTCGGCCACCTCGACCGCCGCGGCCACGTGCGAGGCGTGCCCGTGGGTGCAGATCACGGCGAGGATCTCCCGCTCGCCCACCACGCCCAGCACCGGGCCAGCGTCGGTGCCCGGGTCGATGACGATGACCTCCTCGTCATCGCCCACGATCCAGGCGTTGCCGTCTGGCGCACCATCGCTGCCCGGCGAGGTGACCTGTTCTATCCGCGCCTCCATGCCAGCCTGCCTCTCCGCCTCGCGTCCCGGGTCCGGCCCCATTATGGGCCCGCCGCACGACGTTCATGACCCGGAAGTCTGGGCCATCAACCGCTCGAACGCCTCGGGGCTGGTCGTCTCGCAGCCCAGCCGGTGCCCGGTCAGGCTGCCGTGATCGTCGCTGCCGCCGGTACTCAGCAGGCCGAGGTCGGTGGCCAGCGTGCGCAGCCGCGCCCGCTCGGCCGGGTCGTGATCC
This sequence comes from Streptosporangiaceae bacterium, assembly GCA_036497945.1. GTDB lineage: Bacteria > Actinomycetota > Actinomycetes > Streptosporangiales > Streptosporangiaceae > RYN-230. Next base: position 23,399 of record DASXIN010000198.1, on the reverse strand, counting down.
GGGTGGTCCACTTCCAGGCCGGCCAGCCCGGCCGCGGCCAGCTCGGCGATGGCCGAGTCGGGGATCCGCCAGCCCCGGGACAGCGCGCCGGGGTGAGCCAGCACCACGGCGCCCCCGCTGCCCCGGACCAGGCCGATCGCCCGGGCCGGGTCGAGCGCGTACCGGCTCACGTAGGCCTGGCCACCGGTCCCGATCCAGTCTGGGCTGAACGCCTCGCGCGGCTCGCTGATCGCCCCGGCGGCCACCATGGCCCGGGCGATGTGCGGCCGCCCCACGCTGCCCCCGGCGGCCAGCGCGGCCACCTGATCCCAGCTGATGTCCACGCCGAGCTCGCGCAGCCGCTGCACCATGGCCTGGCCGCGGCGCAGCCGGTCGGCCCGGATGGCCGCGGTCTCCGCGGCCAGTTCCGCGTTCATCCCGGCCGGCAGGTAGCTGAGCAGGTGCACGCTGTGCCCGTCCAGCTGGGAGGACAGCTCCATCCCGCTGACCAGAGTCAGCCCCGGTGGCAGCGCCGCACGTGCGGCAGCCAGCCCAGCCAGCGTGTCATGGTCGGTCAGCGCCAGCACGTCGACGCCCGCGGCACGGGCCCGCGCCACCACCTCGGCGGGCGGGTCAGTGCCGTCCGAGGCGGCCGAGTGGGAGTGCAGATCAATACGCACGAGCGCTCATGCTACGGCCCCGCGCCGAAGGGCCGCGCCGCCGACTGGACTGACGAGCGAGGAGCGAGGAACGAGCGACGAGGGAGGAGGGAAGTCGGCGGGTACAAGCGGCCCGGAGGCGCAAGGGAGCAGAGCAAGTCAGCCCGGCAGCCGCGGGGACTTCGCACCAAAGGGAAGATCGAGATCCTGGCCCGGATCGCGCAGGTCGCGCAGGATCAGCGTTTCCAGCAGCAGGGTGCCGGCCGTGTCCGGCCACAGGATGATCCACAGCCAGTTGCCGAGCACTTCGCCGGCGAACGCCGCCGCGCCGGGCGCGTCCACGCTCCACAGCGGGAATTCGTGGTTGCCGAACTGGATCAGCGCGTGCGGCTGTCCGGTGGCGAATCCCTCGCCGGGATCGGGACCGGTCAGCCCGGCCAGCCCGGCCCCCAGGCCGAGCCCGGGTTCCTCGGAGACGAGCAGCATCTCACCCAGGCCGCCGACCGGGTTGGGCCCGGACAGCGCCACCACACAGCCGCGGGTGCCGCTGCGCTCGTCACCGGCCCCGGTGAACCCGGTGACCAGCCAGCCGAGCGGGATCGGCCAGGGCAGCCAGACCGGCACGGCGGCCGCCTTGAGCAGGGCCTGCAGCGCACCCGGCGACGGGGTGCGGGTCATCCGGAGCGGCTGGACCGCGCCGTGCAGGTCACACTGCCACGCGCTGTGCCAGGGGCTGGGCTCGCTCAGCGCGCCCTGGCAGCGCGGGCAGACCGGATCCTTCATCATGTGTACCGACGTTGATCTCCGGCAGCGCTCACGTCAAGCACCACGACCTGCATACTTGCTGCCGTGGGTGAGGACACTGGGCAGCGGCGGCGGCGGATCCCCTGCGTGGGGGCGATCATCAAGGACCCCAGCGGGCGGTTGCTGCTGATCAGGCGAGGTCACGACCCGGAGGCGGGCCGGTGGTCCCTGCCCGGCGGCCGGGTGGAGCCGGGGGAGAACGACCAGCAGGCGGTGATCCGGGAGATTCGCGAGGAAACCGGGCTCGAGGTCCGGTGTGATCAGCTAGTTGGCGCCGCTGCGCGGCCATGGTCAGCGGATGCGGTGCTGGAGATCAGCGATTATGCCGCCACGGTCACCGGAGGCAGGCTCGCCGCGGGCGACGATGCGGCCGAGGTGCGCTGGGTCAGCCCGGCGGAACTGGGCCGCCTACCCCTGACCAGCGGGCTGGCCGAGACGCTGGCCGGCTGGGGGGTGCTCGGCTGAGCTAAGGCCGCCCGGGTCAGGGGTACCCGTGCGGCGGGCCAGCCCGGCCGCGCGGCCCTTGGCCGCGGTGACCAGGGCCAGCTTGCGGGACGCTTCGTCGATCACCTCGTCGCCCAGCATGACCGCGCCGCGATGCTGCACACCGGTGGCCTCAGCGTAGGCTTCCAGGATCTGCTCGGCCCGGTCGTAGCTGTCCTGGTCCGGGGAGAAGGCCTGGTTGACCACGTCGACCACCTCGATCACGTCCCGGTAGGCCCATGGAGTAGCCACGTCGTTGATCCGCACCGCGGGCCTTGCTCCCCCAGCCACCCTCGTTCAGCGCGGCAGCCACCGCGCGCCGCGCGTCCGCCTTGGCCGCCGGGGCCACCGCGTCCTCCAGGTCGAGGAAGACCTCGTCCACGGCCAGCCCGCGGGCCCTGGCCAGGAACCGGAGGCTGCTGCCGGGCACGGCCAGGCAGGTCCGGCGCGGACGGTACGGCTGCGTCATTCGCACGGCCTCCTGACGATCGTGACACCCTGATCCAGTGGCAGAAAACCAGCCGGACGCGGATTGGCTCGCCCTCATCGCGGAGGCTACCAAGCGCGCCGGGCTGATCTGGATCACGGTGCCCGGCCAGCGGCGGCCCCGGCCGGTGTGGCACGTCTGGCGGGAGGCCGCCTACGTGCTGACCGGCCCGGGCGAGCAGGACGTGCCCGGGCTGGACCAGGCCGACCAGGTCACGGTGGAGGTGCCGAGCAAAGACACCGGCGGCGGCCTGGTGTGCTGGGCCGCCGGGGTGGGCCAGGTGGCGCCGGGCACGGCGGAATGGTCGGCGATCATCGGCGCGCTGCTGGCCGGCCGCCTGAATGAGCCCGTCAGCGCCGCCGCTCCGTCCCCGGCTGAGCGCTGGGCGCAGACCGGCCGTGTTTACCGCCTCGCCCCGGACGGCATTTAATACGGCGGTGCGCCGGTGAGCTGACCAGGCCCGCGGGCCGGTGGGGGCGGACCGCGTTCGACGCTACGTGCGACAGCCGTAGCATGAAGGCATGGCTACGCCCACTGTCTCCGCACTCCCCACGCCTGAGCAGGTCACCCAGGCTCTGGCCGGGGTCATCGACCCCGAGATCCGCCGTCCGATCACCGACCTCGGCATGGTGAAAGCCGTCGATGTCGGCGCCGACGGCGTGGTGCGGGTGGATGTCTACCTGACGGTGGCGGGCTGCCCACTGCGGGACACCATCACCCGCGACGTGACCGCCGCAGTCAGCAAGCTGGCCGGAGTGTCCCGGGTCCGGGTCGAGCTGGACGTGATGAGCGAGCAGCAGCGCCGCGAGCTGCAGGGCAAGCTGCGCGGCGGACGGCCGGAAAAGGAGATCCCGTTCGCCCAGCCCACGTCGCTGACCAAAGTGTTCGCCGTGGCCAGCGGGAAGGGCGGGGTGGGCAAGTCCTCGGTCACGGTGAATCTGGCGGCCGCGCTGGCCGCCTCCGGACAGAAGGTCGGCTTGCTCGACGCGGACATCTACGGTCACTCGGTGCCCCGGATGCTGGGTGTCACCGGGCAGCCCACCCAGGTCGAGCAGATGATCATGCCGCCGGTCGCGCATGACGTGAAGGTGATCTCCATCGGGATGTTCACCAGCGGCAACGCTCCAGTGGTGTGGCGCGGCCCGATGCTGCACCGGGCGGTCCAGCAATTCCTGGCCGACGTGTACTGGGGCGATCTCGACGTGCTGCTGATGGACCTGCCCCCGGGTACCGGGGACGTGGCCATCTCGGTGGCCCAGCTCGTCCCCACCGCGGAACTCCTCGTGGTCACCACCCCGCAGCTGGCCTCCTCGGAGGTGGCCGAGCGGGCCGGGGCGATCTCGGTGCAGACCCACCAGCGGATCACCGGGGTCATCGAGAACATGTCCGCCCTGGCCTGCCCGCACTGCGGTGAGCCAGTCGAGGTGTTCGGCTCCGGCGGCGGCCAGGCCGTGGCGGACGCACTGACCAGGGTGACTGGGGCCACCGTGCCGCTGCTCGGCCAGGTACCGATCGACTTGCGGCTGCGCGAGGGCGGCGACCGGGGCGTGCCGCTGGTGCTCAGCGAACCCGGGTCGGCCGCTGCCCAGCAGCTGTCCGGCATCGCGAACGGCCTGGTGAGCCGGTCCCGTGGGCTGGCCGGGCGGCGGCTGGGGCTGACCCCCGCCTAACGTGGCGGCCTGGCTGGCGAGATGAGGTGCGGTCCGGGCGGGGCTAGGTGGCCTCGGTGTCGAACGGCGGGAGCTGCTCCTCACGGGCCATCGTGGCGGTAGCCCGCCGGTCGGCCTCGTATTCCACCGGATCCGCGGCTGCGGCCGCGGCCGCGGCGGCGCTGCCGTCCATCTCGTCCTCGAACAGGTGCTTGCGCACGAAGTTCCCCGGGTGCAGGTCCCGCAGGTCGAACTCCTCGAACTCAGGACCCAGTCCCTGCCGGATGTCCCGGGTGGCGCCATCGGCCAGCCGGCGCAGTTCGCGCAGGGTGCGCCCGGCTTGCGAGGCCATCTTGGGCAGCTGCTCCGGGCCGAACACCACGATGGCGATCACGGCCAAGACCAGGATCTTGGTAAAGGACAGGTCGAGGAACACGTCAGTTCTCCATGCCAGGTGCACCACCGCGGCGGCGCGCACGGTCTGGGTTCCACTGTAAACCCCTCATCGCGGCTGCGCCGCCCCCCAACCGGTGCGTCCCGGGCCGAGTTGGGCGGCCCCGGTCAGCGGAACGGGTTGACCCAGGACACCAGCCGGTGCAGGCCGCGGTCCATCCGGCCGAGGAAACCACCGGCCTTCCCGGTATGCGGCAGGGCGCTGACCACCTCATCCGCCGTCTGGGCCGGCGCATCAGCGATCATCGTGTACACGAAACCGTGCGCCGACCAGGCGACGCTGCGCTGGTCCTGGTCGGTGGTGTAGACCGGCTGGCCGCGGACCGCCACCTGCTGCCAGCCGTTCATCGCAGGCGGCAGGTGGCCGCGCTGCAGGAACAGGGAGATCACCGACAGGCCGTCGGAGTAGGCGAGATCGACGACCCGGCCACCGGGGGTGCTGGTCTGGTCGGCCTGGACCAGGGTGAGGTGGCCGGGCAGCTGGCCGGGCAGCGGCCAGCCCGCCGCGCGCAGCCCGGCCAGCTGGGCGCTGGCCAGCGGCGTACTCGACGGCATGGTCCCGGTAGCGGGCAGCTGGGTGGCCGCCGGGACGCCCAGCTTCAGGCTGACGAACACGTCCTGAGTGACCAGCTGGGCGCGGCTGCCGAACGTCTCCCGGCGCAGCGGCAGCTTGGTCGCGCTGTCCAGCCAGAACCGGGCGGCCACCGCGCCGCCGCGATACAGCACCACTTCCTGGGCCGGCCGGCCGGCCACCCAGCCCAGGCCGCCGACCACGACCCGGTAGTTCGCCGCCAGCAGGGCGACCAGTTGCGGAGTCATGCTCATGACTCCCTCCGGGCCCCGCGGTGCCGCGGCACCGGCCGAGGGCGGGTCAGGGTCGGCCACGCGGGCCGCGCGGAGTGGCTGCGCCGCCTGGTCGGCAGGTACCGCCGTCGCCTGGATCAGCGTCTGGCGATCCCGCTGATGCCAGACGTTCAGCACGGATATCAGGCTGCCGTCGGCGCCACGCCACTCGGTGACCTGCACGCCCTGGTAGGACACCCGGCGGCAGGCGGTGGCCGCCTCGCTGAGCAGGCGCAGCCCGGCGTTGCCCGTCTGGGCCGGGGTCAGCGTGGCCGACGGCAGCTTGAGCAGCGCCTGGCTGGGCGCCGCGCCTGCCCCGGCCGCGCCGGTCAGCAGCAGGCCGTTGCGGGTGGCCATGTCGCGCCACACCACGGCCACCCCGCCGGCGATCAGGCCGAGCACCATCACGGCGGTGGCGATGCGCAGGTGCAGCGGATCGTGCTCGGCGGCAGTCCGGTCACCCGGTGTCGTGCGGGAGAACATCGGTCAGCTCACGGTCCCGAGGTCGCACTGGCCGCCGCACTGGCCGGGGCGGTGGCCGTGGCTACCGGGCCGACGGTCACCCGGCTCCCGGCGGGCAGCGTCGCGGCGGGCTGCGCGCTGGCCGTGGCCTGGGCGGCCGGGCGGGCCACCGCGGCGCCCTGCGGGGCACTGCCTGACGACCGGCTGGTAACCGGGGCGGCGACCGGGACCACCGGCATGTCTCCGGTCACCACGGCGTGCTGGACCAGGAACGTGTCCACCGCAGGGGTGACCTTAGGCCCGGGCGTCTGCGGCTGCCCACCGACGAAGAACGCGGCGGCGCCCAGCCCGGTCATGGCCGAGGCCAGCAGGCCCGCGGCGAGCAGCCGGGTGGCCGGGAGCGCGGACTTTGCCCGCCACGGGGCGCGGCCGGCCCAGCCACTGCCCTCTCCAGGCGCGGTCATCGCCATCAGCCGCCCGGTCAGCGCGGCGTCCACCATGGCCTCACCGAGCGAGTGCATCCGCCGCTTCAGCGCGCGCAGCGCCACGGCCTCCTGACGGCAACTGTCGCAGCCCGCCAGGTGGGTGAGCACCCGGTCCCGTTCCGCATCCGTCAACTCCCCGTCGATCAGGGCGGAGATGCGCTGCCCCAGATGACTCACCGGTCACCGACCAGTGGGACGACGACCTCCCCCACGGGCGCCGGTGCGGTGGCGGCCAGCCCGCTGCGCCGTGGGCGGCGGTGGTCGAGCGCAGTCCTGAGCTGCGCGCGGCCGCGGTGGATCCGGCTGCGCACGGTGCCCAGCTTCACGCCGAGCGTGTCGGCGATCTCTTCGTAAGACAGGCCCTCGATGTCGCACAGCACCACCGCGGCCCGGTATTCGGGCGCCAGCGCCTTGAGCGCGGCCTGGATGTCACCGTCCAGATGCCGTTCATCGAATGCCTGCGCAGGCGTGGGCTCGCCGCCGCGCAGCCGCTGCTCGGTGTCGTCACCCAGGCCTTCGAACCTGATCCGCTGCTTGCGCCGGGCCATGTCCAGGAACAGGTTGGTGGTGATCCGGTGCAGCCAGCCCTCGAAGGTGCCCGGGGTGTAGCTGGACAGGGAGCGGAACACCCGGACGAAGACCTCCTGGGTCAGATCCTCTGCGTCATGAGAATTGCCGGTCAGCCGGTAGGCCAGGCGGTACACCCGGGCCGAGTGTTGCCGCACGATCTCTTCCCAGGACGGGGGGGTCCAGTCGGATACCCCGTCCGAGCCGGTTGCGAGCTCGCCCACTGTCTCGCTCTCCTGAGTCGTGCCGTGTGCCTGTATCACCATGGTGCCGCAGGCAACCCCTCTCCGCACCAGCCGCGGCCGGTTCAGCCGGCTCGCATCAGTGCCAACGTCGCAGCCCGCCCGGCTAGTTCCCGGGTCACGGGCCGTCCCGAACAAGTTGTGACGATAGGCTGCCGGGACTGGGAACACGCACGCACCGGGAAGGCAGCCCATTGTGAGCGCTGAGGCGAACCTCGCCTACGTCGAGGACTACCTCCAGGAGGACGAGCCACTGCTGGCCGCGCGCCGCGCGGCCGCCGAGGTCGGCGGGGCGACCCCAGTCGGGCCGGCCGTCGGCGCGGCGCTGCGCTTCATCGCGGCGGCCATCAACGCCCGGTCGGTGGTGGAGATCGGCACCGGCTGCGGCACGTCGGGCATCTGGCTGCTCCGCGGGATGCGCCCGGACGCGGTGCTGACCAGCGTGGACGCCGAGCCGGAACACCAGCGGCTGGCCCGCAAGGCGTTCACCGAGGCGGGTTTCCCAGCCAACCGCTTTCGGCTGATCAGCGGGAAGGCGCTCGATGTGCTGCCCCGGCTCACGGACGGCGGATACGACCTGGTGTTCTGCGACGCGGACAAGCAGGAATACCCGGACTACCTGGCCGCCGCGCTGCGCCTGCTGCGCCCCGGCGGCGTGCTGGCCTTCGACAACGCGCTCTACGGTGGCCGGGTGGCCGACCACAGCCAGTGCGATCCCGGCACGCTGGCCATCCGGGACCTGGCTGAGCAGGTCAGGCAGGACGAGCGGCTGGTGCCGGTGCTGCTGCCGGTGGGCGACGGGCTGCTGACCGCGGTCAAGCGGTAGCCCGGTCAAGCGGTAGCTGGTCAGCCGGCCGGGGCGCCGGCCGCCAGCCAGTGCAGCAGCAACCGGGTACCGAATCCGGTCGCGCCCTTGGTGTTCTCGCCGTCGTCGGCGGTGGCCCGGGCGGCCCCGGCGATATCCAGGTGGGCCCAGGCCCGGCCGCCGGTGAACTCACGCAGGAAGAGCGCGGCGTCGATAGATCCAGCCCGGCCCGCCCCACCCGCCATATTGGCCAGGTCGGCCACGGGTGAATCGAGCCCGTCCCGGTAGTCCTCGGCCAGCGGCATCCGCCATAGCCGGTCACCGCTGGCCGTACCCGCGGCCAGCAGCGCGGCAGCCAGCTCGTCGTCGGTGGCGTACAGCGCGGCCAACACCGCGCCCAGCGCCACCCGCGCGGCCCCGGTCAGCGTGGCCAGGTCGACCATGACGTCGGGGGCGAGCACGGTGTCCGCGTAGGCCAGCGCGTCGGCCAGCACGAGCCGGCCCTCCGCGTCGGTGTTGAGCACCTCTACCGTCCGCCCGCCGTACTGCCGGATCACGTCCCCGACCCGCAGCGCGGTGCCGGACGGCATGTTCTCCGCCGCGGCGATCAGGCCGGTGACCCGGACCGGAGCAGCCAGCGCGGCCAGCGCCGACATGGTGGCGATGACCGCGGCCCCGCCGGCCATGTCGGTCTTCATCAGCTTCATGCTGTCGTTGGGCTTCAGCGACAGGCCACCGCTGTCGAAGGTGATGCCCTTGCCGATCAGCACCACGTGCCGCTGCGCGTACGCCGGCTGGTAGCTCAGCTCGATCAGCCGGGGCGGCCGGGCGGACCCGGACCCCACCCCGAGCAGCCCGCCGAACTGGTCCTGGGCCAGCTCGGCCTCGGTCCACACCCGGCAGGACAGGTCACGGGCGGCCGCGATCCGGGTGGCCTCGTCAGCCAGCCAGGCCGGGGACTTGGTCATCGACGGGGTGTTCGCGAGATCCCGGGCCAGGGCGACCGCCTCGGCCAGGATGACGGCCCGCTCGACCAGGGCCGTCACGTCCTCCCGGCCGGCCAGCAGCAGCCGGACCTCGGCTGGCCCGGCCTCCCCGGCGGCGGTTGATTTCAGCGTGTACTGGTAGGAGCCGAGCAGCAGCCCTTCCACGAACGCCTGCACGGACTCGTCCGGCTCGGCCAGCACCGCGCTGCACAGCGCGGTGCGGCCCGCGGGCAGCCGCCGGGCCAGCGCCGCCCCGGCCCGGCGCAGCGCACCGGGTGCGGCATCCCCGACGCCGAGGAACAGGACGGTGCACGGGCGCCCGCCCAGCTTGATGACGGTCTGCGTGAGCTCGCCGGCCCGGCCGGTCAGCTCGCCGGCCGCGATGATGTCGGCCGCCCGGACCGGAAGATAGCTGTCCAGCTCCGCGGCACCAGCGCCGGGAATGGGGGCCGCGCCCGTCCCGTCCGGGCTGTGCACAGGGAGCACGATGACCGCGGGCCCGCTTTCGCCGGCCGCGCGGAGGAAACTGCCCAGTGGTTGCTGATCAGCCGCTGGAACAGCGGTAACCCTCGCCTTGACCGGCAAGGCTCAGCCGGTGACGGATTTGAGTGCGTCCGAAAGCCGGGCCGCCTCGTCCGCGGACAGTTCGACAACTAGCCGCCCGCCACCCTCGAGCGGCACGCGCATTACGATGCCGCGGCCCTCTTTGGTGACCTCGAGCGGACCATCGCCCGTCCGCGGCTTCATCGCCGCCATTCCGCATCCCCTTCCTGCCCGGGGCCGCATGAGACCTCACGGAGGCCTGTCGCACCGAGATTCCGGCACCTGCGGCGGGTCCGGCCACCCACAGCCGAATGATCAGTACCTCTATTATCCAGAGTTCCGGCCTACAGTGGTAACGATCAGCACTCCCTTCCGCCCCCTGCCGTCGGTAACTAGGGTCTCAGCAGCACCTTGTGCACCATCGGTCACGGGTGGTTAGTTCACCTGCACCTAAAGGAGAGTTCGGTGGCGGACCCAGGTTCGGAGTCACGATCAGAGCCGGGTTTGAGTGACAGGGGTTTGAGTGACACGGGTTTGAGTGACACCGTGCGCTGGGACGTTACCGAAGCGGTCGCCACGATCGTGCTGAACCGGCCGCGGGCCCATAATGCGCTCACCGCGGAGATGAAAACGGCACTGCTGGCCGCGCTGCGCGAGGCGGCCGCCAGCCCCGAGGTCCGGGCGGTACTGATTACCGGGGCCGGGCCGGCCTTCTGCGCGGGCCAGGACCTGCGCGAGCACGCCGGGCTGCTGGCGGAGGCCCAGGCCAGTGCGGCGGCCTCCTCGGGCCAGCCGGCTGGGTCGGCCATGGATACCGTCCGGCAGCACTACAACCCGATCGTGCTGGCCATCAGGTCTATGCCCAAGCCAGTGATTGCCGCGGTGAACGGGGTGGCCGCGGGCGCCGGCGCGTCCCTGGCGCTGGCCTGTGACCTGCGCATCGCCGCCCGTGGCGCCAGCTTCCTGATGGCTTTCGCCCGGGTCGGGCTGGCCGCGGACACCGGCGCCTCGTGGACCCTGCAGCGCCTGGTCGGGGCGGGCCGGGCGGCCGAACTGCTGCTCCTGGCCGAGCCCCTGCCGGCTGACCGCGCGCTGGAACTGGGCCTGGTCAGCCGTGTGACCGAGGACGCCGAGCTGCCCGCGGTGGCGAGTGCGCTGGCCGCCCGGCTGGCCATCGGCCCCACCGCCGCGTACGCGGGCATCAAGGCGGAACTCGACTACGCCGCCGGGCATGACCTGGCGGCCGCGCTGGAGAAGGAAGCCGAGGTCCAGGCCGCCCTGGGCCGCACCACAGACCACCAGGCGGCCACGGCCGCCTTCGCCCAGAAGCAGCGGCCCACGTTCCAGGGCCGCTAGCCGGCGTCCGCGCTGCCCAGCTCCTCGTGGGCGCAGACGATCTGCTCGGCCGCGTCGACCAGGTCAGCGAACTCCCGCCACTCCCGGCGCCCGGTGCGGCTGGTCCAGGACACCACCCGGCTGCGCACCCATACCGTCAGGCCGCGCCGGATGGACAGCACCGACATGCCTGAGGCGGGCGCGTCGGCCCGGACGATGTGCCCGAGACCGCGCTCGGCCAGCATCCGCTCCAGGATGGCGGCCGCCTGCAGTGAGCCGGGCTGGGCCTGGCGGAACCGGTCCAGGGCGGTGCCGGGGGGCACCGGCTGGGCGAACCAGACCGTCTTGCCCGGGACTTTCCAGCCGCCGAGCCGGGAGCGGGTCGGGTGATAGCCCCAGCGGCCCGCAGAGAGCGCCTGCACCACGCACAGGCCGCGCCCGCTCTCCTCCTCCTCGGCCAGTGGGTCAGCGGCGAGTGGGTCTGTGGCCAGCGGGTCACCGGCCAGCGGGTCAGCGGCCAGGTCCGGCGGCTGGCCGTTCTTCCAGCCGGGCAGGGCATCGAACACCTTGCATACCAGCTCTTGCTGGCCTGCGGCGCGGCGCAGGTACAGCCAGAGTTCCGGGGCGCCCGCGACCGGACAGCCCAGCACGCCGTCGAACTGGACCGCGGCCCGCGCGTGCATGCTGTTGGCGGCGAGCTCGCTGGCCATCATGACGCCCTCGTAGATCGTCTCGTCCGGCAACCCGATGCCAGCCGCGGCCGCCCGGAACAACTGCCGGGCGGCGGCCGCGCAACTGGCGTCCATCGGGAGCGGCGAGGCGGAACATCCCCCCGCAGACACGGTCACGGCCGGGGGATGCACCGCGTCGGAGGGGTGCGGTGCATCGGCCGCTAGTGACCCTAACATGATCTTTCAGCCTTCCCGGGCCGCGCAATCTGTGAAACACAGATTATGAGTCATGAGCCCTGCCGCGCAACGACATCCGGGACGGAAGTGCAGGCTTGAAGCAGTCTTTACTTTTGTGTCCGGACAGAACCGTCCCGAAAGCGGACATTACGTAAAGTATTAGTGCTGTGGCTAACAGGTAACACAAGGCGTATGGCCTGGGTGTTTCCGCCCAGCGAGCCGCGCAGTAAAGTCGTGCCGCGGCGGCTGCCTGGCAGCCGCCGGGCCTCGAGACAGGTCCGGATAGAAGAATCCCCCGGGTGGCGGGCCCGGGGGATTCTTCTGTTCGGTACCTAGGTGACTCAGCCCGCTGAGGGTCAGCCGGCCGAGGCCGGGCCGTCGAGATCGAAGCGGCCTGCCTTGGTCTCGGCCAGGAACCGGGCGAACGCCGCCCGGCTGACCACGTGCGTACCAGCGCCGGGACGCGTGCTGTCCCTGACGGCGACAACACCCGGCAGGTTGGCCGCGACTTCCACGCAGCCACCGTTGGATGTGCTACTCAGGCGTGCCTTACGCCACTCAGCTCGAGACAGATCGATCATGATAACTCCAGTTGTTGAGCGAGGTGTTCTAGGTAGACCGCAGTAGCTCCGGGCTCCTGGGCCGAATCGCGGATCCGGCCGAATGCTTGGACATACAAGCTCACCTCTTCTGGCCTGCTTACCTCCTGGATGGCCGTGTCGGTTTCGGTGAAGACGACGCTTGGCTCGTCGCCTGGCAGGTCAAAGATGTTGATCGAGGACGATACGCCTGGACTCGGGCCGTCCGCGAAGCGCTGGATGCGCAGCTCCACGTTGGCGCGGCGGCTCATCTCGATCAGATGCTCGATCTGCTCCCGCCGTTCCGCCCTAGTGCCCCAGTGGTACATGAGCGACGCCTCGGTGATCACCGCCACCAGGCGGGGTGCCGTTCCGTCGCTCCGGTCCAGGATCTCCTGGCGGCGGTGCCGGGTCTCCATCGCCTTGCGCCGCCAGGCGGGCGGCCGGGGGCCGGCCCGCATGAACGCCTCCGCATAGTCCTGGGTCTGCAGCAGGCCGGGCACGACCAGCGGCATGCAGACCTGGATCCGCTCGGCGTCGTTCTCGAAGCCGGGGAACTCGTTCTCGAAGATGTCGGTGTAATCACGCCACCAGGGCCGGGCCCGGGCCCGGATGGCCAGTTCCTCGAGTGCTTCCCCGGTCGCGCTGTCCACGCCGTAGATCCGCAGCAGGTCCCGGATGTCACTCATCTCGGGCCGCTTCCACTGGTTGGCCTCGAACCGGCCCACCTTGCCGCGACCCCAGTTGAGGATGTCGCAGACGTGGTTAGCGGTGTGGCCGCTGTTCAGTCGGAGCTCGGCGAGACGGCGGGACAGCCGACGCTTGGCTAGGGTCGCGCCGTAGGCATTGTCGCTCATCCGGCCTCTCCTTCTTGACAAGGCGCTGGATAAAGCATAGCGCTACCTAACTTGTGAATCGCAGATTCTCGGCCACTCGCCTGGGACTCTCAGGTTGCGTTCAGAGTATGCACAAGCCCGGGTCCGGTGCGGCATTCCTTGACCGGGAATGCCCGGCTGGCCGCCCGCCGCTCGCGGCTAGCTGGCGCCTTCGTCGAACTCGCCGCCTCGCACGCCGTCGAGGAAGCACTCCCACTCGTGGCGGTCGTACACGAGTACCCGGCCCGCCGGGTCGCCCGCCACCCGCATCAGCACGTATTCGGTGCGCTCGACGGCCGCCGCCCGGGCGCCCGTGGCCGCCCCGGCCAGGGCGTGCGCCGACACGAAAGCGATCTCGATCGCCCCGTCCCGGTCACCGGACCGCCGCCACTGCTGCGCGTCCAGGTCGACGCCGAGTTCAGCTACGGTCGGCTTCCCGGTCACTGCTGCATCCTCCTCGGGCGGCAGGGCGCCGCGTGGTGAGCTCAACAGTAGAGCATGATCACTTGTTACTGTCCGCAGTCGCCGGATCCTCCGGGCGCCGGCCTACCCCGCACCACAGCCAGCGGGAGCCGTCGGTGTCGGCCGCCACCGGGTCCTCAGCCGCCCACAGGCCGGCGTAGGTCAGCTCGGGCGGGCTGCCCTGGTACGGCGGCACCAGTTCCAAGCCGGTGAAGAACCGGGCCACCTCAGCCTTGGACCGGAAGTACATCTGCTCGGTGGCGGTGTCGAAGACGGCGCGGAATCCCTGTACCGCCTGGTCGGACTTGTGATCGGCGCTGAGGTGGGACAGCGACAGATAGCTGCCTGGGGCCAGTTCGCGGATGTACCGGGCGACCAGCCGGTACGGATCGGAGTCGTCCGCCACGAACATCAGCACCCCGGTCATCAGCAGCCCGACCGGCTCGGCGAAGTCGATCAGCCGGCCTAGTTCCGGGTTGCCCAGGATGCCCTCGGGGTCGCGCAGATCGCCCAGGATGACGGTGGTCGAGCCGTTGTCGGCCAGCAGTGCCTGGCTGTGCAGCCGGACCAGCGGGTCGTTGTCCACGTAGACCACCCGGGCCTCCGGGACGAGGCGCTGTACCACCTCATGCGTGTTGCCCACGGTGGGCAGCCCGGACCCGATGTCGACGAACTGGCGGATGCCGTGTTCCGCGATCCACCGGGCGGCCCGCTGATGGAAGCCGCGATTGGACCACGCCGCGTCCCTGATCTCCGGGACGGCCTTGAGGATCTGCTCGGCCGCCGCGCGGTCGGCCGGGAAATTGTTGCTGCCAGCTAATAGGTAGTCATAGATTCGGGCGGGCGCCGGGATACTGCTGTCCACCCCACCGGGACCGGGCTGAGCGTCGGTCATTTCTGTCTCCCCTCCCCGCCCATGTCTGGCTGAGCTTACCTTCAGGGCACCCGGGCCACCCCGGCATCTGCCTGTGTGATTCACGAAGGGCGATTGGCGGACGGCTCGTGTGCGCCGCGCCGGAAGCAGTCCCGCAAATGATCATCTACCAGACCGCAGGCCTGGATGGTGGCGTAAACGGTGACCGGGCCGGTGAACGTGAAGCCACGGCCGCGCAGATCCTTGGCCAGCGCGGCGGAGGCAGGTGTCGACGCGGGCAGATCAGCCATGCTGACCGGGGCGGCCGGCGCCGGATCCACCGTGTAACTCCAGACCAGGGCGGCGAGCCCAGCCGGTATGTCCAGCGCGGCACGGGCGTTGCGAATCGTTGCCTCGATCTTGGCCCGGTTCCGGATGATGCCAGCGTCGCCGAGCAGCCGGTCCACGTCCTGGCGGCCGAAGCCAGCTACCTGCGCCAGGTCGAAGCCGCGGAACGCGGTCCGGAAGTTCTCCCGCTTGCGCAGGATGGTGAGCCAGGACAGGCCGGACTGGAAGCCCTCCAGGCACAGCCGCTCGAAGATCCCCTGGTCGCTGCGGACCGGCCGGCCCCACTCGTCGTCGTGGTAGCCGAGATACTCCGGGCTGCTCAAGGCCCACGGACAGCGCAGCTGGCCGTCCGGGCCCGGCTGGACCGTGCCGGGCCGGTCAGTCATCGCCGGGGGCGGCCGCCTCGTCGGACGGCAGCACCGACGCCGTGGGTGTGTCGTCCTGGGCCGCGCTACCGGTATCCGCCGCGGCCGCGACCGGCTGGTCCGCCGCAACTGGCTCCGCTTCCAGGCGGCTCGCGCTGGCGGGCGGCGCGGCACCAGCCCCGGACCGGAGGTCAGCTAGCTGCTGGCGGAGTACGGCGATCTCGACGTCGCGTTCGGTGACGATCTGCGCGATGCGGCTCAGCGCCTCATCAGTCACCTGCGTGTTGTATCCCCACAGCGCCGACGGCGGCCGGAGCATGGCCACGTCGGCCGCGGTGAGCAGATCGCCCAGCGTGGGCGGGACGAAGTCGCTGGGGAATTCCGCCATCTCACCGCCGTGGCCCATGGCCACGGCGACCACGCCGGCGAGGATGACTGCCCCGGCAAGTAGCAACAGAACGGGCACAGTATGCATCGTGCCATGCGCAGCGGGCGGGCAAGCCCGCCGGCGCGGACGAACCGCTGGGTCAGCTCACCCCCGGGGCCGGATCAGCACCGTTACGCTGCGCGTGCGCCCGCTGGATGATGCTGACCGCCTCGGCGGGGTCGTCCACCACGGCCACCAGATCCTCGTCGCCAGCCGAGATCTTGCCGCCGTCCAGCACGCTACGCCGGATCCAGGACAGCAGGCCAGACCAGTACTCGCTGCCCACCAGCACGATCGGGAACTTCGTGATCTTGCCGGTCTGCACCAGGGTCAGCGCCTCGAACAGCTCGTCCAGGGTGCCGAACCCACCGGGCAGCACCACGAACGCCTGCGAGTACTTGATGAAGACGGTCTTGCGGACAAAGAAGTAGCGGAACTCCAGGCCGATCTCGACGTAGTCGTTCAGGCCCATTTCCGTGGGCAGTTCGATGCCCAGGCCGACCGACACGCCGCCCGCGGTGGCGGCGCCCTTGTTGGCCGCTTCCATCACCCCCGGGCCGCCACCGGTGATCACCGCGTACCCGGCCTCGGCCAGGTTCTTCCCGATGGCCTCGGCCTGGTCGCATTCCACGCTGCCCGGCTCGGCCCGGGCGCTGCCGAACACCGACACGGCCGGGCCCAGCTCAGCGAGCAGCCCGAAGCCCTCCACGAACTCGGCCTGGATCCGCAGCACCCGCCACGGATCGGTATGTACCCAGTCGCCCGGTCCGCGCCGGTCGAGCAGCCGCTGGTCGGTGGTGGTCTTCGGGATGAAGTCGCCGCGCAGCATGGCTGGGCCCTGACGGCGGATGCGGCGACGTGATTCTGGTTGCACCCTCCTGATCCTGCCACGCACTCTGGGCTGCTCAGCGCAGCCCACGGGGCTTGCACCGGGCCGATCAGCGGGTGCCGCAGGGCGGCCCTTCCCGGCGGCTTGTCCCCGTAATTCCGTACGCAACGGTAGCTTCGGCATGTGCCAAGAAGCCGGCCCACCTCACGGCCCCAGAAGCGGAGCCGCCGGGCGCTCATCGTGACCGCCCTGCTCAGCGTGCTCGCCGTGGGCGGGTACCTGGTGGTGCGCGCCTTCGCGCCGGTGATCGCCCCGGTGCTGACCGGTTCGGGCTGTGTGGCCACCGGCGACCACCAGAGCATCCTGCTCGACACCGAGCAGGGCTCCATCGCGGCCACCATCGCCGGCGTGGCCCACCAGAAGGCGATGCCGCGGCTGGCGGTGACCATCGCGTACGCGACCGCGATGCAGGAGTCCAAGCTGCACAACCTGAGCTATGGCGACCTGGACTCGGTCGGGGTCTTCCAGCAGCGGCCGTCCGAAGGCTGGGGACCGCGCAGGGACCTGGAGGACCCGATCTACGCCACCAGCAAGTTCTTCCGCGCGCTCAAGGCCATCCCCGGCTACCGGAAGATGCCCGTGTCGCAGGCCGCCCAGGCGGTGCAGCACAGCGCGGACGGGGCGGCCTACACCCAGTACGAGAAGATGGCCGCGGCGATGACCCCGGCCTTCACCGGGCAGCGTGGGCACGCGGTCTACTGCTGGTCGGGATCGGCCAGCCGGGCGCCGGCCGACCTGAGCCGGATCAGCAGCGGGCTCGGCACCACGTTCGGGACGGCGGTGGCCCGCGAGGCGACCGACCACCGGGACAGCCGGGGCAGCGTGGCCGAGGGGACCAGCACCCAGATGCAGGTCCGGATCGCGGCACCCCGGCTCGGCTGGGAGGTGGCCACCTGGCTGGTCACTCACGCCAGCACGTACCACATCCACCAGATCCGCTTCGCCGGGTACCAGTGGCGCGCCGCCACCAGCGGCAAGGGCTGGGTCCGCGACGCGGGCACACCGCCCGAGGGCACCCTGGTGCTCAGCTGATAGCCTGCGGCCGGCTGGGGAATCTCGCCGCCCAGGGTGCGCCGAGGCCCGCCTGGCCGGGATACTGGCCACGACGCGGGATACTGGGAGCCCCAGTCCCCTCCACCGGGAAAGCGCGGGAAAGCGGGAAAGAGGAGTTCGGAACGTGACGTACATCATCGCGCAGCCCTGCGTCGACGTGCTCGACAGGTCGTGCATCGAGGAATGCCCCGTCGACTGCATCTACGAGGGCGAGCGCATGCTCTACATACACCCGGACGAGTGCGTGGACTGCGGCGCGTGCGAGCCGGTGTGCCCGGTCGAAGCGATCTTCTACGAGGATGACGTGCCGGACCAGTGGAAGGACTTCTACAAGGCCAACGTGGAGTTCTTCGAGGATCTCGGCTCGCCGGGCGGCGCGGCCAAGGTCGGCAAGATCAACAAGGATCATCCGCTGGTCACGGCGCTGCCCCCGCAGGCCGAAGAGAGCTGACCCTGGCCGCGCGGCTGCCGCGCTTCCCCTGGGACCTGCTCGCGCCGTACGGCGACAAGGCACGGGCCCATCCCGGCGGGATCGTGGACCTGTCCGTCGGCACCCCGATGGACCCGGTACCACCGGTGGTGATCGACGCGCTGCGCGCGGCCGCCAACGCCCCGGGCTACCCGGCCACGCACGGCACGCCCCAGCTGCGCGAGGCGGCGGCCGGCTGGCTGGCCCGGCGGCACGGGGTGACCGTGCCGCCAGACTCCGTGCTGCCGCTGATCGGCACCAAGGAGTTCATCGCCGGGCTGCCCACGCTGCTCGGCTGTGGGCCGGGCGACGTGGTGGTCTACCCGGAACTGGCCTACCCGACGTATGACATCGGCGCCCGGCTGGCCGGCGCCCGGGGCGTGGCCGCGGACGGCCTGACCACGCTCGGCCCGGAACGCATCCGGCTGGCCTGGGTCAACTCGCCGGCCAACCCGACCGGGCGGGTGCTGCCCGCCGCCCACCTGGCCAAGATGGTCAGCTGGGCCCGGGAGCGCGGCACGGTGCTGGCGTCCGACGAGTGCTACCTCGGCCTCGGCTGGGCGGCCGAACCGGTCTCGGTGCTGCACCCCGACGTGTCCGGGGCTTCGGCCGAGGGCGTCCTCGCGGTGCACTCGCTGTCCAAGCGGTCCAACATGGCGGGCTACCGGGCCGGGTTCGTCACCGGTGACCCGGCGCTCATCGCCCGGCTGCTGGAGATACGGAAGCACGCTGGCCTGATGATGCCGGCCCCGGTTCAGGCCGCGATGGCCGCCGCACTGGACGACGACGAGCACGCCGATCGGCAGCGCGCGGTGTACGCCGCCCGCCGCGAGCGGCTGCTGGCCGCGTTCCAGGCGGCCGGCTGGGAGATCACGCACTCCGAGGCGGGGCTGTATCTATGGGCGTCCCGGCCCGGTCAGGACGGCTGGAGCTGCGTCGAGGCGCTGGCCGGCCTGGGCATCCTGGTGGCCCCGGGCGAGTTCTACGGCCCGGCCGGCGCCCAGCACATCAGGATCGCGCTCACCGCCACCGACGAGCGCATCGACGCCGCGGTGCGCCGGCTCGCGGACCTGTCGTAGCCCTCCGGGATCGTTGCCGCCAGGCAGAAAGGAGGGGACCATGACAGTCGTGGCCAGTCCCGGCAACGTCACGCATCCCTTCACGGTCAGCGACCTGGAGGAGATGCCCGATGACGGTCGCCGGTACGAACTTATCGACGGGGCACTGCTGGTGAGCCCGGCCCCCGGCTGGGCGCACCAGGAGGCGACACTTGCCCTTGGCCTGGTACTGCGTGCGGCCTGCCCGGCCAGTATGCGGGTGCTCGTCGCGCCGTTCGCCGTGCGCCCGGACAGGTACAACGAGGTCCAGCCCGATGTCCTGGTCGCCCGGTACGCGGATCTCACCGAGCAAGGCCTGCCGCGGGCTCCGCTGCTGGCGGTTGAGGTGATCTCGCCGACCAGCCGGCTGCACGACGCCAGCCTGAAGAAGGCGGTCTACGCCCGGCTGGGCACGCCCTGCTACTGGCTGGTCGACCCGCACCCAGACAAGCCGTCGCTCACTGTGTTCGAGCTGTCCGGCGGGGAGTACACCGAAGCTGGGCACGTGCTGGGCGACAAGCCCTGGGACGCCACTCGGCCCTTCCCGGTCCAAGTGATCCCGGCCGACCTGGTCCGCGGGCTGCGGCCCTGATCGCGCCGCGCCCATAGGCTGGGGGGCGTGCTGCGGCTTTATGACACCCGGACCCGGCAGGTGGAGCCGATCGAACCGGCCCGCCGGGCCAGCCTGCGCATGTACACCTGCGGGCCGACCGGGTACCGGTACGCCCATGTCGGCAACCTGCGCTCCTACCTACTGGCCGACCTGATCCGGCGGACCGCGGAGCGGAACCAGCTGACCGTCATCAGCTGCCAGAACATCACCGACGTGAGGCACCTGGCCGACGACAACGAGACCGACGCCGATGGCGCGGACAAGATCATCGCCCAGGCGCGGGCCGAGGGCCGCAGCGCACTGGACATCGCGCGGCACTACGAGGACGCGTTCCGCGCGGACTGTGCCGCGCTGAACATCGGCCCGGCCGACAGCACGCCACGGGCCAGCGAGTCCATCGACCTGATGATCGAGCTGATCGGCAAGCTGCTGGCGACCGGGCATGCGTACCAGACACCAGTCGGCTCGGTGTACTTCGACGCCCGGTCCTTCCCCAGCTACGGCGAGCTGTCCGGCAACCGGCTCGATGACCTGCGCCCCGGGCACCGGGCCGGCGCCCCGGCTGGCCAGCAGAGCATGGACCCGGACAAGCGGTTCCCCGCGGACTGGGTGCTGTGGCAGGCCGCGCCCGCCGACCGGGAGCTGACCTGGGCGGCGCCCTGGGGCACCGGGTTCCCGGGCTGGTCCACCGCGTGCTCCGCGATGTCCCTGCACTACCTGGGCGACACCACCGACGTGCACACCGGCGGGATCGGCCTGCGCTTCCCGCACCACGAGGACGAGCGGGCCCAGTCGGACAGCGTCGCCGGGCACGAGGTGGTCCGGCACTGGGTGCACGGCGAGCACCTGCTGTTCGAGGGCCGCAAGATGGCCGAGTCCGCCCGGAACGTTGTGCTGCTCGGCGATCTGGCCGAACGCGGGCTGGACCCGCTGGCCCTGCGGCTGGCGTTCACCGAGCACCGGTACCGGCAGCAGATGAACCTGACCTGGGGCACCCTGGAAGCGGCCGACGCCACGGTCCGCCGCTGGCGGCAGCGGATGGCCGAGTGGGCCAACTCACCCAGCCGGCCCATGTCCGCGCAGTACGTGGCCGACTTTTTCGGCGCGTTCGACGATGACCTGGACACCCCGGCCGCGCTGCGCGTGCTGCACGCCCTGGAAAAGGACAGCGAGATCCCGCCGGGCGCCAAGTTCGAGACGTTCGCCTTCGCCGACCACTTGCTCGCCCTGGAGCTGGCCCGGGACATCGGCCGAGCGCCGGTGACGCCGCCGCTGCCGCCTGGTTGACCCTAGCCCGGCGTGCACGCAACGATTCGCCGTTCCAGCCGGATTTTCGCAACGAAGCGACGGCTAGACGCAGCTCGCGCGCATTTCTCCGCTCGGATACAGCTCTTACGCTGGATTGACTGATCATCTGCACCACAGCCCGCACCGAGAGGAGCTCGATGACCGCTACGTACCCGGCCGCCATGGCGGGCCCGGCGCCCGGCACCAGCCTGGCCGCCCGGCCAGCCGGCCGGACGCCGCTTCCGAGGTCCTACCTGATGTGCCGCCCGGAGCACTTCACCGTGCGGTACGCCATCAACCCCTGGATGGCCAGCGGGGCCGCCGTCGACACGGCCCTGGCCATCCGCCAGTGGCAAGGGCTGCGGGACGCCTACGCCAGCCTCGGCCATTCGGTGCAGTTCATCGACGGCCACCCGGACCTGCCGGACATGGTGTTCGCGGCCAACGGGGCCACCGTGATCGGCGGCACCGTGCTCGGCGCCCGGTTCCGGTACCCGGAGCGGGCCGCCGAAGGCCCGGCCTATCTGGACTGGTTCCGCCGCCAGGGGTACCGCTCGGTGCACGAACCGGCCCGGGTCAACGAAGGCGAAGGCGACATCCTGCCGGCGGGCGGGGTGATCCTGGCCGGGCACGGCTTCCGCACCGACGCCGGCGTCCGGCAGGAACTGGCCGCGCTGTTCGGGCGGCCGGTGATCAGCCTGCGCCTGGTCGACCCGCGGTTCTACCACCTGGACACGGCACTGTGCGTGCTGGACGCGCACACCGCCGCTTACTACCCGGCGGCCTTCGACGCGGCCGGGCAGGCCGCCCTGGCCGCACACTTCCCGGAGCTGATCGAGGCCAGCGGCGAAGACGCCGGGGTGCTCGGCCTGAACGCGGTCAGCGACGGCCGCCACGTCGTGCTGCCCGCGCAGGCCGTCGGCCTGGCCGCCGACCTGGCCGCCCGCGGGTTCGAGCCGATCCCGGTGGACATGTCGGAGTTCCGCAAGGCCGGCGGCGGGCCGAAGTGCTGCACACTGGAGTTGCGGCCATGATCGGGGGAACAGCCGTGCGAGGGGGAACCACCGTGACCACATCGGCAGACCTGCACGCGCTGGCCGAAGCGTACAGCGCGCACAACTACCACCCGCTGCCCGTCGTCATCGCCGAGGGCGAGGGCGCCTGGGTCACCGACACCGAGGGCCGCCGCTACCTGGACATGCTGGCGGCGTACTCGGCGCTCAACTTCGGCCACCGCCATCCCGCGCTGGTCGCCGCCGCGCAGCGCCAGCTGGACCGGGTCACCCTGGTCAGCCGGGCGTTCGAGCACGACCAGTTCGGCCCGTTCTGCGCCGAGCTGGCCGAGCTGGCCGGCATGGAGATGGTGCTGCCGATGAACACCGGCGCGGAAGCGGTGGAGACGGCGATCAAGACCGCCCGCAAGTGGGGTTACGAGGTCAAGGGAGTGCCCGCGGACCAGGCCGTGATCGTGGCCTTCGCGGGCAACTTCCACGGCCGGACCACGACGATCGTCAGCTTCTCCACCGACCCGGACGCCCGGGCCTCGTTCGGCCCGTACACGCCGGGGTTCCGGGTGGTGCCTTACGGGGACGCCGGTGCGCTGGCTGCGGCCATGGACGAGGTCGTGGTCGGGGTGCTGGTCGAGCCAATCCAGGGCGAGGCTGGGGTGGTGGTGCCACCGCCGGGCTACCTGGCCGCGGTGCGCGAGGTGTGCACGGCGCACGGCGCGCTCATGATCGCGGATGAGATCCAGTCCGGGCTGGGCCGGGCCGGCACCACGTTCGCCTGCGAGGCCGAAAGGGTGCGGCCGGACATGTACCTGCTCGGCAAGGCCCTCGGCGGCGGCATCGTGCCGGTCTCCGCGGTGGTGTCGTCGCGGGACATCCTCGGCGTCTTCCAGCCGGGGCAGCACGGGTCGACGTTCGGCGGCAACCCGCTGGCGTGCGCGGTGGCGCGCGAGGTGATCGCGTTGCTGCGGACCGGCGAGTACCAGGCACGGTCGGCCTCGCTGGGTGCTGTCTTCCACTCGCGGCTCGCCGCGCTGCCCTCGTCGGTCGTGTCGTCCGTCCGGGGCCGGGGCCTGTGGGCCGGTGTTTCGTTCGCGTCGCTGGACGGGCGCGCGGTGTGCGAGCGGCTGCTGTCGCTCGGTGTGCTCGCCAAGGAGACGCACGGGGACACGATCCGGCTGGCGCCGCCGCTGGTGATCACCGACGAGGAACTCGACTGGGCGCTGGACCGCTTCACGGAGGCGGTGCTGACCGCTTAGGGGGCTGGTTACCGGAGCGGGACTGGCCGCGGGCCCAGAGGAAGAACACGGCCGTCGAGCCCGCGACGGTGGCGACCGTGCCGCCGTAGAGATACCACTTGCCGGCCGTGGTATTCGTGATGATCAC
>DASXIN010000197.1:0-5077 GCA_036497945.1 Streptosporangiaceae bacterium | reverse complement strand
GGCCCAGGCACACGGGGCGCATGCCCGCGCTCTACCTCAGCCACGGGGCGCCCCCGCTGGCCGACGACGCCCTGTGGACCCGCCAGCTCGCGGACTGGTCCCGCGAGCTCCCCAAGCCGAAGTCGGTACTCATGGTCTCCGCGCACTGGGAAGCGGCGCCGCTCGCGCTCGGCGCCACCACCACCGTGCCGCTCACCTACGACTTCTGGGGCTTCGAGGACCGGTACTACCAGGTCCGCTACCCGGCCCCGGGGGCCCCGGAACTGGCCTCCGACGTCCGCAAACTGCTCCGCGCGGCAGGCACTCCGGTCGAGGACATCCCGGACCGGGGCCTGGACCACGGCGCCTACGTGCCGCTGGTCGAGATGTATCCGGACGCGGACGTGCCGGTGCTCCAGGTGTCCATGCCCACCCTCGACCCCGAAGGCCTGTACGAGATCGGCCGCAAGCTGGCGCCGCTGCGCGACCAGGGCGTGCTGATCGTCGGCAGCGGGTTCTTCACGCACAACCTGCGCGCGATGAGCCTGGACGGCCACGTCTCGACGGTGATGACCGAGTTCGACCACTGGGGCGCCGACGCGCTGGCCCACGGTGACCTGGACGCGCTGCTCGACTTCCAGCACAAGGCACCCGCCGCGCAGGAGGCGCACCCGCGCACCGAGCACTTCGCGCCGCTGTTCGTCACGCTGGGTGCGGCGGACGGTGACCTGGCCGCGGCGCGCAGCGTGATCGACGGTTTCTGGCTCGGCCTGGCCAAGCGGTCCATCCAGGTCAACTGACCCGGCCGCCCGGGTAGCGTGAGCTGCCGTGAGCACGCTGATCACCAACATCGGCGAACTGGTCAGCAACGCCGGGCCGGACGCCGATCCCAGCGCGGGCCCGGGCCCGTTCTGGTCGGTCCGGGACGCGGCGCTGGTCATCGAGGACGGCGGGGTGGCCTGGACCGGTCCGGCCGCCCGGGCCCCAGCCGCCGACGACGCCGTGGATTGCGCCGGGCGCGCCGTGCTGCCCGGCTTCGTGGACTCGCACGCCCATCTGGTCTTCGCCGGGGAGCGCAGCGCCGAGTTCGCGGCCCGGATGGCTGGCCGGCCATACCAGGCGGGCGGCATCCGCAGCACGGTGGCGGCCACCCGGGCCGCGCCGAGCACAGCGCTGCGCGCCAACCTGGCCGCGCTGGCCGGCGAGATGCTCAGCCAGGGCACCACCACGCTGGAGTGCAAGACCGGCTACGGGCTCACCGTCGAGGACGAGGCCCGGTCGGCCGAACTGGCCGCCGAGATCACTCCCGAGGTGACCTTCCTCGGCGCGCATGTCGTGCCGGCTGAGTACACCGCCGACGCGGCCGGCTACCTGGACCTGGTCTGCGGGCCGATGCTGGCCGCCTGCGCGCCGCACGCCCGCTGGATCGACGTTTTCTGCGAGCAGGGCGCGTTCGGCGCGGACGAAGCGGCCGCCGTGCTGGCCGCGGGCCGGGGCGCCGGGCTGCTGCCGCGGGTGCACGCTAACCAGCTCGGCCCGGGTCCCGGCGTGCAGGTCGCGGTGCAGGCCGGAGCGGCCTCGGCCGACCACTGCACGTACCTGAGCGACGCGGACGTGGCCGCGCTGGCCTCGTCCGGCACAGTGGCCACCCTGCTGCCCGGGGTCGAGTTCGCCACCCGGCAGCCCTATCCGGACGCCCGCCGCCTGCTGGCCGCGGGGGTCACCGTGGCGCTGGCCACCGACTGCAACCCTGGGTCGTGCTTCACCTCCAGCATGCCGCTATGCGTCGCGCTGGCCGTCCGGGAGATGCGGCTGACCACCGAGGAGGCAGTGTGGTCGGCCACCGCGGGCGGCGCCTGCGCGCTGCGCCGCACCGATGTCGGTCACCTGGCTGCCGGGGCCCGGGCTGACCTGGTCCTGCTGGACGCGCCGTCGCATGCCTACCTCGCCTACCGGCCCGGCGTCCCGCTGGTCAGCGCGGTGTGGCAGGCCGGGTGGCTGGCCTGGCAGGCCGCAGGCAAGCCGCAGGTGACGACCCTGTAGCCAGCGGGACGCTACGGCCGGATCGTCGGGTTCGGTACGGTTCTGGCGTGTCGCTGCCGGGGAGAATAACCGGCAGCGGGCACAATACGACGAGGCCCCTCCGTGTATGAGACGGAGGGGCCTCGCGCCCGCTGGTCACTGGTACCCGCCAGAAGCTCCGGTCACCCAGTGCTCCCGGCGTCCCGGGGCTGCCCCCGGCTGGCCCGTCTTCAGCAGTGAGAGCAGTTCTACTGCGGCCGGACCGCGCGGCACAAGGGCCTGTCGCGGGCAATTTGAAGATTGTTTGCCCATCCACAGGCAATCCACCGGCCGCCCGCCGTTTTCCCCCGCGCTACCCGACCCGTCCACCGCTCATCCACAGGCCAATCCACAATCCCATGCCCAACGCCCTTGCCCGGTTCGCGGCACCAGCCCGGCGGTGGCCGTCCGGGACCGCTACTTCTGGCCGACGCCGCCCCACAGATCCGGGCCGCCGGCCGGACCGGCCACCCGGTCAGCCGGGTCTGGCTCAGCCGGGTCCGGTCGCCACTCGGGCGGCCGGACCAGGCCGGGTGGCAGCAGCCGCAGGCCATCGAAGAACCGGCTCACCTGGTCGTGGCTGCGCCGGGTGACCGGCCCGGCCAGCAGCCGGCCGAGCGGGCTGCCCGGGTCAGGGCGTGCCTCGCGGCCGAGGTCGCTGGCCGGATGGGACAGCACCAGGAAGCTCCCCGGCGGCATCGCGTCGACCAGCATGGTGACGATCCCGCCCGGGTCGGCGTCGTCTGGGATGAACTGGAGGACGCCGTTCAGCAGCACGGCCACCGGCTGGGTGAGATCCAGCATGCTGGCCGCCTCGGCCAGGATCTTCCCGGTGTCCCGCAGGTCCGCCTCGAGGTAGCTGGTCCGGCCGTGCGGCCCGCTGGCCAGCAGGGCCCGGGCGTGGCCGAACACCACCGGGTCGCGATCCACGTAGCAGACCAGCGCGTCCGGCGCTATCGACTGGGCCACCTCGTGCGTGCTGCTCGCGGTCGGTATGCCCGCGCCGATGTCGAGGAACTGCCGGATACCGGCGTTGGCCGCGAGGTAGCGCACAGCCCGGCCCAGGAAGGCCCGAGTGGTCCGGACCGAGCCGACCAGGCCGGGGAACGCGGCCAGCGCCGCGTCGCCCACCTGCCGGTCCACCGCGAAGTTGTCCCGGCCGCCGAGCCAGTAGTCGCGGACCCGGGCGATATGGGCCACGCTCGGGTCGAGTTTGCTGCCGGGTGGCGGGCCGTCGTTGGCCGGCTCCCCCGGCACCTCGGTGCCTGTCATCGGGATGTGCCTCTCACGCTGCGGGCTCACCGGGGGAGTCCGGGCCGGCCGCTGCTGCGCCGGTGTGCCGAAGGTGGCTGTCTGTCCGTGTCGTCCGGTAAGCCGGGGTCAGCATAGTCAGCGCGGCCGGCTGGCTGGGCCGCCGCCCGGCGCGCGCTGGCCCCCGCCGCTCTCGCCTCGCGCCGCGCTGGCCCCCCGCCGCTCTCGCCTCGCGCCGCGCTGGCCCCGCGCCGGGCCGGGCCGGCCCGCGCTGGCCCTGTGCCGGCCGGCCGAGGGACCGGTCAGCCGGTGGCCAGGTAGCGGCCCGCGAACCTGATCAGCGGCTGGCCCGCCTCGGCCAGGTACGGGATGTGCCGCACTGCGGCGATCGCCAGCAGGTGATCTCCGGCCGGGACCCGCTCGGTGACCTCGCATTCCAGGGCGGCCAGGCCGCCGTCCGGGATCAGCGCGCCGGACTCCGGGCCGCGCTGGTGTGGCACGCCCGCCAGCATCAGCCGGGCGCCCGGCCGCCCGGCCGCGGCGAACCGGCCGGCCAGCGCGCGCTGCCCGGCGGCCAGCACCGTCACCGCGAACCGGTCCAGCCGGCCGAGGAGTTCCGCCGGGTAGGAGTCGGCTATCAGCGAGACCAGGATGAGCGGCGGCGTGCGGGACACCGGGCAGAACGCGCTGACCGTGGTGCCGACGTCATCCCGGTCGTCGGCGATGGTGACCAGTGTGACGCCGGTGGCGAACACGGCGAGCGCGTCGTCCAGCCCGGCCGTGGCCCTGGTCACCTGCGGCGGGCAGCCCCGGTCACTGGATCACCCACCGCCCGGGCAGCAGCAGCGGACCGTAGGACGGCAGGCCGGCGTCGGCGGCCAGCTGCGCCACCGGGCCCCAGGCCTCGGCGAACAGCCTGGTCCGGGCGGCGGGCCGCTCCTCGCTGGACGCGGCTGGCCGGATCCGGTCCAGCGGGTGGCTGCGCGGGTAGATCCGCACCGGGGCGGAGTCGGACAGCGCCGCCTTACTCCGGGCCACGTCCAGCGCGGCGTCCAGCCCGCCCAGCGAGTCGACCAGCCCGATGCCGGTGGCATCCGCGCCGGTCCACACCCGGCCTCTGGCCACGTCGTGCACCTGCTGCTGGGTCAGCCCGCGGCCGGCCGCCACCTTGCCGGTGAAGTCGGCGTAGATGCGGTCCAGCCAGCTGTTGATCTTGGCCCACTCGTCCTCGCGGAACGGCCGTGACGCGGTGAACATGTCCGCGTGTGCGCCTTCGGTGACGACGTCCGAGGTCACCCCGGCCCGCTCCAGCGCCTGGCCCAGAACGGGCTTGCCGCTGAGCACCCCGATGGACCCGGTGATGGTGCCCGGCTGGGCGATGATGGCGTCGGCCGCCATGGCGATGAAGTAGCCGCCGGAGGCGGCCACCTCGCCCATCGATACCACCACGGTCTTGCCCGCCTCGCGGGCCCGCACCGTCTCCCGCCAGATGGTGTCCGACGCCACGTAGGAGCCGCCCGGGCTGTTCACCCGCAGCACGATGGCCTTGACCCGGTGGTCGGCGGTGGCGCTGCGCAGCGCGGCGCTCAGCGTGTCCGAGCCCATCGGGCCGCGCAGCAGCGGCCCGCGGGCGCTCCGGCCGCGCCGGATCGGGCCGGACGCGTAGATCAGCGCGACCGCGTCCGCGCCCGGCTTGGGCAGCGTGCGGGTCCGCTCGGCCAGCACCCGGGCCCGGTGGTAGCGGCTGAGGAAGAGCAGCTGGGCGTCCGGGCCGGCCTCCTTGCGG
>DASXIN010000196.1:0-40658 GCA_036497945.1 Streptosporangiaceae bacterium | reverse complement strand
AGTCCTGAGAATCTGGTCACGCATCACGACGAGCGCACCGAGATGCGCCGTTGGTCTCCCGGCCTGTTCAACGAGCATGAGCATCCCGCTTGCCCGGCGTGTGTCGGCGGCACGTGAAAACTGACCCAGTGTCGGAACCCGCCATGCCGCAAGTGGATCAGATTTCGGATGCCGTTGACAGCGTGCCAGTCAGAGACAATCCGTGCTGCCCGGTGCCAACTTTCCACAGCCACACCGACGGTCAGATGACGGTCAGACGATCATGAGAGCCACCCGGACAGTCCCAGACTTGGACCCTGACCTGGCCTTTTAGGTGGGCGCAACTGGGTTCGAACCAGTGACCCCTCGCTTGTAAGCAGGATGCGCGCGAGCGCTGCGCCGACCAGGGGTAACCTGCCCGTTGATCGAACGGTGGCTCATGAGTTGAGTGGTCGCTTACATTAAGGCCTGGATGCTTTCGGGCCGGATCGTGGCCCCCCACCCCGCCGCTCTAACCGAGGCCGGTTGTGGCAGTCTCGCCGCAGCGGCCTTTCCTGTTTGAAGGCTAGGCGGCGGCGAGGAGCCGGACGGGAGGGCTGTCCAGGTAGGCGCGAGCCATCGCATATCGGCGCTCGATGTGGCCTAGCGCGATGTTGCAGGTATGGCACAAGAGTCCGCGGATGCACTCTCCGCACGATCGATTCTTCCCCCGGCAGCACGCGTGATCATGATCCACGTGGATGAGTTGTCGCTCCTCGAACGGGTCGTGGCACATGCCGCAGGTGTGCTGCTGCGCATCCAGCAAGCGGCCGAATTGCTCCCGAGTCAGCCCGTAGCTAGAGATCCGGTATTTCCGGTTGGACTTCTTGCGGGACTCCGATGACTCGGGGTGCGGGTGGTTGCGCCGGTATTCCCTGCGACGCGCCATATTCTCGGCTGTCATGCATGGCCCACCGTGGCCCGGCGTGCGCGCACATGTGGTCTTCTTGCGGGGCATCCACTTAGCGCACAGGGCTTCAGCCGTACCGCTGTCATTAGCTGACATGGCGCTCACCCACCTTGGCCCGTCAGAGCCTGGACACGGACTCGAAATCCGTGGGCGCAGGTGGGTTCGAACCACCGGCCCCTCGCTTGTAAGGCGAGTGCTCTACCACTGAGCTATGCGCCCGCGCCTGCCCCGTGAGGCGGCCGGCCCTCAGCGTACCGGTTTCCCGTTACCGGCGAGGTGACCGGCGGCCAGCCGGGCGACGGTCTCGCTTACCGCGAGCCGGTTGCGCAGCCGCTCCAGCCGCACATCCATCGCGGCCCCGCGCACGCCCTCGGCCAGGGCCTGCTCGAAGTGGATCGCGCCGACATAAGCCACGCCGAATCTGATCGCGGGCAGCAGCAGCGCCCGCTCCCCCGCCGACAGAACCCGCCTGGTCTGGTAGCCGGCCGCCACCGCCGCGATCCGGTCCTCGGCCGGCTGCACGTTCCAGGCGTCCGGACCAGTTCCAGCTGGAACCGCGTCCAGCAGGCCTTCCAGCAGGCAGTTGCCGAGGTCGAGGACCGGGACGCCGAGGCCGCCGCACTCCCAGTCGATGAGGATGACCTGCGCCGGGCCGGTCTGCACTGCGTTGGCCGCCCACGCGTCGCCGTGCACCAGCCCCGCCGGCAGGCTGCCCACCGCCGCCTGGACCGCCAGCACAGTTTCCCGGAACAGGTGGTACATCTCCTGCCAGTCGGGCGGCACCAGGCCCGCCACCTGGTCCAGCCGTGCCAGCGTCTCCGGGATGGCCTGCTCCGGGTACCACAGGGCGGGCCCAGGACCCGCCTCACCGGCCTCCCCCGCCAGGCTGAGCGAGTGCAGCCGGCCAAGTGCGGCGCCCAGCATGCGCAACTGCTGCACCGACGGCCGCAGCACCGCACCCTCGACGTGGCTGGTGGCCAGCGTGAGCCACACGCCGTCCAGGCCCACCGTGTCCCCGGACCGGGTGCGCACTACCCGCGGCGCGGGATAACCGTCACGCTCCAGGTAATCCAGGGTGGCGGCCCGGGTGACCAGCCAGTCGAGCGGCGTTGTGCGGGATGATCGCCGGAATTGGACCGGTACCGGCGCGTCCGCACGGTAGGCCCGGACCACGAGGCGCTGCCCGTCGGCCGCGGTGACCAGATAGCTCACGCCGGCCCCGTGCACCGAGCCGGCCAGCCGCTGGAAGCTGCCCGGGTCGAGGCCACGCCGGTGGTACTCGCGGAGGATGCGCTTCGCTACCGCCGCATCGCCCACCGGCTGGCTCTCGCCCTCAGTGGGAATCGGCACCGGTCCGGGGCGCACTCTGGCTCACCAGGCTGCGGCCGAGCACTCGGTCCAGCGCCCGGGCGACCTCTTCGGACAGGCCGGGGCTCGGGCCACCCGCACCCTCGCTCCCAGCAAACTCGCTCCCGGCCAACTCGGTCCCGTCAAACTCGCTCCGCACAGCCTCGCCCCCCGCCGCCTCGGCCAGTGCCTCACCCTCGCCCGGGCCAGCCGCGGGCGGCACGATCGTGCCGCAGTCCCGGCATTCCACCTCACCCAGCCGCCGGACCAGGTGCACGCTGCCGCACCGCGGGCAGCGGGCCAGGTCCGCCATCCAGTCGTCGGTGGCCTGGCAGCGCGGGCAGATGAGCACCTGGCTGTCCCGCCGCACCCCACGTTTCCACGGGCTCTGCCCGCGGCTGGGGTCGGTCTGCCGAACGCCGCATCGATAGCAGGGCATCCTTAGCTGCTTTCGATCCTCTCCGGGGCTGGCCACCGCCGCGCGGGGCGCCCTGGCCACGCCTCAGCTGAGCTCGGCGAGCACCTTCTGGTACTCGGCGATGTCCCGAGCCTGGGGAATCGGGTTCACCACTTTCCACCGGACCACGCCGGCCTTGTCAATGATGAACGTGCCGCGTGTTGCCACGCCCTTGTCCTCGTCGAACACACCGTAGAGCTTGGCCACCGCACCGTGCGGCCAGAAGTCGGACAGCAGCTGGAAGTTGAAGTGATCCCGGTCGGCCCAGGTCCGCAGCACGAAGCCGGAGTCCACCGAGACGGTGAGCAGCACTGCATCGTCCCTGGTCACCTCGGGGAAGTCATCGCGTAGCGCGCACAGCTCGCTGGTGCACACCCCGCTGAACGCGAGCGGGTAGAAGACCAGCACCACGTTCTTCTGGCCGCGGAATTCCGACAGCTTCACCGGGCTGCCGTGCTGATCCTTCAGCTCGAAGTCGGGAGCTTCCTGGCCAACCTCAACTGCCATGGACTGGTTCCTTTCCAGCTGCGGATGAACCAAAGTCTGCCACCCCAGCCGGCCGGCCAGCGCACCTTGGCGCAACCGTAATCTGCGCGCCTCCGGCACGACCGTTCAGCAGAGCAACCGGGGCGGCTCTCAGCGGCGTGCTTTGGGCGCGACCAGGCGGGTGCCCAGCCAGTCCCGTGCCGCGCTCACGCTCGACGTCTGGGACAGTCCCGCGGTCGGCGCGGACTCCCCGATATCGGTCGGCTCGACATGCCCGGGCCGCCCCGCCTTCGGCGTGAGCAGCCAGATGTAGCCCCCATCGGCCAGCGGGGTCAGCGCATCCATCAGCGCATCGACGAGGTCACCGTCCCCGTCCCGCCACCAGAGCAGGACCACGTCGACCACGTCGTCGTAGTCCTCATCGACGAGTTCCACGTCCTTCAGGCTGGCGATCGCCTCGCGCAGTTCCTCGTCGCAGTCGTCGTCGTAGCCGAGTTCCTGCACCACCTGACCCGGCTTGATGCCGAGTCGCTCGGCCAGGCCAGGCTGATCCTGCGCCTGGCGCGCGGTCGCGCTCACTGACGTCCTCCTCTTATCCCTTCTCGCGGCCCCGCATCAGTTCCGCGTAGGCACCACTTGCTGGGACAGTTCACACTGGGTCGGCCCCCCGCGCAAGTGCCAAATGCCCCTGGAAGCGAAAACCATGTCACAGTTTGATCTTCCCCGCCCGCGGCCGGTGCTACCCGAGGAAGGAAAGTCTTATCTGCCTGTCCGGATTATCCACATTGAGATCGATTAGGGCGATTGATTGCCAGGTACCCAGCGCCATCCGCCCGGCGATGACCGGGACGGCCAGGAACGGGGCGACCAGCGCAGGCAGCACATGGCTCCGGCCGTGCCCACGCGAACCGTGCGCGTGCGTCCAGCGGTCATCCGCGGGCAGCAACCGGTCCAGCGTAGCCAGCAGGTCCGTATCGCTGCCTGCGCCCAGTTCCATCAGCGCCAGGCCCGCCGTGGCGTGCGGCACGAACACATGCAGCAGCCCATCACCACCGCCGGCCTCCGCGGCCAGGAATTCCGCGCACTCGCCGGTAATATCCCGCACCGTCTCGCGCGCACCCGTCCGTACCCGCACGATCAAGCTCTTCATACCGAACGAATGTGGCCTGGCCAGCGCCGTCGCGCAAGTGCGCCGGGCACGGTGGCGCGACTACTTCTTCGGCTTGGCCGCGGCCGTCTTCTTGGCCCTGGGCCTCGGCTTCGGCTTCGGCTCGACGACGGCGTCCGGACCGGGGAAGCACAGCCCGGTGTGCCCGTCGTCGAAGCGCACCAGGTAGGGCGGGCCGCCGGCCGGGCCGTGCACCTCGACGATCTCGCCCATCTTGTCCGATTGGCCGACGATGTTGCCGTGAACGTGCAGCCGGTCACCCACCGCTGCCTGCATGCCAGCACCTCCTTGTGCCCGTTACCCCGGCCGCGGCCAAGCGCATACGCTGGAACCGCGCCGGAGCGCGCCTACGCTCACCGTGTACCCAGACTGGCACCGGGCACTACCGGGCGCCAGGGACAGACGTCCTGTCCCAGCGCAAAAGGCCGAGGTGTCGGTTACCTGCAGGTAGGCAGGTGCGTTTCCGGAGCGCAGGCACCAGAATTGGTCTGGACCAACCCTGCACAACCGGGCGGTGACCAACCGCCCGGACACTGCGGACATGGCGGTCAACAGCCGCCCGACCTGCGAAGGCGAGGAAAACCTCGTGGCTGCCGGACGCCAGCGTTTTTCCATCATCAGCGACGGGCTGCCCACGCAGCTGCCGGACATCGACCCGGACGAAACCCGGGACTGGGTCGACTCGTTTGACAGCGTGGTGCGCACCCGCGGCCGGTCCCGGGCCCGGTACGTGATGCTTCGGCTGCTGGAGCGGGCACGCGAGCAGCAGGTCGGCGTGCCTGGCCTGCGCAGCACCGACTACATCAACACCATCCCGCCGGAGCGCGAGCCGTGGTTCCCCGGCGATGAGTACGTCGAGCGCCGGATCCGCGCCTACATCCGGTGGAACGCGGCGGTCATGGTGTCCCGGGCCAACCGGCCTGGCCTCGGCGTGGGCGGGCATATCGCCACCTACGCCTCCGCGGCCAGCCTGTACGAGGTCGGCTTCAACCACTTCTTCCACGGCAAGGACCACGGCGAGTCCGGCGACCAGGTGTTCTTCCAGGGGCATGCCGCCCCGGGCATCTACGCCCGGGCGTTCCTCGAGGGCCGGCTCAGCCAGCACCAGCTGGACGGGTTCCGCCAGGAGCTGTCCCACCCCGGTGGCGGGCTGCCGTCCTACCCGCACCCGCGGCTGATGCCGGACTTCTGGGAGTTCCCCACCGTGTCCATGGGGCTCGGCCCGATCAACGCTATTTACCAGGCCCGGTTCAACCAGTACCTGCTGGCCCGGGAGATCAAGGACACCAGCCGCTCGCACGTATGGGCGTTCCTGGGCGACGGCGAGATGGACGAGCCGGAGGCGCTCGGCGCGATCGGCCTGGCCGCGCGCGAGGAGCTGGACAACCTCACCTTCGTGATCAACTGCAACCTGCAGCGGCTGGACGGCCCGGTGCGCGGCAACGGGAAGATCATCCAGGAGCTGGAGGCTTTCTTCCGCGGTGCCGGCTGGAACGTGATCAAGGTCATCTGGGGCCGGGACTGGGACCCGCTGCTGGCCAAGGACGTGGACGGCGTCCTGGTCAACAAGATGAACAACACCCCGGACGGGCAGTTCCAGACCTACTCGGTGGAGCCGGGCTCCTACACCCGGGAGCATTTCTTCGGCACCGACCCGCGCCTGCGCGCCATGGTCGAGCACCTGTCCGACGACGAGGTACGCAACCTGTCCCGGGGCGGGCACGACTACCGCAAGGTGTACGCGGCGTTCAAGGCGGCGGTGGAGCACGTCGGCCAGCCCACGGTCATCTTGGCGCACACCATCAAAGGCTGGACGCTGGGCCCGGACTTCGAGGCGCGTAACGCCACGCACCAGATGAAGAAGCTGACCGTGGCCGAGCTCAAGGAGTTCCGCGACCGGCTCTACCTGCCCATCCCGGACGCCGCCCTGGAGGCGGCACTGCCGCCGTACTACCACCCGGGCGAGGAGTCCGACGAGATCCAGTACATGCGGGAGCGGCGCGCCGCGCTGGGCGGCTACCTGCCCAAGCGGGTGGTCCGCGGCAAGCCGCTCCAGCTGCCCGGCGAGGCGGTCTACGCTGAGCTGAAGCGCGGCTCGGGCAAGCAGCCGGTGGCCACCACGATGGCGTTCGTCCGGCTGCTCAAGGACCTAATGAAGGACTCCGGGATCGGCGCCCGGTTCGTGCCGATCATCCCGGACGAGGCGCGGACGTTCGGCATGGACTCGCTGTTCCCCACGGCGAAGATCTACTCCCCGCACGGGCAGACCTACGAGGCGGTGGACCGCGCGCTGCTGCTCTCCTACAAGGAGTCGGAGCGCGGCCAGATCCTGCACGAGGGCATCAGCGAGGCGGGCGCGATGGGCTCGGTGATCGCGGCCGGCACCGCGTACGCCACGCACGGCACGCCGATGATCCCGGTGTACGTGTTCTACTCGATGTTCGGCTGGCAGCGCACCGGCGACCAGATGTGGGCGCTCGGCGACCAGCTGGGCCGCGGTTTCCTGCTCGGCGCCACGGCCGGCCGGACCACGCTCACCGGCGAGGGCCTGCAGCACAACGACGGCCACTCGGTGCTGCTGGCCTCGGTCAGCCCGGCCTGCGTGGCCTATGACGCGGCGTGGGCCTATGAGCTGTCCTACATCATCAAGGATGGGCTGCGCCGGATGTACGGGCCGACCGAGGGGCACCCGGACGGCGAGGACGTCTTCTACTACCTGACCGTGTACAACGAGCCGTACGTGCAGCCGGCCGAGCCGGCCGACTTCCCGGGCGGCAGCGCGGCGCTGGAGCAGGGCGTGCTGCGCGGGCTGTACCGGTACGCGGCGGCACCCGACCCGGCCGGCGACTCCGCGGAGGCCGCCGAGCACCCGCGGGCGCAGATCCTGGCCTCCGGCGTGGCCATGCGCTGGGCGCTGGACGCGCAGCGGCTGCTGGCCGAGGACTGGGGGGTGGCGGCCGACGTCTGGTCGGCCACCTCCTGGACGCAGCTCCGCCGCAACGCGCTGTCCTGCGAGGAGTGGAACATGCTGCACCCGGACGCGGAGCCGCAGGTGCCCTACGTCACCCAGGTGCTGGACGGGCAGCCCGGGCCGGTAGTGGCGGTCAGCGACTGGATCCGGGCCGTCCCGGACCAGATCGCCCGCTGGGTGCCCGCCCCGTACAGCTCGCTGGGCACCGACGGCTACGGGTTCTCCGACACCCGCGCCGCGGCCCGCCGGTTCTTCCACGTGGACGCGGAGTCGATCACCCTGGCCGTGCTCAGCCAGCTGGCCCGGCGCGGCGAGGTGAAGCCGGA
This sequence comes from Streptosporangiaceae bacterium, assembly GCA_036497945.1. Classification (GTDB taxonomy): domain Bacteria; phylum Actinomycetota; class Actinomycetes; order Streptosporangiales; family Streptosporangiaceae; genus RYN-230. Next base: position 32,975 of record DASXIN010000196.1, on the reverse strand, counting down.
GGCGCTGGGCCAGGCGATCGAGAAGTACGGGCTCGACGTTCCGGTCAGCACGGCACTGGCCAAGGACTAGTGCTAGTCCGGGGAGGCGCCCCCCCGGACCGCCCGATCGCCGCCCCGCGCCGAGGCCGGCGGAGCCGGCCGGGGGCGGCACGCCGCCGCGTGCTCTGTATCACTGTCAGATCACAGGCGCAGCCCTTTCGCCGATCTCGTAATACATCCATAAGGATTGACGACAGGCCGCATATTACTTAACACATGCGGTGTACCATCGCGCCGACTACCAGACTGTGACAGCGGGCGTCCGGAACCCCCTTACGGCCCATCACAGTTTGATCTCACCTCGTAGTCGCCGGGCCCGGGAGGGCCAGCCAGGCCTGCCATCTGCGCTGGCCAGAGTGCTCTGCACCGGCCGCTGCAAATACGTTTCACTTTCATTACGGTTCTCCTGAATTTTTCCTCTCATCGGGTCTAACGTGACCGTCCGAAGGGATTTGGGGCGGGACTGAACATGGAGGCGGGCGCAAATGCAGGTCTGGCGTAGTGCCGCGTGGCGGAGAACATCCAGGACACGCCCAGCGCTCATAGCCACGCTTATCGCCGTTCCGCTGGCGGCCGGGTTCGTCGTCGGCATCATGGTGGTCAATCACCCCAGCCAGGCCGGACTGAACCTGGCCGCGCACGGGTCCGGGTTCCGGCACCACCACGGCACGGGGGGCCAGGTCACCGGTCCCGACGGGGCGGTCATGAACCTGAACCAGACACCTGCTGAGGCGGCCGACTCCACCAACTGCACGCTCCAGGTGCCGGCCAACCCGCTCAGCGCCCGCGGCCTGGCCAGCCCATACGTCCTGGGTGACGGCTGCGAGATGTCCAACCCTGGCCTGCAGGCCTTCGTCGAGGCGGACATCTTCAACCCGCGGACCGGCACCATCAAGGTGTACAACCCGCTGGTCATCACCGCGGGCACCACGCCTGCGGCCAACCCCGCACGACCCCGGATTCCACGCGGTGCCGTGGTCGGCATCATGTTCGGCTTCAACGGCGGCAACCTGCTGCTGACCGGCACCGGGAACTCGCTGCAGCAGGGCAACTGCGTCAACGGCCTCGGCGAGTCCCTGTTCAGCCAGGTCGCCTACTGCAACAGCCCGGCCTTCTACCGGGCGGCCAACCGAGCCATCGCCCGCGGCCTGCTGAAGATCCCCGCGCTGGGCACCGGCAACGACGGCCAGCCCTGCCCGACCGTGCGCGACTTCGCCGTGGTGGACCAGGACCAGAGCGACAACGTGGTCACTACTTACCTGATGACCGCGGACGGCCGGACCGCACAGGACTCGGCCCGGAACGCGGACGCCCTCACCGGGGCCACCGCGATCAACAACGGCAGCGACAACGCGCTGGTCAACAAGTTCATGGACCTGGCGCTGGGCTGCACGCCCTATCAGTTCCGTGACAAGACCGCGCAGAGCGGCATGTCCGGCTCGCAGATCACCGACGAGCTGCTCGCCGCGGCCACCCAGCAGCCGCCGGTCGCGCAGATCCCGCTGAACGACCCGATGACCCTGGCCGACAACCAGCAGAGCGCGGCCAAGACCAACCTGTTCCGGGTCGGCGTGGACCAGCCCTTGCTGGGCGGGGGCCAGAACGCGGACACCCCGGCGAACTACTGCAGGCACATGATGCGCATCGGCATGCGGCGTATCCAGCAGGATCAGCAGCAGTTCAGCAATTTCGCGACGCCGGTCGCGGACACCGGCAACAACCTGTTCACGTTCCTGGCCGCGCGGCTGTCCGGCTCGTTCGACAACCTCGGCTGCGGCGCCCTGCTGAACGCGCCCAACCCGGTCAAGCTGACCCTGGACGCGAACGGGGTGGCCACCGCGGCCAGCTTCACCCCGCTGGCCATCGGCACCCTGCCGGGCGGGGTCGAGCCCTCGGCCTCGGCGTCCGCTTCGGCGACCGCGACCCCGAGCGCCTCGGCCTCGGCTTCCGGCACCGCCGTGGCGACGCCCACCCCAACCCCAACCCCCACCGGAGCCGGCACCCCGACGGCAACCCCGACCCCAACCGCCACCCAGGGCGGCATGTAACAACCGCCCCGCGGGCCACAGCTCCCCCGCTGGCCCCGGCCCGGATCGGGCCGGGGCCGGGGGTCAGGTGCCTAGCTGGGTGGCTAGGTCGGTGAGGTCAGTGGCCACGACGGTGTACTCCCGGGTCGGTGCCAGGTTGGCCTGCTGCCCCGGGCCGTGCTCGGCGGGACGGGGTAGGAACGCGGTGGCCAGGCCCAGGTCGGCGGCCGCGCTCAGGTCGTCGTTGTGCGCCGCGACCAGCATGACCCGGGCCGGGTCCAGGCTGAGCAGTTCGACAGCGCCGAGGTAGGTCTGCGGATCGGGCTTGTACCGGCGGAACAGCTCCGCGCTCAGGATGGCGTCCCACGGCAGCCCGGCCCGCTTGGCCATATTCACCAGCAGGGCCACGTTCCCGTTGGAAAACGCGGCCAGCACATACCGCTGCCGTAGCCGAGCCAGCCCGGGCACCGCGTCCGGCCACGGGTCGAGCCGGTGCCAGCAGGTGTTCAGCCAGTCCAGTTCGGCCGCGGGCAGGCCGGCCAGCCCGAACTCGCCGACCAGCCCATCGAGCACCCGGCGGTGCAGGCCGTCCAGCTTGGTCCAGGGCAACTGCCCGGACCGGACCAGGTCCATGGCCGGCCGGTAGCCGGCCCGCCACTGGTCGGCGAAGCGGGCCGCGTCCAGCGACACCCCGGCCCGCCCGGCCACCGCGGTGACGTCGCGGATGACCCCGCTGCGCCAGTCCACCACCGTGCCGAACACGTCGAACAGCAGCGCCTGCACCTGCTGCACCGCACCTCCTCAGGAACGGCTACCGGCTCGAGTGTCTCACCCAGAGGCTGGCGGCTGCGCTGCTCGATGGGCCAAGCACGGCGGATGCGTGGCACGCTGGAGGCATGATGGCAGCGGATCAGCAGGCAGGCCGCGGCACCGCGGCCCCGGCCAGCCGGGTCCGGGCCGAGACCGTGCAGCGGCTGGAGCGGGCCATGGGCTCGCTCGGCACCGCCGCGATGGCCTCGATGGACGAGCGGCTGTCCTGGTTCCGCTCCATGTCCGCGGAGAACCGGTCCTGGATCGGCCTGGTCGCCCAGGCCGGCATCGCCGCGTTCGTGGACTGGATCAAGCACCCCAGGCGCGGCCGCCCGTCGGTAGCGGTCGAGGTGTTCGGCACCGCGCCGCGGGAACTGGCCCGCGCGGTCACCCTGCAGCAGGCGGTGGAAATGGTGCGGGTGACGATCGACGTGGTGGAGGCCCGGGTCGACGAGCTGGCCGCACCGGGCGGCGAGGCGGAGCTGCGCGAGGCGGTGCTCCGGTACACCCGGGAGATCGCGTTCGGCGCCGCCCAGGTCTACGCGCGGACCGCGGAAGCCCGCGGCGCCTGGGACGCCCGCCTCGAGGCCCTGGTGGTGGACTCGTTGGTCCGCGGCGAGATGGGCGAGGGCCTGCAGTCCTGGGCGTCCGCGCTGAACTGGTCGCACGCGCCGGTGGCGGTGATCGTCGGCCACGCGGACGGCGGCGAGCCGGAAGGCGTGATCGAGGAGCTGCGCTCGATCGTCCGGCGGTCCCGGCTGGACCTGCTGGCCGGGGTGCACGGCGACCGGCTGGTGGTGGTGCTCGGCGGCACCGACGACCCACTGGCGGCGGCCGGGCAGATCGCCGGGCGGTTCGCGCCCGGCCCGGTCGTGGTCGGCCCGCCCGTGCCCGACCTGCAGGCGGCGACGGTGTCCGCCGCGGCGGCGCTGGCCGGCCTGCGGGCCGCCCCGGGCTGGCCCGACTCGCCGCGGCCGGTGCTGGCCACCGAGCTGCTGCCGGAACGGGCCCTGGATGGTGACGAGCGGGCCCGCGAGGAACTGATCCGCGAACTGTACGAGCCGCTGCGCCGAGGTGGGGCGGCGCTGCTCGAGACGGTGAGCACCTACCTGGAACAAGGGTCCTCACTGGAGGCCACCGCCCGGCTGCTCTTCGTGCATCCCAACACGGTCCGTTACCGGCTGCGACGGGTTACCGAACTAACCGGGCTCGCGCCAGCCGACGGACGAGCCGGATTCACCCTCTGGGTCGCCATCGTGCTTGGCCAAATCGCGCACAAGCGCACATAGTTTGTAGGAAACCACAGAGTCAATGGCCCAAACTTCGTGCTCTTCTTCACCCATGTAGCGGACTTCTACAGTGCACTGTAAATGCATGCTGGTTATCACTGCCCCCGGCCAGGGTGCGCAGGCCCCCGGTTTCCTCTCCCCCTGGCTTGAACTTCCCGGTTTCGCCGATCGTCTCCGGGCCTGGTCCGAGCTGGCCGGAGTCGACCTGATCCGCGGCGGCAGCACGGCCGACGCGGACGAGATCCGGGACACCGCGGTGGCCCAGCCGCTCCTGGTGGCGTCGGCCATCGCCGCGGCCGAGGCGCTGTTCGGCGGCCTCGACCAGGCCCGGGCCCAGCTCGGTGCGGTGGCCGGGCACAGCGTGGGCGAGTTCGCGGCCGGCGTCATCGCCGGCGTGCTCAGCCCGGAGGACGCGATGCGGCTGGTCCGGGTGCGCGGCCAGGCCATGGCGCGGGCCGCGGCCGAGCAGCCCACCGGGATGACCGCGGTGCTCGGCGGCGACGAGGCGGCCGTACTGGACGCCATCGAGGCGCTCGGGCTCACCCCGGCCAACATCAACGGCGCGGGCCAGATCGTGGCCGCCGGGACGCTGGATCAGCTGGAGAAGTTTGCCGCCGAGCCGCCGGCCGGCGCGCGGCTGCGCCCGCTTCAGGTGGCGGGCGCCTTCCATACCGAGCACATGGCCCCCGCGGTGGACGCGCTGCGCGCGGCCGCGGCCACGGCTGCGGTCAGCGACCCGGCCGTGCTGCTGCTATCCAACCGGGACGGGGCCGTGGTGCGCTCCGGCGCGGACTGGCTGGAGCGGGTCGTCACCCAGGTCAGCGCGCCGGTGCGGTGGAACCTGTGCATGCGCCAGATGGCCCGGCTGGGCGCGGGCGCGGTCATCGAGCTGCCGCCGGCCGGCACGCTGACCGGGCTGGCCCGGCGCGCCCTGCCCGGGGTGGCATTGGGCAGCCTCAAGACCCCCGACGACCTGGCCGCCGCGCGCGCCCTGATCGGCGAGCATGGCACGATTGACCCGTACCTGGGCGGGCAGATGCCAGAATGGCGGCTGCTGGTCGCCCCGCTGGCCGGCACGTTCCGCACCGCGGCGGGCGAGACCGTACCGGTCGCGGCCGGGGCGGCGGTCCCGTCCGGGGCCGAGATCGGCCACGTCGAGCAGCGCGGCGGGCGGCACCCGATCACCCCGCCGTTCCCGGCCACCATCATCGAGTGGCTGGTGGAAGACGGTGATCCGGTCAGCGTAGGCCAGCCGCTGATCCGGCTGCAGCCGGAACAGGCCGGCTGACCGCACCTAGCGGCCACGCAGCTACCCAAGACCAAACCACCGGGCCGAACGGGAAGGAACATCGTGATACGACTCGCCGAGGGCACCGCAGGTGCCCGGATCCTGGCGTTCGGCGGGTATCAGCCGACCAGGGTGGTCACCAACGACGAGCTGACGCAGACGGTGGACACCACGGACGAGTGGATCCGCAGCCGGGTCGGCATCGCCAGCCGCCGGATCGCCGGGCCGGACGAGACGGTAGCCGACATGGCGGTCGCGGCGGGCGGCAAGGCGCTGGCCGCGAGCGGCCTCGGCCCGTCCGACATCGACCTGGTCATCGTGGCCACCTGCACCCCCGAGGCGCCCATCCCGAACGTGGCGGCCACAGTGGCCACCCGGCTCGGCGTCCTGGCCCCCGGCGCGTTCGACCTGAACGCCGCGTGCGCCGGGTTCTGTTACGCGCTGGGCACGGCCGCCGACGCGGTGCGGGCCGGCACGTCCCGGCACGTGCTGGTCATCGGGGCCGAGAAGCTGTCCCAGTGGGTGGACTGGACCGACCGGTCGACCTGCATCATCTTCGCCGACGGCGCGGGCGCCGCGGTGGTCGGCCCGGTCCCCGAGGCCGAGGCGGACGCGGGTCCCGGCATAGGCCCGGTGGTCTGGGGTAGCGACGGTGGGATGGCCGACAAGATCTACATCAAGGACCGCCGGTCGTTCATCGTCCAGGAAGGCCAGGCGGTGTTCCGCTGGGCCACCACCGCGCTGCACCCGGTGGCCAGGAAGGCGTGCGAGCGGGCCGGGGTGGACCCGTCCGAACTGGCCGCGTTCGTCCCGCACCAGGCCAACCTGCGGATCATCGAGGCCATCGCCAGGAAGATCGGCGCCCCGCAGGCCAAGGTGGCCACCGACATCATCAACTCCGGCAACACGTCGTCGGCGTCGATCCCGCTGGCGCTGTCCGCCATGATCGAGCGCGGCGAGGTGGGCTCCGGCTCCGCCGTCCTGCTGCTCGGCTTCGGGGCCGGCATCAGCTATGCGGCGCAGGTCATCAAGGTACCCTGACCGCGCCATGGCCCGCCGGCCACGCCGCGCGGGCCGACCACCACACAACGAAGGAGAACACGAGCAGATGGCTATGACTGACCAGGAGATCCTGGACGGCCTCGGCGAGATCGTCGACGAAGTCGCGGGCGTGCCCGCCGACCAGGTCACCCCGGACAAGAGCTTCGTCGACGACCTGGACATCGACTCGCTGTCCATGGTCGAGATCGCGGTCGCCGCGCAGGACAAGTTCGGCGTGGAGATCCCCGATGACGAGCTGAAGAACCTCAAGACCGTACAGGACGTCGTGAACTACGTCCGCAGCGCCGAGGTCTCGGCCTGAGCCAGCGCGGCCGCCGGCCGCGCTCACGCGCGGCCGGGCCCGCCGCCAGTACAGATCACTGCGCAGATAAGCAGACAAGTAGTTAGAGGAGCGATTCACAGTGCGGGCAGATCAACCAACCGTCGTCGTCACCGGGCTGGGCGCGACCACGCCGCTGGGCGGGGACGTCGCCGCGACCTGGGAATCGCTGCTGGCCGGCCGCAGTGGCGCGGCCCGGCTGCCCGACGGCTGGAGCGACGTGCCGCTGCCGGTGCAGATCGCGGCGCCCGCCGCGGTCGACCCGGCCACGGTGCTGGACCGGGTACAGGCCCGGCGGCTGGACCGCTGCGAGCAGTTCGCCATCGTGGCCGCCCGGGAGGCGTGGGCCGATGCCGGGTCCCCGGACATGGACCCGGACCGGCTCGCGGTCGTGATCGCCAGCGGCATCGGCGGCGTCGCCTCCACCCTGGCCGCCTACGACACCCTGCACGACAAGGGCTGGCAGCGGCTGTCCCCGTTCACCGTGCCGATGCTGATGCCGAATGGCTCGGCCGGCTGGATCGCGATCGAACTGGGCGCCCGGGCCGAGGTGCACACCCCGGTCAGCGCGTGCGCGTCCGGGGCGGAGGCGATCGGCTACGGGATGGACCTGATCCGGTCCGGCCGAGCCGACGTGGTGCTGGCCGGCGGCACCGAGGCCGCCATCATCCCGCTGAACATCGCCGCGTTCGCCGCGATGCGCGCGCTGTCCACCCGCAACGACGAGCCGGAGCGGGCGTCCCGACCGTTCGACAAGGGCCGGGACGGCTTCCTGCTCGGCGAGGGCGCCGGCGTGGTGGTGCTCGAGTCGGCGGAGCATGCGGCCCGGCGCGGCGCGGTGGTGCACGCGATCGCGGCCGGGGTCGGCTACTCCTCGGACGCGCACCACATCGCCCAGCCCGAGCCGGGGGGCATCGGGCTGGTCAAGGCGATGCAGCGGACGCTGGCCGACTCGGGTCTGGACGCCGAGCAGTTCGTCCACGTCAACGCGCACGCGACGTCCACCCCGGCGGGCGACGTGGTCGAGGGCCAGGCCATCGCCCGGGCGTTCGGCCGCGCCGCGTCCGGGATCGTGGTGTCGGCCACCAAGTCGATGACCGGGCACCTGCTCGGCGGGGCGGGCGCGGTCGAGTCGGTGGCCACCATCATGGCTCTCCGCGAGCATGTCGCGCCGCCGACCATCAACCTGGATGACCCGGAGGAGGACACCGCTGTCGACATCGCCACCGAGCCACGCAAGCTGGCTCCGCACACCAGCGCCCCGATGGCCGCGCTGAACAACTCGTTCGGCTTCGGCGGGGCCAACGTGGCGCTCGCGTTCACCACCGCCTAGCCGTACCGGCTAGCCGTTCTCCGGCCATCAGCAAGGAGACCTCCTGTGACCGTCGTCGACAGCCGCATCCCGGCCGACCAGGCGAGCGCATCATCGGCCAGCACCGCACCGGCCGCACCGACCCTGTCCCGGGACCCGGAAGTCAGGCTGGGCGCTCTGTTTGACGACGGGTCGCTGCACCTGCTCACCCCGCACGACACCAGCGGGGCGGTGGCCGCGACCGGGACCATCGACGGGATGTTCGCGGTCGCGTTCGCCAGCGACGCCCGGGTCCAGGGCGGCGCGATGGGCAGCGCGGGCTGCGCGGCCATCGTGGCCGCCTACGACGAGGCGGTGGCCCAGGGCGCGCCGGTGATCGGGCTGTGGCACTCCGGCGGGGCCCGGTTGCGTGAGGGCGTAGAGAGCCTGCACGCGGTGGGCACCGTGTTCGCCGCGATGACCCGGGCCTCGGGCGTGGTGCCGCAGATCTCGGTGGTGCTCGGCGCGGCGGCCGGCGGCGCCGCCTACGGGCCGGCGCTGACCGACGTGGTGATCCTGTCCGACCACGCCCGCATCTTCGTCACCGGCCCCGACGTGGTGCGCAGCGTGACCGGTGAGGACGTGGACATGGCCCGGCTGGGCGGCCCGGAGCCGCACAGCCGCCGGTCCGGGGTGGTGCACCTGGTCGCGCCCACCGATGCCGACGCGCTCAGCCGGGCCCGGGACCTGGCCCTGCTGCTCGGCCGGCCGCAGGAGATGAACCTGGACCTGGTGGTCGGCGAGGAACCTGGCCCGGCCCTGGACACGCTGCTGCCCGAGTCGGTGCGCCGGGCCTACGACGTGCACCCGCTGGTGGCCGGGGTGCTCGACGAGCCGGGCATCGAACTGCACGCGCGGTGGGCGCCGAACGTGGTCACCACGCTCGGCCGGCTGGCCGGCCGCACGGTGGGCGTGATCGCCAACAACCCGCTCCGGCTGGGCGGCTGCCTGGACTCCATCTCGGCCGAGAAGGCGGCCCGCTTCGTCCGGATGTGCGACAGTTTCGGCGTCCCGCTGGTCGTGATCGTGGACGTGCCCGGCTACCTGCCCGGCGTCGGCCAGGAATGGGACGGCGTGGTGCGCCGCGGCGCCAAGCTGCTGCACGCCTTCGCCGAGGCCATCGTGCCCCGGGTGACCCTGATCACCCGCAAGTCCTACGGCGGCGCGTACATCGCGATGAACTCCCGCGCGCTGGGTGCGACCCGGGTGTTCGCCTGGCCAGGCGCTGAGATCGCGGTGATGGGCCCGGTGGCCGCGATCCGCATCCTGCACCGGCGCACGCTGGCCGACGTGCCCGCCGACCAGCTCCAGGAGGCCGAGGCGAAGCTGGCAGCCGAACATCAGCAGGAGGCCGGCGGCCTGGACCGGGCCCGGGAACTCGGCGTCATCGACGAGGTCATCGACCCGGCCGCGACCCGGGCCGCGCTGGCCCGGGCCATCGCCGAAGCCCCGCAGCGGCGCGGCAGTCACGGGAACATCCCGCTCTGACGTGGCCACCACCGACCGCCTGCTGATCGTCGAGCACGAACGGGCCGCCCCGGCTGGGCTGCTCGGGCGGTGGGCCGACGACCGTGGGGTGACCCTGGACACGGTGCGGCCGACCGAGTCCGACCCCATGCCGGCCAGTCTGGACGGCTACACCGGCGTCGTCGTGCTTGGCTCGGAACAGACCGCCTTCGACGACTCGCTGCCCTGGCTGGCCAGTGAGCTGGACCTGCTGGCCGGGGCTATCGGCGGTTGCGTGCCGGTGCTCGGCATCTGCTTCGGCGGCCAGGTGCTCGCCCGCGCGCTGGGCGCCCGGCTGTACCGGCTGCCCGAACCGGAGATCGGCTGGGTGCCGGTCAGCAGTCAGCATCCCGGCCTGCCCAGCGGCCCGTGGCTGGCCTGGCACCGGGACGCGTTCGAGCTGCCGCCGGGCGCCCGCGAGCTGGCGGCCGGCGGCGCATCGGCGCAGGCGTTCAGCTATGGGCCGCATGTGGGCTTGCAGTTCCACCCGGAAGCGACCGAAGCCATCACCCTGGGCTGGATGCGCGGGGTAACCCCGGCAGTCAACCCGGCCCAGGCCGCCCAGCTACGCGACGGCTGGGCCGGCGCGGCGGCCCGGACCGCGGCCGACGCGGCCACCCTGTTTTCCGCCTGGCTGGACGGCCACCTGGCGACAAAGGGTAATCAGCCCAGCTCAGAAAGCCTCCCGCTGCCCGCCTGCTGAACCGCCGCAAACTCCAACAAAGTTGCCCAGAAAGGCATGTCATCGGGTCTCACGGGTAAAGGTTGGCCCAGAAGTAAGTAATGGGAACTTCGACAACCGATTGCAAATTTCTGCCCGGATTACCTCCCTCGCAGGCCGGGCCCGACGTACGATCTACCACCTATGCCTCCTGACGACCGGCCGGAACGCCTGGCCCAGCAGACCGGAATCCCAGCCTCGCCAGCCAGCCCGGCGGCCGACCCGGCCGTTGGGGCCGGGAATGGCCGCGGAACCACGACCGGAAACGGTCACGGCGCGGTCACCGCCCCGGGTACCGAGGCCGCGGCCACCCCCAGCTCCCGGCGCACCGCGTTCAGCGGCCCAGTCAAGCTGGCCTTCGCCAGCTTCCTGATGCTGTTCGTCGAGCTGGCGCTGATCCGCTGGACAGCCGCGAACAACGTGTTCGTGACCAACGCGACCAACTTCGTGCTGCTGGCCAGCTTCCTCGGCATCGGGGTCGGCTTCCTGAACGCCCGGTCCAGCCGTGACTTCGTCCGCTGGGCCCCGCTGGTGCTGCTCGCCCTGGTCGTGTTCGTGCTCGCCTTCCCGGTCATCCTGGCCTCGCTGTCCGGGCCGCATCCCTACCAGGGCCTGCTCGGCCAGCCCGCGCTGCCCCGCCCGCTCAGCCTGGCCGTCGTCTTCGTGCTGTGCACCCTGGTGATGACCGGTTTCGGCCAGGCGGTGGCCCGGCTGTTCGTGGCTTACCGCCCGCTGCGCGCCTACCGGCTGGACATCGGCGGCAGCATCGTCGGCATCGCGGTGTTCTCCCTGCTGTCCTTCCTGGACGCGCCGCCGGTGTTCTGGGGCGTGGTGGCCGCGGGCGGCCTGGTCGTGCTGCTCGGCGGCCGGTCCGCGCGCTGGTGGCAGCTGGCCGCGGCGGCCGTGGTGGTGGTGCTGCTCGGCGTCGAGTCGGCCGCGCCGCACGAGGTGTGGTCGCCGTACTACAAGCTGTCCGCGGTGGAGGCGGGCAAGGACTCGGCGCTGTACGTCAGCGCGAACAACATCCCCTACCAGGCCGCGCGCTCGCTGCCCGTGCTGCGCAACGAGAAGAAGTTCTACTTCTACCCCTACCAGCACGTACCGCGGTCGTCGCTGAAGAACGTGCTGATCGTCGGCGCGGGCACCGGTAACGACGTGGCGGTAGCGCTGTCCGAGGGCGCGCGGCACGTGGACGCGGTGGAGATCGACCCGGTGCTGCTCGGCATCGGCCGGGCCAAGCACCCGAACCACCCCTACGACAGCCCGCGGGTGACCACGCACACCAACGACGGCCGCGCCTACCTGCAGGACAGCACGAAGAAATACAACCTGATCCTGTTCGCGCTGCCCGACTCGCTGACCGCGGTGGCGGGCCAGTCCAGCCTGCGGCTGGAGAGCTACCTGCTGACCGAGCAGTCGGTGCAGGCGGCCGAGAAGCGGCTGGCCCCGGGCGGCACCATGGCGATGTACAACTACTACGCGCCGTACCTGTTCAACCGGTACGCCACCACCATGCAGGACGTGTTCCACCGCGCGCCGTGCGCCCAGGTCGGCCCGCCGCTGGGCGGCCGCCGGCTGGCCGTGCTGACCGACCGCCCGGACGCCCCGGTGGCCAACTGCGCCGCCGTGTGGCGGGGCAATCAGGTCGCTCCGGCCACCGACGACCACCCGTTCCCGTACCTGCTGAGCAACTCGATCCCGTCCAGTTACCTGTGGATGCTGGGCCTGATCCTGCTCGCGTCGGTGCTGTTCGTCCGGGTCGGCGGCGGCTCGCTGCGCCGGATGAGCGGCTATCTGGACCTGGCCTTCATGGGCGCCGCGTTCATGCTGCTGGAGACGAAGAACATCGTCCAGTTCGCGCTGCTCTTCGGCAGCACCTGGTTCGTCAACGCGCTGGTCACCGCCGCGATCCTGGTCGCCGTGTACCTCGCGGTGGAGACCGCCCGGCTGGTCAAGCTGCCGCCGCCCTGGGTGCTCTACCTGGCGCTGATCGCGTCGCTGGTGGTCACCTGGCTGGTGCCGCAGCAGGACCTGGTCAGCCTGCCCATCGTGGTCCGGTTCCTGGCCGGCGCCGCGCTCGCCTTCGCGCCGGTGTACCTGGCGAATCTGATCTTCGCGCAGCGCTTCTCCGACGTGGCGACCACCACGACCGCGTTCGCCGCCAACCTGCTCGGCGCCATGGTCGGCGGGGTGCTGGAATACCTGGCCCTGGTCACCGGGTACCGGTTCCTGCTCATTCTGGTGGGCGCCCTCTACGCGCTGGCCTTCGTCGCCCGGTTGCGCCGTGGCCGCGCTTCTCCCCAGCCTGCCTAACGCCAATACCCGGGAATGGGCCGGGGCGGGCGCGCGGTTGCTGCGGGTATGACAACACCACTCGTCAAGCCGCTGTACACAGCGCGGGCCACGGCCACCGGGGGCCGGTCGGGGCACGCCGTCACCGATGACGGTCAGGTCGACGTGCATATGAAGCCGCCGAAGGAGATGGGCGGCCCGGGTGGTGGCACCAATCCGGAGCAGTTGTTCGCCACCGGGTACGCCGCCTGCTTCCAGAGCGCGCTGGGGGTGGCCGGCCGACGTCAGGGGGTGAACACCGAGGACTCGCTGGTCGAGGCGGACGTGACCCTCGGCACGATCGGCGGCGGCGGGTACGGCCTGGCCGTCACGATCAAGGTGTCCATCCCCGGCGTGGCCGCGGACACCGTGGCCGCGCTGGCCGAAGCCGCGCACCAGGTGTGCCCGTACTCCAACGCCACCCGCGGCAACATCGAGGTCACCCTCGAAGCCAACTAGGCCTGATCGGCTACGTTGGCCGGGCACGATTGACGCAGCCCGGCGATGAGCAGCCCGACCAGGCGACGCGCGTCGTAGCGCGAGTCGCCGTCGGCACCGACGCATAGGTTGCCGATGCCGCGCATGAGTCCGTAGGCATCGATATCGCGGCGAATCTCACCGGCCGCGGCAGCGGCGTCGAGCAACTGAGCGCAGACGGGCACGAGGCGGTCGAGAAAGTAGGCGTGCAGCGTCTCGAAGCGGGCGTTGTCCGACTGCAGCGCCGCGGCGAGTCCGTGCTTGGTGCTCAGGAAGTCAACGAAGAGATCGACCCACTGCGTCAGCGCGGCATACGGTGTGCTGCTGGCCAGCAGGGCTGGTCCGGCGTCGGCGCAGGCGTCGACCTGGTGGCGGTAGACGGCGATGACGAGGTCGGCCCGGGTCGGGAAGTGGCGGTAGATCGTGCCCATCCCGACCCCGGCCTTGGCCGCGATGTCGCGTACCGGCGCCTCCACGCCTGAGGCGACGAACACGGCCGCGGCGGCAGCGAGCAGGGTCTGCTCGTTGCGCCGGGCGTCGGCCCGTTTCGGCGGGGACGTTCGCCCTGTCTGCCCGCTGCTGTCGGACACCGTGCCGGTTCCTCTCATCGGCCCACCTGGCCAAGCGGAACATTGCTCCGTATATTAGGCGGAGCACGGTTCCGCTTGACCATGATGCCAGAGCGGACGACCCGTCCGCAACGAGCCGTGACTTCGGCGGACCGCGGTTCGGGATCTGGGTCAGCGGCGAGCTCGTCGACCCGGCGGCCTAGCCCGGCTCGGCCGCAGCGGGGATGCGCGCGTAGGAGCTGAGCACCAGATCCCAGAACGCGGGTACGTCGATGGTCATCGCCACCAGCGCGTTGTGCGTGTGCGCCGGGGCGGCGAAGTCGGTCACCGTCATTCCGGCGGTCCACCGCCCGGACGTCTCCACCTCGACCCGGGCCGGCTGGCCGCCGAACAAGCCGGGCTCGGCCACCAGGGCCAGCGCGAGCACGTCGTGCACGGCCGGGCCGCTGGTCGCCGGGTCGCCGGTGGGGGCTTCGCCGCGGTAGCCGAGCAGCCCGGGCAGCAGCAGGTCGGCGGCGAGCCGGCCGAGCGGGCGCATCCGGTCCTGCACCGCCGGGGTGGCCCGGGCTTGCAGCGTGACGTCCAGCCCGACCATGGTGACCCGCCATCCGGCGCTGAACGTGATGGCGGCCGCCTCGGGGTCGGCCCAGATGTTGAACTCGGCGGCCGGTGTCACGTTCCCCCGCCCGGCCGAGCCGCCCATGATGACGAAGTCGCGCACCCAGCCGGCCAGCCGGGGTTCCCGGCGCACGGCCAGCGCGATGTTGGTCAGCGGCCCAGTCGCCACCAGGGTGATCTCCCCCGGGGCCGCGCTGATCTGCTCGATGATGAAGTCGACCGCGTGGCCGCGGGCCGGCTCGGTGCGGGTGGGCGGCAGGCTGGCCGCGCCGAGCCCGGATTCCCCGTGCACGTCGCGGGCGTCGGCCACCGGCCGGAGCAGCGGCTGCGCGCTCCCGGGCACAACCGGCACGTCGGGGCAGCCGGCCAGGTCCAGCACGCTGAGCGCGTTGCCGGTGACCTTGCCCAGATCCACGTTCCCGCTGACCGTGGTGACCCCGGCCAGGTCCAGGCCGGGATGGCCGCAGCCGAACACGATGGCCAGTGCGTCATCGATGCCCGGGTCGCAGTCCAGCAGGACTCTGCTTCTTTGCCCCTCCGGGGCGCTCATGAGGCGTCGCCTTCCCTCGTCGCTCGTTCCTCGCTCCTCAGTCCAGTCGACGCCGCGCCCCTTTGGGGCTTAGCCGGTGGCGTGCAGCCAGCGGACCGGTGCGCCCTCCGCCGCGCACCGGAACGGCTCGAGCTCGGCATCCCATGGCCGGCCCAGCAGCCGGTCGAGTTCGGTTTCCAGCGTGGTGCTGCTGTCCGCGGGCACCCCGGACCGCGCCCCCGCGGCCACCGTCATGGCGGCCAGCAGCCTGTTCTCCGGGATCATGATGTCCCCGTTGGCGCTGGTCACCGCCGAGAACGTGCCGAGCGCGGGGGTGTAGCTGTAGCGCACCGCGTCGCAGCCCGGGCTGGCCTCCTCGGTGAGCTCGAAGCGCAGCCGGTTCCAGCCGACCAGCGCGGATGCGATGGCCCCCGCGGTGCCCGGCCGCGCCTGCCAGCTCAGCTCGCCGCGGACCGATCCGGGCGCGGCGGGCTGGCTCACCCAGGACAGGCTGACGGGCATGCCAACTACCCCTGCCACCGCCCACTCGATGTGCGGGCACAGTGCCGGGGGTGCGGAATGGACCTGAAGCACACCGTTAACTGACACCAGACCTCCCTGCGAGCGACCGAGGTGCGTCTTCCCCAACGACCTCGCCCACCGCATTGACGGTCGGGCACCAGCAACAGCATATGCGCGTTCCCGCCAGAAATTGTGCCGCACCAGGTAGCGAAGCACCAGGGCACAGGCTCATCTCGGCCATCTTTATCCAGCCCGGGCCCCCCGCGGCGGGGCAGAAATCGCCCAGATCACCCCTAACACGGCAGCGTTAGCCGTGATGTAGTTGATTGACCGCCGCGCCGAAGGGGGGCGCCGCCGACTGGACTGAGGAGCGAGGGAGCGAGGAACGAGCGACTGAGCGACGAGGGAAGTCGGCGGGTATAAGCCCCCCGGAGGCGCAAAGTGATACAGGGTCTGTTATTCACCGCCGAAATGTACGGCGTGCAACTCGACTTGCTGGCCGCCCGGCTTGGTATCAGCCAGCCGGCCGCCCGGGGCACCGTGGCGCGCTGGCGGCAGCAGGGCTACGCGGACTGGGCCCGGCTCGGGCCGGGCGGCCGCTGGGTGTGGCTGACCCGGGCCGGGCTGGCCGCCTGTGGGCTGCCCTACCGGGCGGGCGCGCCCGCGCTGCCCCGGCTGGCCCACCTGCGCGCGGTGACCGCCGTCCGGCTGGCCCTGGAGGCGGTGCCGGCCTATGCCGCGGCGGGCGGGTACTGGCGCAGCGAACGGCGGCTGCGCGCCCGGATGGGCGGCCGGGTCCCGCTCCGTGAGCACCTGCCGGACGGCGAGGTGCACTGGCCGGACGGCACCGAGCCGGGCTGGGCGGGCGAGTGCTGGGCCATCGAGGCGGAACTCACCCGCAAGACCGTGTCCCGCACCGCGGCCATCATGACCGAGTTGCTGACCAGGACGGGCGACTACGGCTGCCCGGCGGCCGAGGTCCGGGTGCCGGGCCGGGCGGCGCGGCACACCCGGGTGCTGTACCTGTGCTCCCCCGCGGCCCGGCCGGTGGTGCTGCGCGCCCGCGCGGCACTGGTGGCCGGCCTGGCCGCCCGCATCGAGGTCCGCGCTCTTCCCCTTGAGCCTCCGTGGCGCTTAGACCCGCCGCCTTCCCCCCTCGCTCGTCGCTCGTCCCTCGCTCCTCCCTCGTCAGTCCAGCCGGCGGCGCGCCCCTTTGGCTCGGCATGATCACCCGGTATCTCGGCTTCCTGGCGCTGCGGGCCACGGTCCGCGCGCTGGCCCGGGTGCTCGGCGTACTAACGAGCGTTGCGCTGCTGGTGCTTTTCTTGCCGGTCACGCTGGCCGGCGGGTATGCGGTGACCCTGGCCTGGTTACTGGGCTGGCCGCCGCGGCAGCTGTACCGGGCCGCTGGATACTGCCTGCCCATGGTCGCGGTCTGGCTGGCCGCGCTGGCCGCGGCCGGTGACTCGGCGGGGCAGCTGGCCGCGGCGCCGTGGACCGCCTGGCTGGATATGTGGCACGAGCTGGCCGCGGGGCGCTACGGGCTGGCCGCGGTGACCGTCGCGCCGGCCGCGATCCCGCTCGGCCTGCTGGCCGGCGGGCTGGCCTGGTCGTGGCGGATCTACGCGCTGGAGACCGGTAGCGGTGGCCTCAGCCCGAGCGCCCCGGCCGCGTTCGACCGGCGGCAGTGGCGGCATCAGGTGCGCACCGCCCGGGCCCGGATCAGCGCACCCGGCACGGTGCCGCTGCTGCTGCGCGACGGCAGCGTGGTGGCCGGGGCCACCATCCGCACCGTGCGGCACCGGGCGCGCCCGCTGACCGCCCTGCCCTACCCGCGGCTGCGCTCGCACCAGGTGGTGATCGGCACCACCGGGACCGGGAAGACCACGCTGCTGCTCCGGCTGTGGGCTGGGTTCATCCGGCGCGGCATGCACCGCTACGCGACCGGCGCCGGGTCGCGCCCGCTGCTGGTGGTGATCGACTGCAAGGGCGGCGCCGACTCACGGCGGATCGCCGAGCGGACCCGCCGGGTGCTCCGCGGCGCGGGCGCGGCGGCCACCGCGATCTGGCCGGACGAGGCCAGCCTGTCGCTGTGGGCGCTGCCGTCGGCCCAGCTGATCAGCACGCTGTCGGACATGATCGAGCACGGCACCGGCGGCGCCGCCTACTACGCGGACGTGCTGGAGGAGATCGTCCGGCTGGCCGTGGCCGCACCGTGCGGCCCGCCGCACGGCGCGGCGGACTTCCTGGCCCGGCTGGACCCGGACTGGCTGCGGCTGGCCTACGCGGCCAGCCCGGATGCCGCCCAGACCGCGCTGCTCGGCGTGGCTGCCCGGCAGGTCGCTGATGTGGCGTTACGGTTCCGCACGCTGCTGCGCCGGCTGGGCGCTGGGCTGGACGGGACGGGCAGCTTCGGCGACGCCGACGCCTGGTACTGCGTCCTGGAGGGCACCGCGGAGATCGCGGTGGCCGAGACGCAGGCCCGGGCCCTGGTTGACCTGCTCGCCTGGCACGCGGCCGACCCGGCCCACGGGCGCCGGGAGATCCTGCTGGCGGTGGATGAGTTCAGCGCGGTGTCCCGGCGGCTGCCCATCTGGCAGCTCTACGAGCGGGCCCGTTCGCTGGGCCTGGCCGTGCAGGTGTCCGCGCAGTCCTGGCAGGGCCTGGCGGCCGACGAGGACGAACGGTACCGGGTGGCCAGCACCGCGGACGGCGGGATCTGGCTGCTCCGCACGCCGTACCCGGAACCGGTGGCCGCGCTGGCCGGCACCCGGCGGGTGGTGGACACCAGCCGCCGCCTGCTCGGCGTGCCGCTGTGGGCGCACGAGGGACTGTCCCGGACCGACGGCACGCCGGTGGTCGACGCCGAGCTGATCCGCGGGCTGGGTGTCGGGCAGGCCGCCTACATCTACCGGGGTGGCGTCAGCTACGTGCAGGTGAAACGGCTGGTGGCCGAGCCGGCCCAGCTCGCCGCAGCCGCCGCGGGTGCGGTGGCCGCCGTCCCGGGCCCGGCGGCCGGCCAGCCGGATGTCGCCGGCCAGCCGCCGGAACCGGCCGGTGCCGGGACGCTGGCGGATATCGGCCCGCTGCTGGACGAGGCGTTCGGCGGGGAACCGGGATGAGCGATAACAACCCATTCGCTGTGCTCGGGCTGGCGGCCCGGGCCGACCTGAGCGATGACGACGTGCGCGCCGCCTGGCGCCGGCTGGCCGCGGCTACCCACCCGGACCGGGCCGATGGCGGTGACCCGGCCCGGTTCGCCGCCGCGGCCGCCGCCTACACCGTGCTGCGCACCAGGTCAGGCCGGGGCGAGGCGCTGGCCGACCTGACCGCTCCGGCTCCCCCGCCGCGCCGGGCCCACCCGCCGCGGCGCACTCCCCCGGCCCAGCCGAGCCACCTCGGTGACCGTGCCGCCGCCGGACCGCCGCCGGCCGCCACCCGGCCCGCGGCCGGTCGGCTGGCGGCCCGGATCCGGCGCGGCCGGCCGGCCCGGTTGCTGCTCCGGGTGGCCATCGCCGCCGCGGTGAGCGCGGGAGCGATCGTCGTGGCGGGCGCCCAGCCCGCCACCCCGGCCCTGATCGTCGGGGCGCTGACCTGGCTGCTGCTCACCGCCCGGCACGACCTCGCCCCGCCCAGCTGAGCCCACCGGACGGCGGCTTGGGCGGGCCGAGTTGACTGGTAAGCGATTGCTTACCTATTATCGGGGCATGACGATCACACAGGTGCAACTGTTCTCACTGCCGGTCGGCGACCAGGACCGGGCCCGGGACTTCTACCTGGACACGCTCGGCTTCGAGCTGGTGGCGGATACCGCGATGGGGCCGGGCCAGCGCTGGGTGCAGGTCAAGCCGCCCGGGTCACGGACCTCGATCACGCTGGTGACCTGGTTCCCGGACATGCCGGCCGGCTCGGTCAAGGGCACCGTGCTGGAAACCGACGACCTGGACAAGGACGTCACCGCGCTGCAGGCCCGCGGGGTGCGCATCGAGGGCGGCATCCAGCAGGCGCCGTGGGGCCGGTTCGTCACGTTCGACGACCCGGATGGCAACGGCCTGGTGCTGCAGGCCACGGCGGGCGGCTGACCGGGCCGGTGCCCGACGCGGATGTGTTCGACGCCATCGCCAGCCCGGTCCGGCGGGAGATCCTGGACCTGCTCCGGCAGGGCGAGCGGCCGGTGCACGACCTGGCCGCGTGTTTCGCGATAACCCGGCCCGCCGTGTCCCAGCACCTGCGGGTGCTCCGCGCGGCGGGCCTGGTCAGCGAGGAGCGGGTCGGCCGGGAGCGACGCTACCGGCTGGATGCCCGGCCGCTCCGCGCGGTGCTGGACTGGACGGCGCACTACGAGCAGTTCTGGCAGCATCATGCCCGGCTGCTCAGCGAACTCCTGGAGGAAGCCGACTGATGGCCGCCATCGAAGTGGATCAGTTCCTGTCCCGGCCGCCGGAACGGGTCTGGCAGGCCCTCACCGACCCGGAACTGCTGGCCCGGTGGCTGATGCCGAACGACTTCCGGCCTGCCGTGGGCCACCAGTTCACGTTCCGCACCGAGCCCGTCCCGGAGGACGGTTTCGACGGCATCGTGCACTGTCGGGTACTGGACCTGGATCCGCCCCGGCTGCTCCGGTTCAGCTGGCGCGGCGGGCGGCTGGACACCGAGGTGAGCTGGCGGCTGGTGCCCGAGGGGACGGGCACCCGGCTGCTGATCACGCACGACGGATTCGACGACACCGACCCGGCGCAGCAGATGACCATGGGCATCCTGGGCGGCGGCTGGCGCGGGATCCTGGTCAAACGGCTCAGCGCCGTGCTCGATGCGGAGCCCAGCTAGCCGGGGCCGGCGTTACCCGGGGCCGGGACCGGTCGCCACCGGCCGGGCAGGGTCGGTGATCCAGTCCGACCAGGAGCCCACATAGAGCGCCGCCGGGATGCCCGCGACGTGCAGCGCGAGCACCTCGTGCGCCGCGGTCACCCCGGAGCCGCAGTACACACCGGCCGACGGCGCGCCTGGATCCGCGCTGACACCCAGGGCCGCGAACCGGGCGCGCAGCGCCGCCGGGCCGAGGAACTGCCCGGCCGCGGTGACGTTGGCCGTGGTCGGCGCGCTGACCGCGCCGGGGATGTGCCCGGCCACCGGGTCGACCGGCTCCACCGCGCCCTGGTATCGCTCGGCGGCCCGGGCGTCGAGCAGCACCGCGTCCCGGGCCAGCCCGGCCGCGGCGGCCGCGTCCAGCAGCGGCATGTGCCCGGGCCGGGCGGTGAAAGCACCCGCCGCACCGGCCGGGGTGAGCCAATCGGGGCCGGCCTCGGCCGGCCCCGGACCGTCCTCGGTTGGCTGGCCCGCGGCGAGCCACGCCTGATAGCCGCCGTCCAGGACGCGGACCTGGTCATGGCCGAAGTAGCGGAGCAGCCACCAGGCCCGGGCCGCCGCGGTCGAATCGGCCTCGTCGTACACGACGACCGGCCAGCCATCCCGCACCCCGGCGCGGCGCATCGCGTCCTGGAACTGGCCGGCCGCGGGCAGCGGGTGCCGTCCCCCGGGCCCCGGCGGGCCGGCCAGGTCGCGGTCCAGATCCACGAACCGCGCACCGGGCAAATGACCGGCCTGGTAGCTGTCGATGCCCGGCGGCCCGGTCAGCCGCCAGCGCACGTCGAGCAGCACCGGTGGCCGCGGCCCGGCCAGCGCGGCGGCGAGCGCTGTGACGTCGGTCAACGAATCGGCCACGATTTCCTTTCCGCCAGCCCTGCGGGGGTAGCGCACCGGAATCGCCCGCACGACCGGTTCATCCTGTGCATAACCCGGGGGAATCTGTGGATGAACTATCGCCGGCTCTTGCCTACTTCCATGCGCATCTGTGGATAACTATGCGTCCTACTACCTGATCAGCGGCTGGTCACCCGCAGCAGCGGGACGAACTGGTCACCCGGCGTGAGCGAGCCGTGCATGCCGATCAGCGAGGACTCCAGCCGCTCCGCCTTGCTGGCCACGATGGCCCACGAGCCGACCGGCGCCGCGACCACGTCACCGATCCGCCCGGCGAACCGCGGGTCGACCGGGCCGAACCAGCCTGCCTCGATGGCCTCATCCCGGGTTACCACCCAGGCCCGCGAGCCCAGCGTCTCCTGCCAGGCGATCAGCACGTCGGACGCCGCGCCCGGCTCGGCGTAGACGTGCCGGGCCCGCGGCTCGCCGCCGAGCAGCGCCACGCCGTCCCGCAGCACCGGCAGCTCGTCCACGTCGATCTTCTCCTCGGGCAGCGAATCCACCATGCCGTGATCGGCGGTGATGTACATGGTGGTGCGGGGCGGCAGCGCCCCGGCCAGCTGCTCGGCCAGCTTGTCCACGTGGGCCAGCTGGTAGAACCAGGCTTCGGACTGGCTGCCGAAGGCGTGGCCGGTGCTGTCCAGGTCGGCGTGGTAGACGGTGACCAGGCAGCGGTCGGATTCGGCCAGCGCCGCCGCGGCCTGCGCGACCAGTGCACCGAGGGTGTCCGCGGCGCGGTAGCTGGCCCCGCGCATCGCGGCGGCGGAGAACCCGGTCTTCTCCAGCGCCTTGGCCGCCACCCGGTACGCCGCTACCCCGGCCGCCTCGGCCTGCTGGTAGATGGATGGCGACGGCTGCCAGCTCAGCGGGTCCACCCGCTCGTCCCAGCGCAGCCCGTTGAGCAGCCGCCCGGCGCCCGGCACCGCGACCTGGTAGCCGAGCATCCCGTGCTCCCCGGGCGGCAGCCCGGTGCCCAGCGAGGTCAGGCTGGTCACCGTAGTGGCCGGGAAACCGGCCGTCAGCGCCCGCCCGGTGATGACCAGCTCGGACAGGAACGGCGCCGCGGCCGGATGCTCGCGGAGCAGTTCCCAGCCCAGGCCGTCCACCACCAGCAGGCAGACTCGCGGGCTGGGCGGCAGGGCCAGCGGGTTGGCCGCCCCGTTCACCCCCAGTGCGGCCAGCACCGAGCGGGCCAGGTCGGGCAGGCTGCCCACGCCATAGTTGGGCACGGCAGGCTGAGTCGCGGGCTCAGTGGTCATGCCGCGCCCGTCAGCGGCCGGGGTGAGTGGTCGCCTCGGTCAGCGCCATCGCGAAGGCCAGCACCTGCTGCACAGCTTCCGCGCCGTCGGCCGCCTCACTGACCCGCATGCTCAGGTCGTCCGCGGTGATCGTGCCGGTGTAGCCGTGGTCGGCCTCGCAGTTCTCGTCGCCGCAATGCGCGGGCTCCAGTTCCACATGGGACAGCACATTCCAGCCGATGGTGAGGACGACCTCGGTGGGCATGGTCACCCCGGGCACGTAGGCGGCCGGGTCGGGGACGACACGGGTCACCGCCACCGACGATATCCGGGAGAAGCGCACCGCCTCGGTGCTCGTCTCCGCCTGCGGGCGGGCACCGGGTTCGTCGTCGGCGGGGTCCTCGTCGGTATGGGAGTAGACCAGCCGGGTGGGGGTCAGCGCGAGCACGGTCATGTGCCTGCGTACTTCCATAGCTGGGTCGAAAAGCGCGTCGGCCTGCACCACATATGAGACCACGGCCTCCTGGCCCAGGGCAGAGAACACCGCGTCGGCCACCAGGCCCGGGTAGTAACCGCTTCGCTCGATCGCTGACCGCAGCCCAATGGCTGTGGTTCGGGTATCCCTCATAGTCCCATCCTGCCCTGTCGGCGGACCAGAGCTCACAGAACGGGCCATCAATCGCCGGAGTGCGGATTTGCGCCAGCTGCGCGTCGTGCTCACCCCGCGAAGACCTCGATTGACCAGCGCTCGGCCATACCCGTGACGATATGCCCTGCTAAGCACAGATGGCACCCCCGGACCGGCCAGTCCGGCCAGGGCATCCGTCCAGTGCCATTTACGGCACACCGGCCGGAACCGGGGCACAGAGCAACCGGAATCGGCATCATAGTCAGCGGGCCGCTGTACTAGGGGGGAGCCCAAGGATGGTGTCGCAGCCGACACTGGAGCCGCTGCGCCGGTGGGACCCGGAACGGATCGGGCCCTTCACGGTGCTCGGGCGGCTGGGCGCGGGCGCCATGGGCCAGGTGTACCTGGGCCGGTCCACCGCCGGGCGGCTGGTCGCGGTCAAGACGATCAAGATCGAGTTCGCCGAGGAAGCCGGGTTCCGGGCCCGGTTCGCGCACGAGGTGGCGGCGGCCCGGCGGGTCAGCGGGGTGTTCACCGCCGCGGTGGTGGCGGCCGACCCGGACGCCGACGTGCCCTGGCTGGCCACCGCCTACGTGCCCGCGCCCTCGCTGCACCAGCTGGTCCGGGTGTGCGGTCCGCTGCCGGTACCGGCCGTCCGCTGGCTCGCGGCCGGCTGCGCGGAAGCCCTGGAATCCATTCATAACGCCGGCTTGGTGCATCGTGATCTCAAGCCGTCCAACGTCCTGGTCGCCCCGGACGGACCACGGGTCATCGATTTCGGGGTCGCCCGTGCTGCGGAGCGGATCCAGCTCACGGTCACCCGCGGCGCGGTGGGCACGCCCGCCTATATGGCCCCGGAGCAGGCCCGGGATACCCGGCAGGCGTCGGTGGCCAGCGACATGTTCTCGCTCGGCGCGACGCTGCTGTTCGCCGCAACCGGGCATCCGCCCTACCAGGGCGACACCGTGATGGACGTGCTGGTCCGGCTGGCCACTGAGGCGCCGGACATCGATGGCCTGCCGGCCGAGCTGACCGGGCTGGTCACCGCCTGCCTGGACCGGGCCCCGCGGCACCGCCCGACGTCGGCCGCGCTGCTCGCGGCGCTGGCGCCGTTCGTCCGGACCGAGGCCGAGGCCGAGTCCGGGCACGCGTACCTGACCAGCCCGGAGATCGCGCTGATCGAGGAGTACCAGCGCAGCCCGCAGCCGCAGCCCCGGGCCGACGACGACGTGACCGGTGACGGTGAGTCCAGCGACGACGCCACGTTCGGCTCGCAGTATCTGCCCGGGGGGGCGACCCCCCGGACCCCCCGATCGCCGCTCCGCGCCAAGCGGCGGCAAGCCGCCGCGGCTCGGGCCGGGCCAGGTAGCCCGCGGCGCAGGCCGCGGGCGCTGACCACGGCCGGGCTGATCGGCGCCGGCGTCGTGCTGGTGGTGGCCGGCGCGGCGGCCGGCGTGGCCTACCAGACGGGCCGCCGCCAGCCCGCCGCGGCCGGGCCCACCGCCACGCCCGGCCCGACCACGTCCGTGCTGGTGCCCATCGTGGTGCCCGGCAACCCGCCGAGCTCGCTGCCCACCGGGACGAGCCGGAAACCCAGGCTCGTGCTGAGCCAGCCGTTCGGCGACGGGCACACGGTGTTCGTCGTGCACGGCAGCGGCTTCCGCCCGCTGACCCCGGTCCGCATCGAGATCGTCGGCGCCGGTTTCTCGCCGGTCCGCCCGGTGGCCGACCAGAAGGGCACCTTCAACTACGCCATCGACCAGGGGCATGTGTTCTACCGCGGGCTGATCCCGGCCGGCTCCCACAAGGTGGTGGCGCTGGGCGCGGGCGGGCGCCGGGCCGGCGTCACGTTCCAGGTCGTCCCGCTGGGCCGGCCACCCAGCGGCGCAGGCCCGCCGCCGCCGGCCTGACGGGTCAGCAGGACGGGCGCTCACGGCTGCTGCGTCCACCACAGGTCCTCCTGGCGGGAGCACCAGGCCGGGTCGGTCAGCCGGCCCAGATCTGCCGTGGTGATGATGCCGTGCTCGATCAGCACCCGGACCACTACCTCGTCGGACAGCCGCACGTCGGCGCGCACCAGCCCGCGGTCGGTGATCTTCCGGCGGAGCACCTTGATGTGTTCGGCGACCCGGGCGGACAGCCGGTCGCGGAACGCCGGGTCGGTATCGAACCGCTCCAGCTCGTGGTACGCGCCGGTCGCCTCGAGCGCGGCCTTGGCGATCTCCGGGGTACGCGGCAGCGGCGTGGCCCCGGCCGGGTCGAGCAGCCAGGGCCGGCACCACATGAGCGCGACCAGGAAGATCTTCGTCATCGGGTCCAGGTACAGCGGGAGCAGCGTGGCGTCACCGTCCTGCCAGCTCCGGGACCGGCCCTCCGGCCCGTCGCCCCAGCCGCCGGCCGGACCGCTCACCATCACCCGGAGCGGCTGGCCCTCGTCCAGCATGGCCCGGGAGCCGACCAGGGTGGTGCCGCTGCGCAGGAACCAGCCGCCGGACGGCTCCCCGTTCTCTTCCATCCGGGGCAGCCTGATCCGGTACCCCTCCCCCTCGGTGTACAGCGCGTGCGTGCGGCTGAGGTTGGCGATCCACACCCCGCCGCCGACCGCGGTGATCACCCCGGCCCGGCGGGACAGCCCGCGGCCGGCCGCGATGGTCAGGTCGGCGTCCGGGCCGCGGCCGAACACCAGCCGGCCACCTTCGGGAATGCCGACGACCAGCCCGGACGGTGTGCTCACTCGCGCCGCCGCCGCACTCGGCTCGACCGCCATCGCCTTCCTGCCTGCCCGCTGTGCCTGCTCACGTAGCCGGCATTCTAAGTGTGGCCCGGCCGCCGGCCGGATCCCGGATTCCGGGGATAGCCAGGCCGGCCCCGGGGCGGTTAGCTAAGGCCAGCCTGGGACGAGCACGGCCCGGGCTCGCAGGGAGCCTGCCGACAACCCGGCAGGTGGGCCGGTGCCGGGGGCGGCGCCGGCCGGGGCGCCAGCGGATCGGCCAGCGGCCATCCGCCGGGCTTCCTGGGGGGACCCTGCGAGCCCGCTCGCCGTGCTCGTCCCAGTGTTTGCTTTGCGCCTCCGGGGCCGCTCTGCTCCCTTGCGCCTCCGGGGGCGCTCTGCTCCCTTGCGCCTCCGGGGGCGCTTAATCCGCCGCCTTCCCTCGTCGCTACGTCGCTCGTTCCTCGCTCCCTTGCTCCTCAGTCCAGTCGGCGGCGCGCCCCCTTCGGCGCGCCAGCTCAGCCGGCAGGATGACGCTAGTCCCGCCCGCAGGATGACGTCCGGGGCCGGGCCGCGCCCGTACCCTTGGCCTGTGAGCGCGTTCTATACCTGGCTGCGCCGCCACCCGGGGGTGGTGGACGGCGTGCTGGCGGTGGTGCTCGCGTTCGTCGGGCTGGGCCAGCTCCTCGCCATGGGCCGGTACGAACTGATCCCGGTGGTGCTCGCCCTGGTCATCTCGCTTGCCTTCCGGCGCCGCTACCCGGTGCAGGCGTTCGTCACCGGGGTCGTGGTCGGTGCGCTGCAGGTCGTGGTGGGCGTCCGGCCGAACGTCGTCGACGTGGCCATCGTGATCCTGCTGTACACGCTGGCCGCGTACCGGCCGCGCCGGGTGTCCGTGCCCGGGCTGGCCGTCTGCCTGATCGGCTCGGCGGTGGCGGTGGCCGTGTGGCGCCCGCTGCAGAGCAGCCTGCTGAACTGGGTCATAACTGGCTCGATCATCTTCGCCGGGCCGTCGCTGATCGCCTGGGTGCTCGGCGACTCGATGCGGTTCCGGCGGGCGTACTACGTCGCCCTGGAGGGCCGGGCGGCCCGGCTGGAACGGGAGCGGGACGCGCAGGCGCAGATCGCCGCGGCCGCCGAGCGGGCCCGGATCGCCCGGGAGCTGCACGACGTGGTCGCGCACAACGTCAGCGTCATGGTGGTGCAGGCCGACGGGGCGTCGTACGCGCTGGACAGCTCGCCGGAACGGGCCCGCCAGGCGCTGGCCGCCATCGCCAGCACCGGGCGGCAGGCGCTGGCCGAGATGCGCCGGATGCTCGGCGTGCTGCGCAGCGACGACGGCGAGCCCGGAGTGGTCCCGCTGCCCGGCATCGGCCAGCTCGGTGAGCTGCTGGAACAGACCCGGGCGGCCGGCCTGGCGGTGGCGTTCACCGTCGAGGGGGTGCCCGCGCCGCTGCCCGGCGGGCTGGCCCTGGCCGCGTACCGGATCGTGCAGGAGTCGCTGACCAACACGCGTAAGCACGGCGGCCCGGCGGCCAGCGCCCAGGTGCTGCTGCGGTACTGCGAGGACGTGCTGGTGCTGCAGATCACCGACGACGGGCATGGGGCGGCGGGCAGCGCGGACGGCGCCGGCCACGGGCTGACCGGCATGCGGGAGCGGGTCGCGCTGTACAACGGCACGCTGCACGCGGGTCCACGGCCCGGCGGTGGCTACCAGGTCACCGCCCGGCTCCCAGTGGTTCGTGGCCCACTGCCCAGCTCCCCCGCGGTGCAAGGAAGCCATTCATGATCAAGATCCTGCTGGTTGACGACCAGGAGCTGGTGCGCACCGGGTTCCGCATGGTGCTGGACGCGCAGGATGACATGTCAGTCGTCGGCGAGGCGGGCGACGGCCTGGCCGCGATCCGGCTGCTCGCCGCGCGGCCCGCCGACGTGGTGGTGATGGACGTGCGGATGCCGCAGCTCGACGGCATCGAGGCCACCCGGCGGATCTGCCAGGCCGGGGACCGGCCCCGGGTGCTCATGCTGACCACGTTCGATCTGGACGAGTACGCCTACGCCGCGCTCAAGGCGGGGGCCAGCGGCTTCCTGCTCAAGGACGTCCCGCCGGAGGAACTCCTGTTCGCCATCCGCGCGGTGGACTCCGGCGACGCGGTGGTGGCGCCGTCCACCACCCGCCGGCTGATCGACCGGTTCGCGCCGCTGTTCCCGGCCAAGGACTCGCTCAGCCCGCCCGGGCTGGACGCGCTGACCAGCCGGGAACGCGAGGTGCTGGCGCACGTCGCGCAGGGGCTGTCCAACGCGGAGATCGCACAGCGGCTGTTCGTCTCCGAGGCCACGGTGAAGACCCATGTCGGCCGGGTGCTGGCCAAGCTGGGGCTGCGCGACCGGGTGCAGGCCGTGGTGCTCGCCTACGAAACCGGCCTGGTCCGCGCGCGCGGCTTAACCTGACCGCCCCGCGGCGGCCGGGAGGTCAGGACTTCCCGGCCGTGGCGCGGCGCAGCGACCAGCCGAGCGCGGCGAGCACGCACACCGGCAGCAGCCACCACGCGTTGACGTGGGCCACGTGCACCAGCAGCGCGGTCAGCGCCAGCGCGGCCGCGACCACCGCGGCGCCGCGCCAGTCGTCGCCGATGACGAAGTCGTACCAGAACGCGCCGAACGAGCGGAGCCAGCGGCTCATCGGGTGGCCTCCTTGGACGTGACCGGCATCGCGGCGGGCGGTGGCGCGGCGGCGGCCCGGATCCGGCGCAGCGCCGCGGTGTAGCCCACGCAGGCCAGCGCGATCAGCGGGACCAGGCCGAGCAGCGCCGCGTCGTGGCCCGGCCAGGTCACCCCGGCGCCCTCCGCGCCCCAGAACGTGCCGAACGAGGTCAGCATGACGCCTACGGCGAACTTCAGCGTGTTCTCCGGCACCCGGGCCAGCGGGGCCCGGGCGGCCACCCCGACCGCGGCCACGACCAGCACGGCCGCGACCGCGCCCAGCGCGGCCAGCCCCAGGTTGCCCTGGTTGTCGCCGAACGTGATGGCGATGAAGACCACCTCCAGGCCCTCCAGCAGCACACCCTTAAAGGACAGCGTGAACGCGTACCAGTCCCGGACGCCATACCGGCCGCCCGCCGCCGCGGCCTGCGCCGCGGCCACCTGGCGCTGGTAGATGCCCGCCTCGTCGTGCAGGCCCTTGTAGCCGGAAGCGCGCAGGATGGCCTTGCGCAGCCACTGCAGCCCGAACACGGCCAGCAGCGCGCCGACGACCAGCCGGAGCACGTCCAGCGGGAACAGGGTGAGCGCCGGTCCCAGGGCGGCGACCACCACCGCCAGCACGGCCAGCGCGACGGCCATGCCCTGGAAGGTGGACCGCCACTCCCTGGTCAGGCCAGCCGCCAGCACGATGGTCAGCGCCTCCACGGCCTCCACGGCGCAGGCCACGAACACGGTAAGGACAAGCGCAATGGCATTCACGTAACCTCCAGTGGTGCCATCCGTGACACTGTTCTGCATACCCGGGCCGACCAGCGCGGGCCCGGGTGCTGGCCCGCCTCTGCGAGAATGTGGGCATGCCTGACGGGGACAGCGCGCCGGGCGAGGGCTGGCTGCTCCTCGTCTACCGGGTTCCGTCCGAGCCCAGCCGGCTGCGCTCGGCGGTGTGGCGGCGGCTGAAGAGCCTGGGCGCCATTTATCTGCAGAACTCCGCGGCCGCATTGCCGGCCGGGCCGAGCGCGGAGCGTGCGCTGCGCAAGCTGCGCAGCCAGATCCTGGACATGGAAGGCACCGCGGTGCTGCTGTCCTGCGCCGTTCTGGCGGGCGAGTCGGAGGTGCGCAGCGCGTTCGAGGCGGCGCGGAACGACGAGTACGAGGAGGTCGTCGACCGCTGCGAGGACTTCCTGGCCCAGGTGAAGAAGGAGCACGTGGCGAACCACTTCACGTTCGCCGAGCTGGAGGAGAACGAGGTCGACCTCGAGAAGCTGCGCAACTGGTTCGCCCGGATCCGGCAGCGGGACGCGTTCGGCGCCAGTGGCCGCCCGGCGGCCGAGAAGGGGCTGGAAACCTGCCAGCAGGCGCTGGACGAGTACGCGGCCCGGGTCTACGCGGTGGACGAGGAGGGACACTAGGTCAGCGTAACATTCGTCAGGTCTTGAAAGTGACGGTTGTTAGGTCAGGATTGTGACATCCGCCTTCACCTGCTGGCTACCATTCGGACTCCTGTCCGGGCAGAACCGGCAGGGCGGCTGCGAGCACGCCATCGGCTGCCCGAACCGGGGCAGCCATGGCCGCACAAGCCGTGGCCCTGCCCTGCCGAGGCGTGATCGGCCCGGCCGGGCAGGGACTAGCATCAGAGCCGTGACCACGACGCTCACCATCTCCACCACTGCACCTCGTTCTGTCCCCGCGGACGCCGTCGTCATCGGACTGATCAAAACCCCGGACGGTCCAGAACTGGCGCCGGGAGCGGCCGATATCGACGAGGCCCTCGGCGGGACCCTCACCGCCACCCTCACCGTGCTGGGCGCCACCGGGAAGGCCGAGGAGATCACCCGGCTGCCGTCGGCCGGCGCGCTGGCCGCGCCGCTGATCGCCGCCGTCGGGCTCGGCCCAGCCGATCCGGCCGCGCTGGACCCGGAGACGCTGCGCCGGGCCGCCGGGGCCGCCGTCCGGGCGCTTACCACGGCAGCCTGGGCCAGCCGGCCGGCGAAGAACGGCGGCAGCGCGTCCGGCCCGCGGATCGCGCTCGCGCTGCCCGCGCGTGATCCAGCCGAGGCCGAGGCGGCCGCGCTGGGCGGGCTGCTCGGCGGCTACTCGTTCACCCGCTACCGGCCCGCCGCCGCCCCGCCATCGGCGCTCACCGTGCTGACGTCGGCCGACGCGACCGGGGCCGGCCCCCGCGCCGAGGCGCTGGCCGGCGCGGTGTCGCTGGCCCGCGACCTGGTCAACACGGCGCCGTCCGACCTGGTGCCCGCAGCGCTGGCCGAGGAGGCGGAACGGGTCGCGGCCAGCGCCGGGCTGACCGCCGAGGTACTGGATGAGAAGGCGCTCAGCGAGAACGGCTACGGCGGCATCGTGGGCGTCGGCCAGGGCTCGGTGCACCCACCCCGGCTGGCCCGGCTGGAGTACACCCCGCCGCAGGGCGCCGAGGCGGCCAAGACCGTGGTCTTCGTGGGCAAGGGCATCACGTTCGATTCGGGTGGGCTGTCGCTGAAGCCACCCAAGTCGATGGAGACCATGAAGTCCGACATGGGCGGCGCGGCCGCGATCATCGGGGCGATGCAGGCCATCGCCGCGCTGCAGCCAGCCGTCCGGGTCATCGGCTATCTCCCGCTGGCCGAGAACATGCCGAGCGGGACCGCACAGCGTCCGTCGGACGTGCTCACCATCTACGGTGGCAAGACGGTCGAGGTGCTGAACACCGACGCGGAGGGCCGCCTGGTGCTGGCCGACGCCCTGGCCAGGTCGGCGGCCGATGCTCCCGACGTGCTGGTGGACGTGGCCACGCTGACCGGCGCGCAACTGGTCGCGCTCGGCACGCGGATCGCCGCGGTGATGTCCAACGACGACGAGTTGCGCGACGCGGTGGTCGCCGCGGCGGCCCGGGCCGGCGAGGCCGTGTGGCCCATGCCGCTGCCCGCCGAGCTGCGCAAGGGCCTGGATTCGTCGGTCGCGGACCTGGCCAACGTGGCCCCGGACCGGTTCGGCGGAATGCTGATCGCCGGATTGTTCCTGCGCGAGTTCGTCCCGGACGGGGTGCGCTGGGCGCACCTAGACATCGCCGGCCCCGCGTTCAATGAGGGCGCGCCGCACGGGTATACCCCGAAGGGCGGCACCGGCGCGGCGACCAGGACACTCGTGCAGATCGCCGTGGACGTGGCCGAGGGAAGGCTCTAGCCGGGGCCCGGTGTTAGGCGGTCGGGACAACACTGAACGGAGCAAGGAGCGCATCTGTGGTTGAGAGCAACGGTTCCTACGACATCGTCATCCTCGGTGGCGGCAGCGGAGGCTACGCCTGCGCGCTGCGCGCCGCGGAGCTCGGGAAGCGGGTCGCGCTCATCGAGAAGGACAAGGTCGGCGGCACCTGCCTGCACCGGGGCTGCATCCCGACCAAGGCGCTGCTGCACGCCGCGGAGATCGCCGACCACGCCCGGGACGGTGAGGCGTTCGGCGTCCGGTCCACCTTCGAGGGCATCGACATGGGCGGGGTGAACGCCTACAAGGACAAGGTGGTCGACCGGCTCTGGAAGGGCCTGCAGAGCACGCTGGCCAGCCGCAAGGTGGACATCGTCTACGGTGACGGGCGGCTGGTCTCGGCCACCCAGGTCCGGGTGGGCGACACCGTGTATGACGGCAGCCAGGTGGTGCTGTCCACCGGGTCGGAGCCGCGCAGCCTGCCCGGGCTGGACATCGACGGGGAGCGGGTGATCACCAGCGATCAGGCGCTGCGGCTGGACTACGTGCCCCGCTCGGCGGTCATCCTGGGCGGCGGCGTCATCGGGGTCGAGTTCGCCAGCGTCTGGCGGTCGTTCGGCGCCGAGGTCACCATCGTCGAGATGCTGCCGCACCTGCTGCCGCCGGAGGAGGAGTCCAGCTCCAAGCTGCTGGAGCGGGCGTTCCGGCGGCGCGGCATCAAGTACGAGCTCGGCACCCGCTTCGAGGGCGTCAAGGAGTCCGCCAGCGGGGTCACCGTGACCCTGGACGGCGGCAAGTCGATCGACGCGGACCTGCTGCTGGTCGCGGTGGGCCGCGGCCCGGTCTCGGCCGGGCTCGGCTACGAGGAGACCGGGGTCGCCATCGAGCGCGGCTACGTGCAGGTGGACGAGTACTGCCGCACTAATGTGCCGACGATCTCGGCGGTCGGCGACCTGATCCCCGGCCCGCAACTGGCCCACGTCGGGTTCGCCGAGGGCATCCTTGTCGCCGAGCGGCTGGGCGGCCTGAACGTCACCCCGATCGACTACGACGGCGTGCCACGGATCACCTACAGCGACCCGGAGGTCGCCTCGGTCGGCATCACCTCGGCGATGGCCGCCCAGCGTGGTATCGAGACCACTGAGTTCACCTACAACCTCGGCGGCAACGGCAAGAGCGTCATCCTGCAGACCCAGGGCGCCGCGAAGGTGATCGCCACCGCGTCCGGCGGCCCGGACGGCCAGCCTGGCCCGGTGCTCGG
The DNA here is from genome assembly GCA_036497945.1 of Streptosporangiaceae bacterium. Taxonomy (GTDB): domain Bacteria; phylum Actinomycetota; class Actinomycetes; order Streptosporangiales; family Streptosporangiaceae; genus RYN-230. The sequence continues at coordinate 22 of DASXIN010000196.1, read as the reverse complement.
TGTCCACCTGGTCGGCGCCCGG
>DASXIN010000195.1:0-11016 GCA_036497945.1 Streptosporangiaceae bacterium | reverse complement strand
GCCGGTCAAGTGGATCGAGGACAAGACCGGCAACCTGATCTCCACCGGCTTCGCCCGTGACGTCTACCTGCACGGCGAGATGGCGCTCCGCCAGGACGGCAAGATCCTCGGGGTGCGGATGCACACCGAGTCCGACCACGGCGCGTTCTTCTCCGACGCCCAGCCGAGCAAGTTCAAGATCGGCCTGATGCACTCGGCATTCGCGGCCTACGACATTCCGGCCGCGCACCTGACCGCCCGCGGCACCTACAGCAACAAGGCGCCAGGCGGCGTCGCCTACCGGTGCTCGTTCCGGGTCACCGAGGCGATGTTCTTCCAGGAACGGATGATGCAGGCGGCCGCCACCGACCTGGGCATCGACCAGGCGGAGTTCCGCCGGATGAACTTCGTCGCAGACGAGGACTTCCCGCACCGCACCCCGTTCGGCTTCCTGACCGACTCCGGCCAGTACGCCAAGTGCCTGGACGTGGGGCTGAAGGCGGTCGGCTACGCGGACTTCCGTAAGCGGCAGGAGGAGGCCCGGGCCCGGGGACGGCTGCTCGGCCTGGGCATCTCCACCATGACCGAGCCGCTCGGCGCGGGCAACAGCCGCGAGTACGACATCCTCGGCATCAAGATGTTCGACTCGGCCGAGCTCAAGGTGCACATGACCGGCAAGGCCATCGTCCGGACCGGCGCGCGGGGCCAGGGCCAGGGGCACGAGACGACCTGGGCCCAGATCGTCGCGCACGAGCTGGGCATCCCGGCCGAGGACATCGTCGTCGAGGAGGGCGACACGGACACCGCGCCGTTCGGCATGGGCACCTACGCGTCGCGCAGCACGCCGGTGGCGGGCGCCGCGGTGGCCATGGTGTCGCGGAAGATCCGGGCCAAGGCGCGGCGGCTGGCCGCGCACCTGCTCGAAGTGTCCGAAGAGGACATCGAGTGGGAGCTGGGCCGGTTCTACGTGCGCAGCGCCCCGGACCGCGGGGTAACCATCCAGGAGTGCGCGATGGCCGCGTACAGCAACATGCCGGACGGCATGGAGCCCGGCCTGGAGAACACCGCCTACTACGACCCGCCGAACCTGACCTGGCCGTTCGCCGTGTACATCGTCACCGTCGAGGTGGACCCGGAGACCGGGGTGTGGGACGTGCTGAACATGGTCGCGGTGGACGACTGCGGGGTGCGGATCAACCCGATGATCGTGGAAGGCCAGATCATGGGCGGGCTGACCGAGGCCTACGCGATGTCCAACATGCAGTTCATCACGTTCGACGAAGACGGCAACTGCGTCGGCGCGAACTACATGGACTACCTGCTGCCCACCGCGTGGGAGACGCCCGGCTTCGAGCTGCACAGCGAAGTGGTCACGCCGTGCCCGCACCACCCGATCGGGGCCAAGGGCATCGGCGAGTGCGCCGCGGTCGGCGGCCCGGCCGCGTTCGTCAACGCGGTGATCGACGCGCTGTCCGGGACCGGGGTGCGGAACATCGACATGCCGCTGCTCCCGGACCGGGTCTGGGAGGCCATCACCCAGCGGCACGACGTATCCGGCGCACCTCCGGTGAAAACGGACTGAGGGAGCGAGCCGTGCCAGGTCTGGGAGTACTCGAGGAGGCCGGTGAGCTGACCCGGCGCGGGCAGCCGTTCGCGCTGGCCACCGTGGTGTGGCGGCAGCGCCCGTCATCCGGCCAGCAGGGCGCGCGGGCCATCATCACCGAGTCCGGCGACCTGCACGGCTGGATCGGCGGCGCGTGCGCCGAGCCGGTGGTGATCCGCGAGGCCCGCGAGGTGATCGCCGAGGGGGTGCCCCGGCTGCTGCTGCTCGGTGCGCCCGAGCAGTTCGGCGGCCGGGCCGAGGCGATGCCCGAGGGGATGACGCTGGTGCCCATCTCCTGCCAGAGCGAGGGCGCGCTGGAGGTGTACATCGAGCCGGTGCTGCCCGCGCCGCACCTGGTCATCGTCGGCCGGTCGCCGATGGCGCGCACGCTGGCCGACCTGGCCCAGGCGCTCGGCTGGCGGACCGCGCTGCGGGACGCCGCCGAGTTCACCGCGGCCGACGCGGACGAGGCCTCGATGGTGGTGGTGGCCACCCAGGGGCACGGCGACGAGGAGGCCGTCGAGCAGGCGGTGGCCGCCCAGCCCGCCTACCTGGGCCTAGTCGGATCGGCCAAGCGCGGCGCGGCGGTGCTCGGTTACCTGGCCGACCGGGGCGTGCCGCAGGACCGGCTGGACCGGGTGCGCGTACCCGCTGGGCTGGACCTCGGGCACACCACGCACCGGGAAATCGCGGTGGCCATCCTGGCCGAACTGGTCCAGCTGCGCGCGTCGGGCGCGTTGCGGCCGGCGGGCGGCGCGGCCGCCGGGGCCAGCGAGCCCGCCGCGGCGGCGGCCGACCCGGTGTGCGGGATGACGGTGCACCCAGGCCCGGCCGCCTATCCGCTGCGGCACGACGGGGTTACCTACTACTTCTGCGGCGCCGGCTGCCACCAGGCCTTCGAGCGCGACCCCGGTGCGTACCCGACCACGAAGACGGAGACCCGATGCTGATCACCAACGACTTCGAGGTTGCCCAGCCCGTGGACAAGGTATGGGCGTTCTTCCAGAATATCCCGCAGGTTGCCGCCTGCCTGCCTGGTGCGGAGCTGACCGAGGACCTGGGCGACGACAAGTACCAGGGCCAGGTGGCGGTGCGGATGGGGCCGGTGCGGCTGAACTTCGGCGGCACCGCCCAGATCACCGAGCGGGACGAGGCGGCCAAACGGCTGGTGGTGCACGCCACCGGGGCCGAGGCCAAGGGCCGCGGCCAGGCCAGCATGGACGTGACCGCGACGCTGACCCGGACCGGCCGGGGCACCAAGGTGGATGTCGCCCAGGACCTGCAGCTGTCCGGCGCTGCCGCGCAGTACGGCCGGGGCATGATCTCCGACGTCACGTCGGTGCTGATGCGGGACTTCTCGGCCCGCATGCAGGACCGCATCGAGCGGATCGAGCGGGGTGAGTCGGCCGAGCAGATCGCCGCGGCGTCGGCCACCCCGGCAGGTGGTCTCACCCTCGGCCTGCGGGCCGCCGTCATGGCGCTGAGCCGGGTATTCCGCCGGTTCTTCGCCCCCTACCAGCCGACAAGCTGAGGAGACGAACCATGGTCTTGTGGTGGATCGGCAACGTGGTGCTGCTCGTCGTGGTGCTGCCTGTCGTGATCTTCCTGCTGAACCGGGTGCTGGCCGCGCTGGAGCGGATCCGCGGCGCGTGCGACAACATCCTCGCCGGGGGCGGTGCGCTGGTCGGCGAGCTGCAGGGTGTCCCGGACGGCCTGGCCACCACCGACGCCACCGTGCACCAGGTGTCGGTCGGCGCGGTCCGGTACGCGGGTTCCGTCGCGAAACTTCTCGGGTGAAGGGAGAGAGCCGATGCCAGCAGCTGCCTGGTTCACCATCGTCGTCGCGGCCCTGATCATCGCGATCACCGCGGTCGGCCTGCTCCGGGTGATCTTCCACCTGCGCGCGATCCGCGCCTCGCTGGTCGGGGTGACCGGCGGCGTGCAGGCCGTCGCCCAGCTGACCAGTACCGTGCCGGACCGGCTGACCTCGGTTAACGCGAGCCTCAAGCCTGTCCGCGACTTCTGCGAAACGGTGTGAGCGGGATGGAGATACACGGCGCTGTACTCGCTGCCGGGACGTCCACCACCGGCTGGGTGATCGGCTACACCATCGGCAGCGTGGTGGTGTTGGTCGTGGTGGTCCTGGTGGTGACGATCCTGCTGCTGGCCCGGGCGATCGGCAACGAGGCACCCAAGATCAACGATGCGCTGACCGAGGCGGTGCACAACACGGCCCCGCTCGGCGCGCTGCGCACCACCATCGAGTACGCGACGGTCATCATCGGCGGGCTGCAGCGCGGCCGCGCCCGGCTGGGAGGTTAGCGGTGGAACCGAACATCGTGGCCATGTCCTCGACCGAGCACACCCTGTGGACAACCGCGATCATCATCGGCTTCGTCGTGGTGGTGGCGGTCGCGGCCCTGCTCAGCCTGCTCGTCTACCTGGTGAAGATCATCGACCGGCGGGTCGTCGAGATCCAGGGCACCTTGCACGCCGCGGCGGACAATACCGCGAACACCGTGCTGATCCCGCAGGTCGCCGACGGCGTCGAAGCGGTGCTCGCGGAAGGCTTGCAGCACCACTTGTTCCTCGGCCGGGTACTCGGGAAGGTCAAGTCATGACCGCGCTGGTCGTCTGGACCGTCATCGTGATCGCGCTGCTGATCGCGGGACTGGCGTTCTTCCTGTACTGGGTTGGCACGCTGCTCACCCGGATCGCCGGGAACCTGGAGGAGGCGTTCGGCACGGCGGCGAAGATCGTGGGCGACGCCAAGCTGATCGGCCCGGGGGTGGAGCACATCAACCAGACTGGTGCCGTGGTGGCCGGCGCGCTGCCGCTGCTTTACGGGATGGCCGAGGAGATCGTGGCCGACGTCACCTACGCCCCAGCCTCGCCGGGGGACGGGGCTGGGGCCCCCGCGCCGGAGCCGGCCCGGCCTGCCTCGGGCCGCCGCCGGTCCCGGCTGCACGACGCGGTCGGTTACACTCCCCAGCCTTAGCTCGGGGGCGGGGGCCCGCCGGGGGGTGGCCGGCGGGCCACAGGGGCGGTGGTCGGTGCGGTGTACTCGCCGATCCACTCCTCTTTCCACGACTGGTCGTACTGCTGTTCGTTGCAGCCCGGCCGGTAGATCGCGGTCAGCTCGCGGCTGATCTGCTCCCGGTGCCCGGGGCCGCCGCCGGGCACCTGGTAGGTGCAGATGTACACCTTCCACCGTGACCCGGCCCGGCGCACCCAGCATGGCGAGCGTGGGTGCCGGAACGGGAAGCGCTCAGCGGACAGGTCAGCGGCGTGATCGACGTAGATGACCGCGTAGTGTTCCGGCTTGGTCTCCGGGTCGGGCTTGCACAAGATGGCGTAGACCGCGGCCACCGGCGGCGGGGTCCACCCGCCGAGCAGCCGCGGCCCCTCGAACGGGTAGCCGGCCAGCGAGCCGAGCCGGATCATCCGTCCCCGTCCTCTTCCGCCTCGCTGATCGCCTCGGTCCTGGTGACCGGCGCGGCGGGCAGGCCGGCCCGTGCCGCGGCCTGCCGGAACTGCTCGGTGGCCTGCTCGATCGCCTCGTCCCGGCTGGCCGCCTCGACGATGAGCTGCGCGCCGTAGTGGCTGGTGCCGATGCCGGTGGCGATGCCGTTGCTGACCGCGACCGCGTCGGCCAGCTCGACCACTTCCTCGCGGGTCGTGGGCCGGCCGATGTCGGCCTCGATCCCTACGCTCCACCTCACCGGGACTCCTAACGCAGTGCTGGCAGTAGCGTAGCCAGTTCTTCCAGGCTGCTCAGATCGCGCCCGGGCAGGACCAGGTCGATGTGCGGGGCGGCCACGGCCATGCCGAGCGTGCTGGGCACGGCCCGGTTGCTGGCCTGGTGCGGGTTCAGCCACACGATGCGGTGGCTGAGCCGGGAGAGCCGTTCCATCGCGGTGGCCAGCACGTCCGGGTCGCCGCGGTCCAGCCCGTCGGAGCAGATGACCACGATCCCACCGCGGCACAGCCCGCGGCGCCCCCAGTCCCGGAGGAACGTGTCCAGGCTGGCCCCGATCCTGGTGCCACCCTCCCAGTCGACCACGGCCCGGGTGGCGCGGTGCAGCGCGTCGTCCGGCCGCCGCCGGTCCAGTTCCCGGGTGATCCGGGTCAGCCGAGTGCCGAAGCAGAACACCTCGACCCTGGCTGCCTGGCCGCGCCCGTGGCCGGCCGCGTGGCCGGCCGCACGCCGCGCCGAGTAGGCGAACTGGAGCAGGCTGCGCGAGTAGTCGGCCATCGACCCGGACACGTCGAGGATGAGGATCAGCGGGCGCAGTCGGACCTTCCGCCGCCGCCAGCTCAGCTCGGCCGGGTCACCGTGCAGCCGCAGCGACTCGCGCACCATCCGGCGCAGGTCGGGGGACTGACCGGCCGGCGCGGACCGGGTCCGCCGGGTGCGCCGCCGCGGCGGGGCGAGCCGGATCCGGGCCATGATCCGGCGCAGCATGGCCAGTTCCTCCGGGGTGCACGCGGCGAACGGCTTGTGCCGCAGTGCCTCGGCGTCCGAGGCCATCAGGCCCAGCGTCGCCTCCTCCGGGTCGCCCTCGCGCTGCGGCGGGTCGGTGGCCGGCACGTCGAGGGCGGCCTGGTTTTCCGTGGTCACCTGGGCGCGGAGGGTAAGCATCTCCCGGACTGGATCGCCGGCGGCGTTCAGGAAGAACTGCTGGAACACCCGGTCGTAGGTGCTGATGCTGTCCCGGCGGGTGACCAGTGTGGTGCGGCCCGCCCAGTACAGGTCGACCAGGTCGGTGGGGTCCAGCGTGCTCATCGCGGTGGCGTAGGCCAGCACGTCCCCGGAGCCGACGGCCAGCCCGGCGGCGCGCAGCGCGGCGGCGAAGTCAGCCAGCACGCGGACGAACGGGACACCAGCGTCAGCCACCGGACGTGATCTCTTCCAGGTGCTCCCGGACCAGTTCCAGGTCGTCGCGCTCCTTGACCACTGCGCCCAGGGTGTCCTCGGCGGCCTGCGGGCCGAGTTCGGCCGCGCCGAGGAAGTCGAGGGTGCGGGCCCAGTCGATGGTCTCGGCCACCCCTGGTGGTTTGGCCAGGTCCAGCTCGCGCAGCCGGTTGACCGCGCTGACCACGGACTGGGCCAGTTTTTCCGCTACCCCGGGCGCGCGGACCAGCACGATCTCCACCTCACGGGCGGCGGGCGGGTAGCCGATCCAGTGGTACAGGCAGCGGCGCTTGAGCGCGTCGTGCAGTTCCCGGGTGCGGTTGGAGGTAAGGACGACCAGCGGCGGGCTGGCCGCCCGCACGGTGCCGATCTCCGGGATGCTGATCTGGAAGTCGGACAGCACCTCGAGCAGGAACGCCTCGAACTCGTCGTCGGCCCGGTCCACCTCGTCGATCAGCAGCACGGCCTGGTCGCCGGCCCGGACCGCCTCGAGCAACGGGCGTTCCAGCAGGAAGCGGGGGCCGAAGACCTTGTCCACCGCCTCGTCTTCGGCGATCTTCCGCTCGGACAGCGCCCGGATGTACAACATCTGCCGGGCGTAGTCCCACTCGTACAGCGCCTGGTTGGTGTCGATGCCCTCGTAGCACTGCAGCCGGATCAGCCGTCGGCCGAACGCGGCCGCGAGCACCTTGGCCGCCTCGGTCTTGCCCACCCCGACTTCGCCTTCGAGCAGGATGGGCCGCTGCAGGGACAGCGCCACGTACAGCGCGGTGGCCAGCCCGCGATCCGCGAGATAGCCGCCCTGGCGCAGGATCCCGGTGAGCTCCGCGACGCTGGCTGGCTGGCCCAGGGCTGGCTGGTCCAAGGCGCGGCTCAGCGGGGCTCGCCGTGGACCAGGTCCGCGACCGTGCCGCCCGCCGGGTTCAGCTTGCCTTCGCGGGCCAGCCGCGACCGCCAGGCGGTGCGCAGATCCTCGTCCTCGCCGGCCAGCCCGTCGAAGTTGATGTCCGCCATCCGCTTGCAGGACTTGGTGCCGCAGTCATCGTCGAGATCCGCGCTGGTCTGCCCCTGGGCGGCCCAGATCCCGCGGAGCACGCCCAGCGCGTCATCCGGCTGATCGCTCATGGTCCGATGCTAATTCGTCTGTCTACGCGGTGCGACCGCGGATTAAGCGATCTCTTATCAGCAGCTGCGGTTGACCACCAGTGCCTTGACCGTGGCCGCCCACTCGTAGGCCAGCTGGTACGGCCACATGTGCCAGGGGATTGGTGCGGTCATCACGGACACGTGGCCGGTGAAGCAGCGCTCCATCCGCAGCCGGGCCCGGGAATCCTGCGGCGTGATCGCGACCAGCGCGATCGAATGCCAGTGGTACTGCCTGGCCAGCCGGGCCGCGTACTGCGCCTCGCCCTGGGTGGTCGCCGGGTTGGGGTCGAAGCAGATCACCTTCACCCGCGGCACTGGCGGCGCGCAGAAGTCGCCCTGGCCGTAGTAGCTGTTCCCGCGGGAGATCACCAGCGCCTTGGCCCGGTCCTGGAAGGCGAGGTCCAGCGCGGTGTGGAACCGGCTGCCGCCGTCCGGGCCGTTCATCATCACGATCGCGTCCACGTGCGCGGGCATCCCCGAAGCCGGGAAGATGAACAGCCGGGCGGTTAGCCCGCAGAACGCCACCAGCACCGTAACGAGGCTGACCACCAGTACGGTCCGGGGCCGCAGGCGCCGCTTGGGGACGTCGCCCGTCTGGGTGGACTGCTCCGGGACTTCATTGGCGAGCACAGGCATCCCTATCGCGGGGAGGTTGTCAGCAGCAGCGGGGCAACCGGGCCCCCGGCACGGACAGCCCCCCGCGAACCAGGGTAAAGGGTCCACCGCCTGGGCATGATCTCCCGCCGGCCGTGCAGAGCGGATGCAGAGCCAACGCCCAGCCGGCCAGCAGACAATGGATGGGTGATCGACGTCGAGCCGGAGCGCTTCGAGGAGATGGTCGTGGCTGCCCTGGACAGCCTGCCCGAGGACCTGGGCCGGCTGATGCGCAACGTGGCCGTCACGGTGGAGCACGGCCCGGGGCCGCGCGGCCTGCTCGGCCTCTACCAGGGGGTGCCGCTGACCAGCCGGACCACCCAGTACGCCGGGGTGCTGCCGGACCGGATCACCATCTACCGGCTGGCCATCTGCGCGATCTGCCAGACGCCGGAGGAGGTCGTCGAACAGGTCCGCCGCACGGTGATCCACGAGGTGGCCCATCACTTCGGCATCAGCGATGAGCGGCTCAGGGAACTGGGCTGGTGACCCGCTGGGCCGGTGACCGGCTGGGCTGGTGACGGCTCAGCGCGCCGCGGTCAGCAGCGCCACCACGATGGTGGTGTGCCCGATCTTGATCTTGTCGCCCTTCTTCAGCCGCTGCGCCGAGTGAATCCGGCGGCCGTTCAGCCAGGTGCCGTTCTTCGAGCCGAGATCCTCGACGTACCACAGCCCGTGCGCCACCTGGAACTGGGCGTGGTGACCGGAGGCGAAGTCGTCGGTGATGAGCAGGGTGCCCTGCCGCCCGGCGGTGAAGTTGGTGTGGAAAACGTGCCGGTCCGTGCCGATCTCGATGTGCAGCGATTGGCTCGGCACGGCGTCGGCCAGCGTCATCCCGGTCTGCCCGGCCACCGCGGACACGGCCACCTTCCAGGCCTGCCGTTCTGCATCAGGGGCCTCGCCCCACGGTGGCAGCGACCCAGGATGAGCGCTGCGGTGCGCTTCATAAGCGGTTTGCGCGAGGCTGTCCAGTCCGGGGCTACTCACCCTTCGATAATGCCAGAGAACGGCTAGTGGCCGTTCCCGGTCCCGCGCACTGGCATAACCCAGCGTGACGCAGGACCGGCTGTCCGGCATAGCCGTTATGGGAGATCATCTCGACATGGCTGAGCTTCGGTTCCCGGTACCGCCCCTGGCTGGTGATGTGGTGCTGCTGCGCCCTTGGCGCGAGGCCGACGTGCCGGGCATGGTGCTGGCGTGATGGACGTAGCGAAGCACCAAGGGCTTGCTTCGCTGTCGGGCTTCCCGTTTGAGGTTCACACTAGCGCTTCGACGGGCGAGCAGGCTGGGCGGTTGGCTGACCGTTGCGTTAGGGCCTACTCGTACCTAGGCGAAATGCTTGCGTTCCGTCCCCGGTGCGCACTCGTAGTGCTCAACCGAGCCGACTGGTCCGAGCGCGCGTCGAACCCTCTGTACGGCATGCCGTACTACAGCGCCGGCAATCTCTTCCTCGCAGGCGAGCCCTCAGACCTCACCGCCCGGCTTGAGGAGGTGGCTAGTTCTGCTCCTCCGGCAGCAGCTCGGGAACTCGATCAGGTCTACGGGACTGGCGCCGACCGCCTGGAGCCCTTCGCCGACATGCTCGTCGTCCACGAGCTGGCGCACGCCTTCCACGACGGCGTTCCCTTTGTCTTCCCGCGGTCGTGGCTGATGGAGCTCTTCGCCAACATGGCGCTCTATGCCTTCGTGGCGGCCAGAGAACCCGATCGGCGCTTGCATCTCGAGACGCTTCCACGGGTTGCGCTGGAGCACCGCCTGCTCAAGCCAGTCGCACGTGACCTCCGCTACTTCGAGGCGTTCTATCCCTACATTGAGCCGCTCACCTACGTCTGGTACCAGTTCCGCCTCACGATGATGGCCAAGGGTCTCATCGACGCAGCCGGTCCGACCGTGCTCCGCCGCCTCTGGGACGCGTTCGCCCTTACGGACGAGCAGCTCGCTGGCGTGCTCGGCGGCCGGGTGCACCCGGCGGCGGGCCAGTGGCTGGCATCGTGGAACGAACTGCAGGGAGAGGGCTAATCAACCCTGCCGGGCGAGAAGGCACAAGCACTGGGTGGGCGTACGTGCCCTGATCCAGGCGGCCGGTCCGGAGGATTCACGTTCGCGGATGCGGGCGGTTCGGTCAGTGAGGCGATGCATGCAGTGAGCAAGCGCCGCATCTGATCTTGTTCGCTGGCATCCAGATTGGCCAGCATGTCTTGCTCGACGCGGCGGACCGCGGCGCTGGCCACCGTGAGCTGGCGGCGCCCGCGGGCGGTCAGTTCGGTCGGCAGGGCCCTGCCGATGGGCGGCCGTGCTGGGCGGACGACGAGTCCCTGGCGTTCGAGGGCCTGCAGGAGCACGTTCATCGACTGCCGGGTGACGAAGGCGCCGCGGGCGAGCTCGGAGTTGGACAGGCCCGGCCGCTGGGCGAGCAGCTCCAGGCAGGCGTAGTGGGTGATCGTCATGCCGAGCGGCCGCAGCACGGCCTCCAGGGCAGAGTGCAGGGCGCTCGCGGCCGCCTTCAGCAGGTATCCCAGCGACGTGTCCAGCACGACTCCGGGCTCGCCTTGACTCATGTCAGTATTCTGACATACATTGCTGAGTGTCAGAAGACTGACATACTATGAGGAGGCAAGAATCGTGGCCGTCACCGGACCCGACTTCATTTCACTGCAGGTGCGCGACCTGGAGCGTTCCGCCGCTTTCTACGAGCGGTACCTGGGGCTGAAGCGCTCCG
>DASXIN010000194.1:0-4380 GCA_036497945.1 Streptosporangiaceae bacterium | reverse complement strand
AGGAGTACCTGTACACGGTCATCGCGTCGCCGGCTGCGGCCTACTTCAAGGGCGGTATCCGGCCGGTCTCGGTGTGGCTGTCGCACGAATACACCAGCGCGGCGCCGGGCGGCACCGGCGAGGCTAAGTGCGGTGGCAACTACGCGGCCGCGTTCGCCGGGCAGTTGCAGGCCACCGCGTCCGGCTGCGATCAGGTGGTCTGGCTGGACGCGGTGGAGCACCGGTGGGTCGAGGAAATGGGCGGGATGAACCTGTTCTTCGTCTATGGTTCCGGGCCGCAGGCACGGATCATGACGCCGGCGCTGACCGGGACGCTGCTGCCGGGCATCACCCGCGACTCGCTGCTCACCCTCGGGCCCGATCTCGGCTTCCGCACCTCGGATGGCAAGATCTCGGCCGACCAGTGGGAGGCCGAGTGCGCCTCCGGCGAGCTGACCGAGGTGTTCGCCTGCGGGACCGCCGCGGTCATCACCCCGGTCGGCAAGGTCAAGAGCGCGGCCGGCGAATGGACCATCGGCGACGGCACGCCGGGGCCGGTGACCATGCGGCTGCGCGAGGAACTCGTCGGGATCCAGTACGGGCAGCGGCCTGATCCGCATGGGTGGGTCTACAAGATCTGCTAGCTGCTTGGTGGGTGGGGCCGGCCCTCGGTCCACGTGCTGGAGGTGTAAGCATGCAGCTCGAGGACGCGCCCTGCCGCTGAGCGCGACAGGACCCGATCTCCGAATACGGTGCGTAGCACCCGGCGGGGTGTGGCAGACTGGGCGTATGACTTACGGCCGGATCATTATCGGCAGGCGCGTCGGCTAACCGCAGCACAGCCGGCGCGCAGACCTCTCGCATCCCGCGAGGGGTCTTTTGTTTTGTGCCTATACCCACGACAGAGACGGACCAGGTCAATGCCTGACGACGAGTTCCACGTCTACGACACCACGCTGCGCGACGGTGCCCAGCAGGAAGGGCTGACCCTCACCGTGGCCGACAAGCTGGCCATCGCCCGGCGGCTGGATGAGTTCGGCGTCGGCTTCATCGAGGGTGGCTGGCCCGGGGCGATCCCCAAGGACACCGAGTTCTTCCGGCGGGCCCGCACCGAACTGGACCTCAGGCACGCGCAGCTCGCCGCGTTCGGCGCGACCCGCCGGCCCGGCGTGCAGGCGGCCGACGACCCCCAGGTCGCCGCGCTGCGCGAGTCCGGGGCGCCGGTCGTGACTCTTGTCGCCAAGAGTCACGACCGGCATGTCCGGCTGGCCCTGCGCACCACGCTGGACGAGAACCTGGCGATGATCCGGGACACGGTCAGCCACCTGCACGCCGAGGGGCAGCGGGTGTTCCTCGACGCGGAGCACTTCTTCGACGGGTACCGGTCGGATCCGGCCTACGCGCTGGAGGTGGTCCGGACCGCGGTCGAGGCCGGGGCCGACGTGGTCGCGCTGTGCGACACCAACGGCGGGATGCTGCCCGGCGAGCTGGGCGACGTGGTCAGCGCGGTCGCGGCGGGCAGCGGCGCGCGGCTGGGCATCCACTGTCACGACGACACGGCGTGCGCGGTGGCCAACAGCCTGGTCGCGGTGGACGCCGGGGTCAGCCACGTGCAGGGCTGCGCCAACGGGTACGGCGAGCGGGCGGGCAACGCCAACCTGTTCAGCGTGGTGGCCGGGCTGCAGCTGAAGAAGGGCCGGGTGGTGCTGCCCGACGGCTGCCTGGCCGAGATGAGCCGGGTGGCCCACGCGATCAGCGAGGTCACCAACGTCACGCCGAGCACCCACCAGCCCTACGTGGGCTTCTCCGCCTTCGCACACAAGGCCGGGCTGCACGCCTCGGCGGTCAAGGTGGACCCAATGCTGTACCAGCACGTCGACCCGGTGCTGGTCGGCAACGACATGCGGATGCTGGTGTCGGACATGGCCGGCCGCGCCTCGGTGGAGATCAAGGGCAAGCAGCTCGGCTACGACCTGTCCGGTGAGAAGGGCACCGTCGGCCGGGTGGTCAGCCGGGTGAAGGAGATGGAAGCCCGCGGGTACACGTTCGAGGCGGCCGACGCCTCCTTCGAGCTGCTGCTGCGCGACGAGCTGGCCGGCGCGCGGCTGCGCCATTTCCGGGTGGAATCCTGGCGGGTCATCGTCGAGCAGCGGCCGGGCGGCGAGGTGATCAGCGAAGCCACGGTCAAGCTGCACGCCAAGGGCGAGCGGATCGTCGCCACCGGTGAAGGCAACGGGCCGGTCAACTCGCTGGACAAGGCGCTGCGGCTGGCCCTGGAACGGCTCTATCCCGAACTGGCCCTGCTGGAACTGGCCGACTACAAGGTGCGCATCGTGGAGGGCTCGCACGGCACCGGGGCGGTCACCCGGGTGCTCATCGAGTCCAGCGATGGCACCGGGGCGGCCGACGGGACGTGGAGCACCGTGGGGGTGGATGAAAACATCATCGCCGCGTCCTGGCACGCCTTGGAGGAAGCCGTCAGCTACGCCCTGCTCCGGGCGGGCTACCAGCCGGACGCAGCGGAGCCGGCCCCGGGCGAGCCAGCCCAGACGGCCTGAGCACGGAAACGGGTGCCCCGGGACGCGGCCCGGCGGCGCCGGTGCTCAGCGGAACGGATCCTGGCCGGTCGGCCGGATCACGATCTCGCTGACGTCCACCCCGGCGGGCTGGCCGACCGCGTACAGCACGGCCCGGGCGACGTCGGCCGGGTTAAGCTTCGGGTCGGCCGCCCGGCCCGGGCTGACCGGGCCGGTGTCGGTCAGCCCGGGCTGGATCAGGGTGACCCGGACCCCGGTGCCCACGCACTCGGCCCGGATGCTCGCGGCCATCGCGCTCACCGCCCACTTGGTGGCCGAGTACAGGCTGCCCGGGCGCAGCACGCGGCCCGCGACCGAACCGGTCAGCAGCAGGTGACCGCCGGTCTCGGCCAGCATGGGCAGCACGGCCCGCGCGGTGAGCGCGGTGCCCAGCACGTTCGTCTGCACCATGCCCGCCCACTCGCCCGGCGGCCGGCCGCCGCGGCCGAGGAAGGAGGTGTCCACCACGCCGGCCGCGTTGGCCAGCGCGACGTCCAGCCGGCCCAGGGTGTGCTGCACCTCGGCCACCAGGTGCTGCACTTGGGCCCAGTCGGCGATGTCGCAGCTGACCGGGACGGCACAGGGCGGGCCGCCGAGCTGGGCGGCCAGTTCAGCCAGCGGGCCGGGGCGGCGCGCGGCGAGCACCACCCGGTACCCGGCGGCGGCAGCGGCACGGGCGGTGGCCGCGCCGATGCCCTGGGATGCGCCCGTGATCAGGAAGACGGGATCCGGCACCCGGCCAAGGGTAACCCCTGGCGGGCCGGCTGGCTGGGGACCCAGGGTCCGCTGACCGGCCGCGCACCCGTACGGTGGAGCCATGAACGACAAGGAAATCCTGGGGCACATCGACGAGCTGATCCAGACCGAGCACGAGCTCCGGGCCAAGGTCGCGGACGGGTCGCTGCCCAGCGCTGAGGAGCAGGCCAGGCTGCGTGCCGTCGAGGAGTCGCTGGACCAGTGCTGGGACCTGCTGCGGCAGCGTCGGGCCCGGCGCGAGTTCGGCGAAGACCCGGGTGACGCCGCCTCGCGGCCGGTGCCCGAGGTAGAGGGGTACATGCAGTAGCGGCGTGGGCGCGGCTGCGTGCCGTGCTCAGTAGGCTCTAGCGGAATGCCGGAGCGGCCGGGGACAGCACGGGCCGGGGCAGAACTCTCATCGGTGAGGTTGAGCGGTGCGCATCGCGAGATTCGCCAAAGGTGGCGACGTCGGCTACGGCGTGGTGGGGGAAACCCGGACGGACGGGGCGGCAGGCAGCCAGTCCGCGGCCCGGCCGGGCCTGGTGGTGCTGGCCGAACTGCGCGGCCATCCGTTCGGCCCGGGTAAGGGCGGCGTCCAGTTCACCGGGGACACCTACCCGCTGGCGGAAGTGCGCCTGCTGGCCCCGGTGCTGCCCAGTAAGGTCGTCGCGGTGGGCAGCAACTACGCGGGCAGCGGCCGGGAGACCGGCGCCGAGCCGGCAGGCGCGGGCGCGGGTGAGCCGGTGCTGTTCCTCAAGCCGTCCACCGCGGTGGTTGGGCACGGGGACCAGATCGCCTACCCGGTCAAACTGACCCAGCGGGTGGACTACGAGGGCGAGCTCGCGGTGATCATCGGGCGGCTGTGCCGTGACGTGCCGGCCGCCCAGGCGGCCGACGTCATCTTCGGCTACACCTGCGCCAACGACGTGACCGCCAGGGACCTCCAGGCCAGGGACGGGCAGTGGACGCGCGCGAAGGGCTTCGACACCTTCTGCCCGCTCGGGCCGTGGATGGAGACCGGGACCGATCCCGCTGACCTCGGCATCACCACCAGCGTCAACGGGTCCGTCCGGCAGCACGCGCGGACCTC
>DASXIN010000193.1:0-4170 GCA_036497945.1 Streptosporangiaceae bacterium | reverse complement strand
TGCCGGGGACTGGCGCCAGCCCGCTAGCCGCCCGGCTCGGCGGCCGGGGAGCGCACGGCGGTGCGATTCGTGAACGCTTTCACAAGCTTGGCTAGACTGAGAACTCCGCTGACCGACACGAGGGGCCACCGCCGTGCCTGCACCTGTCGTACTCATCGCTGAGGAACTGTCGCCGGCCGCCATCACCCAGCTCGAAGCCGATTTCGACGTCCGGCAGGTGGACGGCACGGACCGCGCCGCACTGCTCGCCGCGCTGGCTACCGCCGACGCGCTCATCGTGCGCAGCGCCACCCAGGTCGATGCCGCGGCCCTGGCCGACGCGCCCCGGCTCCGGGTGGTCGCCCGGGCCGGTGTCGGCCTGGACAACGTGGACGTCGGGGCGGCCACCCGGGCGGGCGTCATGGTGGTCAACGCGCCCACCTCGAACATCGTCAGCGCGGCCGAGCACGCGGTCGGCCTGCTGCTCGCGGTGGCCCGGAACGTGCCGCAGGCGGCGGCGTCACTGCGCGGTGGCCAGTGGCGCCGGTCCGCCTTCACCGGCGTGGAACTGAACGGCAAGGTGGCCGGCATCCTCGGGCTCGGCCGGATCGGCGTGCTGGTCGCCGAGCGGCTGACCGCTTTCGGCATGCGGGTGATCGCCTACGACCCGTACGTGCCCGCGGCCCGGGCCGCCCAGGCTGGCGTCCGGCTGACCAGCCTGGACGAGCTGCTGGCCGAGGCCGACTTCATCACCGTGCACCTGCCCAAGAACGCGGAGACGGCCGGCCTCCTCGGGGACCGGGAACTGCACCTGGTCAAGCCGGCCGTGCGCATTGTGAACGCAGCGCGCGGCGGCATCGTGGATGAGCACGCCCTGGCGCTCGCGCTGAAGGAAGGCCGGGTGGCCGGGGCCGGCATCGACGTGTTCGTCGCCGAGCCCGCCACCGGCAACCCGCTGCTGGACTTCTCGTCTGTGGTGGGCACCCCGCATCTGGGCGCCAGCACGGCCGAGGCCCAGGAGAAGGCGGGTACCCAGGTGGCCCGGTCGGTGCGGCTCGCGCTGGCCGGTGAGTTCGTCCCGGACGCGGTCAACGTGCAGGGCGGCGCGGTGCACGAAGATGTCAAGCCGGGCCTGCCGCTGGCCGAGAAACTGGGCCGGATTTTCACCGCGCTGGCTGGCGGGATGGCCGCGCGGATCGACGTCGAGGTGCGCGGCGAGATCGCCGGCCACGATGTCCGGGTGCTCCAGCTGGCCGCGCTCAATGGCGTGTTCGCGGATGTGGTGGAAGACCCGGTGACCTACGTGAACGCGCCGCTGCTCGCGGCGGACCGCGGGGTCGAGGTCAGCCTGGTCACCGAGGCGGACAGCCCGGACTGGCGCAACCTGGTCACGTTGCGCGGCATCATGCCGGACGGCCAGGTCGTGTCGGTTGGCGGCACGCTCAGCGGGCGGCGGCAGCTGGAGAAGCTGGTCGAGGTCAACGGGTTCGACATGGAGATCGCGCCCGCGGAGCACATGGTCTTCCTCACCTACACCGACCGGCCCGGCGTGGTCGGCACGGTGGGCCAGATCCTGGGCAGTGAGGGCATCAACATCGCCGGCATGCAGGTCTGCCGGGATGCCCGCGGCGGTCACGCGCTCATCGTGCTGACCGTCGACTCGGCCATCCCGGCCGTCGTGCTGGATGACATCGCGTCCACTATCGGCGCCGTGGTAGGCCGGACCGTGGACCTCGAGGAGCGCTAGCCACCGGCTGTCCCGAGCGGTTCTGTCTCAGCATGAGAGACGGATCCGGGGCCCGGGCGACAACGGCTCAGCCAGGTACTAGGATGACCAACAATATGCGGCGCTTCGTATCCATCTTTAGCGGCCGTAGCGGGGCCTGACAGGGTAGGCCGGCCACCCGCTGCGGGTTGTGGTGCTGGCCGTAAGTCCGCCCCAGGGAACCTCATCCTGTGTACCAGCCCGCCTGGGCGGCCCGGGGTGAGCAGCCAGCCTCATCAGGAGTGCCAGCCGTGTACGACATGTACCCGTGGAATCAGCCCGCGCCGTCACCCCGCCCAGCCCCCGCTGGGCCAGCTCAGCAGGCCCTGCAGATAGCCCTGGACCGGCGGGACAACGGAGGAGCGTCACCGGCCGTGGACGACCAGTAAGGTACGCGCATGGCATCTTCAGCGATCAAGCTTGCGGTGGTCGGCGGCGACGGAATCGGCCCCGAGGTCGTCGCCGAGGCGCTCAAGGTTCTCCAGGCCGCGAACATCTCCATCGACGCGACCAGTTACGACCTCGGCGCGCAGCGCTGGCACCGGACGGGCGAGACGCTGCCCGATTCCGTGCTGGAAGAAATCAGGGCCCAGGACGCGATCCTGCTCGGCGCGGTCGGCGACCCCTCCGTGCCCAGCGGTGTGCTGGAGCGCGGACTGCTGCTCCGGCTCCGCTTCGAGCTGGATCACTACGTCAACCTGCGCCCGGTCCGGCTCTACCCCGGGGTGGTGACCCCCCTGGCCGATGTCCGGCCCGAGGCGGTCAACATGCTGGTCGTCCGGGAGGGCACCGAGGGCCCGTACACCGGGGCGGGCGGTGTGCTGCGCAAGGGCACCCCGGAAGAGGTGGCCACCCAGGAGAGCCTGAACACCGCGTTCGGCGTCCGCCGGGTGGTCCAGTACGCGTTCGAGCGGGCCGCCGAGCGGCCGGCCGGGCGGCTCACCCTGGTGCACAAGACCAACGTGCTGGCCTACGCCGGGGACCTGTGGCAGCGCACGGTGGACGCGATGGCCAAGGAGTTCTCCTCGATACCGGTGGACTACTGCCACGTGGACGCGGCGTCGATGTTTTTCGTGACCCAGCCGGAGCGCTTCGACGTCGTGGTGACCGACAACCTGTTCGGCGACATCCTGACCGACCTGGGCGCCGCGGTAGCCGGCGGCATCGGGCTCGCGGCCAGCGGGAACATCAACCCTGAGCGGACCGCGCCGAGCATGTTCGAGCCGGTGCATGGCAGCGCGCCGGACATCGCGGGCAAGCAGAAGGCCGACCCCACGGCGGCCATCCTGTCCGCGGCCATGCTCTGCGAGCACCTCGGGCTGTCCGCCGAGGCGGCCCGCATCGAGCAGGCCGTGGCCGACGACATGGTCGAGCGGCAGGGTGCCTGGGCGGCCCGGGTCACCCCGGAGATTGGCGACGACATCGCCGCCCGCGTAGCCGGGTAGGCGCAGACGAACGGCCGGGTGAGGATGCCCGGCTGGGGGCAGCCCGGCTCAGCCGGGCCAGAGGAAGGACCTGTGATGACGGCAAGCCCGAACACCGAGATCGCTTTTGCGAGCCGCGCCAGCGCCGATCCCGTTCCCGCGCTGGAACGCGACCGGATCCTGGCCAACCCGGGGTTCGGCGAGGTATTCACCGATCACATGGTCACCCTGCGCTGGACGGCGGATCAGGGCTGGCACGACGGCGCCGTGCAGCCGTACGGGCCGCTCATGCTGGAGCCGGCCACCGCGGTGTTCCACTACGCCCAGGAGATCTTCGAGGGACTGAAGGCCTACCGGCAGGGCTCGGGGCCGATCGTGGCGTTCCGGCCGCAGGCCAACGCGGCCCGGTTCAACCGGTCGGCGCTCCGGCTGGCCATGCCGGAGTTGCCCGAGGCGGCTTTCCTGCGGTCCATCGAGCTGCTGGTCAGCCAGGACCGCGACTGGGTCCCGGCGGCCGAGGGGCGCAGCCTCTACCTGCGCCCGTTCATGATCGCGACGCAGCGCGGGCTGGGCGTGAACCGGCCGTCCCAGGAGTACCTGTACACGGTCATCGCGTCGCCGGCCGCGGCCTACTTCAAGGGCGGTATCCGGCCGGTCTCGGTGTGGCTGTCGCACGAATACACCCGCGCGGCGCCCGGCGGCACCGGCGAGGCCAAGTGCGGTGGCAACTACGCGGCGGCGTTCGCCGGGCAGTTGCAGGCCACCGCGTCCGGCTGCGACCAGGTGGTCTGGCTGGACGCGGTGGAGCACCAGTGGGTCGAGGAAATGGGCGGGATGAACCTGTTCTTCGTCTATGGTTCCGGGCCGCAGGCACAGATCATGACGCCGGCGCTGACCGGGACGCTGCTGCCGGGCATCACCCGCTACTCGCTGCTCACCCTCGGGCCCGATCTCGGCTTCCGCACCTCGGAGGGCAAGATCTCGGCCGACCAGTGGGAGGCC
>DASXIN010000192.1:0-9931 GCA_036497945.1 Streptosporangiaceae bacterium | reverse complement strand
GGTTGGCGTCGGTGAGCGCCTGCGCGGCCAGCTCGGCCGCGCGCGAGCCGCCTTCGCGCTCGGCGATCCCGACGGCGAGCTGCGCGTGCAGGCGGGCACGGGTGGCGTGCTCGTCCGGCGGAAGCACGGCCAGGGCCCGCTCGCA
Source organism: Streptosporangiaceae bacterium (assembly GCA_036497945.1). Classification (GTDB taxonomy): domain Bacteria; phylum Actinomycetota; class Actinomycetes; order Streptosporangiales; family Streptosporangiaceae; genus RYN-230. The sequence continues at coordinate 9,786 of DASXIN010000192.1, read as the reverse complement.
GATCCCGGCGATGGTGCGGTAGGCGGACGAGCCGATGCCGTGGACGACGAGGCCCGCCTGGGCGAGCAGGTCCGCCCGGCCCGCAGCCTCGGCGAGGTCGGCCGCGGCCGCGCAGCTGCTGACGCTGGGCTCGACCGCGTTGGCGAGAAACTGTGCCTCGGCCAGCCGGACGAGCAGCCGGGCCCGCTCGGCGTCGTCGTCACCGGCCTGCTGGGCGCAGCTGAGCGCAAGTTCGGCGTAGCGAACCGCGTCGTCGTAGGCCAGCGCCCGCCGTGCCTCGATATCGGCCCGTCCGGCCCACATCTGGCACTGCCCGGCCGCGTCCCGGCCACCGGCGCGATGCCAGTGGGACGCGACCATCCCGGCCACGTTGGGCTCGCCGACCTGTGCGAGCAGCTGGGCGGCCTGGCGGTGCAGGCCGGCGCGCCGGCTTGGCGTCAGCTCGGCGTAGACCGCGTCGCGGACCAGCGCGTGCTCGAACCGCAGCCCGCCCCGCGAGGTGTCGTCACGCAGGATGCCCGCGGCCACCGCCTCGTCGAGTACCGGTCCCAGGTCCGCGTCCCCGGTCAGCTCAGCCAGCAGCGCGGTGTGGATGCGTTCGCCCAGGACGCTGGCCGCATCCACCACGGCCCGGGTCTGCGCGGTGAGCTCGCCGGCCCGCGCGGCCACGAGGCGGCGCAGCTCAGGCCGTTCGGCCATCAGCCGCTCAATATCACCGTGCGCCGCCAGGTCCTGGGCGACAAGCCGGACGAGCAGCGGGTTGCCGCCGGTCCGCTCGCACAGCGTCCCGGCGAGCCGCGCATCAGCCGAGCCTGTCAGCTGCGGCAGCCAGGCCGCGACGTCCTGCCTGGACAGCCCGCCAAGCGTCAGCGGCAGCACCAGGTCGCTGGACAGCAACGCGGGCGCCGCGTCCAGAAGCGGGCCGGGCACACCATGGCGGTAGGTCACCAGGACGGCCATCGGCTCGTCGCTGATCGCCGCCACCACATGCCGTAGCAGCCCGACCGATGTGCGGTCGGCCCAGTGCATGTCCTCCAGGATCAGCAGCAGCCCGTCCCCGGTGGCGTGCCCGCAGACCAGGGTGGTGATCGCGGTGAACAGCTGGAAGCGGGCCGCCGCGTCGCCGTCCCAGGTCTCCGCCACCGGCAGCCGGGCGGCGTCGTCCCAGCCACGCATGAGCCGCAGCCACGGCCACAGCGGCGGCGCGCCCGGCTCGTCAACCGCGTAGCCGCGCGCAATCGTCATGCCGGCCCGCCGTGCCCGCTCCGCCGCCGCGTCGGCCAGCCGCGACTTGCCGATGCCCGGCGCCCCCGCGACCAGCACAAGCCGGCCCCGGCCAGCGCGTGCCTCCCCCAGTGCTGCGCCGAGCTGGGCGAGCTCGCCGGCGCGTCCCACGATCACCCGGTCAGTGTTCCACGATCACCCGGTCAGTATCGAGGTCCAGTGGCAGTGATCAGTACTGGTACCGATGCCATGCGGGGCGGTGACGGGGAGCGTGGGACCAGCCGAGCCACCACCCAACTGGAGGGCACCATGATCGCTCAGATCGCCTACTTCGACGGCCCGCGCAGTCCCGAGATCATCGCTGCATCCGACCGTGCCGGACGGGAGCGGATCATGCCGGCCGTGTCGGCGGATCCCGAGATCCGGGCCGGGCACCGGGGCACGTTCGTGTTGCGCCAGCCGGATGGCGCCCAGCTCGTCCTTATCCTGGCCGACAGCGCTGCCACGCTGGACCGCGGCGACGCCGTCATCACCGCCACCCCGCTGCTGCCCGGCGAGGACCCGGCGCTGCTCACCGGCCCGGACCGCTTCGAGCGCTACGAGGTGGTGGCCGCCTACGACGCCGACTACCGGGACCTGGTGCCGGCGTGATCACCGCGACCGCGCTGCGCACCGGCCGGTGGGAGCTGGTGCCGGCGCGGACCAGGGCCAGCTTCTCCGTACGCAGCTTCGGCGGGGCGACCGTCCGCGGCCAGATCCCGGTCACCGCGGCCTGGGTCGATGTCGACGCCTCGGGCCGGCCCACGGCCGTGCACGCTGAACTCGACCTCACCCGCATCGACACCGGCAACCCGCGCCGCGACCGCGACCTGCGCAAGCCCCACCTGCTCGACACCGCCCGCCACCCAGCCCTGACCTTCGACGGCGCCGCAGCCGGCACGACCGTCGATGGCCTGCTCACCGGCCGCGCCGCCACGCGCGTGAGCCTGGACATCACCCGCGCCGCGCCCGGCGACGCCGGAATGGTCACCGCCCACGCAACGACCACGTTCGACCGCGCCGTCCTCGGCGTCCGGGCGCCGCGTTTCCTGATCGGCCGCCGGATCGCCGTCCTGATCGACGCCACGTTCGCACCGCCCTCCGCGCACCCGCCCAGGCGGCGGGATCCGCGCGGCGGGGAAGTCGAGCAACGATCACTCAGCGTGAACCTGAATGCAGGAGCAAAGCCGTGAGGACAACGCCGAGACCAGTTGACGTAGAGCCGCGCGACCCTGTCAGGGCATGGAGCCGGATGGGCCGCGCCGCGGGATACATCGCCGGGTCTGCGCTGCTGGCGGGAACGGTGCTGTTCCTGCTGGACGCCGCCGGCCTCCTCGGCCCCGGACCCGTCTACCGCCCCACCGGCGCGGGGCCGCTGATGGACCAGGCCACGTTCTGGGCCGCCTACTTCGCACACCAGCACCACATCGTGTGGGACATCATCGCCAGAGACACGATCTTGCCCGTCGCCTATCTCGCCCTCATCGTCGCGGCGCTCGCCGTCCGGAACCGTACCGGCCCCCGGCACCCCGACGGCCAGCTCCTGGTGACCTCATTCATCGTGGGCGGCATCTTGTCGATCCTCGCGGACCTGACCTTCCTCGCCGCCGCGGAATACTGGCGCCAAACCGGGTGGCCCGCCCGGCCCGCCGCGATCATGGTGGCGGCCGGGCAGACGGTGCAGGGCATCCAGACACTGACGCACTGGCCAGAGGCGTTCGGGTTCGCCGTCCTCGCGTGCGGGCTCGTGGCGCTGGGCCGGCTGTGCGGCAAGCACCGCACCTTCCCAGCCTCGCTGGGCGCCCTGGCCTACCTCGAGGCGCTGCTGCTGGCGGGGATCGCAGTGACCGGACTCATCCCCTACGACGCCGGATACAACTGGCTAAGCCTGGCCGCCGGAGCGGTCGCGGGCCCGGTGCTGTCGGTCTGGCTCGGCATATGCCTCGGCCGGTTCGAGACCCAGGCCGCGATGTGACCCACTCCGCTCCGCACCCGGCTGCGCCCTTGGCAGCGACGGGCGGCTAGCAGAGTCCACCCCGCCTGGCGCAACGCCGCGGGAGTGTGCGCCTGGGCCAGTTGAATGCCGGGACGCAGCGTGAGTCCGCTGCCCAGGGGGGAGCGCCGGGCGTCGGGGCGCCGTGGCCCGTATCGGAGCGGCCGGGCAGCTGGACCGGTCAGGCGGGTGACCGTACCCAGATCTTGCCTGGCGAGCCGCCCTTCTTGGCGCCGGATACTCGTCTTTCCCGGGAGCCGGTACGGTCGCCCGGAGCACGTTCCGGCGGACTTGCGCTGTGCGGCCAGCAGCTGCCCGGCGAAGTGGCGGGTGTTCGCCACGGGGTCTGCTGGCTTGGGCAGCTTGCCGGCGAACGGCTTAGACCCTGGCGAAGTCGGTGATGTCCTGCTCGAAGTCGGTGACCATCTGCTGGGTGAGGGTAGGCCTGGTCTCGGCGATGCCGCGCAGGACATCTGCCGTGGTGGCCAGCTCCTCTTGGTGCTCGAACAGGACTCGCTCGAACACCAGCTGCGCTGTCTTGCGTGCCGCGAACTCGATGTCGGCGGGGGTGAACAGCAGGGATTGCGCGACCACCGCCGTCATGTCCAGCTCGCGGTGCGGGATCGCCCGCAGGTAGCGGTCCCAGATCGCACGGCGGGCGTGTTCGTCGGGCGGGCCGACCGGCAGGACGTAGTCGAACCGGCCGTGCCGCAGGAACGCGGTATCGAGGGCGCGGACCGAGTTCGTCGCGCAGACCAGCAGCCGCTCATCCTTTTCGCGGAACGGCGGGATGAGCTTGAGCATCTCGTTGGTGACTCCCTGGGCTGCCGAGGCTGTCCGTGGCTGCCGCAGCCCGGCGATCTCCTCCACCTCGTCGATGAACAGGACCACCTTGTCCAGCTCGGCGACCAGTGCGAACGACTCCCGCAGCGCCGCGGCCAGGCCGGCGGGGGAGTTACCGGCCAGGCGGGAGGGGAACAGCTCGACGAACGGCCAGCCAAGCCGGGCTGCGACGCCTTTGGCGAAGGTGGTCTTGCCCGTCCCCGGCGGGCCGAACAGCACCACCGCCCGCGGCGGCACCAGGCCGAGCCGCCCGGCGAGCTGAGCCTGCGCCAGCGGGAGGATCACCCTGCGCTCGATCAGCTCCTTCTCCCTGACCATTCCCTCCAGCTCATCCCAGGTGCCGGCCCGCAGCATCCGGCCCCCCAGCCTGCCCAAGATCCCGACGTCTTGCGGCCCGACCGGCTCCAGCTTCTCGTAGAAGATCATGCCCGGCCGGGCCCGGTAACCGCAGTGCTCCAAAGCCAGCGCGCCGATCTCGTCGCCGGTTGCCAGCAGACAGTCGATGCGGTGCACGCCAGCCGCCACCAGCCGCCGTTCGAGCTCGGTCAGCATCGCGCTGCCAATGCCCCGGTTGCGCCACGCGGCGGCCAGGCTGATCCGCACGATCCACGCGCGGCCGCCGCTGACGGTGGCCACCGCGGTCCCGGCCAGCTCCTCGCCGACGACCGCCGCCACCGCGGGCTCGCTGGCGCGGACCGCAGAAATCAGGTCAGAAAGGCCGAAGACCGGTGCCTCGCCCCCGGCCGCCGGATCGCCCCACAGCCGGATTGCAGCGTCAAGATCGTCGTCGTGGAAGTCGCGCACCCGCCACACCACCATCGGCCCAGTTTGCCACTGCGCCCGCCCATGGATCGGGTGCCAGCTCACCGAGCCCGGGCGAGCCTTGCTCCGGCGGCTGGCCGTGGTCGCTGAGGGCTGCACGGTCGAGGCCACCGGCGCGGTGTGCGAGCCGCAACCCGACGCGCTTGATGGCCTGCCGGGCACGAGCTTGCTGCAGCAACGGGCCTATACGCCCGAACCGCGGGTTCTGGATGCTTGAATCCATCGGCGACTTCGCCGCCGAGCGGCTGACCCGCGCCGGCGAGGCGCTGGAGCTGAGGGCCCGCCACGCCGGCTACTTTCAGACCTTCGCCAACCGGATGGACGCGGCTCTGCGGCCCGGCGAGCGGGGAGGGGCCAGGTCTCGATGCTCGCGGCCGGCATCGACAACCTGCGCGCCGCCGTGCGGACGGCTGTGGCCCAGCGCGCCGGGTGCCGGGAGATAGAACGGGTCAGCCGGGGGCGTCGGCCGAGCAGCCGAGACGGCCCCGACCGCACAGGCCCCTTCACGGCATCTCGTTCTCCGGGGCCGGGCGCAAGCCGAGGGGAGGTTCCCTCGGCCTGCCCTGCGGTGGCGGGGCTGGCGACCGCATCGGCGACGCTGCGCAGCAGGGAGCGGACCGTCGCGGTGGCGACGTGGCTCATGATCACCCTGTCCAGCCTGGCTCCGAGGCGTCCGAGCGGCGGCCGGTAGGACCCCGACAACGCCAGCCGAGCCGATTCTTCCCTGCGGGAGCGGTTCCTTCCTCTGTGGGGGAAATGCTGACGTCGGCGTCCAGCACAGGGAACAGGCCGCCTGCGGCGCCGGTCGCCTCCCAGCGCAGCCCTATCGTCATGACGTCATCGCGGTACACCGGGTCAAGGAAGCGGACCCGGACCAGTTTCGCGGCGACCGGCCCGGCGGGGCCGACCCTGAACAGGCCCGAGAGCCCGCCGTCATAGGCGGCCCCGGCACCTCGGCCAGCCAGCTTCCGTGAAGAAGGTTCGCAAACCGCGCCTGAGCCGCACGGGCCCCGGTATGAACGGTCACTTCCTCGGTGACGAACACCCCCACTGTTGTCATGGCCCGCTTCTTGACCCCAAGGCCCGAAAGTCCTGCGTGTGGCCACTGGCCGGCTCATCTTCTGGATCGCGACGAGCGCGTGAAGCTCCCGCTGGACCCTGAGACGGCGCCACGTCGGTTCCCGCTTCTCCTAGCAGCGCCTGGCCGCCCACCTCAGCACGGTGGCAGGTAATCCAGGTTATTGTCGTAGACCGCATCGGCGGGCGAGCGCAGCGTGTCAACGCCGCAGCACTGCCCGGGCTCAAACAATGGTCCATCTCGCGGTTGAGGGGCTGTAGGTGAAGAAGTCGTCGCCGCCGCGCATCCAGGCGTGCACCTGCTGCCCGTGCAGATGATCTGGACCCCACAATGCGCGGGTGGCCCCAGGCGTCAGGGAACGCTGGCGGACATGGGTGATCTGATCACTGCTCATACCCGCTCCTCGGGGGAGGCGCCAGCGAGGCCGGCCTGCTGCCTGCGATGATCCCACCAGGCGGCCGGGCGCTGCTGAGGTTCCAGTGGCCGCGTTCCCAGTGCCGGGTCCTGATGCGCTCTGGCGCGGGGACCGGCGAGAGCCTGGCCGCGCTGCGAGAGGCCAGGCTCTCGGGCCGCCGGGCTCGCTGACTTCCCCAGGCTCCTGAAGAAACACGGGAAAGCTGGGCAGGGGCATATCAGCTGCCTGCCGGGCGGGCCGGGCGGCCTTGGTGCCGGTCCCCCCGGCGGCCGCCCGTCGGGCCTGCGGCGGCCGCATCGCCGCTCAAGCCCGCCAGCGCGGGGGAAACGGGGGGAACAAGCTGCACCGGGCCGGCGGCCTGGGCTTCGGCGAGGATCCTCCCGGCCTGCGGCAGTGGGAAGGCCCATCTGCCCGCGCCGCGGTGACCTTCGCCCCTTCGCAGGCGGGTGGGTTCTCTGGGTCACTGGGCAGATGTTCGTGGACCAGGAGACGATGCTGGACATGCCCTTCCCGGCCGCCCGGGCGCGCCTGGCCAGCCTCGCGCGAGCAGGGTGGCTCGACACCGCCTCAGGCCAGGCGTACGCCGAGGGGCACGTGGCCACCATCCGGGTCGGCCCGTTCGGCCAGGTGCCGGGCGTCTCCAAGCTTGTCCGGGTCCGCTTTGCCGAGCCAGCGGCCCATGACCATATCGCGGTCTTGCCGTTGCGCTGGGAAGCGACCGGCCCGGCCGGGCGGCTGTTTCCGGTCCTGGACGCCGACATTACCCTCATGCCCGCGGGCGGGCAGACCAGGCTGGTGCTGGCCGGGTCCTACCGGCCGCCGCTGGACGGCGCCGGAGCCACGCTTGACAAGATTGTGCTGTACCACCTGGCCGCGGCGACGATCAGCTCACTGCTCGGCAAGACCGCGCACGCCCTCACCCACCAACACCCGCCGGCTCCACATTCATGAGCCGGGCCGCCCGATGCCAGGGCCGCGGGCCTGCAGCAAAGGCCCAACAGGGCAGGCCCGCCCCGGCGCCGGTGACTCACGGTCAGGCGCTGTGGTAACGGCCTGCCGACCCGCCCGGGACACCGCTGCCACGGCCAGTCCTGCCGGCCCCGGGCCTTGGCCCGGTGGCCGGCGGCGCTCAGCACCTGGCGCAGGCCGCGACCGCCTGGATGCCAATGTCCTTCGCGCTGGATAACTCCGAAGCCGGACGCTGATGCCGTTGGGCACCGGCTCAATGGTCATGACTTGGCGGAGCAGCGCGGTTCCAAGCGTGATGAGCACCCCCTCCCGCTGGCTTCGACGTCCAGAATGCCGGCCTGGCCGCCGCGGGACCTCGGTCACCTTCACGAGGCGCCAAGGACCCTGGCCGCTCCCGCTCCAGCACGAGACCCTGATTCGCAAATCGAGGGCAGGTGAGCGGCTATGAGTGCGGATGCCAGCCAGCGGACGGTGCCGATCCCGGCCGGTAAGGCCGGCTACCTGATCGCCACGGCGGCCCGCGCGCCGTCGGTGCATAACACCCAGCCGTGGCGGTTCCGGGTCGGCCAGTATGTGATCGAATTGTATGCCGACCCGGGCCGCAAGCTGCGGGTGGATCCGGCCGGCCGGGAGATGCTCATCAGCTGCGGCGCCGCCCTGTTCGGGCTGCGGCTGGCGGTGCGGTCACTCGGGTACCTGCCCAGAGTCGAATTGCTCCCCGACCCGGCCCAGCTGCGGCTGCTCGCGCGGGTGAGGCTGGGCGCTGCGGAGCCGATGACTGGCAGGGAGCGCCAGCTGCTGGAGGCGCTGCCGCACCGGCACACGCACCGTGGCCCGTTCGCGCCCGGGCCGCTGCCGGCCGGGCTTGTTGCCGGGCTGCAGCATGACGCGGTGGCCGAGGGGGCCGAGCTGGTGCTGGTTGACCGGGCCCTGGCCTATCAGCGGCTGGCCGACGTGGTCGGCGCGGCCGGCCGCCGGCAAGGTCTGGACCCACTGGTCCGGGCAGAGATGCGGTGGTGGAGCCGGACGGCGGCCGATCCCGCCCGCGACGGCGTCCCCGCGCACGCGTTCCCCGCCGGGGCCGGCCGCCAGCCCGGGCGGCTGCCGCAGCGTGACTTCGACCAGGGCCGCGGCGTCGGGCTGGTGGCCACCGGCGGGCCGCCGCCCGCCGCTACCGCGGTGCTGCTCACCCCCGGTGATGGCCGGGCCGACTGGCTCCGCGCCGGGCAGGCGCTGCACCGGCTGCTGGCACACGCTGCGAGCAAGTGGGTGTTCGCGAGCCTGTACACCCAGCCGCTGGAAGCCGCCGCCATCCGCACCCTGATCCGGGACCGCCTGACCCTCCCGGGCGCCCCGCAGATGCTGCTGCAACTGGGACTCGCCCACACCAGCCACGCCACCGCCCGCCGGCCACCAGCCGACCTGACCGAGTCCTGAGACCGGCCCCATACTTGGGCGCCGAGAGCCGCAGGTGCCCTCGCCTGCAGCGCTGCAGAATCACATCCGAGCCCCGGCTCGTGGTGTAAGAGCTCGATCGCCTGGCTTGCCCACGACCGGGATCACGACCAGACCGGGATCATTCCCGTGCCTGCTGACCACGAGGAGTTCGTCCGCGGCCTGGCCCAGCGTAATCAGCGGTGGGTCAACGGCACCCGGACGCTGAGCCCGCCTCTGATCACCGGCCTGCTCGCCTGGTCAGGTGAGCAGCTCGATGCCTACCTGCGCACGGTCGATCTCGCGGGCGCAAGCTCGGGTCTACTGGGCCGGCGAGGTCCCGCAATGGTTCGACCTTGCCCGCGAGTTCACCGAGCGGTGGGTGCATTACCAGCAGATCCGGGAGGCGGCCCCGCCGGGCGAGCACAATCATCAGCAGGACGAGTACCTGCCCCTGGTCCTGCGCACGTTCATCTGGGGCTTCCCACACCAATACCAGGCTCCAGCACCAGGTGGCACCGCGATCGCCCTGGAAATTCCCGGTATCGGCGCGTGGACACTGACCAGGACGGCAACCGGTTGGTCCCTCGATGAAGGGCAACCCGCTGCCCCGGCCGCGAGCCTGCGAATAACTCGGGAGGCGGCCTGGCGGCTGCTGACCGGCACCCGCTACGACGCGCGCCAGGTGCAGCTTTCGGGCGACCCAGCGCTGGCCGAGCCCCTCCTCCGGGTCCGCGGCATCATCGTCTAGCGCAGCCACCGCGCTCACGACAGATGGCACGCGAGATCGTCAACAGGGCAAAGGTTGCTTGATGCGGCACTAGTGTTTCGCGCCTGAGATTCGTGGGTTAAGTCAGTAGTCTGCTGGGATGTCGCAGACTGCTGTGCCGTTAGTGCTGTCGGATGATGAGCGTGCTGAGCTTGCCCGCTGGTCGCAGGGCAGGTTGCCGTGGCTGGCGGAGCGGGCGC
>DASXIN010000191.1:0-67016 GCA_036497945.1 Streptosporangiaceae bacterium | reverse complement strand
CCCGTTAGGCGGGCCCCAGGCCAGCGGCAGGGACTCGACGCCGTAGATGCCTTCCACGCCGCCCAGCTGGACCGGGCCGGCCGGGTGCAGGCCCGGCATCCGGGCGGACAGGAAGGTGAGCGCCTCGCCCAGCTCGGCCCGGGCCAGGTTGGAGCCGAGGCAGAAGTGCGGGCCCGCGCCGAACGTGAGCAGCCGGTCGGCCGAGTCCCGGCTGATGTCGAACTCATCGCCCCCGTCGAGGTCGCGGTTGGCCTGCTCGGCGCAGATGGCCACGATCGAGCCGGCCGGGAAGGTCACCCCGCGGTAATCGATCGGCTCCAGGCAGATCCGCGCGGTGAACGGGGTGATCGGCTCGAACCGGAGCACCTCGGTCACCGCCGCGGGCACCAGTTCGGGATCACGGGCCAGCGCGGCCCACTGCCCCGGGTGGCCGGCGAACAGCCGCAGCGCATGGGACAGCTGGGCCTGCGTGGTGTCCACCCCGCCGGCCACCACGTTGAGCACCAGGTTGACGCACTCGGTGTGGGTCAGCCGGTCGCCTTCCGCCTCCGCCGCCAGCAGCGTGCTGATCAGGTCATCGGACGGCTCGCTGCGCCGTTTCTCCAGCAGCGCCTCGACGTAGTCGTACAGTTCCTGGACCGCCCGCTCGATGCGATCCGGCTGGTCGGCCAGCGCCCGGATGTCGAACTGCCGCTGCACCCAGCCGGACCACTCGTGCAGCTGTGCCGCGTCGTCCGCGGGGGCGCCGAGCACCGCCGCGATGGTCAGCGAGGGATACGGCTTGGCGAACGCGGCCACGAACTCGCAGTCGGCCGCGCCGCCGAGATCCTGCCACAGCCCGGCCAGGAAGCCGCGCATGGCCGGGCGCCACCGGTCCGCGGCCCGCGGCGTGAACGCCGGGCTGACCAGCTGGCGCAGCCGCCGGTGCCGGTCCCCGGTGAGGTTGAGGATGTTGGCGTCGATCTGCTCGCGCAGCCGGCCGCCGGTCACCCCGAACAGCTCGGCGATCTCCCGGCCGGGGAATGCGGTCTGCCGGGCGCGCAGAAAGAACTCGCCCGATTCCCGGTCCAGCACCACGTAGCTCAGCGGGGAGCGGGCCAGCCAGCCCTGCTGCCGCACCGCGGCCAGCCGCTGGTGGTACACCTCGCCGGTCAGCCCGGGCTCGGTGTAGTCGAAAACCGGCAGCTCGAGGTCATCTACCACGGGGGCCGACATACCGGGTCCTTTCCGCCGACTGCCCTGACCCTACGCCGCTGGGCTACTCGCCGGTAGCCTCCAGATTCGCCCCCGCTAGCCCCGCATGCCGCGGGGCTAGCGGGGTAGGTGGGGACAATTGCGACACCAGGCGGGTCAGGCGTGCGCTCTGCCCGGCTGCCTGGTTGACTTACTGACAACGAATCCGTGCCGAGAAGGGAGACCAGCGATGGCCGAGCCGAACGGCACGGTCGCGGTCCGCGACCCGGATGCGCTGCTCAAGGAGATGGAGGCGACCCGGGAGAACCTGGCACGCACCATCGACGCGATCACCGAGCGGGTCAGCCCGGGCAACATCGCGCGCCGGGCCCTGGACCTGGCCCGCGAGCAGGCGGAGCGCCCAGAGGTGCGGCTGGCCGGCGGGATCGCGGCCGCGGTGGTGGCCCTCGGCGGCATCGCCTACCTGGTCCGCCGCCGCTTCCGCTAGCCCGGAATTCTCTTTAGCCGAACGCCTGTCCCTCGCCGCGGTAGGTCGGCACAGTCGCGGTGACCACGGTGCCATCGATCAGGTGCAGGTCGTTGAACCGCTCGCAGAGTTCGCCGGCTTTGGCGTGCCGGAACCAGACCCGGTCACCGATGCGCAGCCCGTCGGCGGCCGCGCCGAGCAGCGGGGTCTGTACCTCACCCGCGCCTTCCTGGGCGTCCAGCCGCAGCCCGGCCGGCCGGAACGGGCGCGGCAGCCGGCTCGGCCCAGCCGGGCCGGACGCGACAAACCCGCCGCTGAACGCGGTGACCACGCCGCGCCCGGGACGGCGCACCACGGGGAGTGCGAACAGCGCCGCCGGGCAGCCGGAGAACGCCCGGTAACTGTCGAACAGGCTGGGCTGGTACAGCCCGGAGCCCGCGCCGATCTCGGTGACAGCCGGCTCGGCCGCGGTCCGCTCGATCGAACCGGTGCCGCCCCCGTTGACCAAGCGCAGCGGGGTCACCGCGCGCACCGCGCTGACGATGGCCGCGCGGCGCGCCGCGAGTTCGGCCGCGGACCGGCCCTGCATGAACCGGACGGCCATGCCATACAGCGGCCGTCCGGCCGGCTTGTCGCCCACCCCGGCGATCTGCGCCTCGTACGCCATCAGGCCGGTCAGCCGCAGCGCGGGCCGGGCCGCGATGTCCTCAGCCAGCGCCACCGCGTCGGCCGGGCTGCGCACCGGGGAGCGGCGCGCGCCCGCCCGGAGCAGGCCGCCCAGCCCGTGATAGGAGGTGTCGATGTCGATGCACACCTGCACCGGGGCCGGGCCGGGCACGGTCGCGGCCGCCTTCTCGATCAGGTCCAGGTGGTCCGGGCCGTCCACCATGAGGGCGATCTTGCTGGCCGCCGCCGGGTAACTGGCCAGCCGGGCCAGCGCGGGCCGGTCGGTGGTCGGGTAGCCGACCACGATGTCGTCGCTGACTCCCTGACCGGCCAGCCAGAGCGCTTCCGGCAGGCTGAAGGCCAAGATGCCGTGGAACCCGTCCAGCGCCAGGACCTGCCCGAGCACGGCCCGGCAGCGAACTGACTTGCTGGCCAGCCGGATCGGCTTGCCCGCGGCCCGGCGCGTCATATCCGCCGCGTTGGCCCGCAACGCGGCCAGGTCGACGATGGCGAACGGGGGCTCCAGGTGCGCGGTCGCAGCGTTGTAACGCTGCAGGTCGTCCAGCCCAGGCTGACCGGGCGGCCCGCCGCCAGCGCTCACTCGGCTTCTTTGGTGAGCGCGGTGTACTCCTCGGCGGTGAGCAGCCCGGCCGGCTCGGCGTCGTCGGCCAGCCTGATCTTGAGCAGCCAGCCCGCGCCATACGGGTCGGTGTTGACCAGGCCCGGGTCGTCGTCGATCTCCGGGTTGGACTCGATCACCTCACCGTCCACCGGCGCGTAGATGTCCGAGACCGACTTGGTGGATTCCACCTCGCCACACGGCTCGCCCGCGGTCACCTCGGACCCCGCGGCAGGCACTGAGACGTACACCACGTCGCCCAGGGCCTGCTGGGCGAAGTCGGTGATCCCGACGGACGCGGTGGTGCCCTCGATGGCCACCCACTCGTGCTCCGCCGTGTACATCAGGTTCTCCGGGATGCTCATCGAAGTCGCTCCTGTGCAGGTCAGTTGGTCCCCGGGGCCCGGGCCGGCCAGGCCGCCCGGCGGCAGGTCATGTGCGGCTGCTGGTCCGATGGTAGAAGGGCAGCGGGGTCAGCCGGGCGGGCTCGGCCCGACCTCTGACGTCCACGGCCAGCCCGCTGTCCGCGCTCTCCGCGGCGCTGGCCGCGGCCGGCTCCAGGTAGGCCAGGGCGATGGGCATGCCCAGCGTGGGGGAGGGGGCGCCGCTGGTCACCTCGCCGCGCGGCTGGCCGTCCCAGAGCACCGGGTAGCCATGCCGCGGCACCCGCCGGGTGCCGCCGAGCAGGCCAACCAGCACCCGGCGCGGCGCCGCCTGGGCCGCCGCGGCCAGCGCGTCCCGGCCGACGAAATCCCCGGGCTTGTCGAGCTTCACCACCCGGCCCAGGCCCGCGTCGAACGGCGTGACGGCCGGGCCGAGTTCGTTGCCATACAGCGGCATGCCCGCCTCCAGCCGGAGGGTGTCCCGTGCGGCCAGCCCGGCAGGCGCCAGGCCGGCCTCGGTCCCCGCCGCGGTCAGCGCGGACCAGATGTGCTCCGCGTCCTGCGGGGCGGTGAACAACTCGAAACCATCTTCGCCGGTGTACCCGGTCCGGGCCAACAGGATGCCGCGGCCGGCCACCGTGGCCGGCTGGCTGGCGTAGTACCGGACCCCGTCCAGCGGGACGCTGGCCAGCGGCCCGAGGATGCCCGCCGCGGCCGGCCCCTGGATGGCGATCAGCGCATAGCGGGCCGTCTCGTCGGTGACCTGCGCGTCATGGGCGGCCGCCCGTTCGGTGAGCGCGGCCAGCACCACCCCGGTGTTGGCCGCGTTCGCCACCACCAGGAACTCCTCGTCGGCCAGCCGGTACACGATGAGGTCGTCCAAGATGCCGCCGTCGGCCGCGCAGATCATCGTGTACCGAGCGCGGCCGGGCGGCACCGCGGACAAGTGACCGACCAGCGCGTAGTCCAGGGCGGCCGCCGCGCCCGGGCCGCGGACGCTGATCTCGCCCATGTGCGACAGGTCGAACAGGCCAGCCGCGGTCCGCACGGCCCGGTGTTCCGCGGTCTCGCTGCGGTACCGCAGCGGCATCAGCCACCCGGCGAATTCGGTCATCGACGCGCCCAGGCGGTCATGCACGCCGCGCAGCGGCGTCTCCCGCGGCTTGGCGGGATCAGGCGTGGTCATCGGGTGCACTCCAGGGCCGGCCCGGGATAGGGCCCGGCCAGAATACCCGGCTGTGGCGGTCAGCCGAGCCGACGCTGAACGTGGGGTCGTGCCGCCAGGCTCGCGACTCTGGTGGGTGCCCTGAGCGCGGGGTTAGGCTCAGCGGACATGGACCTGCTCTCGGACACCGACATCAGTGCGGAACTCGCCAGCCTGCCGGCCTGGACACGGGCCGGGAGCAACATCATCTGTACGGTCACGCTGACCGATTTCAAGGCCGCCATGCTGTATACCGGCGCGGTGGCTTACCTCGCGGAACAGGCGACTCATCATCCGGACATCCTGATCCAGTGGAACAAGGTGACGCTGACCCTGTCTACGCATTCGGCGGGCGGCCTGACCCAGGCTGACTTCAGCCTGGCCCGGAGCATCAGCGCGCTGTCCTGACAGCTCGCCGGATGCATACCTTCGTCCTGGGCGGCGCCACGCCCCCGGGTAGCGCCGCCCAATGGACGAAGGTCCCCTTCCGCCTCTCGCGCCCGCACCGGCCCGGCCGGCTGGTTCGGTGCTTCGCCTGGCGGCTAGCTCAACCGGCGAATGCGCAGTCCAGGTGCTTGATCCCGTTGATGAAGCTGGACAGCAGCTGGTCGGGCGGGCCGGCCGCGTGGATGTCCGGGACGCGGCCGAGCAGTTCGCGGAGCACCACGGTGATCTCCCGCCGGGCCAGGTGCGCGCCGAGGCAGAAGTGCGGGCCGGCCGAGCCGAACCCGACGTGCGGGTTGGGCGACCGGGTGATGTCGAACCGGGCCGGGTCGGGGAATACCGCCTCGTCGCGGTTGGCCGACCAGTAGAACAGGCCCACCTTGTCGCCCGCCCGGTAGTCGTGGCCGTTCATCGTGTAGTCCTGGGTCAGCGTGCGCCGCATGTACATCACCGGCGAGGCGATCCGGACGATCTCCTCGACCGCGCCGGTGATCCGCGCCTCGAAGTCGGCCAGCAGCAGGGCGCGCTGCTCCGGGTTGTCGGTGAGCAGCACGAGCGCGTGCGAGATGGCCGTGCGGGTGGTCTCGTTCCCGGCCACCACGAGCAGGATGAAGAACGACGCGAGTTCCGCGCTGGTCAGCTGCTCGCCGTCGATGTTGGCCGTGACCAGAGCGGTGATCACGTCATCCGCCGGGCTGGCTAGCCGCGCGGTGCGCAGGTCGGTGACCAGGTCGGCCAGTTCCTGGCCCGCGGTGAGCAGTTGGAGCACCGCCTCATCCGGATCCTCGCTGAGGAAGTCCGGGTCGGCGCCGGACAGGATGATGTTGGTATCCCGCAACACCATGTCGTAGCTGCTGTCCGGGATACCCATCATCTGGCAGATGATGGTGAGCGGCAGCCGAGCCGCGACGTGTTCGACGAAGTCGCACGGGCCGGTCCGCACCAGGTCCTCGACGATCCGGGCCGCGACGCGCTGCACGTCGTCCTCGAACTTCTTGATCATCCGGGGGGTGAAGGCGCGGGACACGATCCGGCGCAGCCGGGTGTGCCGCGGGTCATCCATGTTGATCATGCTGCCGAAGAACTCGTTGAACTCGGCGGGCAGGTCGACCAGGCTGGTTGCGCCCCCGCCGGAGCAGAACACGGCTGCGTTCCGGCTCGCCTCGACCACATCCGCGTGCCGGACCAGCGCGTAGTAGCCCGGGCCCGGGTTGGGAAACGGGGTCTCCGGCTCGGGGAAGAACGGTGGCTGGGGCAGGCGGCGCAGTTCGGCGAATGCCGCGTGCCGCTGGGCGAGCGGCAGGCCCCAGAATTCGGTGTCGGACAGATCTATGCCGGTCATTCCGGGAGGCTCGGCGGTGACCACAGGAACCACCTCAGGGTGGGCGACGGTGGGCAGCTCGGCACTAGAACCACGTTCGGTTCTATGGTGGCATACCCGGCCTAGCGGGCGGAAGGTTGGGCAGACCGGGGCGATCGGGCCCGCCGGCCGCGGTGATCAGGCCCAGTGCGCCGGGGCGGGCCGGTGGACCGTGCGGGCCGGTGGGCCGGGGCGGGCCGCTGGGCCGGGGATACGCTGCCTGTACCGGGGGACCGGTCGCCGGGCTGCCTGGAGACGCTATGAACGTGCTGGCCAAAGCCGCGCTGGCGGCTGCCGCCGGGCTTACCGCGCTGCTCACGGCGGGGTGCGCGGCCGGCGGTACGGCCGCCGCGCCACCGGGGTCGCGGGGGTCGGTGCAGGCGTGCATCGCCTTCGGAGTCCGGGCCATCGATGATCATCGAACGGTGACGCAGATGCCCGCCGCGTGCCGCGGGCTGAGCCGGGCCGAGGTCAATTTCGCCCTTGGCCGGGCCATTTACCTGGTGGCCGGCAGCGGGCACCGGAAGGTCGCCTGGCGGCGCGACGCCGCCGTCGAGGGAGCCCGGCTGGCCAAGCTGATCACCGCTCTGGCCCACTCGTCCGCAGGGGGCTCTTCGTCCGCGGGGGGCTCTTCGGCTGCGGGCGGGTCCGGGGGCAGTCGGCCTGGGCCGGTGGACCGCCGCCCGCTCGGCCTGGCCACGCTGGCCGCCTGGCTGCTGACCGTGGGCAGCGGGGGATACATGCTGGGCCGGTTCGTGGCCGGCGGCGGGCTGCGCCGCCAGCGCGCCGCCGGGGACCGCACCGGCCCGGCCGTGGTGCTCAGCCATTTCTCCCTGGCCAGCACCGGGCTGCTGCTCTGGGCCGCCTATCTGGCGACCAGTGTTCTGGGGCTGGCCTGGGCGGCGGTGGCGTTGCTGCTGCCGGTGATCGGGTTCGGCATGGCGACCCTGATCCTGTGGACCTCCGGGACGTCCCGCCGGCCGTCCGGGACGTCCGGTGCGCCGTCCGGGACGTCTGCCCCGGTGGCGGCGACGTCCAGTGACTCGGCCAGGACGTCTGCGGCAGGTGCGCCCGGCCAGGTGCAACTGGCTGCGGTGCGTGGCCACGCGCCGCCCGGCCAGACCGCAGCCGCACCCGAGCCCAGTCGCCCGCCGTCCCGCTGGCTGACCGTGTTCATCCCGATCGGCCACGGCCTGCTCGCGATGACCACCATCCTGCTCGCGCTGCTGACAGCCCTCGGCGCCACCTGACGGCGGCGACCTCAGCGCGGTGAGTTATGCCCCGCCCGCGTGGCACAACTCACCGCACTAAGGCCGCTGGCCGAGGTTGGTCATACGCCATCCCATGGCGGCGGTTGGCTGCTGTGCTCATTGATCCAGTTGATGATTTCGCCGGGCATATCCCCGATCAGCGCAGTGGCCAGCGGTTCCATGGGGGTGAAGGCGCACTGGGCGTACCACACGTGGATCCGCGGGTAGTGGGGACTGCGTGACTGATTCAGCCATGCGGTGCGCCCGGCGGCGGCACTACCGCTTGGCGGCCAGCTAGCTGGGATGGTCCGCCGGTCAGTCGGGGCATAGTGTCAGGTCATGACCGAAATGGTGCCGTTGTTCCCGCTCGGCACCGTGCTCTATCCAGGGCAGCCCTTGCCGTTGCACATCTTCGAGCCGCGGTACCGGCAGCTGATCCGGGATCTGCTGGAGGGGCCACAGCCGGGCCGGTTCGGCGTGATCGCCATCCGCAAGGGCCGTGAAACGGGCGTGGCCGGGATCTCCGCGCTATACCAGATCGGCTGCACGGCAACGCTGCGAAGGATCGCCGCGTACGACGACGGCCGGTTCGACGTGGTGACCGTGGGCAGCCAGCGGTTCCGGCTGGCCGGGCTGGACGACTCCGGGCCGTACCTGCAGGCCGAGGTGGAGTTGCTGGAGGAGAGCGCCGGGGACCGGGCCGCGGCCGCGCTGGTGGCCGAGGCGGTCCAGCGGGCGTTCGGCAGGTATGTCGGGGCGCTGGGCCAGCGCGAGGGAATCGAGGCCAGCGTGCCGGAGCTGCCGGACGAACCGATCCTGCTGTCCTATGTGGTCGCGGGGTCGATGATCCTGGACCTGCCGGCCCGGCAGGCGCTGCTGGCTGAGCCCGACGCGGTGCACCGGCTGACCGCCGAACGGGCGCTGCTGGCCCGGGAGGTCACCATGCTCCGCTCGCTGACCGCCACACCTGCCCCGGAACTGCGCAACTCGCCGTACAGCCCGAACTGACCGGGCTAAGAGGCTCAGTCGACCAGCGCGCTGAGCGTGCGCCCGAGCGGGGCGTCCACGGTGAACAGCGCTTCCCCGTCGCCCCGGGTCGGCCCCTGGTTGACGATGACCACCGGGATGTCGAGCCGGGCCGCGTGCCGGACGAACCGGTAGCCGGACATCACGGTCAGCGATGAGCCGAGGACGGCCAGCGCCTGGGAGCCGCTGACCAGCTCGTAGCACGAATCGACCCGGGGCCGGGGCACATTCTCGCCGAAGAAGATCACGTCCGGCTTGAGCACGTCGCCGCAGCCGGTGCAGTCCACCACCTGGAAGCGGGCCTCGGCCCCCGCGTCCAGCGTGGCGTCACCGTCCGGGTTGAGCTGGCCGGGCAGCGCGTCCCAGTCCGGGTTGGCCGCGCGCAGCCGCTGGTCGAGCTCGGTCCGCGCGGTCCGCTGACCGCAGCCCAGGCAGCGCACCCGGCTCAGGCTGCCGTGCAGCTCGACCACCTGCCGCGCCCCAGCGGCCTGATGCAGGCCGTCCACGTTCTGCGTGATGATCCCGGCGAGCTGGCCACGGCGTTCCAGTTCGGCCACCGCCTGGTGGCCGAGGTTGGGCGCGGCCCGCGCGACCTGCCGCCAGCCGAGATGGCTGCGCGCCCAGTAGCGCTGCCGGGCCGTCGCGCTCCCGGTGAACGTCTGGTAGGTCATCGGCTGCGCGCGCCGGGCCAGCCCGGTCGGCCCGCGGTAATCCGGGATGCCAGACTCGGTGGACAGCCCGGCGCCGCTCAGGATGACTACGCCACCCGCCGCGATCAGGCTAGCCAGCGCGGCCAGCCGGCTGTCCTGCACCGCCTGTGTCACGCATTCATGCTGCCTGACGGATGCGGGTGCCGCAGCCATCAGCCAGGCCGGACCTGGCCCGACTTGGTGACCCCTCCCCCGGGGGGAATGTGGGGGAGGGGCCGCCGCTCATCCCTCATCAGCTGTGCAGGATGGCCTTGCCCAGCGGCAGCGGTGGGCCGCCGGTAGCTTGTGTGGTCGCGTCGTAGAACAGGTAGACGCCGACTGCGGCGAACGCGAACACCACCCAGCCGCCCGCCTTCAGCAATCCGCTCGATGCCTGCGTGGTGCCCAGCAGGACCAGCAGCAGGGCGACGTCGATGAGCCCGAAGAGCACCGTGAACGCGAGCGGCAGGCGCAGCGTAGCCAGCGTGAGCAGCACGATGATGACCAGCCAGGCGACCAGGAAGAGCTCCTGGCTGGACACCGCGTTGACTACCACGCCGAGGCCGAACCAGTTGTGCACCAGCCCGAGCACCAGCACCGCGTAGCTGAGCCAGAAGCCGGCGAAGATGCCGAACACGCTGGCCACGGCGCTCTGGCCGACGGCCGCCGCCCAGATCGTGGCCAGGATCAGCCCTATCGAGGTGGCCGCCAGGATGATCGGCAGGGAGGCCCCCACCGCCAGCGGCGGCACCACGCCGACTAGGACCATGCCCAGGGCGAGCGAACCGACGATGAAGCTTGGCAGCCCCAGCAGCGCTGGGTTCCCGTTCAGCGGAGCCGGTACGGCCGGCGCCTCAGCGGTTTCTCGGATGGTGGCGGAATCACCGGTGGTTGCGGTCATGGCAGCTCCTTCGCAGGAGTACAGCCCGGCAGGTGGCACGGGCCTCCCACTATCCGTACCGCCCCGGCTGTGCTGCGGCGTTTCTCAGTTTGAGCCACCTGGTGATCAGGCGCCGCTCGCGCACTCCAAGGACCCGGTGTGCGGCGGGTACGTTGACTGTATGAGCACCGTTGAGCAGGACCCGTACGCCACCGCGGCGGACCTGGTCGCCCGGTCGGCGGCGGCCTACGCGGCCAGCGTCCCGGAAGACCCCGCGGACGAGGGATTCTTCGGCCCGGCCAGCGTGGCGTGGCGGGTGAGCACGGACCTGTCCAGCCCGGTCGCCGGGCTGCGGGCACTGCTGCTGCAGGCGCTGCACCCGCTGGCCATGGCGGGCGTGGACCAGAACAGCGACTGGCGGCGCGATCCGGTCGGCCGGCTGGCCGCGACGTCCGCTTACCTGGCCACGATCAACTTCGCCGAGCGGGCGGTGGCGGAGCGGGCCGCGGCCCGGGTGCGCCGCATCCACGAGCGGGTCACCGGGGTGGACACGGTGACCGGCCGGAGCTACGCGGCGGGCGATCCCGCGCTGCTGCTCTGGGTGCACAGCACGCTGGTGGAGTCGGGCATCGTGGCCGCTGGGTTGTTCGGCACGCCGCTGAGCCCGGCGGACAGCGACCGCTACGTGGCCGAGATGGTGATCGCCGCGGAACTCGTCGGAGTGCCCGCCGGCCAGGTCCCGGCCAGCCTGGCCGAGCTGGACGGGTACCTCAGCTCGGTGCGCCCGGAGCTGCGCTGCACGCCAGCCGCCCAGGAATCCATGGCCTATCTGCTCGACCCGCCGGGCCTCGACGAGGACATCGCCGAGATCTGGCAAGACATACGTAACGCCAGTACCGCCGCCCTGCCGTCCTGGGCGCGCGGCATGTACGGATACCCGGAACCCGACCCGCTCACTGACAGCCGCCGGGCCGAGCTGCGGCAGGCACTCGGTGTGCTGGACACGGTGTTCCTCGGCGAGCCGGGCGTGCTCGAGGCACGGCAGCGGATCGAGTTGCGGGTGCGCGCGGCGCGGCGTCCGTGAAGCGGCTGGCCAGCGCACTCACGATTGCGGGCATGATCGCCGCTGCACTGCTCCTGTACCGCCGGCTGTGGCCCCGGCCCGCACGGCCGGCCGTGTTTGCCCGGGGAGGCGTGGCCCGGCCGGCCTCGGCGCGGAGCGGCGATCGGGGGGTTCCGGGGGGTCGCCCCCCCTTGATCGCGGCGGCTCGCCGCCGCTCGGCGCGGAGCGGCGATCGGGGGGTTCCGGGGGGTCGCCCCTCCGGGCTGGCACTGCGGGTGGCGCGGGGGCGGGCTGCGGTCCAGCTCGCGGTGCGCGGCGGGGTGCGCTACGCGAGCAACGCGCCCCGGCTGTTCGCCGCGGCCGGCGAGCACCGCCAGCAGCTGCGCAGCGACCTGGCCCTGCAGACCGCCGAGGACGTGGCGACCACGCTCGGCGCGATGAAGGGCGTGCTGATGAAGATCGGCCAGATGGCCAGCTACGTGGATGACGGGCTGTCCCCGGCGGTCCGCCGCACGCTGAGCCGCCTGCAGGACAGCGTCCCGCCGATGAGCGCCGAACTGGCTGCCCGGGTCGTCACCGAAGAGTTCGGCCTGCCGCCGGAACAGGTGTTTGACCGCTGGGACCCGGAGCCGATTGCCGCCGCGTCCATCGGTCAGGTGCACCGCGCGATCACCCGGGACGGCCGCGCGGTCGCCGTGAAGGTGCAGTACCCGGGCATCGCCGAGACCATCGCGGCCGACCTGCAAAACGTGGCCCTGCTCCGCCGGATGCTGCGCATCACCGCACCCAGCCAGGACGTGGACGCGCTGATCGCGGAACTCCGCGACCGCGTCCTGGAGGAACTCGACTACCAGCAGGAAGCCAGCAACCAGCAGGCGGTCGCCGCGTACTTCGCCGGCCATCCGACCATCCACATCCCGGCCATCGTCAGCGAACTGTCCACTCGGCGGGTGGTGACCAGCGAGCTGGCCGACGGGGCGCGGTTCGCCGAGCTGGCCGGCTGGTCGCAGCAGGAACGCGACCTGGCCGCCGAGACGATCTACCGGTTCACCTTCCGCAGCCTGTACGGGGCGCACCTGTTCAACGGTGACCCGCATCCGGGCAACTACCTGTTCCACGGCGGTGGCCGGGTCACATTCCTCGACTTCGGCCTGGTCAAGTACTTCAGCCCGGCTGAGCTGCAGCCGCTCATCGACATGGTCCGCTATCTGTGCGTGGACGAGGACCCGGAGGGCTTCCGGGCCGCCATGGTGCGGGCGGGCTTCCTCATCCCGGACGCGCCGGTGAGCACGGACACCGTGGTGGAGCACATGGCCGTGTTCTATGACACGGTGCGCCGGCCCGGCCCACGGCAGATCACCGGGGATTACGCGTCGACGGTGGTGCGCCGCTTCTTCGACGTGCGCAGCCCGCTGGCTCAGTACGTCAGCGTGCCCCGGTCGTATGTCATCTTGCAGCGGATCAACCTGGGCCTGTTCGCGGTGCTCGGCGAGCTGGCCGCCACCGCGGACTGGCGGGCCATTGCCGAGGAGATCTGGCCGTTCGTCCAGGGACCGCCGGCCACCCCGATGGGCGAGGCCGAGGCGGCCTGGCGGGCCCGCCAGGGCGGCCCGGAACGGCTGCCCGCCTGACGTCCCGGGTTAGCTGATCATCTCGTTACCGATCTGTGAAGGTGCGAGTCAGCCGCGTGTGCCCCAGCGAACAGGTGATATGGCGCATACTGGTATTGATGAAGACTCCCCACGCCGCGACCCGGCGTTACCTGCCCGGTAGTCCCTTCAACACCCCGCCCGTCGTCCGGCCGGTGAAGACGTTCGAGCCGCAGGAACTGGTCACCCACGACCGGTACGGCCTGGGCCGGGTCATCAGCACCGACGAGTCCGGGGTGCTGGTGGACTTCGGTACTCAGCAGGAGCGGATCGTCGCTCCGTACACCAAGCTGACCAAGCTCTGAGGTCAGCTCACCACGCTGTGCCGTCCTAGGCTGCCACCCGCCTGCGCTGGGTGGCAGGGCGGCCCGGTCTGCTTGGTGCTCGTGTCCCTGGTATCACCGTGCCCGCTGTCCGCGGGGCCGCCGACGGCGGGCTGGTCACCCACGGGCCAGGTGGCCAGTGTGATCGCGACCGGCTGGCGTGCCCTATCGAGGACCGCGACTGTGCAGGCCACGGTGACCTTCCCGGCCCGGACCCGGGCCCAGTCGGCGTCCCGAGCGGCGTCCAGCCGCAGTGGTGTGCCGTCTGGCCGGCCTGCGGCGGCCAGACACGTGGTGATGGCCCGCAGCCGGGCCGTGACCGCCTCCGGCTGCCCGGCCGACCCGGGTACCCGGTTCGCCGCCGGGGCGGGCGATACTCAGGGGTGCCGGGCGGCACCTGGTTTCGGCCGGGCAGCGTGCCCGGTGCCGCATCCGTTTCGCCCGGTTGCACGGAGGTGCCGTGATGGCAGATGGGCTGATCACCCTGGAGAGCGCGTACTCGGCGGCGGAGACGATCGACCGGCTCAGCGACACGGTCGCGAAGGCCGGGCTGCACGTCTTCGCCCGGGTGGACCACGCGGCAGGTGCCGAGCAGGTCGGCCTGCCGCTGCGGCCGACCCAGTTGCTCATCTTCGGCCAGGCCCGGGGCGGCACGCCGCTGATGCAGGAGAACCAGACGGCCGGCATCGACCTGCCGCTCAAGGCGCTGGCCTGGACCGATGCGGAGGGGAAGACCTGGCTCAGCTACAACGATCCGGAGTGGATCGCACAGCGGCACGGCTTGGGTGCGCCGAGCGCGCAGGCGGTGCAGGCGATGCACGGCGCGCTGGCCAAACTGGCTGGTGCCGCCGCCGGGACCGCCCCGGTAGCCAGCTAGCACAATTCGCTGGGCTGGGTGCGCTACCCTGGTGCCATGCGTTCTGCCCGGCTGCTCCTTACTTAGCCGCGCCGACCGACCCCGTCGTTGGCGTGGCTGCCCCTCGTGAGCGGGGGGCTTTTCTGTTGCCGGAGCCGGATCGACCACGTGCCGAAGGAAAATCATGACAGCCGCCGAAAGTGCCGAGCGGGCAGCCCACTACGATCCACGCGACGTCCAGGAGAAGTGGCTGGCGCGCTGGGATGAGCTGGACCTGTTCCGGGCCAGCGACGACCCCGAGGACAGCCGGCCGCGCCGCTACCTGCTGGACATGTTCCCGTACCCGTCCGGCGACCTGCACATGGGGCATGCCGAGGCCTATGCCATCGCGGACGCGATCGCCCGGTATCACGTGCAGCGCGGCGAGAACGTGCTGCACCCGATCGGCTGGGACGCCTTCGGGCTGCCCGCCGAGAACGCCGCGATCCGGAACAACACCCATCCGGCCGACTGGACCTACCGGAACATCGAGACCCAGGCCGCCTCGTTCCGCCGGTACGCGGTGTCCTTTGACTGGTCGCGGCGGCTGCAGACCTGCGATCCGGACTACTACCACTGGAATCAGTGGCTGTTCCTGCGGTTCTACGAGCGCGGGCTGGCCTACCGCAAGGACGGCTATGTCAACTGGTGCCCGCACGACCAGACCGTACTGGCCAATGAGCAGGTCATCGCGGGGAGGTGCGAGCGGTGCGGCACCGAGGTGATCCGCCGCCTGCTGACCCAGTGGTATTTCAAGATCACCGAATATGCCGAGCGCCTGCTGGCTGACATGGAGCAGCTGGACGGCAAGTGGCCGGACCGGGTGCTGTTGATGCAGCGGAACTGGATCGGGCGGTCCCAGGGGGCCGAGGTCCGGTTCGTGATCGAGGGCCGGGACGACCCGGTCATGGTCTTCACCACCCGGCCGGACACGCTGTACGGGGCTACGTTCTTCGTGGTGGCGGCGGATTCGGCGCTGGCCGCGGAGATCTGCGCGCCGGGGCAGCGGGACGCCCTGGAGGAGTACCTGGGCCAGGTGCGGAAGCTGACCGACATCGAGCGGCAGGCCGCCGACCGGGAGAAGACCGGGGTGTTCCTGGGCCGCTACGCGATCAACCCGGTGAACGGAGAGCAGCTGCCGGTATGGGCAGCCGACTATGTGCTGCCTGACTACGGCACCGGCGCGATCATGGCGGTGCCCGCGCACGACCAGCGGGACCTGGACTTCGCCCGGAAGTTCGGCCTGCCGGTGCAGGTTGTGGTGGACACCGGCGAGCCGGACCCAGCCGAGACCGGGGTGGCCACGCACGGCGACGGCACGCTGATCAACTCCGGGCCGCTGGACGGGCTAAACAAGGCGGACGCGATCGCCCGCATCATCGAGATCCTGGAAGCGGACGGGCAGGGCCGGGGCGCGGTGAACTACCGGCTGCGCGACTGGCTGCTGTCCCGGCAGCGGTTCTGGGGGACGCCGATCCCCATCCTGTACTGCGAATCGTGCGGCGAGGTCCCAGTTCCCGACGAGCAGCTGCCAGTGGTGCTGCCCGATCTGCGCGGCCAGGATCTGGTGCCCAAGGGCGTTTCGCCGCTGGCCGCGGCGACCGACTGGGTGACTACGGAATGCCCCAAGTGCGGTGGCCCGGCGCGCCGGGACACCGACACGATGGACACGTTCGTGGACTCCTCGTGGTACTTCCTGCGCTACTGCTCACCGCACTACGAGCGTGGCCCGTTCGATGTCGCTTCGGTACGCCAGTGGTGCCCGGTCGATCTGTATGTGGGCGGTGTCGAGCATGCCATCCTGCACCTGCTGTACAGCCGGTTCTTCGTCAAGGTGCTGCAGGACATGGGCATGGTGGACTTCGGTGAGCCGTTCACCCAGCTGCTGAACCAGGGCCAGGTGATCAACCGCGGCCGGGCCATGTCCAAGTCGCTGGGCAACGGAGTGGACCTGGGCCAGCAGCTGGCCGCGCACGGGGTGGACGCCATCCGGCTGACGATGATCTTCGCCAGCCCGCCCGAGGATGACATCGACTGGGCCGACATGAAGCCGGAGGCGCAGGTCAAGTTCCTGGGCCGGGTATGGCGGATCGCGGCCGACGTCGGCGCGGCCGCGCCGTCCGGTGCGGCTGACCTGGCGCTGCGCAAGGTCACTCACCGGACCATCGACGAGGCCACCCGGCTGATCGAGGCCCACCGGCTGAACGTGGCGGTCGCCCGGCTGATGGAGCTGGTCAGCGCGACCCGGAAGGCGATCGACTCCGGGCCGGGCGCGGCCAACCCGGCGGTGCGTGAGGCGGCCGAGACACTGGCCGTGCTGTTGTCGCTGTTCGCGCCGTACACCGCCGAGGAGTGCTGGGAGCTGCTAGGCCGGGAGGCGTCGGTGGCGACGGCCGGCTGGCCGGCCGCCGACCCGTCGCTGCTGGTCGAGGACCTGGTGACCTGTGTACTGCAGGTCGGCGGCAAGGTGCGGGACCGGCTGGAGGTCCCGCCGGGCATCACCGAGGACGAGCTGCGGACGCTGGCGCTGGCCGCGCCGGGCGTGGTCCGGGCACTGGCGGGCCGGCCGATCCGGACGGTGATTGTCCGGGCCCCGAAGCTGGTCAACATCGTCCCGGCCTGACCGGCTGGCTGGGCCGACTGGTCTTCGCGACTAGCAGGCCCGGCTGGTCTGCGGGTGTCGGGCCCGGCTGGTCTGCGGGCCGATCGGCGTTCCTTCCGCTCGGCCCGGCACCAGCTCAGACGCGGCGTAGTACGGCGACCACACGGCCCAGGATCGCCGCCTCATCACCAGGTATCGGCGCGTATGCCGGGTTGTGCGGCATCAGCCAGACATGACCGCCGGAGTGCTTGAACGTCTTGACCGTCGCCTCGCCGTCGATCATCGCAGCCACGATGTCGCCGTTTTCCGCCACCGGCTGCTGCCGGACCACGACCCAGTCCCCGTCCGCGATGGCGGCGTTGATCATAGAATCCCCGACCACCTTGAGCAGGAACAGCGTCCCCTCGCCGACGATCTGCTTGGGCAGCGGGAAGATGTCTTCGATCGCTTCCTCGGCCAGGATGGGACCACCAGCGGCGATCCGGCCGACCAGCGGCACCATGGTGGCTTCCTGGGACGGGATGTCCAGCGGCGTGTCTTCGTCCAGTTCGGCATCGGGCCGGATGGCGGGCTGACCGGGCAGCCGGATCTCCACCGTGCGCGGCCGTCCCGCGTCGCGCCGCAGGTAGCCCTTGCTCTGCAGCGTGGACAGCTGGTACGACACGCTGGACGTGCTGGTCAGGCCGACCGCCTCACCGATTTCCCGCATCGACGGTGGGTAGCCCCTGCGCTGCACCGAATCCCGGATGACCTGCAGTACCTTGCGCTGCCGCCAGGTCAGGACATGATCTGGATCGGGCCGGTCTGGCATTTCTGTGACCACTGTCGGGACGCTTCCTTTCGGCTTGCGTCCTGGCCGGCCTTTCGGGCGGGACGCAGACGCGTCGATCTCATGGCGGCCCGGCGCGCCGTCGTCGCCGGTGGTGCTGTCCATCGATAGACCTCCCGATCTGGTGGCTGAGTCCCAGAGCAGACGCTAGTACTTACGCCCCAGTATCTCAAACAACTGTTCGATGGACGAAAAAAGTGTCGTACCCCCGAGCTACATCTGTACCGTACAGTCATTCGATCGAAAGCACAATCGATCGAACTGCTGTACTGTAGAACGTAATTTCGACACTGGAGGCTGGCATGAGCGTAATCAGCACGGGCCGGCGGCCCGGGGCGGGCGCCCGCCGACTCAGTCCCGAAGACGCATACCCGCTCCCGCGGCAGCCCGGTCCCGCGGGCAGTAAGCCCACCGCCCGGCGGCGGCCGGCGCGCCCCCGGCTGCGCCTGGTCCCGCCGCTGCCCACCGGGTCGGCCGAGGGCCGGCCCCCGGCGCCGCCCCGGGGCCGGATCTTCGTGCCGGCCGACACGCGAGTTCCGGCCCCGAGGGCGGTTTCTGTTCCGCCTGCCGCCCCAGCGCCTGCTCCGGCCGCGCCGTCGGCCGCACCGACCGCCTCGGCCCAGACGGCCGCGCGCCCCCAGGTGGCGGCCCCAGCCCGGTCTGCCGTGCCCGCCCGGGTAGCGGCCGCGGCCCAGGTGGCGGCCCCGGCCCGGGTAGCACCGTCGGCTAGGTTCGCGCGTCCAGGTGGTACGGCGGCCCGGATCGTCCGCCCGGCCGGCGCGCCGGCTCGCCGCCGCAAGGTCCGGCTCACCCGGCGCGGCCGCGTGGTCGTCTGGGTGCTGGCCGCGCTGGCGGCCGCCGCGGTGCTCACCCCGGTATGGCTGATCGCCGCCACCGGGGCCCAGGCGGCCAATCACGGGCTGCCGCCCGCCGCGGTGCACGCCGGGATGCGGCATGTCGTGGTCCAGCCCGGGCAGACCCTCTGGTCGATCGCCATGGCGGCCGAGCCGACCGCCGATCCCCGGGTCGTCACCCAGGAGATCATGCAGGTCAACGCCCTGAGCAGTGGGGTCGTGGTGCCTGGCGAGAGCCTGTGGGTGCCGGCCAGCTAACCGGGCTTGCGGCACCGCCGCAGCGGGGGGCCGCGGCTGGTCGCTGAGGCCGGCTCCCCGGCCGCCGCAGGATAGCCGCAGGAAACTTGCCGGGTCGGCGCGTTGGCGCTTGCACTCGGCGCGGTGTCTGTTCTACGGTAACCACAACATATAGTAGTTACATAGCTGTAGTTCATGCACAAGTTGTGGTGGCGGTGGCTGCATTCCGTGGTGCCCGCCGGTGGAGGTGATCACGTGTTCTGCCCGTACTGTAAGCACGCGGAGAGCCGGGTCATCGACAGCCGCACCGCCGACGATGGTGCCGCGATCCGCCGTCGCCGGTCCTGCCCGGCGTGTGGGCGGCGGTTCACCACTCAGGAGACGGTGATCCTGATGGTGGCCAAGCGCAGCGGTGCCACCGAGCCGTTCACCCGGGAGAAGATCGTCCGCGGTGTCCGGCGCGCCTGCCAGGGCAGGCCGGTGACCGAGGATCAGCTGGCGATCCTCGCCCAGCAGGTAGAGGACACGATCAGGGCCCGGGGGTCCGGCGAGGTGGCGTCCCACGATGTGGGGCTGGCCATCCTGGGACCACTGCGCGAGCTGGACGAGGTGGCATATCTGCGCTTCGCCTCGGTGTACCGCGGTTTCGAGTCGCTGACCGATTTCGAGGCGGAAATAAGCGCGCTGCGGGCGACGCGCGACGAGGCGGCCGCGCTAACGCGGTGAGTCGGTACGGGGTCAGCCAGCACCGGACGGAGCTGGACGAGCACTACTTCATTTCGACGGATGGGCCTGGCCGGGCCCGCGAGGGATCCAGCGGATCCCGGAAGGGGGAATGATATGACGGAGACGGTGAGCGGGACCGCGCCGCGGGGCGGCAAGGGCTCGCGCAAGGGCCTGACGATCGGGCGCATCTACACCCAGGAGGGTGTGCACCCGTACGACGAGGTGACTTGGGAACGCCGCGATGTCGTCATGACCAACTGGCGGGACGGCACGGTCAACTTCGAGCAGCGCGGGGTCGAGTTCCCTGACTTCTGGTCGGTCAACGCGGCCAACATCGTCACCACCAAGTACTTCCGCGGCGCGGTGGGCACCCCGCAGCGCGAGTGGAGCCTGCGGCAGCTGGTGGACCGGGTGGTCGGCAGCTACGTCCGGGCAGGCCGGGAGAACGGCTACTTCGCCACCGACAAGGACGCCGAGATCTTCGGACACGAGCTGACCTACGCGCTGATCCACCAGATCTTCGCCTTCAACTCCCCGGTCTGGTTCAACGTCGGCACGAACTCCCCGCAGCAGGTCTCGGCGTGCCAGCCTTACGGCGCCCTGGTGAGTACGCCATCGGGGCTGATCCCGATCGGCAAGCTGGTCACGGACGATGCGGTCGGGACCAAGGTCTACGACGCCCATGGCCTGACCAAGATCGTGGCGACCAAGGCCAACGGGGTGAAAGACGTGCTGCGGCTGCACACCAAGGCCGGTTATGTCCTCGACGTCACCGCCGACCACCTCGTATGGCGGTCGAGTGGAATGGGCACCGGCCAGTTCGTCCCGGCAGGAACTCTCGCCATAGGGGACCAGCTGGAATGGTGCCGACGCGACGCACTCGGCGAGAGCGAGATCGACCAGACCGATATCGCCGAGGCAGCGCTGGCCGGATGGCTGCAGTCGGACGGCTTCGTCGGCCAGTACACCGCGGGTACCAACCGGTCGCTGACCATTGAGGCGATGACCGTCACGGACGCGGAATTGGCCTGGGTGACCGACGCGCTGGCACACGTGTTCCCCGGCGTGCACCGTCACGAACGGACGGTGGAGACACAGAGTGCGGAACTTGACTGCCGCCGGACCCGGCTTTACGGCGAGTCACTCCGTGAGTATGTCGCGCGATGGGATCTGCTGACCCGGGGCACGGACATGGTGGTGCCCGAGCGCTTGTTCACAGCGCCATTGCCCGTGGTCGCCGTCTATCTGAGGAGCATCTTCCAGGCGGAGGGTTTTGTGTCGTCGCGCTCGGCGTCCACCGTGGTGGAGGTCGACATGATTTCCGAGCGGCTCATCCGGGGGATCCAGCAACTGCTGCTCCGCTTCGGCATCTTCGCCCGGGTCGGCTTCAAGAAGGACTCCCGGGCGGACCGTAAGGGGTGCTGGACGGTGCGCGTCCAGTCCGCGGGTGATCGCCGGATATTCGCTGATGAGATCGGGTTCATCGACCCGGTCAAGGCGCTCAAACTGGAGCGCAGCTTTGATCTGCCCGGGCAGGTGGCCCGCGACACCAAGCGCTTGGAGATCGCTCGTGTCGAGCACCTTGGCGCGATGGAGGTTTTCGACATCCAGACGGAGAGCGGCGAATATCTCTCCGGCAACCTCCGCGTGCACAACTGTTTCATCCTGGCCGTGGACGACACGATGGACTCGATCCTGGACTGGTACAAGGAAGAGGGCCTGATCTTCAAGGGCGGCTCCGGTGCCGGGGTCAACCTGTCCCGGATCCGGTCCAGCAAGGAACTGCTCACCTCAGGCGGCACGGCCAGCGGCCCGGTCTCGTTCATGCGCGGCGCGGACGCGTCGGCCGGCACGATCAAGTCCGGCGGTGCTACCCGCCGGGCGGCCAAGATGGTGGTCCTGGACGTCGATCACCCCGACGTCGGGGAGTTCATCGAGACCAAGGCGCGCGAGGAAGAAAAGGTCCGGGTGCTCCGCGACGCCGGGTTCGACATGGACCTCGGTGGCAAGGACATCGCCAGCGTCCAGTATCAGAACGCCAACAACTCCGTCCGGGTGTCCGATGAGTTCATGCGGGCTGTGGAACAGGGCAGCAAGTTCGATCTGCTGGCCCGGCTCACCGGCGAGACCGTCGAGACGGTCGACGCCAAGACGCTGTTCCGCAAGATGGCCCAGGCGGCCTGGGCGTGCGCCGACCCGGGCATCCAGTACGACGGCACGATCAACGGATGGCACACCTGCCCCGAGTCAGGCCGGATCACCGCGAGCAACCCGTGCAGCGAATACGTCCACCTGGACAACTCGTCGTGCAACCTGGCCAGCATCAACCTGCTGAAGTTCCTGCGCGACGACGACACGTTTGCAGTGGAGAAGTTCCGGCAGACCACCGAGCTGATCATCACCGCGATGGACATCTCGATCTGCTTCGCGGACTTCCCGACCGAGAAGATCACCCAGACCACCCGCGCGTACCGGCAACTCGGCATCGGCTACGCCAACCTGGGTGCGCTGCTCATGGCCACCGGCCACGCCTACGACTCGGCGGGCGGCCGGGCCGTCGCGGCCGCCATCACCTCGCTGATGACCGGCACCGCCTACCGCCGGTCCACGGAACTGGCCGCCGTGGTCGGGCCCTACGAGGGATATAAGCGCAACGCCACCGCGCACAAGCAGGTGATGCGCAAGCACGCCGACGCCAGCAAGCAGATCAGCACGCTCGGCGGGATGGATGAGGAAATCCTCGCGGCCGCTAATAAGGCCTGGGACAAATGCCTGGCACTGGGCGAAAAGAACGGTTACCGAAACGCCCAAGCGAGCCTACTAGCCCCTACCGGAACTATAGGCTTGATGATGGATTGTGATACAACTGGCGTCGAGCCGGATTTGGCACTGGTCAAATTCAAGAAACTGGTGGGCGGCGGTTCCATGCAGATCGTCAACCAGACCGTGCCGCGGGCCCTGAAGAACCTCGGCTACCAGGCGGAGCAGGTGGAGGCGATCGTCGAGTACATCGCCGAGCACGGTCATGTAGTAGATGCGCCAGGTCTCCGGCCGGAGCACTACGAGGTTTTCGACTGCGCCATGGGAGAGCGTGCGATTGGGCCCATGGGTCATGTGCGAATGATGGCTGCGGTGCAGCCTGCACTCAGTGGCGCCATTAGCAAGACCGTCAATCTTCCTGAGTCGGCGACGGTGGAGGACATCGAGTCCATCTACCTGGAGGGATGGAAGCTCGGGCTCAAGGCGCTGGCCGTCTACCGGGACAACTGCAAGGTCGGCCAGCCGCTGTCCGACGCCAGGAAGAAGCCGGAGGCGGCAGCGGCCGAAGCGGACAGCTCGCCGCACGAGATCCGGCCGGTCCGGCGGCGGCTGCCGAAGAACCGCACGGCCAGCGTGACCAGCTTCTCGGTGGCCGGTGCCGAGGGCTACATGACGGCGTCTACCTACCCTGACGACGGCGTGGGTGAGCTCTTCCTCAAGCTCGGCAAGCAGGGGTCCACGCTGGCCGGCGTGATGGACGCGTTCTCGATGGCCATCTCCATCAGCCTGCAGTACGGGGTGCCGCTGGAGAAGTGGGTGGAGAAGTTCACCAATATGCGCTTCGAGCCGGCCGGCATCACCGACGACCCGGACATCCGGATCGCCAGCTCGGTGGTGGACTACGTGTTCCGGCGACTGGCCCTGGACCACCTGCCTTACGAGACCCGGGCCGAGATGGGCATCCTGTCCGCCAGCGAGCGGACCGCCCAGCTGGCCGGGGAGGACCCCGCGGCGCTGGCCGAGGAGCAGGACCTGGGGGAGATGGCCCAGTCCGTCCCGGTGCAGCGGCCGCAGTCCCGGCACGAGGACCAGCCGGACCCGCACGCGGTCGGCCTGGCCAGCCAGCCACATAGCTCTACCGAGCTGATCGAGGCGCAGCAGGGCCGCACCGCGGACGCTCCGCTGTGCCTGACCTGCGGCACCAAGATGCGCCCGGCAGGCAGCTGCTACGTCTGCGAAGGCTGCGGCGCCACTAGCGGCTGTAGCTGATCACCGCCGGTGTCCGTGATCAACCGATTCGGTTGATCACGGACACCGGCGTGGCGGCCCAGGAACCTACCAAGCGAACTCATTAAACGTGCTAAGCAAGGCTAAGATTAGCTAGTTTAGCGGGTTCGCTTAGGAGGTTTCGTGCGCAGCTTCGCCGATCTCGACGCGCTCATCGGGCGAGTACCGGCCCGTGTGGTCACCCGGCTCAGGGCGATCGACTTCGGCCGGGGTTCGGAGGGGCTCTACCGCGACCAGCTGCCGGGGCTGCTCACCGAGCTCGCCGATCGGGCGCGCGTCCAGAGCATCACCGCGTCGTCCGCCATCGAGGGCGTCGTCGTAGCGGACGCCGGTCGCGCCGAGCGGATCATCAACCGGCGGGCCTCGACCCTGCGCAACCGGAGCGAGCAGGAACTCGCCGGCTACCGTGACGCCCAGGACTACCTGTTCCAGCAAGAATGGCGCCCACTGAATGCAGGCCTGATCCTGCATCTGCACCGGTTGCTCTTCGCTCACACGGCGATGCCGGGAGGGGCATTCAAGGCCGAGGACAACCTCGTCGTCGACCGCTCGCCAGACGGTTCGACGACCGTCCGCTTCAAGCCGGTGTCCGCGGCCAGAACCCCGTCGGCCATTGACGATCTCATCGGCCGGTACGACCAGGCGGTCGCCACTGGCGAACATCATCCAGTGCTGCTGACCGGGCTCTTCATCCTCGACGTTCTCGTCATCCACCCGTTTGAGGATGGCAACGGAAGAGTGGCTCGCCTGCTCACCAGCGCCATGCTCACCGAGCACGGATACTCCGTCGGGCGCTACGTGAGCCTCGAACAAGCCGTCGCTGATTCGGCGGACACCTACTACCAGGCGCTCCTGGACTCCACCCACAGCTGGCACGACGGGACAGCCGATCCATGGCCATGGCTCACTTACTTCACCAGGGTGATCGCCGACGCCTACACCGTGTTCGCTGATCGCGCGGCCTCAGCCAAGACCCCTGGAACCAAACAACAGCGTGTCCGCCAGCACATCTTGCGCTACGCGCCAGCCAGGTTCCGCCTCGCAGACCTCAGAACAGCTTTGCCGGGGGTCAGCGACCAGACCATCCGGCTCGTCCTGGAGCAGCTCAAGAACGAGGGCCAGGTGCGGTCAGACGGAACCGGCCGCGCCGCAACGTGGACCCGGACGAATACCGCACTCTCCCAATAGGTACTTGCTTCGAAGCAGTGAAAGTTCTATCTAGACTGTCTAGATAGACGCGGGAGGGTGCGATGCATGATCACTGGCAGCTTCAGGAAGCAAAGCAGCGCTTCAGTGAGCTCATCAGGTCAGTCGAGGCTGATGGGCCGCAGTTCGTCACCAGGCACGGCCAGGAGGTGGCGGTCGTGGTCAGCATTGCCGAGTACCGGCATCTCCGGGATGCGGGACAGGACTTCAAGGAGTTCCTGCAGTCCGCTCCCGATGTCGACCTGGAAATCAGCCGATCGGCCCGGCCTGCCCGGCGTGTCGAGGTGGGCGAAGAGTGAGCTTCCTCCTGGACACCAACGTGGTGTCGGAGATCCGGAAGAAGGCGCCCGACCGAGGGGTCGCCACCTGGTTCGTTTCAGTTCCGGCTGACAAGCTGTTCCTGAGCGTGCTGGTAGTCGGTGAGATCAGGCAGGGCATTGCCCGGCTGGTCCGGCGGGACCCAGCGCAAGCCGAGATCTTCGAACGCTGGCTCAGCCAGCTGGTAGACGGCTATGGCGACCGCATTGTCCCGATCACCGTCCGGATAGCCGAGGCCTGGGGGCGTCTCAACGTCCCGGATCCCGTGCCCGTCGTTGATGGCTTGCTGGCCGCGACCGCACTGGTCCACGACTGGACGCTGGTCACACGTAACGTCAACGACGTCACGTCAACCGGGGTGCGCCTGCTGGATCCCTTCGCCGACAGCGCCTGATGATTACGGACTAGCTCAATCAGGGCGAGCGGGCTTAATCACCTACGGAGTCACGATAATGTCGGGTGTGCGGTAGGGGAGCCGCAGATTACGGATCAATGATCTGCCCGCTGTTCCGTCGGTGCCGCGGGCCGCGGACGGCCAGGCTGGGGGGTCAGCGAGAGGCCGTCCCGGTGCCCGGCTGGCTGGCGGCCAGAGCAGGCTCACCTCCCGCCGTGCACCGGTGCTCTCGCCGAGCAACGGTGCCGTGAACCATCGGCCACGGGCGACCGGATCGGCGCCCGCGGCTGCGTGCGTGGCTGGGACCACACGCTGCCCGGAAGGAAGTGAGATGGCACCGACTCTGATGATCCCGGACGGCCTGTCGGCCGGGCCACAGCTGCGGCTGGCTCAGCGACCGCGGCTGAACCAGCAACCGCAGCTGGACCAGCAGCGGCGGCTGGATCAGCCGCACGTGGGCTGGGCACCAGATACCGTGGTCTGGGTGTACGCGATCACCGACCAGCTTGGCCCGGGCCGGCTCACCGGCCTGACCGGGGTAGGCGGGGAACTGGTCCGGCCGGTCAGCCAGGCCGGCCTCACCGCCGTGGTCGGCACCGTCGCCGCGCGGGCCTTCGGCGAGGAAGCCCTGGCCAGCCTGCTGGGCGGCCTGGACAACATCGAGCGGGTCGGCCGCGCGCATCACCGGGTCATCGCGGGCGCCGCGGCGGGCGGCGGCCCGGTGCTGCCGCTCCGGCTGGCCACCGTGCATCCGGACGACGAGACCGTCCGCGCCCTGCTGGCCTGGCGGCGCGACGAGTTCGCCGGGATGCTCGACCGGTTCCGCGACACGGTCGAGTGGGGTGTACAGATATACGGTCCGGCCGGCCCGGCGGACGCGGTGGAGCGCGCCGAGGACGTGGCCGATGCGATCGACGCCGCGCTGAGCGACTTCGCCGTCGACTCCAGGCGGCAGCCGGCCGAGGACCCCCGGTTCACCGAGCGGCCCGAGTGGCTGGTGCTGAACAGCGCCTACCTGCTGCGGGCCGGCAGCGCCGACATGGCGGCCGAGTTCACCGCGGTGGCGCACACGCTGACCGGAGCGGGCGTGGGCATGCGGGCCGAGGTAAACGGCCCCTGGCCGCCCTACTCGTTCGTGGAGGGCCTGGAGGCCTGACCCCCGCAGCGGCCACCACGCCGCCCCGCGCTAACTCATCTGACCAGAGAAAAGCCAGGTCAGAGGGCTTTGCTGGCAGATGACCGGCTTCGGTAACGGCGCTCAGCACCAGTTGGCCATTACCCTGGCAAGGTCGGCGGCGCCGACCGCCATCGGCCACCAGCCGCTGCCGATGGGGCCGACGGGGCAGAATCTGGCCTGGCCATTCTCTGCCCGTATCTGGTTGTGTGTCGCTGTACGCGCGTGGTAAGCGCTATACAGGGAACGGCACGAGGGAGCGAGATGCGGCCAGACGACGGGTCCCTGCCCGGCAGGCGAATGGCGCAGGAAGGGCTTGCGCGCGCCCGCCAGGCCATCGCCGCAGCGCCGCTGCCGATGAAGATCCTGCTGGTCATCGCACTGTTGATCATCGTCGTGCTGGGGTTCAGCCTCGGCCCCCGGGTGCTCGACCTACTCATCCTCATCGCCATCGGGTACGGCCCGGTGGCCGTCTGGCGGGGCAGTACGTCGGTGGTCGCCTCGGTGTTCGTGGCCGCCTGGGGTGTGGCGGCGGTGCTCACCGTGGCCGCGGTGTCCAACCGGCTCGACGCCGGGATCGTGCCGTTGCTGCTGCTGCCCTGCGCGGCGGTGGCCGCCGGGCACGCCAAGGCGCTGTCCCGCAAGTACGTGCCGTGCCGCACGGTGGCCTGGACGATGGTCTGGGCGCTGCCGCCCGCACTGCTGGCCTGGCGCCTCGCCGTCACCCAGCCCGTGATCAGTTACGTCATCGCCTGGGTGTTCGGGCTCAGCGTGGTCGGCTGGCGTTTCGGCAAGGCCCAGCAGGAGGCCCGGGCGCTCAGCCGCCAGCAGAGCCGGACCAGTGCCCTGGCCGCCCCGTACCTGCCCGGCGGTGGCCCGGCGGTGGCCGACCGGCCGTCCCGCCGCAGCGGCCGCCCCGGCCCGGCGCAGCCGAACGCTGGCCGCCGCGGGCAGCCGCCCGGCGAGCCGCCCCGGGTGCTGCAGACCGCGGAGGGCGCGATGCGCCCGGCCCAGGGCGCGGCCGGCTGGGACCGGACCCCGCCGGAGCAGCAGCAGCCGGAGATCACCCTGGCCCAGGCCATGGCCGAGCTGGACAACATGATCGGCCTGAGCTCGGTGAAGGACCAGATCCGGCAGATCACCGCGTCCGTCGAAGCGGCGCGCCGCCGGGAGCTGGCAGGTTACAAGGCCGAGAAGCCCATGCAGCACTTCGTCTTCCTGGGCCCGCCGGGCACCGGGAAAACGTCCGTGGCCCGGGTCATCGCGAAGATCTTCTACGCGTTCGGGCTGCTCGACACGCCCGCCGTGGTGGAGGCGCAGCGCGCCGACCTGGTCGGCGAGTATCTCGGCGCCACGGCGATCAAGACCAACGAACTGGTGGACCGGGCCCTCGGCGGCGTGCTGTTCATCGACGAGGCGTACAGCCTGGTCAACGACAGCGAGGGCCAGGGCGGCGACCGGTTCGGCCACGAGGCGGTCCAGGCGCTGCTCAAGCGAGCCGAGGACGACCGCACCGAACTCATCATCATCCTGGCTGGCTACGAGAAGCAGATGGAGACGTTCCTGGCCAGCAACCCCGGGCTGAACTCCCGGTTCGGGCTGCGGGTGAAGTTCCCCAGCTACACGCCGGCCGAGCTGATGGCGCTGGCCGAGCTGGACCTGGAGCAGCGCGGGGAGATCCTCGACCCGGACGCCCGCCCGGCGCTGTGGCGGATGATGGAGGACATCGGCCGCCGTCGGCTGGCCGACGAGCTGGGCAATGGGCGGTTCGTGCGCAGCCTGCTGGAGAAGGCCGGCCGGGCCCGCGATGTCCGGGTGATGGCCGACGGCGCCGAGCCCACCCCAGCCGAACTGGTCACCCTGGAGGAAGCCGACCTGAACCAGGCCGGCGCCGACCTGACCGCCCGGTTCCGCGGCTACACCGAGGCGCCCACGCTGGAGAACGCGCTGGCCGAGCTGGACGAGC
The DNA here is from genome assembly GCA_036497945.1 of Streptosporangiaceae bacterium. GTDB lineage: Bacteria > Actinomycetota > Actinomycetes > Streptosporangiales > Streptosporangiaceae > RYN-230. The sequence continues at coordinate 38,552 of DASXIN010000191.1, read as the reverse complement.
TGGTCGGGCTGGAGCCGGTCAAACGGCAGGTGCGCGAGATCGCCGCGCAGCTCCGGGTGGCCCGGCAGCGGCAGCGGCAGGGGCTGTCCAGCCAGCCGCCCGCCCGGAACTTCGTGTTCACCGGGCCGCCGGGGACCGGCAAGACCACGGTGGCCCGCATCCTGGGCCGGATCTTCACCGCGCTCGGCCTGCTGGTCCGGCCGGAGGTGATCGAGGCGCACCGGGCCGACCTGGTCGGTGAGCACCTCGGCTCCACCGCGATCAAGACCGGGAAGCTGATCGACTCGGCGCTCGGCGGCGTGCTGTTCATCGACGAGGCGTACTCGCTGTACAACATGGGCTACTCCGGCGGCGACGCGTACGGTTCGGAAGCGGTGGCCACCCTGCTCAAGCGGGCCGAGGACGACCGCGACCGGCTGGTCATCGTGCTGGCTGGCTACCCGGCCGACATGGACCGGTTCCTGCACAGCAACCCCGGGCTAGCCTCGCGGTTCAGCACCCGGATCGGCTTCCCCAGCTACTCGCCGGCCGAGCTGTGCCGGATCGCTGGCGTGATCGCCGAGCAGCACGGGGACACCTTCGAGCCGGACGCGCTGCCGGTGCTCGAGGAGATCTTCATCGAGGCCGCGCGGCGCGGCAACATCGACGAGCTGGGCAACGGCCGGTTCGCCCGCAGCCTGTTCGAGCGGGCCTGCGCGGCCCGCGACCTCCGGGTGGCCGACCTGGAAGACGCGGCCAGCGCCGCGGATCTCACCACCGTGTCCGCGGCCGACCTCCGCGGCGCGTTCCGTGAGCTGGCCGGCCCCGGCGCCGCGCCAGGCTGAGCAGCCGCAACTTTCTTAACGCCGGCTGGCCCCGCTGACCCGGGCCGCCGCGCAGTCGCCGGAGTGCGGGCGTCGGCAGTGGTGGCGGGCCGGGCGATCAGAGCGGGGGAGCGGGCGGCAGATCGCGCAGGGCGGCGATGAGGCTGGCTGGGTCGCTGCCCGCGTCCCGGATCGCGTACATCAGCGTGTGCAGCACGGCATGCCGGTCCTCGCCCAGATCCAGCAGCCGCTGCGCGGCTTCCCACAGCTCGGGCGGGTCATCCCGCCACAGCCGGTCAGCCAGGGCGAGGTGCCGGTCGATGTGCAGCCGGCCGCTCGGCCGCCCGTTGGCGTCGTTGTGGTCGGCGGCCAGCAGGGTGCGCCGGTCGGTCTGGGTGGCCGGGTCCAGGGTGGCCAGGTCGATGCCGCCGAACATGCCGCGCAGAACCGGGAAGGCGAACACCCGGCGGGGCAGTGCCTCCAGGTCGCCGTCCGGCAGCAGCCTGGCCACCAGCGCGGTGTCCAGGCCGAATGACGTCGGATCGTGATAAACCTGGGCGAACTTGCCCATCGAATCGAAGACCGCGTCCAGCGTCTCGGCGATCATCTCGGCCGCCACCCCTTGGCGACGGCCGGCCCAGCGCACCCAGGCCGCCAGCACGTGCGGCATGGCGTGCTGCTCGGCCGGGAACAGCAGTACCTTGCGCGGCAGCCAGTCGAGCAGGTAGGTGGCCACCTTGGCTGGGCTCATCCGGAGCGGCCGGCCGAAGTCCTGGTCGCAGCCGTAGTCGATGATGTGATCCGCGCAGCGGCTGGCTGCCTGGGTGTCCGAGAGGTCTTCCGCCTCGTCTGAGGCGAGGAACTCGGCCACCAGCATGGCCCGGCGGTCCCGGGTCCAGGCGTGCCGCCGCGCGGTCGCGCCGCCCCAGCCGGAGCCGTGCCCGTCGCCCCACGGGGCCGGGCCGCTGCCCCGGGCGCCGCCATGACCGGCCCGGGCCGGCGGCAGCGTACGGATCCGGGACCGGATGAACGCGTGATACGACGCGAACGACTCGCTGGGCGACGGCCCCATGGCCGCCTCGGTGACGGCCAGCGCGGTCTCCAGCAACCGTCGCGCCTGAGGCGCTTCCACCTGGCTGAACGACACTCGCACGGGCTGCCCGTCGGCTCCGTCGCTGGCCGCCCGGCAGCGTTCCAGCAGCCGGTCCACCTGGGAGGTCACCCAGCCGTCACGGAGCATCCCGGCCGCGTTGTAATCCACCACCATGACCAGCGCGTGCGGGTCCTCGCCCGCGTAGCTGTACACGCAGACGACCTCATCGCGGTCGCCGAACAGGTCCGAGTTCACGTAGCAGTCGCCCGCGCTCACCGCGCCGACGTGCTCGGCCCACGGCGGCACGATCACGCCCCGCTCGATCAGGGCCAGCGCGGCCGCCTCGGCCTGCATGGCCTGCCGCGGGGTGCCCAGGCAGGCGATGCCGGACAGCAGGGCCAGTGCGGCCGGCCTGCGCTGGCCCGCCGCGTAGCTGACCAGGCCCTCGCCGACCAGTTCCTCGACATCGCCCTGGGCACTGCGCGGCGGGCGCTCACCCCACCAGGTGCCGAGCAGTTCGCTGACCATGAGTTCGGCGTCCAGCGGACTGCGCACCGCCAGCAATTCGCGGGCGGCGCGCAGCATCTCGGCGAAGAGTGCGTTGGGCGGCGCCTGGCCGGAGATCACTGAGCGAGTGCCCTTCCCATGACCTGGGTGGCTCGGCCCGCCTGGCGGTTCTCGTCGTCGGCTCTGCGGGCTCACATGGACAGCTTTCCAGATTCTCGCGGTGCCGTGCCACGTCCGCGCCGGATGGTGGCCATGTTTCCGCGTGTGGCAGATATTACGGGCATCATGCAGCAGCAGCGGGTGACATTCCGGTCATTTAAGAGCTCGGCCGGCCCGGCGGCCAGCGGCCTGCCGGGTCGGCCGAGCTGGCCTGCCACGTCTTTCCCGCTGGCTGAGTCGCCGGGATGCCCTCGGCCCGGCGTTAAATCGCCTAGGATGTGGGAAGCTCGCCTGCGTGGCCACTTGTGGGTGTCCGCGGTATCCGGGACGCGGCCAGGCGCATGGGCGTGGCGCTGCGCTTGTGCGTTATTGACCGCGGGCGTTGCCGCTAGCCTGCTTGTGTCCGCCGTGAGCAGGAAGGAGCCGTTGCATGGCGCAAGCAACGGGACTGGAGTGCGGGCGATGAGCACCGACACCTCCGTGCCTCAGCCCCGGGTGTCCGGGTTGGACGTCTCCGACTCGGCGCTGCTCGCCACGCTGCTCCGCGAGGCTCCCATCGGGTTCGCATTCTTCGGGCCGGATCTGCGCATCCGGCGGATCAACCAGACCCTGGCCGGGCTGGACGGCCTGGACCTGGAAGCTCACGTAGGGCTGCTGCCCTCCCAGGTCTGGTCTGGCTCGCTGGCCTCCCGGGCCGAGTCCGCGGTCCGGCATGTGCTGGCCGAGGGCCAGCCGCTCTACGAGTCCAACCAGCCGGTCACCCCGGCCGAGGCGAGCGCGGGCCCGGCGGCGGAGCCAGCCCCGCCCAGCGTGGCCAACGGCGATCAGCGCAGCGGCACCGACCAGCCCCGTGATGACCAGCCCCGTGGTGACCAGCCCCGTGGTGACCAGCACTGGGCGTTTTCCTGGTTCCCCTCGCATGACCCGGAGGGCAACGTCGCCGGTGTCGCGCTGATCGCGGTGGACGTCACCGACCGGCAGAACTCCCAGGAAGCGGTGCGCCGCAGCGAAGAGCGGTACCGCTCGCTGGTGCAGGCTGGCGCCCAGGTCGTCTGGGTGACCACGCCTACCGGCCAGATCGCCGAGGACTCCCCGGAGTGGCGCTGGATCACCGGCCAGAGCCTCGAGGAGTACCTGGGCAACGGCTGGCTGGACGCCATCCACCCGGAGGACCGGGAGCGGGTGGATCGGGAATGGCGCGAGTGCGTGCAGGTCGGCAAGGTGTTCGACAGCCGGTACCGGGTGCGCACCAAGACCGGCGCGTATCGGCACTACGACGTGCGCGCGGTGCCGATCGAGCGGGACGGCAAGATCATCGAGTGGGTGGGGGCCAGCACCGACGTCACCGGGCAGCGCGAGGCCGAGGAGATGCGCGGCCGGCTGACCGAGCAACTATCGGCCGCGGCGCTGCGCACCGCCCGGTTGCAGCAGGCCACGTCGATGCTGGCCGAAGCCCTGACGGTGCTTCAGGTAGTCGAGGTGATCACCGAGGTCGGGCGGTCCGCCATAGGGGCGGAACGGTCCGCGGTGGCGCTGCTGGACCGGGAGCGGCTGCGGCTACGGACCATCAATCCCGGCGGCCTGCCGGACGTGCCGGGCACGCCGCCCGCTGATCTCCCGCTGGACACGCCCAGCGTGATGACACTGGCCATCACCACCCGTCGGCCGGTCCTGGTGGAGAACCCGGAGTCGCTGCGGCGGCACTTCGACGGCGTGCAGAACGTTGACCTGTTCCTCGCGCACAGCGACGAGCGGGCCTGGGTCGGGCTGCCGCTGCTGGCCGCGGGCGCGCCGCTGGGCGCGCTGCGGTTCTCCTTCACCAAGCCGCGCCGGATCACCGAGGAGGAGCGGGTCTTCCTGGAGGCGCTGGCCGGCCAGTGTGCGCTCGCCCTGGAGCGGGCCTCGCTGTTCGAGCGTGAGCACACCACCGCGGAGACCCTGCAACGCAGCCTGCTGCCGGACCGGCTGCCGAACGTGCCCGGCATCATCCTGGAGGCGCGTTACCTGCCGGTCACCCGGAACATGGAGATCGGCGGCGACTGGTATGACGCGTTCCGGCTGGCCGACGGCCGCCTCGCGGTGGCGGCCGGGGACGTGATGGGCAAGGGGCTGACCGCCGCGGCCGGCATGGGCCGGGTGAGGAACGCGCTGCGCGCGCTGGCCCTGACGGACCCGCGGCCCGCCGCGGTGCTGGCCGGCCTGGACCGGCTGTTCACCGCGACCGAACTGGACGAGCAGGTCACCACCGTGGCCTACCTGGTGGTCGACCCGGTTACCGGGGAGGGCCTGGCGGGCAACGCGGGCCACCTGCCGCCGCTGCTGCTGTCCCGGGACGCCCCGCCGCGGCTGGACACCACCGAGGCGGGCACCCCGCTGGGCTGGGCCTGTCCGCGGCAGCAGTACGTGTTCCGGCTGCCGCCGGGGACCACCGCGGTGCTCTACTCGGACGGGCTGGTGGAGAACCGCCGGCGTGGCCTGGATGCCGGGCTGGACGAACTGGTCTCGGTCGCGGCGCAGGCCCGGCCGGGGATGGTCGAGGACCCGGCCCGGCTGCTCGAGTACCTGGTAGACCGGATGCTCACCGGATACGAGCAAGATGACGACGTGACTGTCCTGGTGCTGCATGTGCCCCGCCGCGACGGCCCCCCGGCGGACCGGGGGAGCGGCGGTGTCATTCCCGCGGCACGGAGAGGGAAGGTATGAGAAACGGCAGCGCTGATGTGCCACGGTGCCGCACATCCGGTGCCGCAGCACTGCCCGGAGGTGCGGCGGCGGGTCGAGCCACCCACAGACTCCGCCTAAGGTGGTGGTCGGGAGCCAGTCCGGTGATGGCCGCGGGGTACAGCGGCCCGGGTACGGTTTCCGGCTTGGCCCCAACAGCGGGGTACACGAGGTAGGGTCCATTTCCCGCTCATATATGCAGGAGAGGTGCCAGTGTCGCCTGCCAGTTCGTGCCGTCAGGTGTCATTCGCGGCTCGGCAGGCCGCCGTCCAGCGAAGGAAGGGGTGACCGCGTTGGCAAGCGCTGCAGGCTCCGCAGCGCGGAGGGAGCCAAGGCCGGACGTCTCGCTCGTCGATCCGGACGGGGCAGCTGCCGGGCAGGACGCCGCCCAGTCCGTGGAGCGTGCCGAAGGCGCCTCCTCGCGGCGTCGGGGCAAGAAGAAGAATTCCGGTGGGCGGCCTGCGCCGCGCGACGGTGCCGGCCGGTCCGGCGACAGCGCGGGACCGGGCGGCCAGGGGGTGTCAGGCGTTGTGAGTGAGGATCCGGATCTAGCAGGGGTAGGCAAGGAAACGGTGGGCCTGGCAGAAGTGACCGATCTGGCCGATGTCGCCGACCTGGATGCCGAGGTCGGGCCGGGTGACGTGGACCTGGCCGACGAGAGCCTGGAGTCGGTGGAACTGGAAGATTTCGACGTCGCCGCGGTGGAAGCGGACCTGGACGTCGAGGAGGTCGTGGTCGATGTCGTGGGCGCGGAGGTAGACGTGCCCGACGAGGCGCCGGCCGAAGAAGACGAGGACGACGAGGCCCCCGACGCGCTGACCGCGGACGGGCCGGTGGTGGCGGGCGCCGCGACCGCGCTGGCCGAGGGTGCCGCGACGGGCGGCCCGGCCGCGGCCACGCCGGGCACGGTGGCCCGGCCGCCTGGCACTGGCGAGGAAGAGGCATTCGTCTACGGCGACGACGACGACGACTTGCCGGCCGCCCAGGTGGCGTCCGCGGGCGCGACGGCCGACCCGGTCAAGGACTACCTGAAGCAGATCGGCAAGGTCCCGCTGCTCAACGCGGAGCAGGAAGTCGAGCTGGCCAAGCGGATCGAGGCGGGCCTGTTCGCCGAGGAGAAGTTGGCCGAGGGCATGGACGGCCTCGAGGTGTCGGCCCGGCTGGACATGGAGTGGATCGCCGAGGACGGCCGGCGGGCCAAGAACCACCTGCTGGAGGCCAACCTGCGGCTGGTGGTGTCGCTGGCCAAGCGGTATACCGGCCGGGGCATGCTGTTCCTGGACCTGATCCAGGAGGGCAACCTGGGCCTGATCCGCGCGGTGGAGAAGTTCGACTACACCAAGGGCTACAAGTTCTCCACATACGCCACCTGGTGGATCCGGCAGGCCATCACCCGGGCCATGGCCGACCAGGCCCGGACCATCCGGATCCCGGTGCACATGGTCGAGGTCATCAACAAGCTGGCCCGGGTGCAGCGGCAGATGCTGCAGGATCTCGGCCGCGAGCCCACCCCCGAGGAGCTGGCGGCAGAGCTGGACATGACCCCGGAGAAGGTCATCGAGGTGCAGAAGTACGGCCGGGAGCCGATCTCGCTGCACACGCCGCTCGGTGAGGACGGGGACAGCGAGTTCGGTGACCTGATCGAGGACTCCGAGGCGATCCAACCCGGCGAGGCGGTCAGCTTCACCTTGCTCCAGGAGCAGCTGCACTCGGTGCTGGACACGCTGTCCGAGCGGGAGGCCGGGGTGGTCTCCATGCGGTTCGGGCTGACCGACGGGCAGCCCAAGACGCTGGACGAGATCGGCAAGGTCTACGGGGTGACCCGGGAGCGCATCCGGCAGATCGAGTCGAAGACGATGTCCAAGCTGCGCCACCCGTCCCGCTCCCAGGTACTCCGCGACTACCTGGATTAAGGTCGGTTAGCACGTAAACGGCTGGCGGCTGGCACCCGGTTCGGGTGCCAGCCGGCAGCCGTGTCAGCGTCTGTATTCAGTTCCGTCCGCGAGGGTGCGTTCCCCGGGTGCCGCCTGGACGTGGCGCGGCTGCGCTGCCGTGCCGACGCCAGGCCGGCCAGGTTGTGCGGCCCGTGGGCTCCGGGGGTTCCCGCGGGTCGCGGCCCTGGTTACCCGTCGTGCTGCTCAGTGCCCGGTGACAGCCGCTCCGTCTCGTCCTGAATCTCGACGGCGATCTTGGCCAGCGCCTCAGCGTGCTGGCGGCTGTGGTGGGCGCAGAACAGCAGCTCCCCTGAGTCAGGGAGAACAACGCGTACGTACGCCTGGGCACCACACCGGTCACACAGATCCGTTGCGTTCAGCGGCCTGCTTGGTGCGAGAGCTCCGGTCATGTCGCCCTCCCTCGCGTCATGCCGCCGGTCTGGGTGTCCGGCGGGCTGAACCCTTCGTGTTATGCAAACACTCTGTCAGGCCAGCCCCTTCCCGAAAGACCCTGGCGTACGCCCACAGCGAACGCCCCTGGTCGGGCGGCTGGTGGGCCACCCTGTCCATCCACTTTAACGTGCGCGTTGTCCCAGGTGGCCGGGTATGTCCGCGGCGTGGCTAAGGCGAGCACCCGGCGCGGCGGGCTATCCTGCCCGCAGTCCACCCATCCGTGCCGCCCGGCACCAGCCCCCCGAGGAGGGCCCTGTGACCGCCGTCCGCGCCGATACGGCCGGCCCAGTCGGGACCGCTGCGCCGCTGGCCCCGGTGTCCAGGAAGGGCGCCGGGTCGTCCGCCGCGGACGGCTACACCGCGCGGCACCTGTCGGTCCTGGAAGGCCTCGAGGCGGTCCGCAAGCGCCCCGGCATGTACATCGGCTCCACCGACGAACGCGGCCTGATGCACTGCCTGTGGGAGATCTTCGACAACTCGGTGGACGAGGCGCTGGCCGGGCACTGCACCGCGATCGAGGTCGTGCTGCACCCGGACATGTCCGCCGAGGTATGGGACAACGGGCGCGGCATCCCGGTGGACACCGAGCCCAAGTCCGGCCTGACCGGCGTGGAGCTGGTGCTGACCCGGCTGCACGCGGGCGGCAAGTTCGGCGGCGGCTCGTACACCGCGTCGGGCGGGCTGCACGGGGTGGGCGCCTCGGTGGTCAACGCGCTGGCCGCCCGGCTGGACGTGCGGGTCGACCGCGACGGCGCCGAATGGGCGGCCAGCTTCCGCCGGGGCGTCGCCGGGGAGTTCGCGGCCGACGGGCCAACCGCGAAGTTCAGCCGCGGCTCCGGGCTGCGCAAGACGCGCAAGGTGGCCCGCAAGGTGACCGGCACCCGGATCCGGTTCTGGCCAGACCGCCAGGTGTTCACCAAGGACGCGTCGTTCACCTTCGACGCGCTGGTGCAGCGGGCTAGGCAGACCGCCTACCTGGTGCCCGGGCTGACCATCCGGGTCCGCGACGACCGGTCCGACGCGGACCGGAGCGCCCCGGCCAGCCCGGACGTGGCCGCCGAGCTGGCCGACCACGACCCGCACAGCGGGGCCGAGCCGCGCGAGGCCGAGTTCCGGTTCGACGGCGGGATCAGCGAGTTCTGCGCCTACCTGGCCCCCGGTGAGCCGCTCACCGACGTGCTGCGGCTGACCGGCTCGGGCCAGTTCACCGAGACCGTGCCGGTGCTCGACGAGCAGGGCCACATGATCCCCACCGAGGTGGACCGGGACCTGCACGTGGACGTCGCGCTGCGGTGGGGGACCGGGTACGAGACCGTGACCCGGTCGTTCGTCAACGTGATCGCCACGCCCAAGGGCGGCACGCACGTCACCGGGTTCGAGCGAGCCCTGCACAAGACGCTCAACGAGCAGCTCCGCGCGGCCCGGCTGCTGAAGAACGGCGATGAGCCCGTCACCAAGGAAGACGTGCTGGAAGGGCTGACCGCGGTGGTCGCCGTCCGGCTGCCCGAACCGCAGTTCGAGGGGCAGACCAAGGAGGTGCTGGGCACCCCGGCTGCGTCCCGGATCGTCGCTCAGGTGGTGGCGGCCGAGCTGAAGGCGTACTTCGAGGCCCGCGGCCGGGCCCGGCAGCAGGCCCGGGCCGTGCTGGACAAGGTGATCTCGGCGGCCAAGACCCGGATCGCCGCCCGGGAGCACCGGGACAACCAGCGGCGAAAGACCGCGCTGGCCAGCTCGGCGCTGCCGCCCAAGCTGGTGGACTGCCGCAGCGCCGACGACCGCAGCGAGCTGTTCATCGTGGAGGGCGACTCGGCGCTGGGCACGGCCAAGCTGGCCCGGAACTCGGAGTTCCAGGCGCTGCTGCCGATCCGGGGCAAGATCCTCAACGTGCAGAAGGCGTCGCTGGCCGACATGCTCAAGAACGCCGAGTGCGCGGACATCATCCGGGTCATCGGGGCTGGCTCCGGTGGCTCGTTCGACCTCGACTCGGCCCGGTATCAGCGGGTCATCTTCATGTCCGACGCCGACGTGGACGGCGCGCACATCCGCACTCTGCTGCTCACCTTGTTCCACCGGTACCTGCGGCCGCTGCTCGAGGCCGGGCGGGTGTTCGCCGCAGTGCCGCCGCTGCACCGGATCGAGCTGTCCAGCCCGCGCAAGAACCAGGCCAAGTACCACTACACGTACTCGGACAGCGAACTGCACCGCACGCTGCTGGAACTGGAGCGCCGCGGGCAGCGCTGGAAGGAACCCATCCAGCGGTACAAGGGCCTGGGCGAGATGGACGCCGGCCAGCTGGCCGAGACCACCATGGACCCGCGGCACCGCACGCTGCGCCGGATCCGGATCACCGACGCCGCCGCGGCCAGCGGGATTTTCAGCCTGCTGATGGGCAGCGAGGTCGGCCCGCGCCGGGAGTTCATCGTCGGCGGCGCGGCCGAACTCGACCTGTCCCGCATCGACACGTAACCCCACAGGCCTGGCGGCTGGCCCGCGCCGATGGCGACCCGGTACGGGCCGGCCGGTGCGCGGCGGCGCTGCTGGACACGGCCGCGTTCGTGGCCACACCCGCCCGGGCGGATCAGCTGACCGGCGCGACCCCGCCGAGGGCGGCCAGTTGCTGCCGGGCCCGCTCCCCGGAACCATCCCGCCGGCCTTCCGCGGGCGGCAGGTACACCGGTACGCCCGCTTCCGTGGCGCCGCGGGCCGGGCCCGGCCCGGCCCAGGCCAGCACCAGAGCGTCCTCGCCCTTGAGGAAACGGTGGCAGCGGACACCGCCGGTGGCCCGCCCCTTGGCCGGGTATTCGCGGTACGGCGTCACTTTGACCGTGCTGGCGGCCGTTCCGGGCAGTACGCCGCTGCTCCCGGCGACGGTTACCACCACGGCCTCCCCGGCCGGGTCGGTGCCGCGGTCTCCGGGGCGGCCGGCGGCAACATCACTGACCGCGCCGAACCAGATCACCCGTGCTCCGGGAGACAGCTTGATCCCCGCCATGCCGCCCGCCGCCCGGCCCTGCGGCCGTACCGCAGCCGCCCGGAACCGCAGCAGCTGGGCGTCGCTGGTGATGAACACCAGGTCGGCGTCCTCGGTGGCCAGCTGCACCGCGCGGACCACCCGGTCACCTTCCTTGAGCGAGATCACATCGACCTCGGTGGCGTTGGCCGGGTAGTCCGGCGCCACCCGCTTAACCACCCCGCTCGCGGTGCCGAGGGCCAGACCGGCTGGTGTGCCGTCCGGGGCAGCCAGGCCCACCACCGTCTCGTCCGGTTCCAGTGCCACGAACTCGGCCAGTGGGGCACCCCCGGTCAGCACGGGTGAGTGTGCGCTGGGCGGCAGAGCGGGAATCTCCAGGACGGCGATCCGGATGAGCCGGCCCCGGGACGTGACTAGCCCGACGCTGCCCCGAGCGGTCGTCGGCACCGTCGAGACGATCGCGTCGTGGGCGGCCCGCGGTCCCTCGGCCCGCGGCCCGCCGTCCGCGCCGAGGTCGAGCGTGTCGCCGGCCACGGTGGCGGTCCGCGCGATCAGCCCGGCCGTGGACAGCAGCACCAGGCACGGGTCGTCGGCCACCTCCAGCGGCACGGCCGCGGCCCGGGTCGGCTTGCCGCTGCCTTCCAGCAGCACGGTGCGCCGCGGGTCGGCGAACCGCTTGGCCACGTCGGCCAGCTCGCCGGACACCACCGCGCGCAGCTTGGCCTCGGACTCCAGGATCGCGGTCAGCTCGGCGATCTCCTGCTGCAGGTTCTCCTGCTCCCGTTCCAGCTCCAGCCGGTCGTACCGGGTCAGCCGGCGCAGCGGTGTGTCCAGGATGTACTGGGCCTGGATCTCGGACAGGTCGAACACCGACATCAGCCGTTCCTTGGCCTGCGCGGAGTCGTCGCTGGTCCGGATGACCTGGATGACCTCGTCGATGTTCAGCAGCGCGATGAGCAGCCCAGCCACCAGGTGCAGCCGGTCGGACCGCTTGCGCCGGCGGAACTCCGACCGGCGCCGGATGACCTCGATCCGGTGGTCGACGTAGATCTGCAGCAGCTCTCGCAGGCCCAGCACGCGCGGCTGGCCGTCCAGCAGTGCGACGTTGTTGATGCCGAACGTCTCTTCCATCGGCGTCAGCCGGTACAGCTCCTCGAGTACCGCCTCGGCGTGGAACCCGCCGCGGATCTCGATGACCAGGTGCAGCCCGCGCTGCCGGTCGGTCAGGTCCTTCAGGTCGGCGATGCCCTGCAGCTTGCGCGCGCCGACCAGGTCCTTGATCCGGGCGATCACCTTCTCCGGGCCGACGCCGTAGGGCAGTTCGGTGACCACGATGCCGTCCCGGCGCGGGGTGATCTTCTCCACCCGGGCGGTGGCCCGGGTGCGGAAGATGCCCCGGCCGGTCTCGTAGGCTTCCCGGACCCCGTCCAGCCCGACGATCTTGCCGCCGGTGGGCAGGTCAGGCCCGGGCACGAAGCGCATCAGCTCGTCCAGCGTGGCCTCGGGGTTGGCGATCAGGTGCCGGGCCGCGGCCACCACCTCGCCCAGGTTGTGCGGGGCCATGTTGGTAGCCATCCCGACCGCGATGCCCGCGGTGCCGTTGACCAGCAGGTTCGGCAGCCCGGCGGGCAGCACTTCGGGCTGGGTCTCGGTGCCGTCGTAGTTCGGCAGGAAGTCGACGGTGTCCTCGTCGATCGAGGCCACCATCTCCATCGCGGCCGCGGACAGCCGGGCCTCGGTGTACCGCATGGCCGCCGGGGAGTCGTCCCCGCCCAGCGAGCCGAAGTTGCCGTGCCCGTCGATCAGCGGCAGCCGCATGGCCCAGGGCTGGGCCATCCGGGCCAGCGCGTCGTAGATGGCGCTGTCCCCGTGCGGATGCAGCCGCCACATCACCTCGCCGACCACCCGGGCAGACTTGACGTGCCCACGGTCCGGCCGCAGGCCCATCTCGTTCATCTGGTACAGGATCCGGCGCTGCACCGGCTTCAGCCCGTCCCGGGCGTCCGGCAGCGCGCGCTGGTAAATGACGGAGTAGGCGTACTCCAGATAGCTGCCCCGCATCTCCTCGGCAACATCGATATCGACGATGTTTTCCTCGAAGTCCTCGGGCGGCGGGGGTGTTGCGGTGCGTCGTGCCATGTCCGCCATTGTGCCGCCTGCCAACGACCAACACGCTCAACGCCACAACGTGGTTGTGACGCGCGGCTGCGCCGCGCTCGGCGCGGAGCGGCGATCGGGGGGTCCGGGGGGTCGTCCCCCGGGCCAGCACCGCGGAGCCGGCCCAGCAGGTTCTCGTGCCGCCAGACCAGCACCGTGTAGCGGCCGACCCGGTAGCTCGCGGCCGGTGGGCCGAACGCCAGCCGCAGGTCCGCCAGCGGCGGCGACGGGGGAGAGCCGGCCAGCACGGCGAACGTCGCGTCGTGCTGCCCCGGGCTGAACCAGGACTGCTGGGCTTCCCACTGGCCCGGCGCGAGCTGGTGGCCGTCCACCCGCAGCGGGCGCAGCGCCACCCGGCCGCCGCTGGACACGGTGACCACGCTGCCCAGCCCGGAGTTGCCCAGGCCGTAGCGCAGGTGGTGTGCCACCAGCCAGCTGGTCAGTGGCTGGGCCTGCGGGGGCACCGGCGAATGGGCCAGCAGCGCGCCCAGGCTGACCAGGTAGCCGCCGCCCACCGCGGCGAGCACCGGCAGCACCCGGGCGGCGGCCAGCCGGCCGGCCAGCTGCCGGGCCGCGAGCACAGCGCCGAACGGCAGCACCGCGACGATCTCCCGGGTAGTGGACACGCTGGTCACGTCGGTCCAGACACCGAACGCGGCCAGGTTGACCAGGATCCCGGCCAGCAGCAGCTGATCCACCAGGCCGGTGTCCCGCAGCCGGCGCAGGCCGGCCGCGACTGCCCAGGCGGCCAGGGCCAGGCCGGCCAGGTGCAGCAGCAGGAGCACCGTGCTCAGCCCGGCCGGCTGGCCGAAGAAGTCGCCGCCGAACAGCAGGGTGAGCCCGGCCACCGTCTGGTAGACGTGGCCGGGCAGCGCACCGAGCGAGGTGAGCTGTGAGCTCACCGGGTTCAGCCGGAAGCCGCCGGCCGCCCCGATCAGGTGCAGGGCGGCGGCCGCCGCGGCCGCGGCGAGCACCCCGGCGGCCAGCAGCGCCGCGTCGAACCACTGCGCCCGCCGCGGCTGCCGCTGCTGCGCGGCCCGGTGGCAGAGCCGGACGGCGCACACCGTGAGCAGCGGCAGCACCCCGGTGAGCAGCACCACCGAGTCGGCCACCAGGGCCCAGCCGAGCAGCCCGCCGACCGCGACCGGGACGTACCAGCGCCGCGCGGCCCGGTCCAGGATGAGCCAGGCCAACAGGACCGGCACCGCGCTGCCGTAGTGGTCCGGGGCGAGCAGGAACAGGAACACGCCCGCGCCGGGCTGTGCGGAGCAGATGATCCCGGCCACGATGGCCATCCGGAGCGCGGCCGCGCGGCCGGTGGCCTGCCCCCGGGCCAGCAGCACGGCCAGCAGCAGCACGATCGTGAAGGTGATCGCCCCGGCCACGTGCACCACGTCCGGGCTACGCCCCAGGGCCAGCTCGACCAGCAGGTACTCGGGTAGCTCGGTGGTGTAGAAGGAGACGTCGGACAGCCACCAGCCGTGTAGCAGCAGGTTGCCGTGCAGCATGTCCCAGGCTTGCAGGGTGAACACCGCGCCGTACGAGTCGCCCGGCTCGGTCTGGGACACCCGTAGGTAGCACGCGAACACCAGCAGCCCAGCGGCCGCCCAGGCGGCACCCGCCAGCCAGCGGCGCCCCGGCCGCCAGCGGCGGGCTGGCGCGGCGGCCAGTCCCGGGCCCGCGGGCTCGGCCAGCACTGGCGCCGGGGCATCTGTCACGAAACGCCATGCTGGTCGCTGCGTGTCTCCGATCAGTAATGCCCGGACGTGTTGAGCCCAGCTTTTTGCCGAAGGCTTACCTCTCCGGTGGCTGGCGCTCCGCGAGCAGCCCGGCCAGCCGCTGGATTTGCTGCCTCGGCCAGCCGCGCCCTCGGTGTCGCCACGGGCCGCCCGGACCCTCAGCTGACCGAGAAGCCGCCGTCCACGCAGATGAGCTGGCCGGTCACGTAGTCGCTGGCCCGGCTGGCCAGGTACACGGCGATGCCAGCGAAGTCGGCCGGCGCGCCGTTGCGCCCGATCATGGTGCGCGCGGCCAGTGCCGCGGACCGCACCGGATCGCTGGCCACGGCCGCGGTGAGCGGGGTGGCCACGAAGCCCGGCGTGACCGCGTTGCAGCACACCCCGCGGGCCGCCCACGCCTCGGACTGCGACCGGGTCAGCCCGGCCAGGCCGGCCTTGGACGCCCCGTAGCCGCCGCTGTTGCCGAACGCGCGGAACGACTGTTGCGAGGCCACGTTGATAAGCCGGCCCCAGCTGCGCTGCGCCATGACCGGCCCGAACCGCTGGCCGAGCAGGAACGGGGCGTTCAGGTTCACCGCCATGGTCTCGTCCCACTGCCCGGTGGTCAGCTCGCCGAGCGGCGGCCGCAGGTTCACCCCGGCCGCGTTGACCACGATGTCCGGCTCGCCGAACGGCGTCACCACCTGCTCGGCCGCGGCCAGCGTGGCCGCCCGGTCGGCCAGATCGGCGCGTACCCAGGCCACCTGGCCGCCCGCCGACCGGATGGCCGCGGCGGCCGCGTCCAGCCCTGGCTCGCCGCGGGCCAGCAGCACGACCTGGGCGCCGGCCCGGGCCAGTGCGGTGGCCATGGCCTGGCCGATACCGGAACTGCCCCCGGTGACCAGTGCTACCCGGCCCGCCAGGGAAAAGAGCTCGTCCAGGTAGGCAGCCCGGCGGCTGGGCTCGCCCTGGTGGGAGTCCCCGTGGTTGGGGTTAGAGTGCGGGCCTGGCACCGACCATGCCGAGTGCTTGCACGGCCAGCCGGCAGCCGCTGGCCAGCGCCTCCAGCGGCGGCTTCTTGTCCAGCCAGGCGGGCAGGAACCCGGCGCAGAACGCGTCACCTGCGCCGGTGCCGTCCACGAACGTCTCCACCGGCAGCGCGTGTTCCCGGATCGGGTCCGGGCGGCCGTTCGCGAACAGCGCCCCGTCCGGCCCGAGTTTCACCACCACCTGCGGGTACCACGCGGTGAGCACCCGGGCGGCGGACTCCGGGTCCTCGCGGCCGGTGAGCACGGTGGCCTGGTCGATGTTGACCAGCAGCAGAGTCACCCCGTTGGTCATCTCCAGAAACGGCTCGGCGCCGACCCGCTCTAGTGGCGCGGCCGAGGCGCCGTCCACCGAGATCGACATGCCGGCCCGGCCGGCGTGCTGGAACGCGGCCAGCGCGGCGCCCCGGGACCCCTCGTTCAGCAGGGTGTAACCCGACATATGTAGATGTGCGCCGGGGGCGAACAGGTCCTTGGGCAGGTCATCCGGGTGCAGCGCGGCGTTCGCGCCGGGGTCGGACATCATGGTGTGATCGCCCTTGTGGGTGACCATGACCACGCACGTCCCGGTTGGCCGGTCCGGGTCCATTACCAGCCGGGCGTCCACGCCGTAGCCCATCAGCTCCATATCCCGGTTCCGGCCGGCGATATCGGCGCCGCGCCGTCCGATGAAGGCCACGTCACCACCATCGGCGGCCAGCCAGGCGGCGACGTTCGCGCCGGACCCCCCGCCATGCATGCTCACGGTGGCGGGGGTATCACTTCCTTTGGCCAGCGGAAGGGCCGCATGAGCGACCGTGTCGGTGATGAGATCACCAACGACGACGACGCGCGCCATGTCGTCACCACCTTGCTCCCGGGGCTGAGCCAGGGGACGGCACCACCCAACGGCTCAGGCTAGCTCATAGAACTTAACAGTTCCCTGGCTGCTCCGGCTGGTGTTCTGCCGGGTGGGTACAGATGCGGACGGATGCGGTATGCCGGGAATCTCGGCTGCGGCCCGGCGCGGCCGAATGTGATCTTGGCCACAGTGGGCCGGCCGGCGGTAACGCCGGGCCGGTGAGCTACTGTCGCTACGCGCGGATCTTGAGGAGGCGGTGACGAGCATGGCCTGGAGCTGGCAGTTCGAGCAGGCCGACGGCAGCCTGGTGCCGTCCCGGGGAATGCCGCGGGAGACGTTCAGCAGCCAGGGCGACGCGGAGAGCTGGCTGGGCGAGAACTGGCGCGACCTGCTGGCCAGCGGCGTAGACCAGGTCACCCTGCTGGAAGAAGGCCGCATCGAGTACGGCCCCATGAGCCTGCACCCTGAATAGGTAGTACTGGTCCGGGGGGACGACCCCCCGGACCCCCCGGGATCGCTCCGGTGGACCCCTTGGGCCTCGCCCTTACGAGCGGCGCGCCGGGCTCTGGGTGAGCGCGGGGTCGCGCTGGATGGCCGGGGCGAGTACCTCGTCGATGCGCTTGAGCAGATCGGGCTCCAGGACCACGCCGGACGCGCGCGCGTTCTCCCGGACCTGCTCCGGCCGGGTCGCGCCGATGATGGCCGCGGACACGTTCCGGTTCTGCAGCACCCAGGCCACGGCCAGCTGGGCCAGGCTCAGCCCGGCGTCCGCGGCGATCGGCCCGAGTTCGGCCACCCGGCCCAGCAGATCGTCGTCCAGCCAGCGCTCGATGAACCCAGCGCCGCTCGGGTCGGTGGCCCGGGACCCGGCGGGCACCGGCTGGCCGGGCTGGTACTTGCCGGTCAGCACGCCCTGCGCGATGGGGGAGAAGACGATCTGGCCGATGCCTTCCTGCTCGCTCAGCGGGATCACCTCCGACTCGATCACCCGCCACAGCATGTTGTACTGCGGCTGGTTCGACACCAGCCGGTCGAAACCCATCTCGTCGGCGATGCGCAGCGCGGCGGCGATCTCCTCGGCGCGCCACTCAGACACCCCGATGTACAGCACCTTGCCCTGGCGGACCAGGTCGTCGAAGGCCCGTAGGGTCTCGGTCACCGGGGTCTCGTGGTCGTACCGGTGCGCCTGGTACAGGTCGAGGTAGTCGGTCTGCAGCCGGCGCAGCGAGGCGTGCGCGGACTCCATGATGTGCTTGCGGGACAGGCCACGGTCGTTGGCACCCGGGCCGGTCGGCCAGAAGACCTTGGTGCACAGCTCGATGGATTCCCGGCGCACACCGTGCAGCGCCCGGCCGAGCACCTCCTCGGCCCGCGTGCCGGCGTACACGTCAGCGGTGTCGAATGTGGTGATGCCCTCGTCCAGGGCCGCGGCCACACACGCCAGGGCCGCTTCCTCTTCCACCTGCGACCCGTGGGTGACCCAGTTCCCGTAGGCGAGCTCGCTGACTTTCAGGCCGCTCCGGCCGAGATGACGATGTTCCATAGCCGCGACCTTAACCACGGCCGCCGGCTAGCGTTACCGAGGGGTTGCCCGGACTAGATACTCTCGCCGGGCTTGACCCGTGGCTTGGGGAAGCGGAGCTTGCGGATTTGCAGGGCGCGCATGCCGGAGTACATCTTGATCCCGCGGGTGCTCTGGCCCGGGTACCGCTCGGCGGCCAGCGCGGCCACCTTGCGGCCGATCCAGAAACCCTCACCCACCATGACCAGCACCATCACGATCAGCACCACCGGCAGCACCGTCTGTATCACCGGACTGCGCAGGAACAGCAGGATCAACAGCACGACCAGGCCGTACATATAGAACTCGCTGAACCGGCGCTTGGAGTCCACATAGTCCCGGGCCAGCGCCCGGACCGGCCCCTTGTCCTTGGCCGGCAGCGCCCATTCCTCGCCGCGCCGCATGGCCTCGGTCTTGCGGGCCCGGTCGGACCGGTCCCGGGTGCGGGACTGCTTCGCGGCCGCTTTGCGGTCTTCCGGGGCCAGGGTGTAGCGGCGGCGGCGTTCCGCCTCGCTGCGCTTGGGCGTGGGCCTGCCCTTGCCCGCGGTCACCGCGCGGCGCGCCGCGGCCTCGGCGCTGGCATCATCCTCCGCGACGCCCGTCGCACCCTCGGCCGGGGCGTCCTCGGTAGCCGCGTTACGTCGTCTGAACACGAGGTCAGCCTACCGGGACGAAGGCCTCGGAAGAGCCTTCCTGGGCTTGCGGATTCGCGCTGGCGACGGGAGGCGCGCCGCAGGCGTGTCCTCCCCGAGCCAGCGAGAGGATGGGCTGGGAATCGTGCAGGCGAGGCGGGGCCCGCCGAAGGTGGGTTCCGCGCCGAGCCGGCACTCGGCGCGAAGCGGCGATCGGGGGGTCCGGGGGGTCGTCCCCCCGGGCTAGCAGAGTGGTTTCCGGGGGGTCGTCCCCCCGGGTAAATACCGCGTAGGCTGTGTTCACCAGCCTGCGCAGCGAGGCTGCCACGCGGGGATGTCGGCTCGCCCGCCGCAGGTGGCTGGCGGCAGCGTTACACGATGAGGGGATGGTCGCGCCGATGAGCGTGGTGAAGCGGGTATCGATGATCTTCAAGGCCAAGGCCAACAAGGCCCTGGACCGGATGGAAGATCCGCGCGAGACCCTGGACTACTCCTACCAGCGCCAGTTGGAGATGCTGACGCAGGTCCGTCGCGGCGTCGCTGACGTGGCCACGTCGCGTAAGCGTGTCGAGCTGCAGATGAACACTTTGCAGCAGCAGCAGGACAAGCTGGACCGGCAGGCCCGGCAGGCGCTGGGCGGCGGCCGGGAAGACCTGGCCCGTGAGGCGCTGACCCGCAAGTCGGCGCTGCAGAGCCAGATCGCTGACCTGCAGACGCAGTACCAGTCGCTGCAGGCCGACGAGGAGAAGCTGACCGCTGCCTCGCAGCGGCTGCAGACCAAGGTGGAGGCCTTCCGCACCCAGAAGGAGACCATCAAGGCCACCTACACCGCGGCCGAGGCGCAGACCCGCATCGGCGAGGCCGTGTCCGGCATCTCCGAGGAGATGGGCGACGTGGGCATGGCCGTGCAGCGGGCCCAGGACAAGACTGCGCAGATGCAGGCCCGGGCCGGGGCGATCGACGAGCTGATGGCGTCCGGCGCGCTGGACGACGTCACCGCCCAGCCGAACGACGACATCCAGCGGGAGCTGGACCAGATGGGCGGCGGCCACGACGTGGACCGGGAGCTGGAGCGGATGAAGGTCGAGCTCGGCGGGAGCGAGGCGCCGCGCGAGATCGAGGGCACCGCGCCGGGCGCGGCCGGCAGCACCGCGAACGGCCAGGCGGGCAAGGCCGCGGATCAGCCGCAGACCGGTGACGGGGCATGATCGTCCGGATCCTCGGCGAGGGCCAGCTCGTGGTGGACGACGTGATGTCCGCCGAGCTGAACGAGCTGGACGCCAAGCTCGAGGCGGCGGTCAACGCGGGCGACGAGAAGGCGTTCAGGCCCGCGCTGGCCGGGCTGCTGGCCCGGGTCCGGGCCGCGGGAACACCCGTGCCGGCGGATTCGTTGGAACCGTCAGATGTGATTCTGCCGTATTCCGAGGCGAACATGGACGACGTGCGCGCCCTGCTTACGGACGATGGTCTCATCCCGGGTTGAGCTGAGGCTCAGCTAGCTTTCAGGCTGACTGCGCACACTGGATGCTGCCCGATAATTGAAGTGTTATGGCTTCGTGAATGAAGCCAGCTAGCGCTCAGCTGGCCGTGCCAGCTGACGGAACGGAGGCGGCGCCATGGCGAGGACACGCTATGCGCCAGACAGAGGACTCACCGCCCGGATGACCCTCACCATGTTCCTTCTCGGGCTTGTTTTTGTCGCCTTTGTCACCGTGCTCGTGCTGGTGCTCAGCGCGACCGGCAAGGTCTCGGGCGGCGCGATCGTGTTCTTCGCGGTCGTGCTCGCCCTGGTCCTCGGCGTCGGCTCCCTGTTCTACTCCGACAAGATCGCGCTCAGCGCGGCCCAGGCTCAGATCGTCACGCCGCAGGACGGGCCGCAGGCGGCCCGGCTGCACGGCATCGTGGACCGGCTCTGCGCGCTGGCCAACATGCCCAAGCCGCGGCTGGCCATCGCGCCGTCCCCGATGCTGAACGCGTTCGCCACCGGGCGGAACAGCAAGACCGCGGTGCTGGTCGCGACGACCGGCCTGCTGAACAACCCCGACCTGACCGACCAGGAGCTGGAAGCCGTGCTGGCGCACGAGCTGTCGCACGTGGCGCACAAGGACGTGGTGGTGATGACCATCGCCTCGTTCCTCGGCATCATCGCCGGCCTGCTAGTCCGGTTCGCGTTCTACGGGGAGCTGTTCGGCGGCGGTGGCCGCGGGAATAACAACAACAACAATGGTGGCGCGCTGCCGGTCATCTTCATCGTGATGATCGTCGGCATCGTCACGTACGCGATCAGCTTCCTGCTCATCCGGCTGCTCTCCCGGTACCGGGAGCTGGCCGCGGACCGGTCCGGGGCGCTGCTCACCGGCCAGCCGTCCGCGCTGGCCAGCGCGCTGCAGAAGGTCAGCGGGTCGATGTCGCGGATCCCGCAGAAGGACCTGCGCTCGGCCGAGCCGCTGAACGCGTTCTACTTCGTGCCGGCGTTCAAGGCCGGCGGCAAGCAGGTCGCGCTGGCCAACATCTTCTCCACTCACCCGACGCTGGAGCGGCGGCTGCGCCAGCTCTCCGAGATCTCCGACCAGCTGAACAAGCAGGCCTGACCGGTGGGGTTTCTGGACACGCTGCTGGGCCGGACCAAGCCGGCCCAGCCGAACCTGGACGAGCTGTTCTCGCTGCCCACCGCCGCGATCACGTTGCAGGCCGGGATGAACCTGGTGCCCACCGGCGTCGGCTCGGTCTGCTTCCGGGCGGCCGAGGGCAAGGCCTTCGGGGACATCGAGAAAGACGTACGCGAGCTGCTCAGCATGGGCACCGGCACCGCGTCGGTCGAGGTGACCAAGGACAGCTATGGGTTCACGTGGCTGACCTGCCAGCACACCCCGGATGATTTCGAGGCGTTGGTCACCGACCTGCACGCGGTGAACGCCTCGCTGGCCGACGGCGGATTCGGGCCGCAACTGCTGTGCACGCTGCTCAGCTTCAAGGATGACGCGGGCCACCGGCTGGGCATCGTCTACCTGTACAAGCGGGGCACGTTCTACCCGTTCGCGCCGACCTCGGGACAGCAGCGGGACAACGCGCTGGAACTCCAGGTGCGCGGCCAGGTCGGCGCCGACCTGAAGATCGAGCCCGATCTGTCCCGATGGTTTGCGGTCTGGGGTGCCCCCGGCCTCTGACCCGGCCGTCAGCTCAGAGGAAGCACAGAGGATTTAGCGACCAGCGCGAGAGTATTGCCTGCCAGGTTTACCGCTATGAGTGCCTCACCGGTGGCTTTCGGCGGCCCGGCGTCGCCCGCCGATCGGAAGCGTAAGTCGGCTGCCCGCCTGGCCGCCCCCCGGCCACGTCCCGCCCTGACCCGCGTCGCCCTGGTGCTGGCTGGGGTGGGCCTCGGTGCCACCATCGCACTTACCATCACCGCTGAGTCGTCCAGCCAGCTGTCCGCGCCCGGCGGCCTGTTCACCTTCGCCGGCAGCCTGACCGGGATGGTCGGCACGTACCTCGCGCTGATCATGGTGCTGCTGGTCAGCCGGATCCCGTTCGTGGAGCGGGTGGCGGGTCAGGATGGCCTGCTCCGGCTGCACCGGATGCTCGCCCCCTGGCCGATCAGCCTGCTGGCCGCGCACGCACTGTTCCTGACCCTTGGCTACGCGGCCGCGGCACGGGCCGGCCTGTGGCACGAGGTGGGCGTTCTGATCGCCAGGTACCCCGACGTGCTGATCGCGGTGGTCGCCCTGGGCATCATGTGCGCGATCGGGATCATCTCCGTCCGCGCCATCCGGATGCGGCTGCCCCGGGAGACCTGGTGGCTGATCCATCTGTGGATGTACCTCGCGCTGGCACTCGCGTTCCCGCACGAGATCGTGCTCGGGCCGTCCTTCGTCGGGCACCCGCTCACCCAGGTCGTCTGGTCGGTCATCTGGGCGGCCACCGCGGGCCTGGTGCTCTGCTACCGGGTCGGCCTGCCCATCCTGCGCAGTGCGCGGCACCGGTTGCGGGTGGTCGAGGTGCGGTCCGAAGGGCCGGATGTGGTGTCGGTGATTCTGACCGGCCGGAAACTGGACCGGCTGCCGGTGTCCGGCGGGCAGTTCCTGTTCTGGCGGTTCCTCACCCCGGGCCGGTGGTGGCAGGCGCACCCGTTCTCCCTCTCGGCCCTGCCGGAGCCGCCCTACCTGCGGCTGACCGTCAAGGGAGTGGGCACCTTCTCACGGTCCCTGGCCGGCCTGCGGCCCGGCACCAGGGTGGCGGTCGAGGGACCGTACGGGGCGTTCACCCGGTATGCGCAGCGGCGGCCCCGCGCCTTGCTGGTGGCCGGCGGGATCGGGGTCACCGCGCTGCGGTCGCTGCTCGAGGACCTGCCCCGCGGCAGTGCGCCGGTGGTCCTGCTGCGAGCCAGCCGCCCGGAGGATCTCGTGCTCAGCGCCGAAGTACGCGAGCTGGTCCGGCTCCGCCGCGGCACCATCCACGAGCTGGTCGGATCACGGGCGGAGGCGGCGATCGACGAGGTGTCGCTGCCTCGGCTGGTCCGCGACCTGAACCAACGCGACATGTACGTGTGCGGGCCGGAGAGCTTCGTGACCGCCATCGTGGCCGTCGCGCGGCACCTCGGCGTCCCCGACGACGCCATCCATCACGAGGCGTTCGCCCTGTGACGGGGAAGGAGAGCAGGTCATGAGGAGCGCGCCGTGGCTGGTGCTGGGCGGCACCGTGGCGGGATTCCTGGGCGTCCTGGGGCTGCACAGGCCGGCCACCCCCAGTGTGCTGGCGCACGGCCAGGCCCAGCCGTCCGCGAAAGCCAGCCCGGGCGCGGCCCGGGTGGCCGGTCCCCGGGCCGCGCCTGGCCTGGCGTCAGGCGCGTTCACCGGCCCGGTCGTGCCGTATGGTTACGGCGAGCTGAGTACCCGGGTCACGGTCAGCGGCGGGCGGATCACCGGGGTGAGGGTGCCGGTGCTGAAGACCGCCGAGCAGTACTCGCAGCAGTTGGCCGTGCAGGTCATTCCCATGCTGCGCAACGAGGTGGTGTCGGCCCAGTCGGCGCGGATCCAGGCGGTGTCCGGGGCAACCTACACCAGCGAGGCCTACGCGCAGTCGGTGCAGGCCGCGCTGGACAAGGCGCACCGCGGATGAGCCACCGCGGCCTGGTCAGCCACGCCGAGCCGGTGATGGGCACGGTGGTCTCGTTCGCGCTGCGGCCCGGCGGCCTGCCCGGCCCGGAGCTGCGCGCCGCGCTGCAGGCCGCCTGCGCGGTGCTGCAGGACGCCGACGCGGTGTTCAGCACCTGGAACCCGGGCAGCCCGCTGAGCAGGCTGCGCCGCGGCCAGCCGCCCACCGCGCCCGGGGCCGGACAGTCACCGGTGCTGGCCGAGGTGCAGGCCGCCTGCCAGCAGGCCCGGGACGCTTCCGGCGGCTGGTTCGACCCGTGGGCGATGCCTGGCGGCTACGACCCCACCGGGCTGGTCAAGGGCTGGGCGGTGGATAAAGCGCTGCGCATGCTTGATCAGGCGGGCGTGCCCGCGGCCCTGGTCAACGGCGGCGGCGACTTGGCGGCGTTCGGTATGCCGGGGCCCGGCCGGTGCTGGCGGGCTGGTATCCGCCATCCCTGGCGGGCGGCGGGCCTGGCTGCCGTGCTCGAGGTGTACGGCGCGGTGGCCACCTCAGCCAGCTACGAGCGGGGCGCGCACCTGGTGGACCCGCACACCGGCCAGCCGGGCGGCCAGGCGGCCTCGGCCACCGTCACCGGGCCGAGCCTGGCCCAGGCGGATGCGCTGGCCACCGGTCTGGCCGTGGGCGGGGACGCCGCCCTCGAGGTGATCACCGGGCTGCCCGGCTACCAGGCGTACCTGATCCGGCCGGACGGCAGCGAGTCGTGGACCCCGGGCATGGAGTTCGCCGAGGCTTGAGCTGGCCCGGGCGGTCCGGAATGACCGCGGACGGCATATGGTTGTCAGTGAGGTCAGCCAGCGCCGCGGACGCGGCGGCAGTCCAACGCGGGAGTAAATCACTTATGACTGTCCAGCACGAGGGCACGACAGAGACCACGTCGGGCGTCATCCTGACCGGTACGGCGGCCAGCAAGGTTGGCGCTCTCTTGGCGCAGGAAGGCCGTGACGACCTGCGGCTGCGTATCGCCGTGCAGCCGGGCGGCTGCTCCGGGCTGCGCTACCAGCTCTACTTCGACGAGCGGGAACTGGACGGTGACATCGACGCCGAGTTCTCCGGCGTGCACGTGGTCACCGACAAGATGAGCGCCCCGTACCTGATGGGTGCGACCATCGACTTCGTGGATACGATCGAGAAGCAGGGCTTCACCATCGACAACCCGAACGCCACCGGCTCTTGCGCCTGCGGCGACTCGTTCCACTGATCGGGCAGCCAAGCTCACTGGGCCGCCGGGCGACTTCTCGCCCGGCGGCCTCATGCCCTAGAGTGCGGCAGTGCGTATAGCTATCACCGGGTCCATCGCGACCGACCATTTGATGACGTTTCCCGGCCGGTTCGTAGAGCAGTTCATCCCGGAGAAGATGGACCGGGTGTCACTGTCCTTCCTGGTCGACGGCCTGGAGATCCGGCGCGGCGGAGTGGCCGCCAATATCGCGTTCGGGCTCGGCGTGCTCGGCCTCAACCCGCTGCTGATCGGCGCGGTAGGCGCGGATTTCGCGCCGTACCGGAACTGGCTGACCGGGCACGGGGTGGACTGCGGCGGGATCCGCGAGTCGGCGATCCGGCACACCGCCCGGTTCGTCTGCACCACCGACGTGGACGGCAACCAGATCGCCTCGTTCTACCCGGGCGCGATGAGCGAGGACGCCGACATCGCGCTGGCCCCGCTGGCCCAGCAGGCGGGCGGGCTCGACCTGGTGCTGATCGGCGCCAGCGACCCCGGGGGCATGCTCGCGCACACCCAGGAGTGCAAGGACCTGGGCATCCCGTTCGCCGCCGACCTGTCCCAGCAGCTGCCCCGGCTGGCCGAGCAGGAAGTGTGCGCGCTGATCGACGGGTCGGCCTACCTGTTCTGCAACGAGTACGAGGAAGCGCTGATCGAGCGCAAGAGCGGCCGGACCGCCGCGCAGATCCTGGACAACGTCGGGGTGCGGATCACCACACTGGGCCCGAACGGGGCCAAGATCGAGCGGGCCGGCGAGCAGCCGGTGCTGGTCGGCCCGGTGCCGGAGATCCGCAAGGCGGACCCGACCGGCACCGGGGACGCGTTCCGCTCCGGATTCCTGGCCGCGGTCGCCTGGGGGCTGTCCCTGGAGCGGGCCGCCCAGCTGGGCAACATGCTCGCGGTGCACGTGCTGGAGACGGTCGGCCCGCAGGAGTATGAGCTGAAGCCCGGCGCGCTGGCCGAGCGGCTCGGCGCCGTGTACGGCCCGGCCGCGGCGGCCGAGGTCAGCGCCTACTACAGCTGACTTTTCTTACCCAACGCCAGTGCAGCAACCGAGCCTGCCTACGCCGGAGGGGGCGGCCCTGGTGGACCGCCCCCTCGGCTAACTGACTAACTGCGTGGCGTTAGGCTCCCGGCGCCGGGAGCGTCGGCACATCCTGGAGGTAGTCGGCCGGTGAGCCGACGCCGGTGGCGTCGTCGAACCCGGAGACGGCCTTCAGCCGGTCCGCGCCCTCACCGTTGATGCCCAGGGTCCGCAGATAGGTGAGCAGCGGGCCCTGCTTGGTGAACGGGTTGGTGTAGTTGTTGCGCACCTGAGCGAGGTAACCGGGACCCAGCGGGTGGTCGGTCACGTCGTGGTACGCCGGCGACGAGGAACTGTAGGTGCTGTTCTCGTCGAGGTAGTAGATCGCCGGGTTGGCGAACCCGAACGGCACCGTGCTGCTGTACTTCTGGTCGTACGCCTGCTGGGCGTCGGCCTGGATGCCGGCGAACACCGGGCAAGCGACACTGGTGCCGCCGATCCGGCTGAGCGCGAAGGCGTAGGTCTTCCCGTCCGGCTGCAGCGTGGTCTGGCCGACCATGATGCCGGTGCTCGGGTCAGCGAGCGCGGCCACATCCGGGATCACTCGCATCGGGTTGGCAGCGGTCGTGCCGTTGGGCAGCGACTCGGCCAGCTTGGTCGGCACCACCGGCGCCTGGTAGGACGGCTGGGCGTATGCGGTGCTCACGCCGCCGCCGCCGGACTCGCCGTAGTACGTCGGGTACTTGCCGGGCGGGGTGAACTGCCACTTCTTGCCGGTCTTGGTGTGCACCAGCGGGTCGAGCAGGGTGCCCCAGGAGGTCTCCCACTGGTAGTTGTTGGTCGCGCCGATGGCCAGGCTGGTGCCGCCCACCGACGTGACGTAGGGGCTGGACGTCGGGAAATCGACCTGGCGCTGCGCGGAGATGGGGTCCTCGCCCGGCGCCTCGTAGCCGCTGTCCCCAGAGGAGAAGTAGAAGCCGATGCCCTCCACGGCGCCCAGCCGGAAAATCGCGTCGAACGCGTCGTTCATCGTGGAGTAGCTGGCCGGCTCGCCCCAGGAGTTGCTGACGATGCTGGCCAGGCCGTTGTTCACGATCAGCGCATCGGCCTGGGCCAGGTCGGAGTCCTGGCAGCTGCCCGCGGCCACGTACCGCACGTTGGCGTCCGGGGCCATGCCGTGCACCGACTCGACGTCGAGGGTCTCCTCGCCGTACCAGCCCGCGGCATCGCACAGGTTGGCCGCGGCCAGCGTGTACGGGCCCGCCTTGTACTGCTTGAACTGGCCCGCCGCGAACGCATTGTCGCCGACGACGGTGGCGAACTGGTTGGCGTCGTTCTTGATGGTCGGGGACGCGTAGGCGTCCACGATGGCCACGGTCTGGCCGGCGCCGGTCTCACCGGCGGCGGTGACCCCGTATGCGCCGCGCACCTGGCTCGGCTTGTAGCCGCAGTTGTTCCACGGCTGGAACTTGCCGTACGCCTGGGGCTTGTTGGTGGCGACCTTCTGGCCGTAATAGGTCGAGCACGGGTTGGCCACCCAGTAGTTCGGCCCTGGCGGCGGCAGCGCTGGCTTGATCGCGCTCTTCGCGGTGTCCAGGCCGGCCACCGCGAGCACGAAACTGGCTACCGAGGACGGCGCCGTGGCCGCCGACTGAGGCGCCCGGGCGGCCTGGCCGCCGGGGCCCCGGTACGTGCCGAAGGACACGCCGAATGCCTTGCTGGCCGCGGCCACCGAGCCGCGCACCGCGATGTAGGCGCCCGCCGGGCTGGCCGCGCTGACCCTGGTCACCGACAGGCCCGCCGAGGTGAGCCACTGCCGCACCGACGAGACTTCCGCCGAGGTCGGCTTGAACTGCTGGCGGACCTGCGCAGCGGTCAGGAAGTGCCGGTAGTCACTGCTCTTCGGGTCCGAGACGGCAGCCACCTTCTGAGCGAGCGCGGTCTCGTTGCTGGGGGCCAGGTACACCTTCGCGCTGACGGTCCCGCTGGCCTTGCTGCTGAGGCGTTTCGCGGCAACGGCCCACGCGGGGTGGGTGTCGGCGATCGCCCGTCTCGTGGTGCCCGCCTGCGCGGCTGTGGCGACCGCGAGCGTGCCGAGCGTCAATGCTCCGGCAGCGACCGCGGCACTGACCACACGCAAGCGTGTGACATGCGGCATGCACGTTCCTTCCGTAGGGGCTGACCATGGCGCCTGATCGTTGTGTCCTGGATAACAGGCCACAACCCGTAAAGGTTCTTCCTACGGGCGTATCCGGCGCAAGGTCTTATACGCATAATGCGTGGTTCTGTTACCTGATAATGGCTCTTTGTGTGAAGACGACTACACTCGGCCATTACCCGGGTCATGACCTGGGTGCGCGGACGAGCAGCGCGGCCGGGCGGATCTCGATGGTCAGCGTCCGGCCCGGCGCGATTACCTCGCCGTCCACCTCGCGCGGCAGGTCGGCGTCGGCCTGGATGTCCACCCTGCGGGCCCGGTACCGCTCCAGCCGCCGGTCGTCGCGCCGGCTGCCGGTGATCACCCGGTAGGCCACCCGGCCCCAGCCCAGTGGGCCAGCCGGGGCCAGGATGCCCACGTCGAGCACGCCGTCGTCCAGCCGTGCGTCCGGCAGCAGGACGAAGCCGCCGGGCAGCAGCCCAGCGTTGCCCACCGCCACCGACCGGGCCCGCCGGGTCAGCGGCGGGCCGCCGTCTAGCCGCACGGTGAACTCATGCCGCCGCCCGGGCAGCCGGACGGTGCCGGCCGCCGCGTAGCCGAGCCAGCCGAACCGCTCTTTGAGCAGCCGCGGCGTCGCGCCGACCACGGTGGCGTCCAGGCCGATGCCGGCCATGGCCGCGTACGGCATGCCGTCCGCCTCGGCCAGATCGATCAGCCGCTGCTGCCCGCCGAACGCCACCGCGAGTAGCGCGTCCAGCCGCCGCGGCAGGCCCAGCGCCCGGGCGGCCAGGTTGGCCGTGCCCAGCGGCACGATAGCCAGCGGCACGGTGTTAGCCGGCCCAGTGTTAGCCGGCCCAGTGTTAGCCGGCCCGGTGCTGGCCGGCCCGGGGTTCATCGGTGCTGGGCGGTCGGCCAGCGCTTGGACGCAGCTGCGGACGGTGCCGTCGCCGCCTGCCGCGACGACCAGCGCGGCGCCCGCCGCCACTGCCTGCTGGGCCAGCACCAGGCCCTCATCGTTCCGGGTGGTCTCGAAGAACTCCGCGGTCAGACCGCGGGCCTGCGCGGCCTCGCGGCAGCGGCGCCGGAACCCGGGAGCGTCGCGGACCCGCAACCGGTTGATGATGATCGCGGCGGCTGGCATGGCGAGGCACACGATAGCGTGGCGGTGTGGCGGCCTCCTTTTCTCTTTCCCTCCTGGCTGGCCAGGAGGGAGTCGGTTACCAGGGCCCGCCGGAACTCACCGCGGCCCGGGTCTTCACCTCGTGGACGCTCGACCTGCCCGTGCTGCTCGCAGTACTGCTGGCCGGTGGCCTGTACCTGGCCGGGGTGCGCCGGCTGCGCCGCGCCGGGCAGCCCTGGCCGGCCGGCCGGCTGTGGTGCTGGTACCTGGGCGGGCTGGGCACGCTGGTCATCGCGACCATGTCGTTCCTCGGCGTGTATCAGAACGTGCTGTTCTACATCCGCTCGGTGCAGACCATCCTGCTGCTCCTGGTGGTGCCGCTGTTCGCCGCGCTGGGCCGCCCGCTGACCCTGGCCATCGCGACGCTGCCCGGGCTCGGCCGGCGGCTGGACGCCTTCGTGCACAGCCGGGCCGCCCGGCTGCTCACCTTCCCGGCCATCACCACCGTGGTCCTGGTCGTGGTGCCGTTCGTGCTGTACTTCTCACCCTGGTACGCGGCCAGCCTGCAAAACGACGCGGTGCGCGAGCTCACCTACCTGGCCCTGCTCGCCCCGGGCTTCGTGTTCTTCTGGACGTTCCTCCGGGTCGACCCGGTGCCCAAGGAGTACCCGTACCTGGTCGGCCTGTGGGTCAGCGCGGGCGAGGTGGTCGGCGACGCCGTGCTCGGCCTGGCCGTGCTGTCCAGCCAGACGCTGCTGGCCGGGGCGTACTACCACGCGCTGGCCCGGCCGTGGGGCCCCAGCCTGCGCAGCGACCAGATCATCGGCGGCGGGGCGCTGTGGGTGCTGGGCGACCTCGTCGGGCTGCCGTTCCTGGCCGCCCAGTTCATCCAGATGATCCGGGAAGACAGCGCCGAGGCGGCCAAGGTGGACGCTGAACTGGATGAGGCCGAAGCCGCCGCCCCGGCCGAGCCTGATGCCCCCGCTGAGCAGCCCACCGGGACCGAACCCTGGTGGGAGAAGGACCCCAGGTTCGCGGACCGGTTCCGGAACGCTCAGTAAGTGCGCTTGACCAGGAAGGCCCAGCCGCGCGGCAGCGCGGTCTCCACCACGAACTCCTGAGACTTCATCATGCACCAGGCGGGGATGTCGGTCTGCGCGGCGGGATCGTCGGCCAGCACGGCCACGGTGGCCCCGATCGGGACCTCCCGGATCCGCTCGGCCAGCATGATGATCGGGATAGGGCACTTCCGGCCGAGCGCGTCGATGGTCAGCATCGGCGCTGGGCGCGTCGGGGGAGTCATGCGCCTGCCTCTCTATGCCGATCCGACCGGGAACCTGCGGGAGTACCGATCGTCGCCCCTTTCACTAAGACGGTGACAATACTCCGCGACGACCTCATTCTCTGCTTAGTCCTTCGCATGCATCGTGCCACGGAGAGGCGATACCCGCACGTTGCAGTCCGTAAGCGCAACGGAGCAGAACACGCTGAGCCGCAATCGGGGTCCCCCGCGTGGCCGCGGGACGCTGCACGATACTGTTTGCACGACAGCCTGTAGGACCAACCCTGACCTGCCCGTGCAGCCGGGAGTCATTCCGCTGGGAAGGCAACCTGTGAGCTCCACCCCCAGCGCCCCACGCCGAAGGGGCGCGCATGATCCGGGCCGAGAGCCTGGAGCCGAAGCCACCCGCTGGGCCCGCCGCTGGGCGCTGCGCGCGGTGCTGCTCGGTGCCGTCGTGCTGGGCACGGCGGGGTGCCAGTCCACCACGTTTACCCGGCTCGGCCTGCCAGTGCCCGTGACCAGGCAGGGCGAGGTCGTGGTCACGCTGTGGCGGGGCAGCTGGATCGCGGCGTTCGCCGTGGGCGCGGTGGTCTGGGGCATGATCCTGTGGGCGGTGATCTTCCACCGGAAGAACTCGGACCGGCCGCCCCGGCAGGTGCGCTACAACCTGCCCATCGAGATCATGTACACGGTCGTGCCGTTCATCATGGTCGGCGTGTTCTTCTTCTTCACCGCGCGGGACGAGAACTACATCGACAAGCTCCCGCCGCACCCGGACGTCACGGTGAACGTGACCGGCTTCCAGTGGAGCTGGGAGTTCCAGTACCCGCAGTACTCGACGCCGGGCGCCGGGACCGGCATGGTGACCGAGCAGGGCCAGCCCTGGCCCGGACGGCTGCCGGTGCTGGTCATCCCGGAGAACCGGACGGTCCGGTTCAACCTGGTCTCGGTGGACGTCGTGCACTCGTTCTGGATCGTCCCGTTCGAGTTCAAGCGGGACGTGGTCCCCGGGCACCCCAACCACTTCGAGGTGACCCCGATCAAGACGGGCACGTTCATCGGCCGCTGCACCGAGCTGTGCGGCGTCTACCACAGCCGGATGCTGTTCCGGGTGCAGATCGTCACCCCGGCGCAGTTCCGTACCTGGATCAGTGCGCAGCAGCACGCGCAGAGTTCAGCAGGGGGTGCGTGACGTGACCACCGTCGAGCAACCAGTCGTGACCCCGGGCACCGGGGTGGCGCCGGAACGCAAGGGCTCGATCCTGGCCAGTTGGCTGTCCACGACCGACCACAAGATCATCGGCCACCTGTACCTGATCACCTCGTTCGGGTTCTTCCTGATCGCAGGCCTGATGGCCATGATCATGCGGGCCCAGCTGTTCGGCCCGGAGAACCACATCGTGTCGGATCAGCAGTACAACGAGCTGTTCACCATGCATGGCACGATCATGCTGCTGCTGTTCGCCACCCCACTGTTCGTCGGGTTCGCGAACGAGATCATGCCGCTGCAGATCGGCGCGCCGGATGTGGCGTTCCCCCGGCTCAACCTGCTGAGCTACTACTTCTTCCTGTTCGGCGGGCTGATCCTGCTGATCAGCTTCCTCACCCCGGGCGGCGCGGCGTCGTTCGGCTGGTACGCGTATTCGCCCCTGACCAACTCGGTGTACTCGCCGGGCGTCGGCGGCGACATGTGGATCATGGGCCTGACCCTGTCCGGGCTGGGCACCATCCTGTCTGGCGTCAACTTCATCACCACGATCATCTGCATGCGGGCCCCCGGCATGACCATGTTCCGGATGCCCATCTTCACCTGGAACATCCTGCTCACCAGCGTGCTCGTGATTCTCGCGTTCCCGGTGCTGGCCGCGGCGCTGCTGGTGCTGGAGATCGACCGCAAGCTCGGCGGGCAGGTGTTCAGCGCGTCCAGCGGCGGGGCGATTCTGTGGCAGAACCTGTTCTGGTTCTTCGGCCATCCCGAGGTCTACATCGTCGCGCTGCCGTTCTTCGGTATCGCCACCGAGGTGCTGCCGGTGTTCAGCCGCAAGCCGATCTTCGGGTACAAGGGCCTGGTCGGCGCCACGATCGCGATCGCGGGCCTGTCGATGACGGTGTGGGCGCACCACATGTTCACCACCGGTGCGGTGCTGCTGCCGTTCTTCTCCTTCATGACGTTCCTGATCGCGGTGCCCACCGGGGTGAAGTTCTTCAACTGGGTGGGCACCATGTGGCGCGGGCAGCTGACGTTCGAGCCCGCGATGCTGTTCTCCATCGGGTTCCTGGTGTCCTTCCTGTTCGGCGGGCTGACCGGGGTCATCCTGGCCTCCCCGCCGCTGGACTTCCACGTCAGCGACTCCTACTTCGTGGTCGCCCACTTCCACTACGTGCTGTTCGGCACCGTGGTGTTCTGCATGTTCAGCGGGTTCTACTTCTGGTGGCCCAAGTGGACCGGGAAGATGCTGGACAACACGCTGGGCAAGTGGCACTTCTGGACTCTGTTCATCGGGTTCAACATGACGTTCCTGGTGCAGCACTGGGCCGGCGTCGAGGGCATGCCGCGCCGGGTGGCCAACTACCCGTTCCTGCCCGGCGACGTGACCACGCTGAACCAGATCTCCAGCATCGGCTCCTGGATCCTCGGCGCGTCCACGTTCTTCTTCCTCTACAACGTGTACAAGACCTGGAAGTACGGCGAGAAGGTCACGGTGGACGACCCGTGGGGCTACGGGAACTCGCTGGAATGGGCCACATCCTGCCCGCCGCCCCGGCATAACTTCACCCGGATCCCGCGCATCCGGTCCGAGCGGCCCGCGTTCGACCTGCACTACCCGCACATCCAGTCGGGACGGACGCATCGGCAGCGGATAGCGGAGCACAAGTGACCCGCTGCGTGGCTTACTGGCGAGAAGGTGTCAGATGAAGTTTGAGGGGTCCCTGTTCATCGGATGTGCGGTGTTCTTTGGCGCGACGGACATCGTGTACTGGTACTTCTCCAAGGACCCGACCGGCACCACCGCGCTCGCGCTGTCCGTCGGGCTCGCCTTCCTGATCGGGTTCTACCTGCTGTTCACCGGGCGTCGGCTGCCGCCGCGGCCGGAGGACAACCCCGAAGGCGAGATCGCCGAGGGCGCCGGGGAACTGGGCTTCTTCAGCCCGCACAGCTGGTGGCCGCTGTACGTCGGCCTGGCCGGCGCGCTGGCCGCGCTCGGCGTGGCGATCGGCTGGTGGCTGTTCCTGATCGGCCTGCTGTTCCTCTTCCTGACCGTGATCGGTTTCGTCTTCGAGTACTACCGCGGCATCTACGCGCACTGACCGCCCCGGCCATACCCGAAACGTGATCAAACGTTTGCTGTTGTTATAGCGACACCAAACGTTTGATCATCGGCCGGCGTGGGGGTTTTGCCTGCTGTGGCTACGGGGAGTTAAGTAGAGTCACATCGGGCTTATGGGGGTAGCTCAATGTCGGTGGACATTTCGCGCACCGCCCGCAGACTGGCACACCGCGGGCCCAGACAGTACATCGTGGCCGGGGCCGCAGTGGCCGGCCTGCTGCTGGCCAGCTCGTGCAGCGGCGGGGCCGGGACGGCCCAGCGGGCAGCCGTGCAGCTGCCCGCCAACGTCACCATCACCAGCGGGACGGTGACGTTCAGCTCGGCCGTCAGCGGGCCGGGGCACGCCGTGCACGCGGCCGGCTCGGCGCACCCCGCGGCGCAGCTGGACACCCGCCCGGACCTGGGCGTACAGGTCAGCGCGCAGCACGGCACGCTGACCTCGGTTACAGTGCGTAACGCCACTGGCCAGCCGGTGGCGGGCAGTTACCGCGCTGGGTCGCGCAGCTGGCACACCGGCTGGGCGCTGGCCCCGGCGCAGACCTACCAGGTCAGCGCCACCGCGGTGAGCACCAGTCATAAACGGACCGTGATCAGCGGGACATTCCGTACCTTCCGGCCCGCGCACGGCATCGCCGCCACTACGACCCTGACCGCGCAGCAGAGCTACGGCATCGGCATGCCGATCATGGTCTCGTTCAGCCGGCCGGTGACCGACAAGGCGGCCGTGGAGCGGTCGCTGCAGATCACCGCCAGCAAGCCGGTGACCGGCGCCTGGTACTGGATGAACAGCAAGAGCGTGTGGTTCCGGCCGAAGCGGTACTGGCCCGCGCACACCGAGGTGCGGTTCACCGCGCACCTGGCCGGGGTGCAGGCCGCGCCGGGCGTGTTCGGCCGGGCCAGCCTGAGCCAGCACTTCCGGATCGGCGACTCGCTGGTCGCGGTGGCCAACACCGCCACCCACCACATGAAGGTGTGGTGGAAAGGCCGGCCGATGGGCAGCTGGCCGATCAGCACCGGACGGCCCGGAATGGACACCGCCGATGGCCACTACCTGTCCTTCGCCATGGCCAACCCGGTGGACATGAACTCGGCCTCGATCGGCATCCCGCCGGGCAGCCCGGGCTACTACAACGAGCTGGTCTACGACGCGGTGCAGTTCACCGTGAGCGGGACCTACATCCACAGCGCCCCCTGGTCGGTGGGCGAGCAGGGCATCGTCAACGTGAGCCACGGCTGCGTCAACGTGGGCCCGGCCAACGCCGTCTGGTACTACGACCACTCCATGCTCGGAGACCCGATCAGCGTGGTGGGCAGCCCGGTCCGCGGCACCTGGAACAACGGCTGGACCATCTACTTCCTGAGCTGGCACAAGCTGCTGGCCGGCAGTGCCACCGGCGACGCGGTGCTGGCCTCGGCCAGCGGCAGCCAGTTCGTGCCGGCCTCCGCGGTGGCACCGGCCGCGGCGGCCGGGCCGGGCGCCCCAGCGCAGGTCACCCGTCTCGGCCCGGCCTGAGCCAGGGTGACCTGAGACAGCAGCGGACAGCACCGCGGCCAGGACCCAGGCGATCCCGGGATCCTGGCCGCGTTGTCGCTGCGCTGTGCTTGCTCAGTGGCTGCCGGAGTCCTCCGGAGAGTTCTCCGTCTCGCCCTGGCCGAGGACTGTCTGGCCGGGCTCACCGGCCGTCACCGCGGCCCGCTCCGGCTCGGGCTGACCGTTGCCGTGGCCGTTGCCATGCCCGTCGCCGGTGGACGGCGGCACCTGCTCGGTGAGCACCCGGCCCAGCGCCAGCCGGGCCTTGCCGATGGGGCCGCGGGTGGCGCGCGCGGGCACGTCGTCGTCGCCGTCAGATGGCGCGGGCAGCTCGGCCACCGGGCGCGCGGCGATCAGCACGGCCCGCTCCTCGGCCGGCACCGGCGCGTGCCGCTCGATAAACTCGCCCTCCGGGGTCATCTCGATGATGCCGGTCTCGTAGCCGTGCGCCAGCGACTCGGTGTCCTTGCGCTGCAGGCCGAGGCAGACCCGCTTGGTCACCCAGTAGGCCACCACCGGCCCGATGAAGATCGCGTACCGGGCGATCTCGGTGGTGAGGTACAGCGAGATACTGAGGTGGTCGGCGATGACGTCGTTGGCGCCCTCCAGCCAGAGGATGCCGTAGAAGGTGATCGCCGCCATGCCGACCGCGGTCCGGGTGGCCGCGTTCCGCGGCCGGTCGTTGACGTGGTGCTCGCGGTAGTCACCGATGGCCCAGCGTTCGAGGAACGGCCATATCGCGGCCCCGGTGAAGATGAGGCCCAGCGGCAGCAGCGCCGGGATGACCACATTCCAGGCGACGGTATGCCCAGCCAGGTCCCACGTCCAGCTGGGCATCATCCGCAGCGAGCCCTCGAGCGGGCCCATGTAGAAGTCGGGCTGCGAGCCGGCCGAGATCTCCGCCGGGTTGTACGGGCCGTACAGCCAGATCGGGTTGATCTGGGCGAACGTGGACAGCAGGGCCAGGCCGCCGAAGATGAACATGAACCACGCGCCGGTCTTGGCCGCGAAGTACGGGTACGCCTGCTGGCCGACCACGTTCTGGTCGGTGCGCCCCAGGCTCGGCATCTGGGTGTGCTTCTGGTGGTACATGAAGAACAGGTGCGCGGTGATCAGGGCGAGCAGTAGCGCCGGGATCAGCAGGATGTGGATGACGTACAGCCGGGGGATGATGTCGGTGCCCGGGAACTGCCCGCCGAACAGGAAGAACGACGCGTAGGTGCCGACGATCGGGATGCCCAGGAGCACGCCCTCAAGGATCCGCAGGCCGGTACCGGACAGCAGGTCGTCAGGCAGCGAGTAGCCGAACAGGCCTTCCAGGATGCCCAGGGTGAACAGCACGATGCCGATCAGCCAGTTGAACTCGCGGGGCTTGCGGTACGCGCCGGTGAAGAAGATGCGCAGCATGTGCGCGATCAGCGCGGCCATGAACAGGTCGGCCGCCCAGTGGTGGATCTGCCGCATGAGCAGCCCGCCGCGGATGTCGAAGCTGATGTTCAGCGTGGACGCGTACGCCTGGCTCATCCGCACGCCATCGAGCTTGGTGTACATCCCGTGGTAGGTCACCGGGCTCATGCTCGGCTTGAAGAAGAACGTCAGGAACGTGCCGGTGAGCAGCAGGATGACGAACGAGTAGAGGGCGATCTCACCGAGCAGGAACGACCAGTGGTCCGGGTAGATCTTCCGCAGGACGTTGCGGAAGGACTTGGCCGCCCGCAGCCGGTCGTCGAGGAAGACGCCCGTCTGGTCCAGTAGCTTCTCGACCGGTCCTTCGACCTGGCCGTTGGACGGAGCCCGGTTGGTAATACTCATCCCCGCTCCCAGAAGCTTGGGCCGACCGGTTCGTAGAAGTCATGCGTGGCGATGAGATAGCCCTCGGCGTCCACGCCCATGGGCAGCTGCGGCAGTGGCCGGGGGGCTGGCCCGAAGAGCACCGTCGCGCCCGTCGTAGCGTCGAACGTGGACTGGTGGCACGGGCACAGGATGTGGTGCGTGGTCTGCTCATACAGCGCCACCGGGCAGCCCACGTGGGTGCAGATCTTCGAGTAGGCGACGATGTTGTCCACCGTCCAGTTCATGTTGGTCGGGTGCGTCAGCTGGCCCGGCCCGAACTTGATGATGATCACCGCCGCCTTGGCGATCTCGTCGTCGTTGTTCTGGTAGCCCTCCGGGATTACCGTGATCATCCCGCCAGGCGTGTCGAAGTCGGCCGGCTTGAGCGGCCGGTTGCTGCCCGCGATGGTCAGCCGCAGCCCGTTGCGCCACACCGTGTGCCGCAGCGTGGTGCCGGGCAGCGGGCCCAGGTCACGGAGCACCACCAGCGGGGCCAGGCCGAGCGGGATAGAAGCCGCGATCAGGGTGCGGCGCAGGAGCGGCCGCTTGACGAACTGGCTGGCCTCCGTGCCCTCCTTGAACGACTCGGCGAACGCTTCCCGGTCGGCCTCCTTGGAGGCCAGCGGCTTGCGCTGCTCGGTCTGCTCCACGTTCGGCATCACGCTGCGGACCCAGATGACCGCGCCGACGCCGAGCGCGAGGAACGCGACCGACATGGACAGGCCCAGCGCCAGGTTGGACCGCAGCACGGCGTCCAGACCGCCGGAGTTCAGCTCCAGGCCGATGTAGGCCGCGATGAACCCGATGCCAGCCAGCATGGACAGGATGAACAGGGCGGCGACGATCCGTTCCGCCCGCTTGGCCCGGACCGGGTCCTGCGGGTCAGCGGGCAGTTCCCGCGGGGCCGGCGGTGGGCTGTCCTGGGTGGCCGTGCCGAGCAGGGTGCGCTGCTCGGCGGGCGGGGGAGTGCCGATCACCCGGTGCGGCGTCCCCGACGGCGCCGCCTCCTCGCCCTGGCCGGGAGGCTCTGCTGAGTAGTCCTCGGTGCCGCTCATGAGTGCTCGCGCCGCCTTGCCGTGATCCACATGGCGACCAGGATCAGGCCGCCGATCCCGCCGATCCAGCCGACCAGGCCCTCGGTCACCGGGCCGATCCGGCCGAGGCTGAACCCGCCGGGGTTGGGCTCGCTCCGGGTCTGCGTGATGTACGCGATGATGTCGCGCTTCTCACTAGGAGTAATCGTAGTGTCGTTGAACACCGGCATGGCCTCCGGGCCGGTTAGCATGGCCGTGTAGATCTGGGTGGG
>DASXIN010000190.1:0-16814 GCA_036497945.1 Streptosporangiaceae bacterium | reverse complement strand
GCCGAGCGAGCAGGCCCAGCTGCTGGCCCTGGGCCTGGGCATCACCAACGTGGCGCCCCGGGCCACCGCCCGGGCGGCCGAGCTGAGCCCAGCCGAACTGCGGGCCGGGGCCCAGGTGCTGACGGCCAAGGTCACCGAGTTCGGCCCGCGGTGGCTCGCGGTGGTCGGGGTCACCGCGTACCGGACCGCGTTCGGCCGGGTTGACGCGGTCGTCGGGCCGCAGCCGGACCGCATCGGGCCGACCCGGCTGTGGGTGCTGCCCAACCCGAGCGGACTCAACGCACACTGGAGTTCGGCTCAGCTCGCTGAGGCGTTTGCCGAGCTGAGAGACGCCGCAGCCGTCAGCCGGTGACGTGCGGTGCAAAGGCGAGCTCGGCTCCGACCGTTTCGCGGATGTCACTGGACCTGCTCACAGCTTTCGTTGCGGTGACCGTCTTCGTGCTGCGCCGCCGCAGCTGGAACTGAGCCCTCATAGGTGCGCCTGGTTATGCGGCGCGACCAGGATGTGGTGACCGTGCGCTAACGGGTCAGGCCGGCCGACAGCAGCCGCAGTTCCCGCGCGCGCTGCACCGCCGAGGAGCGGTCACGGGCCTGGAGTTTGGCGTAGATGTTGCGAACATGAGTGTTGACCGTGTTCACCGAGACCGATAGCTCGCTGGCGATCTCTGACCGGGAAAGGTTCGTGGGGAGGAAACGCAGCACCTTGAGCTCGCTTGGGCTGAGCTCCTCGGCCGGCCGCGGTGGCGACTCGTTCAGGGTGGTCACCGATGAGCCGTGCAGGACGTCGAGGACGTCGCTCAGGAGTGCGGCATGGGCGGTCTCGTGCCGCGGCAGGTCCTCGAGCAGCCCTTGTGCGCCGGTCATCGCGAACGGCAGGACGAGCCGGTCTGGCTCGGCGAGGGTGAGGGCGCATTCAGCGGCCTGGTTCGCCGCGCGCTGCTCACCTAGTTCACGGTAGGCGAGTGCACTCAGCAGATGAGCTTCCACGAGCGTGACATCACCGATGACCGGTGCTGTGCCGTCCAGAACATCGGCCACCGCGCCGAGAGCCGCGGCCGGATTGCCTTCCGCGAGGCAGATCACCGCGCTGGCATTGCCGACTTCGCCCGAGCTGGCCCGGTCGTCAGCGAGCGCCGTGAGGGCGGCGCGGGCTTCGCCGGCCAGCCCGGCGCGGGCTTGGCTGGCCAGCATCCAGCCGGTCACTTGGCTGGCCAGCGCGTGCGTTCCCTCTAGCCGTGCTTGCAGGTGTTCGGCCGCGGTGAATTCCCCCAGCGCCTGATCTTGGCGGCCACGGCCGGCCTGCAGCATGCCGCTCACCATGTGCACAAGCACCCTGATACCGGGTCCGCTGTCTGTTTGCAGGGCCCGTGTGGTGCGCTGCAGCCACCGCTCGCCTTCGTCGAGCTCACCCGTCCAGACCATCGTGCCGGCCAGCGTGACCAGCGCGGGAGCGACAATGGGCTCCGCGCTCCAGCCGTATCGGTCGGCGAGCGCTATCGCCTCGTGGCAGCGGCGCCGGGTGGTAGCGAACGAGTGGATCCTAGACGCGAAACCGAGCTGCGCGAGGCAGGCGACTTCGAGGTAGGGCCGCCCGATCCTCCGGGCCAGAACCGCGCCCTCCTGGAGGTGGCGTTCGGCGTCGGGGAGCGCCAGGGCCCATGCCTCGACGATGCCGAGATTCATCAGTGCCACGGCTCGCAAGTCGCTGCCCAGCGCCACGTCCTCGTCGGACTGCCCGGTGACCGGGGAAGCAAGGAATTGCGCCTGTTCGAGAACGCCGGCCAGGTTGCCGCGCCGCCTGGCCAGCGACAGTTTCACCGACGCGATCGCCAGCCGGAGGCGGCGCTGGCGATCTGGGGGCACCGTCCCGGCGTGCGACTCGGCGGCCGCCAGGTGGGCGGCCGCCTGGTCCAGGTGTCCGTGGAGGAGGTCAACCGTGGCGTGCACCAGGGCCAGTTCGGGATGATCCGCCTGATCTCCCGGCGGGAAGGCCCCCAGCAGGGCCTGGATGGTCTGCGTTTGTCCGTCGAGGGCCAGGCTGAACGAATGGTCGGCGAGCAGCCGGGCCGCGGCGGGCCACTCGCCCGCCGCCTGCGTATGGCGGATGGCGTCCACCACCTGACCCTGCTGGATAAACCACTCGGCGGCGCGCCGGTGCAGCATCGGCACCTCTTCAGGCAGCGTCCGGCGCAGCTCCAGCCGGAGCAGATCCGCGAACAGATGGTGGTAGCGAAACCATGTCCGCTCGGGGTCGAGCGACACGACGAACGCGTTCGCGTCCTCGAGGTCCAGCAGGATCCGTTCCGAGCCAGGGCGGCCGGTCAGCAGATCGGCCAGCTGCCCGTTGACCCGGTCGAGCAGCGAGGTGCGCAGCAGCAACTGCTGGACATCCTCAGGCTGGCGGTCCAGCATTTCATTGATCAGATACTCGGCGACCGTCCGGTCGCTGCCGGAGAACTCCGCGACGAATCTTTCCGGGTCGGGGTGACCGGCCAATGAGAGCGCCGCGAGCCGCAGGCCCGCGGCCCACCCTTCCGTCCGCTGGTGCAGCAGCGCTACCCCGGCCTCGGACAGCGCGATACCCGAGGCATCGAGCAGCTCGCGTGTCTCGCGCTCGGTGAAGCGCAGGTCAACTGCCCGGATCTCGGCCAGCTCGCCGGCCAGGCGGAGCTGAGGCAGCCGTAGCTGGAGATCGCGCCGGGTGGCCAGCACCGCATGCACGTTAGCGGGAAGGTTCGCCAGGAACTGGGTGAGCTGGGGGAGCACGTCCGGCGAGGTCAGCTCGTGGAGATCGTCGATGATCAGGATGATCCGGCCGGGGCTGTCGGCCAGCTCCGATAGCACCCGGTTGACTATCGCGGGCGCGTTGAACTCGGGCGTCGCGGTCAGCGGTTGTTCGCCGCTGGTAGTCCCCCAGGCATGACGGACCGCCTGCAGCAAGGCAAGCCAGAAAAGCTGGCAATCTCGCTGATCGCGCTGCACCGATACGAAGGCAAGCCCCTTCGGCTGGCCGGGACGGCGTGCCCAGGTACGGAGCAGCGACGTCTTCCCACTGCCCGCGGGAGCGGAGATGATCGTCACCTTCTTCGCCGCCGCACGGTCAAGGGCAGCGAGAAGATCACCCCGGTCGATCAGCCGGGGGGCCGCTTCAGCCACTTTTCATAGGTCTGTCCTGGTGTATGCGCCCGACGCCGCCGCCGTCCGCGGGCCCCCGCCGTCGGCGGCACAAGTCCAGGCGCCTTCCCTCTCTCGCTACCAGGCCAGCGCGGGCACTGTCAACGCCGCTCGTGCCTGAATTGTCCGGTCCCGCGAATCACCATCATCCGGTGATGGTCTCTCACCTGCCTGGCCGCGAGCCTGGGTGCAGGGCAGCTGACCGATCAGATCGCACGGAGGCGACCATGCCACTGTCTCACCCGGCCAGTACTGGCCCCGGCGGTCATGCCACGGGGTGCTCGCCATCGTCGTCGGGATCATCGCGCTCGCCTGGCCGGGGCCACCGTGCTCGCGCTGGTCATCCTGTTCGCGGTCTACGCGTTCATCGCCGCCGGGCTGGAGGCGATGCGAGCCTTCAGCAGCCGCACCGCCGGGCCAGTAGCCGGGCCGTGCGTTAGCGCAGCGTTAAGGGATCGGATGGGGACGTTAAGGGCGTGTGAAGATCGGCTGCGCCGGGCCGATCTGCGGTGAAGTTACAAGGGATGAACCGAAACTGGGCCCGGCGGGGGCTGGCCGCGCACTTCGCGCTGCCGGCCGGCTTCGCCGCGCTGCTCGTGGTCGGGGCGATCGCGGCCGGCCTGGGTGGCCGGCTGCCCGCCACCGGAGTGCTCATTCTGGCCGGGCTGGTGGTGTACGCCGGCTCCGCCGTCGCCGAGCCGCGGGCCGCCGTGGCGCTCGGCCTGATCGGCTGGCTCACCGTGACCGGCTTCTCGCACCCGCCGTACGCCCAGCTGCGGATGACCGGCCCGGTCGCGGCCCGGGCTGCCCTGGTGCTGGCCGGCTGCGTGCTGCTCGGCGTGGGCACCGGCCTGGTAGTGCGCGAAATCGTGCCGTCGTTCAAACTAGGCAGTGTGCGCGAGCGCGGTGACCGGCCGGGCGGGATGAGCCTGGCCGGCCTAGGCGGTAAGCGGCAAGCGGCCGGGGTGCTGCTGGCCGCGGCTGGGCTGCCGCTGCTCACTGTCATCCTGGTCGCCGCGCGGTCTCACCTGGACCTGACCGACGACCTGCTGATCTACCTGGTCGCCGTGGTGGCCATCGCGGTCATCGGCGGCTTCTGGCCCGCGTTGCTCGCCGCGCTGGCTGCCAGCCTGCTGCTGAACTGGTACTTCACCAAGCCGCTGCACACGCTGACCATCGCGGAGCCGCGTAACCTGCTGGCCCTGCTGCTGTTCGTCACGGTGGCGGTGACGGTGAGCAGCGTGGTGCACCTGGCCGCGCGGCGGCAGGTGCAGGCCGCGCGCAGCGCGGGCGAGGCCGCGTCGCTGCTGGAACTGGCCCAGACAGTGCTCGGCGGGGCGGACACGCCCACCGCGGTGCTGGACCATCTGACCAGCAGCTGGGGCGGCCGGGCCGAACTGGCCGAGCAGGTTCGCGAGCAGTGGGTCAGCGTCGCGGTCAGCGGGACCGCCCCGGACGGAGCAGCCAGCTCGCACGTCCCGGTCAGCGACACGGTGGCGCTGATCGTGTCCGGCCAGCCCCGGCCGCTGCCGGCCCGGCTGCTGCACGGTTTCGCCGCCCAGGCGGGCGCGGCGCTGGACCGGGACCGGCTGCGTACCCAGGCGGCCCAGGCCGAGGCGCTGGCCGAAGGCAACCGGATGCGCACCGCGCTGCTCGCCGCGGTCAGCCACGACCTGCGTACCCCGCTGGCGTCGATCAAGGCCAGCGTGAGCACGCTGCGGCAGACCGACGTGGTGTGGACCGAAGCCGACGAGGAAGCGCTGCTGGCCACCATCGAGGACGGCGCCGACCGGCTGGACGTGCTGATCGGCAACCTGCTGGACATGAGCCGGCTGGCCACCGGGTCGCTGCAGCCGTTCCTGCGGCCCACCTCGGTCGAGGAGGTCGCGCCGGCCGCGCTGCTCGGCCTGGCCCCGGCCAGCAGCGTGCGGATGGCCGTGCCGGACGACCTGCCGCTGGTCCGCACCGACCCGGTGCTGCTGGAGCGGGTGCTGGCC
Source organism: Streptosporangiaceae bacterium (assembly GCA_036497945.1). Taxonomy (GTDB): domain Bacteria; phylum Actinomycetota; class Actinomycetes; order Streptosporangiales; family Streptosporangiaceae; genus RYN-230. Next base: position 11,643 of record DASXIN010000190.1, on the reverse strand, counting down.
AACCTGTTCGCCAACGCGCTGGCCCACTCACCGGACGGGCGGCCGCCCGCGCTGCACGCCTACCCGGCCGGGGACTCCGTGCTGCTCGAGGTGTCCGACCACGGCCCTGGCGTGGCGGACGAGTTCAAGCTGCGCATGTTCGAGCCGTTCGAGCGGCTGGACGAGCGGGCCTCGGGCACCGGCGTGGGGCTCGGCCTGGCCGTAGCCAAGGGCTTCCTGGCCGCCATGGGCGGCTCCATCGTGGCCATCGACACCCCGGGCGGGGGCCTGACCGTCCAGGTCGTCCTGCCCGCCGCGGCGGCCCCGGCCGCGTCGTCTGCAGCCGCCGAACAGTGACCGGCGCGCCGTGACCAAGGTGCTGGTGATCGACGACGAGGAGCCGATCCTGCGCGCGCTGCGGATCAACCTCACCGCGCGGGAGTACGAGGTCAGCACGGCCACCGACGGCAGCTCAGGGCTGGCCGCGATGGCCCGGGACCGGCCCGACGTGCTCATCCTGGACCTGGGCCTGCCAGACATGGACGGCACCGAGGTGATCAGAGGAGTGCGCGGCTGGACCAGCACGCCGATCATCGTGCTGACCGCGTGGGGCCAGGAGAGCCAGAAAGTGGCCGCGCTCGACGCGGGCGCCGACGACTACGTGACCAAGCCGTTCGGCATGAACGAGCTGCTGGCCCGGCTGCGCGCCGCGGTCCGCCGGGCCTCGCCCGCACCGGATGAGCCGGTGCTGGTCACCCCGGACTTCACCGTGGACCTGGCGGCCAAGCGGGTGACCCGCGGCGCGGCGGACGTCCGGCTGACCCCGACCGAATGGTCCCTGCTCGAGATCCTGGTACGCAACGCCGGCCGCCTCGTGACCCAGCGTCAGCTGCTGCGGGAGGTGTGGGGGCCACAGTACGAGACCGAGGGCAATTACCTCCGGGTGTACCTGGCCCACCTGCGGCGCAAGCTGGAGCCGGATCCGTCCCGGCCGCGCTACCTGCACACCGAGCCCGGCATGGGCTACCGCTTCGAGCCGGGCGGTGTGGCCAGCGCCGGCGGGCCATCCACCGGCCCGCCGGATCAGTCCGGGCCGGGGCGCAGCTCGTAGCTCGGGTTGTAGATGGTGCGCTCGTCCTTGATCCGGGCCAGCCGGCCGTGCACCTCGATCCGGCGGCCAGGCCGGATCCCCGGGATGTCCCGGCGGCCCAGCCAGACCAGGGTGACGCTGCCGGTCCCGTCCCACAGGTCCGCCTCCATGGTCAGGCTGGCGCCCCGCGGGCGCAGGGTGACCGTGCGCAGCGTGCCCGCGACATCGACGTACTCGTGGCCATCGGTGTCCGCGATCGGGGTGGCGCCGTCGTCGCGGCACTCGGCCTGCAGGTCGGCCGCGTGCAATTCCTCGGTGCCGGCGGTCAGCTTCTGCAGTGGCGGCCTCGCGTCTGTGGCCGGCGCCGGCTGGGCTGTGGTGGGCGGCGGCCCCGCCGGATGCTGCTGGGTGGCCGAGCGGAGCTGGTAGGGCACGCTGGCCACGATCACCCCGGGCTGCAGCAGCAGCCGGGTCTTCAGCCGGAGCGCGCTCTGGTTGTGCAGCAACTGCTCCCACCAGTGCCCGACCACGTACTCCGGCACATACACGGTGACGATGTCCCGTGGGCTCTCCCGGCGGAGCCGCTTCACGTAGCCCACGACCGGCCGGGTGATCTCCCGGTACGGCGAGGCGATCACGGTCAGCGGGACCGGGATGCTGGCCCGGTCCCAGTCGTCCTTGAGCCGCAGCGTTTCCGACTCATCCACATCCACCGTCACGGCCTCCAGGTGGCTCGGATGGGTCGCTTTGGCGTAGGCCAGCGCCCGCAGCGTGGGCAGGTGCAGCTTGGACACCAGCACGATGGACCGGTTCCGGGCGGGCAGGGTGAGCCGGAAGTCCTCCGGCGGGGTCAGCTCCTGCCGGACGTGGTCGTAGTGCCGGTGGATGCCGCGCATGGTCAGCCAGATGATCGGCATCGCCACCACGACGATCCACGCCCCGCTGGCGAACTTGCTGACCAGCACGATGACCAGGACCACCGCGGTGACGATGGCGCCCACCGTGTTGATCGCCCGGGACCGGATCATGCGCCGCCGGTCGGCCTTGTCCGGGCCGGTGGCCAGCAGCCGGTTCCAGTGCCGGATCATCCCGGTCTGGCTGCACACGAACGAGACGAACACGCCGATGATGTACAGCTGGATCAGCCTGGTGGGCGACGCCTGGAAGATGACGATGAGCAGGATGGCGAATCCGGACAACAGCAAAATCCCATTGCTGAACGCCAGCCGGTCCCCGCGGGTGTGCAACTGGCGCGGTAGGTACCCGTCCCGGGACAGGATCGAGGTGAGTACCGGGAAGCCGTTGAACGCGGTGTTCGCGGCCAGCACCAGGATCAGCGCGGTGACGAACTGGAGCACGTAGAACAGTGCCGAGCCGTCCCCGAACACGGCCCGGCCGACCTGTGCGATCACGGTGCGCTGGGCGGTCCCGGCCGGCATCCCGATCAGGTCCTGGGCGGGCGCGTAGTGCACGTGACTGGCCAGCGCCAGCGCGGTAACCCCGAGGAACATGGTCACCGCGATCACGCCCAGCAGGGCCAGCGTGGTGGCCGCGTTCTTGCTCTTCGGCTTGCGGAACGCCGGTACCCCGTTGCTGATCGCCTCCACCCCGGTGAGTGCGGTGCAGCCGGAGGAGAACGAGCGCAGCAGCAGGAAGATCAGGGCTACCCCGGTGTACTCGCGGCTGACCTTGATCCGGTAGTTGGCGCTGTCTGACTCGAGGTGGTGGCCCAACCCGAGCCGGGTGAAGCCGACGATGATGAGCAGTGCGACCACGCCGATGAAGCAGTAGGTGGGGATGGCGAACGCGGTGCCTGACTCACGTACCCCGCGCAGGTTGATCAGTGCGATAGTCGCCACCACGAGCACCGCGATGAGCGTGACGTGCGAGTCCATCACCGGGAACGCGGAGGCCAGGTTGGCCACTCCGGCGGAAACCGACACGGCAACGGTCAGCGTGTAGTCCACCATGAGCGCGCTGGCTACGGCCATGCCGATCTTGGGCCCGAGGTTCGTGCTAGTCACCTCGTAGTCCCCGCCGCCGGACGGGTAGGCGTGCACGTTCTGCCGGTAGGACGCCACCACGACGAGCATCAGCACGCCCACCGCGAGCGCGATGTACGGGGTGTAGTGGAAGAACGCGATGCCGCCGACGGACAGCACGATCAGGATTTCCTCGGTGGCATAGGCGACCGAGGACAACGCGTCGCTGGCGAACACGGGCAGCGCGATGCGCTTGGGCAGCAGCGTGTGCCCCAGCCGGTCGCTGCGCATCGGCTGCCCCAGCAGCAGCCGCTTCACCACCCCGAACATCATGGCCACGCCGGCATGGTAAGCCGACCCCCTGAGCAGCGCCAGAGGGCCAGCCGATCATGAGTTGCCGCTGAGCGTGACGTTCTTGCCGATGATGTGGACCAAGATGCCCTGCTGGGACATGGTGACGCTCTTTACGTTGAGCCCCATCGGCAGGCCCGGGATAGTGATCGTCATGTTGTTCAGCCCGCCCAGCGCGGACAGCGGGATCCCGCCCGCGTTGACCACCGCGATGTTGATCTTGTTCGGGCCGGCCTTGGTCACCTTGGCCACCCCGCTGCCGGAGATGAAGCCGAGGTCGATGGTCACCTTGGCCTCGGTGTTGTCCAGCGCAGAGATCTTCAGGCCGGGCACGTTGGCCGCCTTGGCCAGGCTGCCGAACGTGATCAGCCCGGTGCCATTCAGGCTGCCCACCCGGGCGCTGCTGAAGCCGTTGATCAGCTGCATGTTCCGCATGGTCGCGTGCAGGTTCTCGATGACGACCGGGCCCGCCTTCTCGGTGGCCGCGCTGAGCTGGACCTCGTTGAACTTGCGGGCAGCCAGCTGGGTGAGGAACGGGAAGCCCTCGATGTTCACCGTGGGCTTGTTGCTCAGCCCGCCCTGGGACTGGACCTGGCTGGCGAACTGGTTCTCCGCGTAGCGCACGGCTACCCGGTCCGCGATCACGAAGAGCACGGCCAGCACGACCAGCGTTATCAGGAAGATGATCAGCCCGCGGCGACGGCGCCGGTAACGGCGTGGCCGGCCCGAATCGTCGAAATAGCCCCCATATGATCCATCATCAGCCCCGGGCTGGATCGGCAGGCGTTGCGTTGGGTAATCGCTCACGGTTACCGCCAGGGGTGATCGTTGTCCCGGCCAGGTACCGGGCAGCGTTGCGCAAATGTTATGACATGGCCGCTGGGTGCGGGCCCGTCCGAGCCGCCACACTGCTGGCCCTCTCGCCCGGTATCCGTATCGATCCTGGTCGACGCGGGCCGGGCAAAATCTGCTTATTTCCGGTCAGCGCAGGCTGGAAACGTTTACGGCCTCCAATTGGTGCGAGACCGAATTAGTCACCAAGGCGGTCCGGCCGCCGGGTTCCACGGCGAACTCACGGGGCAGCAGCCCGGCCTGGATCAGCCCGAGCACGGCCGGGCGGCCGCTCAGCGCGGCGGCGGTGTCGATCACGCCCAGGCTGGCCCGGCCGGTGCCGTGCCGCCCGGAGTTGGCCACCAGGATCCGGCTGCCGCCGTGCAGCGCGGTCAGCCCGATCGGCGCCGCGCCCACCTCGACCTTGGCGATCAGCGCCCGGCCAGGGTCGGTGCGCAGCCGGGCCGCGGAGAACGCGAGCAGCGCGTTACTGGCCCGGGCGGTCACCCACACGGTGGACCCGCCAGCGGTGGTGATCACCCGGCCCGGGTCGCAGCCGGCCGGGACAGTGGCCTGGACGGCGGTGGCCGGGCGGGTCTCCACGCGGGGCACGTTGATCACGGTCAGCGTGCCCTGCTCGCTGTTCTCGGTGCGCCTCTGAGTAGTGACGTAGAGCCACTGGCCGTCCCGGGACACGGTCATCCCGATCGGGTTGACACCCAGCCGGATGTCACCCACGAAGCCGGACGTGCGTAGCCCGCTGGCCAGCGCAGCGCGCAGGTTGAACACTGCCATGGTGCCGCTGTTCTCCAGCGTGACGAACGCGAACTGACCGTCCCTGGACAGTGCGACCTCGACCGCCCCGTCGCCATGCGGGCTGGTCAGGGTGCCGAGCACGCTGCCCCGGCGATGGCGCTCGGCGCGCGCCACGCTGATCACCACGGCGCCGCTGCCCGACGCGGCCAGCAGGTACTGGCCGTCCGGGGTGATCGCCTCGCCGTGCGGCGCGGCCGGCAGCCTGATCCGCCGGACCGGGGCCGGGGCGAACGTGCCGCCGGAGCGGAGCACCTCGATCGAGTGCCCGACGCCGGTGGACACGAACGAGTACTGGCCGCCGGCCGTCACCGCGACCGCGAACGGCATCCCGGTCAGCCGGACAAAGCTAGGCCGGATGCGGCCCAGGGCCGGCGCGGCCGCGGAGGTGTTCACGCAACCGGGTGGGGCCAGCGCCACGGGCGGCGTAGCGGTATGCCGGCTTCGGTGCGCGATGGCCAGCCCGGTCCCGGCCACGCCCAGGATCAGCAGCCCGATCAGGGCGGGCACCATGCGGGACCGCCAGCCGCGCCCGATGTCCGCTGGCCCGCTGCCCGGCGGCCTGGCGGGCGGCGGTTCCGCGCCGGGCGGCAGCGGGCCGATCGGGCCGGTGGGCGGTTCGGCGGCCTGCGGCGGCGGCCCGGCCCAGGCTGGCTGGCCCGGATCGGTGGGCGGCTGGGCGTCCTGGGCAGGTGGTTCGGCCCAGGCTGGCTGGCCCGGATCGGTGGGCGTCTGCGCGGCCGGGCGTGGTGCTTCGAACCAGGACGACTCGGCGGGCGCGATATCTGGTTCGGGCGGCCCGGGCGGCGGCTGGGTCACGCCCGCTGGGTCGGTGTCCCGTGGTGGTACCGGCCCGGCCGCCAGCGATCCATTCTCCGCACCGACGTCCGGGGCGGGCCCTGGGCTGGCCTCCTCGCCGGGCGCGAGCTGGCAGGCCGCCCGCAGCGCCTGCACGAAATCGAGGCAGCGCTGATAGCGGGCGCCCGGGGACTTGGCCAGCGCCCGGGTCATCACGTGATTCACCGCCGGCGGCAGGTCCGGGCGGCGCGCGGTGAGCGGCGGCGGCGGCTCGGACAGCTGGGCCCACAGCACGGCCAGGCTCTGGTCCCGGTTGAACGGTGGTGCGCCGGACAGCATCTCGAACGTCGCACAGGCCAGCGCGTAGAGGTCGGCCCGGCCGTCTACCGGGCGGTTCTCGATCTGCTCCGGGGCAACGTAGTCGAGCGTGCCGACCAGCTGGCCGGTGGCGGTCAGCGCTACGCCGGCTAGCGCCGTCTTGCTTAACCCGAAGTCGGACAGGTAGACGTGCTCGGCGTGCGGTCCGGTGCTCCGGTCGCGCAGCATGTTGGCCGGCTTGACGTCCCGGTGCACCAGGCCGCGGTCGTGCGCGGTGTCCAGTGCGGAGGCGACCTGGGCGGCGATATCGACCGCCCGCCAGGCCGGCAGCGGTCCCTCGGTATCGAGCAGGGTGCGCACGTCCGCGCCGGCCACGTAGCGCATCGCGATGAACAGCACGCCGTCGGCCTCGCCGGCCGCGAAGACCGGGATGATGTGCGGGTGGTCCACCGCGGCGGCGGCCTTCGACTCGCGGATGAACCGCTGCTGGAACTCGCCGTCCTGAGCCAGCGCCGGATCGAGGATCTTGAGCGCCACCTGCCGGTCCAGCTGCAGGTCATTCGCCCGGTAGACGACCGCCATGCCGCCGCGGCCGATCTGCTCGTCGAGCCGGTACCCGGCGACCCGGGCGCCGGCCGGGAACCCGGCGGCTGGCCAAGGGCTCTCGTCGCTCACCGCGCCTCCCGCGTTCGCCGTTCCGGTTTCCTACCGATGACGCTTCCTGTCCGGATCGCGCCTGGCAGCAATTTGTGCGCTCCGGGCGAGCACGCTGGGATGGAGAGATTCAGTTTCGGGCTTTCCGGGACAAGAGCGCTCATGCTAGCCGCAACCGCAGTGAAACCCCCGCAGGTCCGGATACTGGCCGCCCCTATATTACCGTCAGTTGAATCGCCTTAGACTGGGCAAATGAACGAGCGTCTCGTCTCGCCGCCGGATGCCCCAGCGCTCGTGGTGAAGACTCAGGGGACCGACCAGACACTGCGGGCCGGCTCGGAGTACCGGGTGGGCCGGGACCCCGCGTCGGACATTGTGGTCAGCGATTCCCGTGTCTCGTGGCGGCATGCCGTGCTCCGGGCCGACGGCAACTGCTGGCTCCTGGAGGACAACGGGAGCACGAACGGGACGTTCCTCGGCACCCGCCGGATAGGCCGGGTGGAGGTCACCCAGAACTGCGTGCTGCGGCTCGGCCATCCGGAGGACGGCCCGGTGATGATGCTGGCCGTATCCCGGCCCACTTCCGTCCCGGCGACTCCCGGGCAGAGCAGCGTGGACCGCCGCCCAACCGCGGTAATGCGCGCGCCCACCCGTCGGCTGCGCATCGGCCGGGGGCCCGGCAATGACCTGGTCGTTCCGGACCTTAGCGTTTCACGTGAGCATGCGGAACTGCGCAACCTGGGTAGCGGACGGTATGAAATCGCCGATTTGGGCAGCCACAATGGGACTTTCGTAAATGGTCGGCGGATCGACCAGGCGACCACGGTTACCGAGCAGGACCTGATCGGTATCGGCCGGGCCTCGTTCCGGCTCGTCGGCGACGAACTACGCGAATTCATCGACGAGGGCGACGTCTCGCTGGTCGCCCAGGAGCTGACGGTGCGGCTGTCCAGCGGCAAGGTGCTGCTCGACCGGGTCAGCTTCCCGATCGGCGAGCGCAGCCTGGTCGGCATCATCGGCCCCAGCGGCGCGGGGAAGAGCACGCTGCTCGGCGCGCTGACCGGGATGCGGCCCGCCACCGATGGCGCGGTGCTCTACGACAACCGCGACCTGTACACGCACTACGCGGAGCTGCGGCACCGGATCGGCCTGGTCCCGCAGGACAACATCCTGCACACCCAGCTGTCCGCGCAGCGCGCCCTGGGTTATGCCGCCGAGCTGCGCTTCCCCGGGGATACCTCGAAGGCCGAACGGCGCAGCCGGGTCACCGAGGTCATCGACGAGCTCGGGCTGACGAAGCACGCGCAGACCCGGGCCGGCGCGCTGTCCGGCGGCCAGCAGAAACGGGTCAACGTGGCCCTGGAACTGCTGACCAAGCCGTCCCTGCTGTTCCTGGACGAGCCCACCTCCGGCCTGGACCCCGGGCTGGATAAGTCGGTGATGGAGATGATGAACCGGCTGGCCAAGGACGGCCGGACGGTGATCGTGGTCACGCACAGCGTGGCCAACCTGGGCATCTGCGACCGGCTGCTGGTGCTGGTGCCCGGGGGCAAGGTGGCCTTCTACGGGCCGCCCGCGGACGGGCTGCTGCACTTCCAGAAGCCCGGCTGGGCTGAGGTGTTCCAGGCCTTCGAAGCGGAGCCGGACCGGGACTGGGCGGCCGAGTTCCGCGCCTCGTCGTACTACGCCGAGTACGTGGCGGCCGGGCTGTCCGGCCCGCTGCCGGCCCAGGCCCAGGACCGGTCGGCCGCCCCGCCGCCCCCGCCGCGTAGCCGGGGCCGTCTCGGCCAGCTGTCTACGCTGTGCCGGCGGTACATAGCCGTCATCGCCTCGGACCGTAACTTCCTGATCATGCTCGGTGTGCTGCCCATCGTCCTCGGGGCGCTGATCCTGGCCATGGGCCGGACTGCGCCACAAGGACTGGCCGGGCACGACAACGCCGGCGTGCAGTCCGTGCTGCTCACCCTCACGATCTGCGCCTGCCTGGCCGGGGCCACCAACTCGGTGCGCGAACTGGTCAAGGAACGGGCCATCTACGAACGAGAACGGGCGGCCGGCCTGTCGGCCGGCGTCTATCTGTGGTCCAAGCTCATCGTGCTCGGGGTGCTCACCGCCGTGCAGGCGGCCGTGCTGGTGCTGATCGGCCTGGCCGGCCTGAAGATGCCGGCCACGGGCGCGATGCTGACCTCCTTCCCGCTGCTGGAGATCATCCTGGCCGTCGCCCTGCTCGCGGTCGCCTCGATGACGCTGGGCCTGCTGGTGTCCGCGATCGTGAACACCTCCGAGAAGACCATGCCGTTCCTGGTGCTCTCGGTGATGGCGCAGGTCATCCTGTCCGGCGGCCTGCTCGCGCTGCCGGTCGGGCTGGCGGAGATCGCCTACCTGACGCCCGCCCGGTGGGGGTTCGCCGCGTCGGCGGCCACCGTCGACTTCAACAACATCATCCCGCCCGGCCAGTTCAAGCCGGAATGGATCTGGAATCACACGCCGGCTGCCTGGCTGACTGACATGGGCGGGCAAGCCGTGCTCGCCTTGCTGTTCCTGCTCATTGCGTGGTGGCGGCTGGTCCGGCTGAGTCCCGGCCGGAAACGGCGCTGACCGGGCGCCCGTTATGCGGTCCAGCCGGCCGGATGAAACGATCTCCGGGTGACCACCCCCGCGCGGACGCCGCAGCCGCACCGCCCGGAAGCCGGCCAGGCTGGCCCGCCCGGCTCCGCCGCCGAGCGGCCATCGGGGGCCGGGGGTTCCGGGGGTAGCCCCCCGGGGAAGCAGAGCGGGGCGTCGCCCACCCGGGCCAGCATTGTGGTCGAGGACCAGGTGGTCCGGCGCATCAGACGGCCGGCCGACCTGCTGCGCTGCCTGGTCGACATCTTCTGGATCGGGGTGCTGGTGGCGGCGGGGCTGGCCGCCCGGGCCACCACGCAGGGCGTGGAAACGGACGTGGTGGACGCCAGCCGGCGGCTGCAGGACGTGGTGCTGCCCACGCTCCGCGGCATCTCCCTGTTTGGCCTGCTGGCCTTCCTGGTGGCGCTGGCCGTCCGGCAGCTGATCCGCCGCCAGGGCCGCCGGCTGGCCGAGGCGGTGGCCACCGGGGCCGCCACGTTTGGCCTGGTGCTGCTGGCCAACCTGGTGCTGCGCAGCGACTTCGCCGGGACGCTGTACCGGGCTATTGCGATGGCCCCGCCGGGACCGAGCAGCTTCGCCCCGATCGACGCGACCCTGGCCGGCCTGGTCGCCTTCACCACGATCATCGACCTGAGCGGCCGGACCCGGTGGCGGGTGGCGCTGTGGCTGACCGTCGGCGTCTATCTGGTGACCAGCCTGGCCGACCTGCGTACCTCGGTGCTCTCCGTGCTGATCAGCCTGCTGGTCGGCCGGGTCATCGCGCTCGCGGTGCGCTACGCCGCGGGCTCGCCGTCACAGCGGCCGTCGGCCGAGGCGATCGGCGCGGCTCTTGGCTCGGCCGACGAGCCGGTAATCGAGATGCGCCGGGTGGCGGTGTCCGGTGTCGAGTCGCGGCGGTACGCGGCGGCCACCCCGGACGGCGGGCGGCTGGACGTGACCGTGTTCGACCGGGACCAGCAGGCGGCTGGCCTGCTGTACCGGCTGTACCGGCTGGTCCGGCTGCGCGACCAGGTGGCGCGGCGGGCCCCGCTGTCCACCGAGCGGCTGGCCGAGCGCCGGGCGCTGCTGTCCTACGCGGTGGAGGACGCCGGTGTCCGCACGCCGCGGCTGCGGGCCGTGCTGCGGGTCGGCCCGGACGCCATGGCGCTGGCCACCGACGCCGATGGCGGCACGTCGCTGGCCCGGCGGGGCAGCGCGCTGACCGACCGCGAAGTCGAGCACGTGTGGGACGCGGTGCTCCGGCTGCACGCGCACCGGGTCACCCACCGGGCGCTGACCGCGGACAAGATCGTCATCTGCGCGGATGGCCAGATCAAGCTGCTCGACCCGGGCGGCGGGGACATCGCGGCCAGCGACTTGCAGCTGCGCCTGGACCTGGCCCAGTTGCTGGCCGAGCTGGCCACGCTGACCGGCCCGGACCGGGCCGCCGACCTGGCCCAGCGCAAGCTGGACGGGCCCGAGCTGATCGGGCTGCTGCCGCTGCTGCAGCCGGTGGTGCTGGCCCAGTCGACCCGAATGTTCTTGCGCCGGCACAAGCACCTGCTGGCTGAGCTCCGGGCCCGGGTGCTCGCCATCGACCCCGGTGACGGGCAGGCCGTGCCGCCGGTCCAGCTGGAGCGGGTCCGGCCGCGTACCGTGATCACCCTGGTGGCCACGATCCTGGCCGTCTACCTGCTCACCTCCGAGCTGGCCCGGGTCAACCTGGGTACGCTGCTGCGGACCGCCGACCCGCTCTGGATCCTGGTCGCGTTCGGCTTGTCGGCACTGACCTACGCGGGCGCCGCCTGGCAGCTGTCCGGGTTCGTGCTGGAGCGGCTGAGCTTTACCCGGACCGTGCTGGCCCAGCTGGCCAGCTCGTTCGTCACGCTGGTCACGCCAGCCGCGGTCGGGGGCGCCGCGCTGAATGTCCGCTACCTGCAGCGGCGCAAGATACCGCCGGCGGTCGCGGTGGCCAGCGTCGGCGCGTCCCAGGTGGTGGCGTTCGTGCTGCACGCCGTGCTGCTGGTCATCTTCGTGGCCATCACCGGGGCGCGCAGCAACTCGCTGCGCCCGCCCACCTGGGCGTACTGGGTGCTCGCCGGCCTGGTTCTGGTGGCACTCATCGTGCTGGCCGTGCCCCGCGGCCGGCGGCTGCTCCGGGCCCGGCTGGGTCCTGCGCTGAGCCAGGTCGGGCCGCGGCTGGTGGCCATGGTGCAGCGGCCG